>NZ_CP018151.1:603386-1206772 GCF_001889265.1 Microbacterium sp. 1.5R
TCGTCGTCACGGACCCGGGAACGCAGGCACCGGCGGAGCCGGGAGCGGAGGCGGCGACGCCGGACCCCTCGGCCGCACCCGAGAACGTGGTGGCGCTGCCCGACACGATCAAGGGCAACTCGGCCGCACAGCAGACCTGCTCGAACGGGAACGTGCGCTGACGCGCCGACTGCACGCTCCGTCACGAAGAACCGCCCCTCGCCTACAGCGCGAGGGGCGGTTCTCCGCATTCAGCCCTATTGCGCGTCGGGCTGATCGGTCGGCGGGTAGAGCACATCCATCAGAGCGCTGATGATGCCGGGCATGTCGACCGAGCGGTCGATCATCCACTGCAGTTGGAGTCCGTCGGCGACCGCCTGGATCACGCGCGCCATGGTGTCCGGATCGAGAGCGGCTCGACGGTCGGCATCGTGGGCGAAGGCGTCGGTGATGCTCTCGCGGAGTCGCTCGCTGCGCTCGAGGAAGTACTGATGCGCGGGATGCGCGGGGTCGACGGCATCGACGGAGAGTCGGGAGAACAGTTCCACGACACCCGGGACCTCGGTGTTGTGGCGGATGACGTCGACGAAGGCGGACTTCGCGTCTTCGGAGTTCGAGGTCTGCGGCGCCATCCCGTCGTGTTCGTCGCGCGTGCGCAGCACCTCGGTGAACAGCTCCTCCTTGCTGCCGAAGTAGTGCAGCAAGGCGGCGGGGGTGACGCCGACGAGTTCGGCTATCTGCTTGAGTGAGGCGTTCTGATAGCCCTTGCGGCCGATCACATCGAGAGCGCTCTCGAGGATCTCCTCGCGCCTGGCGACGCCCTTCGCGTATGAACCTCGTCGTGCCATTCCTCGAGAGTAATCCTGAACAACGTTTGAGATCCAATACTTACTGGCATATAGTTTTCGCAAGACACCGCTGTCGCGCGCGAAAGGAAGACCATGACCGACACCTCGGCATCCGATCTCACCCTCGAGGAGAAGGCGTCGCTCACGAGCGGCGCGGACTTCTGGACCACGAAGGCCATCGATCGCGTCCGTCTGCCGTCGATCATGATGACCGACGGGCCGCACGGCCTGCGCAAGCAGTCGGGGGGAACCGACCACCTCGGCCTCTCGAGCAGCGTGCCGGCGACGTGCTTCCCACCGGCCGTCGGCATCGGATCGTCGTTCGACCCCGAGCTCATCGAGCGGGTCGGCGCCGCCATCGGAGTCGAGGCGGCCATCGAAGACGTCGCGATCGTGCTGGGCCCCGGCATCAACATCAAGCGGTCGCCGCTGTGCGGCCGCAACTTCGAGTACTTCTCCGAAGACCCGATCGTCTCGGGAACCCTGGGTGCCGCCTCGGTGCGCGGTGTGCAGTCGCAGGGCGTCGGCACGTCGCTGAAGCACTTCGCCGCGAACAACCAGGAGTTCGACCGGATGCGGGCGAGCTCCGACGTCGACCCGCGACCGCTGCACGAGATCTACCTGCGTGGCTTCGAGCGCGTGGTCAAGGACGCTCAGCCATGGACGGTCATGTGCTCGTACAACCGCATCAACGGCGTCTACGCATCGGAGGACCCCTGGCTGCTCACCCAGGTGCTCCGCGACGACTGGGGCTTCGACGGTCTCGTCGTGTCGGACTGGGGTGCCGTGAACGATCGTGTGGCGGGCGTCGCCGCCGGCCTCGATCTCGAGATGCCGTCGTCGGGAGGTCGGACGGATGCGCAGCTCGTCGCTGCCGTGCGCGCCGGCGAGCTCGCTGAGAGCGTGCTGGACACAGCGGCCGACCGCGCGATCGATCTGGTCCGCAAGGCGCAGCGGCGTCCGGCCGTCTCCGGCCCGCTCGACGTCGACGCGCACCATGCGCTCGCCAGGGAGGCGGCCGGTCGCTCGATCGTGCTGCTCAAGAACGACGGAGACCTGCTGCCGCTCGCCCCCGAGCAGCGCATCGCGGTCATCGGCGCCTTCGCCACCGAGCCGCGATTCCAGGGAGCAGGATCGTCGCTCATCAACCCGACCAGGGTCGACGAGGCGCTGGACGAGCTGCGCGCGATCGGTGGGGACCACGTCGCATATGCGCCGGGCTTCGCCGTGGAAGGCGGCGACACCGCCGCATCCGGTCGCTCGGCTGACGACCTGCGCGCGGAGGCGGTCGCCGCCGCGTCCGCAGCGGATGTCGCGGTCGTGTTCCTCGGCCTCCCCGCCGCAGAGGAGTCGGAGGGCTTCGACCGCGAGCACATCGACCTTCCGGCGGCTCAGCTGGCGGTGCTCGACGCCGTGATCGAGGCGAATCCCGCGACGGTCGTCGTGCTCTCGAACGGCGGCGTCGTCGCGCTGCCCTTCGCCGACCGGGTGCCCGCGATCGTCGAGACCTGGCTGCTCGGACAGGCGGGCGGCGGAGCGGTCGCCGACGTGCTCTACGGCGCCGTGAACCCGTCGGGCAAGCTCACCGAGACGGTGCCGGTGCGTGTGGAGGACAACCCGTCGTTCGGCAGCTTCCCCGGCGAGTTCGGTCATGTCCGCTACGGCGAGGGAGTGCTGGTCGGCTACCGCTGGTACGACGCGAAGGGACTCGATGTCACGTTCCCGTTCGGCCACGGGCTCTCGTACACGGCCTTCTCGTACGGCGAGGCAACGGTCGAAGCGGCCGAGAACGGTGACATCGCCGTGCGCGTCGACGTGACCAACACCGGAACCCGCGACGGCCGCGAGATCGTGCAGGTGTACGCCGCTCCGGTGTCCTCGGTCGTCCAGCGCGCGCCTCGCGAGCTCAAGGCCTTCGCCTCGGTGGCGATCACCGCGGGCGAGACCCGGACGGTCGAGCTGGTCATCCGTCGCGAGGACCTCGCCTACTGGGACGTCCGCGTCGACCGCTGGATCGTCGAGCCCGGCGAGTACCGCATCGATGTCGCGGCATCGAGCCGCGACATCCGCTCCACCGCGACTGTCGAGGTGGCGGGTGATGTGGTCTCGCTGCCCCTCACCATGAACTCCTCGATCGGCGATGTGATGGCGCACCCCGTCGCGGGGCCGATCATGATGGGCGCGCTCGGCGGCTTCCTGGGCGAACTGAGCGGCGCCGATTCGTCGGCGGCATCGATGATGCCCAACGACGAGGCCTTGGAGAAGATGATGGCGTCGTTCCCGATCGGCCGCCTTATCGGATTCCCGGGGGTGGACGTGACGCACGAGCAGGTCGAGGAGCTGCTCGCCGGAGCGAACGCCGGCGCGCTGCCGCAGGCCTGACCGCACGCCTCGGCGCCGAGAACTCAGGCGCCGAGGCGGGCCCCGTCGTCGAGCAGGGGAGCGAAGCGGAGCCCGAGACCGTGGTGCGCGTTCTCGGTGAGGTGGCCGTCGGCGATCGTCACCGGCGAGGGGTCGGCGAGAGCTCCCAGTGCACCGAAGCCGGCGTCTTCGACGTCTTCGACCAGGACCTCGTGGCCGGTGTCGGGCAGAGTCAGCGCGAGCTGACCCGAGAGCTCGGGCAGAAGGTGCGGGTGCAGGGTCGCACCGTGCGCGGCGACCAGCTCGGCGATGCGGAGGAACGGCGTGATCCCGCCGACCCGCACGATGTTGGGCTGCAGGATCTGCGCCGCACCCGCGCGCAGGAAGTCGCCGAAACGGTGCGCGGTGTGCAGATTCTCGCCGAGCGCGATAGGCACGTCGATGCGCCGTGCGAGTTCCGTGTGTCCGTCGAGGTCGTCGGCGCGCAGGGGCTCTTCGATCCAGGCGAGGTCGAAGCGGGACAGGACCTCGACGGATGCGGTCGCCCGCGCCAGATCCCACCGCTGGTTCGCGTCGATCATCAGCCCCCGATCAGGGCCGAGTAGCTCGCGGACGGCGGCGACGCGATCGGCGTCCTCGGCGATGTCGGGCTTTCCGACCTTGATCTTGACCGCCTCGAACCCCGCATCGATCCAGCGCTGCACCTGGGCGAGCAGTTCGTCGAGCGAGTAGTGCAGGTTCACGCCTGAGCCGTAGGCGCGCACCCGTTCGCGGCCGCGGCCGATCGACTCCGACACCGAGACGCCGGTCGACCGCGCCTCCGCATCCCACAGCGCCAGGTCCAGGCCGGCGAGTGCGATCGTCGTGATCCCCCCGCCTCCGGCTTCGTGCAGGTGCTCCCACATCCCCTGCCAGCTCTCGCCGGGCGTGGCGGAGCGGCCGACCGCGGCGGGAGCGATGTCATGCTCGAGCAGCGCCTGCACGGCCGGCGCGCCGATCTGCGGACTCCACGAGAAGCCCCATCCCTCGCCACCGTCAGAGCGCACGACATGAGTCGCGATCACGCCGACGGAGGTGACGTCGGCAGCCCACGGACGAGTCAGCGGCACCCTCTGCAGACGAGTCGACAGGTTCCGGATCGTGGTCACAGCAGTGCCAGCTCTGTGCGCCAGGTGCGGGACGGGCGCCAGCCGAGGAGTCGGGCGGCCTTGTCGGACGAGAAGGCGGAAGAAGTGCCGGTCAGCGCCGCGGCCGCGTGCTCGGTGCCGGGGTGGAACGCGGGCAGCAGCTCGCTCAGCGGGCGGCGGGCGAGGGCATCGTCGGCTCCCACGAAGAATCTCTCCCCGTTCGGGATGTGGTCGAGCGCGGCGAGGAGGGTGTCGGTGAAGGCTGCGACGTCGCGGGCGTCGACATAGTTGAAGAGCGCCGGCGCGGAGAGCGCCGGATCGTCGAGACGATCGAGAACGGTGTGGCCCTGCTGGGTGAGAGCGCCGGCCCACTCCTCCGGGGCGATCACGTAGCAGGGGCGGAAGGAGGCGAAGCGCACGTCGTCGCCGGCCTGACGCCGCAGCATGTCGACGGTCTGCTCGATGAGCAGCTTCGACAGGGCATAGGCGTTCCAGGGCTCGGTCGGCGACGTCTCGTCGAGGGGGAGGCGCTCAGGGGTCCAGCCGCGAGGTGCGCCATAGCCGACCACGGTGGGACTCGACGCCGCGACGACGCGGTGGATGCCGGCCCGTACGGCTCCGCCCAGCACCGACTGGGCGAGACCTGCGTTCGTGCGGATGATCACGTCCTCGGGTGCGCTGAAGGGCACCGCGATCGCCGCGAGATGGATCAGTGCATCCGCCGACGTCGCGGCGAGAGCGGATGCCGTGGCATCCGCGTCCGTCAGGTCGAGGGACGCCTGCGTGATCCCGTCCCGGTCGAGGGCCGCGCTCGGCTCCCGGTCGATCGAGACGATCTCGTGCCCGGCATCTGCGAGGCCCGTCACCAGGGTGCGTCCGAGTCTGCCCGAACCGCCGGTGACGATGATCCTCATGGCCGCGCCAGCAGGGCGATCCCGAGCTCGTCGACCGTCACGGGAAGGCCCGTCTCGAGTGAGCGGTTGCCCGCGATGCCCACAGCGATCGAGCGGATGCCGTCGGTCCAGTCGGCCGGACGCGCGAGGGGGTCGTCCCCGGGGCCCTCGAAGACATCGGACAGCAGCAGCTCGTCTCCACCGCCGTGGCCTCCGTCGCCGCCGTCGATCGGCACCTCGTAGGCCTCTTCCCAGTGGCGCTGCACGATCAGACGCTCGCTCTCAGGGCGCAGTGCGGTCGTGCCGTGGCCGCCGGAGAGGCTGGGGTCGATGTGCGGGTGCAGTCCCTCGCCCGCGAGCACGGCGCCGCGCTCGACCACCTCGAGCTCGACCCGGCCGAGGGTGCCGTTGACGGCGACGCGGTAGCCCTCCCAGGGGGAGTGCGCGTTCAACGAGTACGACATCGTCGCGCCGGACGCATAGTCGACGACGAGTGCGAGGTTGTCCTCGATCGTGATGCCTTCGCTGAACACGTCGAGATCGCGCCGGTACCCGTCGTGCTCCTCGGCGTCGAGGTAGAGCGCGGTGAGACGCTCATCGGTGCGCAGGTCGAGTTCGAACAGGTCGCCGTCGTCGTGGGTGCCTCGCGCCGGTCGCTCGCCGAGGCCACGGCCGGCCGCGTTCTCGGCTCCGTAGAAACGCAGGCCGCCGGACGCGAAGACGCGGGTCGGCTGTGAGCGGATCCACCAGTTGACGAGGTCGAAGTGGTGGCTCGACTTGTGCACGAGCAGACCGCCCGAGTTCTTCTTCTCGCGGTGCCAGCGGCGGAAGTAGTCGGCGCCGTGGTTCGTGTCGAGCATCCACGAGAAGTCCACGGACGTGACGTCGCCGATCGTGCCGTCCTGGATCACCTGGCGCAGTGCGCTGTTGCGGGGCGAGTAGCGATAGTTGAAGGTCAGCACGACCTGGCGACCGGTGCGCTCGACGGCGTCTTCGATGCGGGCGGCGCTCGCCGCGTCGATCGTGAGCGGCTTCTCGACGACGACGTCGGCGCCCGCTTCGAGCGACCGGACGATCAGCTCGGCGTGGAGGTCGTCGCGGGAGCAGATGATGACCCGGTCGACCCGCTCGTCGCTGATCACCTGCTCGAGCTCGTCGGGGGTGGCGAGGCGGGGCGCCGGCGCGCCGACCTCCGCGATGCGGTCGGCGTAGTGCCCGGCCCGCACCGGGTTCGGCTCGATGATCGCCACGAGCTCGGCGCGGTCACGGTGCGTGCCGATGATCCCCTCGACGTACATCTGCGCGCGGGCTCCGGCACCGGCGAGGGCGTAGCGGGTCTTCGTCATCGTGATCTCTCTTCGATCTCCGGTCAGGAAACGTTTTCTCGACGATAGCACAGGAGAGGTGTCAGGCCCCGG
The DNA here is from genome assembly GCF_001889265.1 of Microbacterium sp. 1.5R. NCBI lineage: Bacteria > Bacillati > Actinomycetota > Actinomycetes > Micrococcales > Microbacteriaceae > Microbacterium > Microbacterium sp. 1.5R. Next base: position 610,013 of record NZ_CP018151.1, read on the forward strand.
GACGGCCGACGGTTCAGGGCGTGTGCACGGCGGCGGTGCTGCCGCGCACGATCAGGGAGGGCGTGAAGGTGAGCGCTGCCGTGGGATCGCCGCCGGTGAGCTGGTCGTGCATCGCAGCCCATGCGGCTGCGCCGATCTCGACCGCGGGAACGGCCACGGTCGTGAGCGGGGGTGAGGTGTAGGCGGCGAAGGGGATGTCGTCGAAACCCGTGATCGACAGCTGCTCCGGCACGTCGACACCGCGCACGGTCAGGGCCGAGAGCAGCCCCATGGCGACGAGGTCGTTGTAGGCGATCACTGCGGTGGCTCCGCTCGCGAGAACCTGGTCGGCGACCGCGGTGCCGCTGTCGAAGTCGACGCCTGCGGTGATCTCCTCGACTTCGAGCCCGTCGGTCCGGGAGAGCTCCGCCGCGATCGCATCCTGCCGCGCCCTGTGCGTCACGCTGCGGGTGGCGCCGGCGAGATAGACGAGCCGGCGGTGGCCGAGCGAGGTGAGGTGGCCGACGATCTCGCGCATGCCGGATCCGTAGTCGGCGCCGACCACGGGAGTGCTCGTCTGCGGGCCGCGGTTGATCACGACGGCGGGGGAGAGCATCGGCAGCAGTCGGCCGAGGTCCTCCTTGGGCATTCGAGGGGCGCAGAGGATCACGCCGTCGGTGCGCAGCCTGGTCGCTCGGGCGAGCGCCTGCTCTTCATCCAGATCCTCACGCGAGTCGGCGACCAGCACGTGATAACCCTCGGCCGCGGCCGCGCGGCTGAGGCCACGCAGGATCGCCTGGAACGTCGGGTTCTCGAGGTCGGGGATGACGACGGCGATGGTCTGGGTGCGGCCGAGCACCAGGCTCCGTGCCACGGGGTTCGCCGTGTAGCCGAGCTGCGCAGCGGCTGCCTGCACGCGCTCGGCGAGCGCCGGATCGACCGTCGGGTTGCCGTTCATCGCGCGCGACACCGTCGACAGTGAGACGCCGGCGAGTTTCGCGACGTCGGTGATGCCGGGGCGTGTCGATTCGCGTGCCATCGGCATCCCTTCGTGTCCGCGAGAGGTCGCGGCTGTCGTCATACTACGAGAAAACGTTCTTCAGGGAGGGTCTCATGGCTGGAGCATCCGAGGACCGCGCCGAGAAGCAGGATCGGCTGGCGCGCGTGCGCCGAGAGGTCGACGGGGCGCCCGTGGTGCTCGTCTCTCACGAATCGCTGTCGTGGTACCTCGAGGGCGTGCGCACGCATGTGTCGCTCGCGGGTCCTCCGGTGCTCGCGGTGCGGGCGGAGGCGCAGGGCGATGTGCTCTTCATCGCCGAGAACGAGGCCGATCGGCTGATCGCCGAGGAGCTGCTGCCGGAGGATGCCGCGCGCGTGGTGCGCGTGCCGTGGTGGATCCCACCCGCTGCCGCCGCGGCTGAGGAGGCCGGCGTCGCCGAATCGCATGTGGCGGCTGAACTGCGCGCGGCTCGCGCGCGCCTGCTGCCGGCCGAGCGTGCCAGATATCGACTTCTCGGACGGGAGACGGCAGAGGCGCTGACGGATGCGCTCGCCCGCGTCGGTCCGGAGCAGAGCGAGCGGACGGTCGCCGCAATCGTCTCCGCCGAGCTGATCGCCCGGGGGATCGATCCGCTGGTCGTGCTGGTCGCCGGTTCCGATCGGACTGCGTTCCGGCATCCGCTTCCGACCGCCGGGCTGCTCGGAGAGCGGGCCATGATCGTCGTGTGCGGGCGTCGGAACGGGCTCATCGCCAACGCGACACGCTGGGTCGGCGCATCCGTCGATGACGAGCCGATCTGGGGCGTGGAGCGGGCTCTCCTCGATGCGTCAGTGCCGGGAGCCCGTCTGAACGACGCGTTCACGGCGGGCATCGCGGCGTACGCCCGCTATGGGTTCGACGCCGACGAATGGCAGCGCCACCACCAGGGCGGACCGACCGGGTATGCCGGTCGCGATCCCCGCGCCACGGCATCCACTGCGGATCTGATCATCGAGGATCAGGCGTTCGCCTGGAACCCGACCGCACCGGGCCGCAAAGTCGAAGACACCCTGCTGCGCACAGATGACGACTGGGAGGTGCTCGCGGTCGATGAGCGCTGGCCGTCGGTGGAGTACGAGGGGCTGCACCGGCCGGTCTCGAGGGCGTACGGGACCTGATCGGGGGCTCGATGGCGGGGCTCCGGGCCGAAATGCATGCTCAGGTTGCGGATGCACGTGAGCCGCCGAGGTGCGGGGAAGGCCGCCCCGGGTCAGCCGCCGGTCGAGCTGCGTACGATCAGCTCGGGCGGGAACACGGTCTGACGGGGGATGCTCTCGGGGTCGGCCGCCTCTTCGAGCACGATCCGCAGCGCCGTGCGACCGATCATGCGGCTGGGCTGCCGGATGGATGACAACGGCACCGCGGCGGCGGCCGCGAACGGATTGTCGTCGAAGCCGATCAGCGCGATCTCGTCGGGGACGAGCAGGCGTCCGCCCGACACGAGCGACTGCAGCAGGCCGAGGGCGAGCAGATCGTTGGCGGCGAAGAGCGCGTCGGGCCACTCGCGCCGAGGGCGGGTGAGCAGGCGCGCTCCGGCGGCGACGCCCTCTTCGACCGTCATCGCCGCCGTCGGCACGACCTCGAGCTCGACGTGCACCGCCGCGTTCTCGGCCGCCGCGCGAGCGCCCGCGAGACGGTCGGTGACCTGACGCATGTCGAAGGGGCCCCCGACGAAGGCGATCCGCCGCCGACCGCCCTCGATGAGGTGCTCGACCGCCAGCCGCCCACCCGCGACGCTGTCGACCGACACCGACGAGAACCCGCTGTCGGCGCTGAATCGGTCGACGAGAACCGTCGCGATCCCGCTCGCTCGGAACTTGCGCAGCTGCGTCATGACGTCGCCGTAGGGGGCGATGAGCAGGCCGCGCACCTGCTGCTCGCGAAACAGGTCGAGATAGACCTTCTCGCGGGACGGGTCGTCGTCGGTGTTGCCGTACAGGATCGCGATGCCGTGGCTGGACGCCTCGTCTTCGGCACCGCGCACCACATCGTTGTAGAAGGGGTTCTGGCCGTCGAGCACGACGAATCCGACGGTCGTGCTCACGCCGGCTCTGAGCTTGCGGGCGGCGTCGTTTCGCACGTAGCCGAGCTCTTCTATCGCCTGCGTCACTCGCTCGACCGACTCGCTGGAGACCTCGTCCGGTCGGTTCAGGACGTTCGAGACGGTGCCGACGGAGACGCCGGCGCGAACGGCGACATCGCGGATGCTGACCGGCATTCGGCAGTCCTCTCGTCGTCGGGCGGATCACGCTTCGGCATCGGGGGTTGACCTGAGACCGGCATCACATACACTAGCCTGAAACGAGCTTGAATCGATTCAGGTAAAGTTCATTCCGATCATCATCCCCCTCAACGGAGAGGAAAGCCAGTGGTAGACGCAGCCTCCGCCCGCAGCGCTCCCCCCACCGCGCTCGAGCTGCATCGGGTGGTGAAGTCCTTCGGCCCCGTCGTCGCACTCCGCTCCGGCAGCCTGACGCTCCGCCCCGGCTCGATCCACGCCCTCATCGGCGAGAACGGCGCGGGCAAGTCCACGCTCGTGAAGATCATGGCCGGTCTGTACCGCCGCGACTCGGGCGACTTCCGTCTGCACGGCGACGATGTCGATTTCACCAGCACCGCCCAGTCGAAGGCCGCGGGCATCGCGGTCATCTACCAGGAGCCGACGCTGTTCCCCGATCTCTCGGTCACCGAGAACATCTTCATGGGACGTCAGCCCACCGGCTTCCTCGGCCGCATCGACCGCAAGGCCATGCGCACCGAAGTCGACCGGATCTTCCGCCGCCTGGGCGTGACGCTCGACCCCGACCGCATCACCGAGGGTCTGTCGATCGCCGACCAGCAGATCATCGAGATCGCCAAGGCCATCTCCCTCGACGCGAGCGTGCTGATCATGGACGAGCCGACGGCCGCACTCAGCGGCGTCGAGGTCGACCGACTCTTCGCGGTCGCGCGGAGCCTCCGCGACGAGGGACGCGCGATCCTCTTCATCTCGCATCGCTTCGACGAGGTGTTCGACCTGTGCGACACCGTCACCGTCATGCGTGACGGGGCATACATCGACACCACTCCCATCGCCGAGACCACGGTCGACGAACTGGTGCGCCAGATGGTCGGCCGCGACGTCACCGAGCTGTTCCCCAAGCAGGAGGCCGCCATCGGCGAGCCGCTGCTCGAGGTCACAGCGCTCACCCGTCCCGGCGTCTTCCATGACATCTCGTTCACGGTGCGCGCGGGCGAGATCGTCGCACTGGCAGGTCTCGTCGGTGCCGGTCGCTCGGAGGTCGCCCGCGCGATCTTCGGCGTCGATCCCTACGACGAGGGAGAGGTGCGGATGCTCGGCGCGGGCGTCGCCCGCCGCAACCCGACCGCCGCGATGCGCAGCGGACTCGCGCTCGTTCCCGAGGACCGCCGCAAGCAGGGCCTCGTGATCGACGCGAGCGTCGGAGGCAACATCACGCTCGCCATCCGCCGGCGCCTCTCGAAGTGGGGACTCATCACGAGCGGCATCGAGAACCGTGCGGCGAAGGAGTGGGCGTCGCGCCTCGAGGTGAAGACGCACGCGCTCGACACCGTGGCGTCCACGCTCTCGGGCGGCAATCAGCAGAAGGTCGTGCTGGCCAAGTGGCTGGCCACCGACCCGCGCGTCCTCATCATCGACGAGCCGACCCGCGGCATCGACGTGGGCACCAAGTCCGAGGTGCACCGACTGCTGTCGCAGCTCGCCGGCGAGGGCATGGGCATCCTGATGATCTCGTCCGAGCTGCCCGAGGTGCTCGGCATGGCGGATCGCGTGCTCGTGATGCGCGAAGGACGCATCACCGCCGAGATCTCCCGCGACGACGCCACCAGCGAGAACGTCATGTTCGCCGCCACCCACTCATCGGAGCTGCACTCATGAGCACCACCACCGCACCCGCGGCCGCCGCTCCGGCGATCGCGAAGAAGCCCGGCGGCATCGGCCGTGCACGCGAGTTCGGCATCCTCGCCGCGCTCGTGCTCGTCGTGATCGCCGCGACCGTCAAGAACCCGGCGTTCCTCTTCAGCTCCGACGGCTGGCGCGATCTGCTGCTCACGCCGTCGATCCTCATGCTCGTCGCCGTGGGCCAGGCGATCGTCATCATCACGCGCAACGTCGATCTGTCGGTGGGCTCGGTGATGGGCCTCACGGCCTACCTGACCGGACGCCTCTTCGTCGACGTCCCCGGCATCCCGATCGTGGTCGTCGTGATCGCGGCCGTCCTGCTCGGTGCCTTCCTCGGCCTGGTCAACGGCGCATTGGTCGCCTTCGCGAAGGTGCCGGCCATGGTGATCACGCTCGGCACGCTCTATGCCTACCGCGGCATCAACGTGCTGTGGACCGGCAGCGATCGCATCAACGCCTCCGACATGCCCAAGGACTTCCTCGCACTCGGCACGCAGCAGATCCTGTTCATCCCTGTGCTGACGATCATCGCGGTGATCGTGCTCGCGCTCGCGGCCTGGTATCTGCGCAACATCCGGGGCGGACGCGAGTACTACGCGATCGGCTCCGACCCCTCGGCCGCCGAGCTCTACGGCCTCAAGGTCACCCGTCGGGTGCTCTCCGCGTTCGTCCTCTCGGGTGCACTCGCAGGTCTCGCCGGCGTCTTCTACGCCGCGCGATACGGATCCATCAGCTCGCAGGCGGGAAGCGGCTGGGAGCTGGATGCCGTCGGCGCAGCCGTCATCGGTGGCATCGCGATCACCGGCGGTGTCGGCACGGTCTGGGGCGCGGCCATCGGCGCGATGCTCCTGATGACCATCAACCGCGCGCTGCCCATTCTCGGCATCCCGGACTTCTGGCAGCGTGCCGTGGTCGGTGTGCTCATCATCGGGGCCATCGTGCTCGACCGGGTGCTCGCGGTCAGACAGAGACGCCAGCTCATCGAGGCGAGGGACGAATCATGACCACGACAACGACGACGACGTCGACCCGCGTCATCCGCGACTACGACCGTCCGCTGTGGCGGCGCATCTTCATCAACCGCGAGTTCGCGATCATCGCGCTCCTCGTGCTGGTGACGATCGTGGCGGCCGTCACGATCCGCGGCTTCGCCCAGCCGATCACCGCGAACTACCTCCTGCTCGACGTCGCACCGATCCTGCTCATCGCGCTGCCCATGACGCTCGTCATGATCACGGGCGAGATCGACCTGTCGGTGGGATCCATGGTGGGCCTCGCCAGCGTCGTCACCGGAGTCCTCACCGAGTCGGGTGCTCCCTTCGAGGTCGCCGCCCTTGCGGCCCTCCTCGTCGGCGTCGTCGGCGGAGCCTTCAACGGGTTCCTCGTCACGATCGTCGGGCTGCCGTCGCTCGCCGTCACGATCGGCACACTCGCACTCTTCCGCGGGCTTGCGGTCGGCCTGCTCGGCACCACGGCCGTCACGGACTTCCCCGAGACATGGACGGCGCTCGCGAAGGCGAAGATCGCCGGGACGACCATCCCGTACATCGTCATCCCGTTCCTGATCCTGCTGGTGCTGTTCGCCGTGCTGCTGCACTTCACGCCCTTCGGCCGTGGTGTCTTCGCGATCGGTCTGTCGAAGGACGCCGCGCGGTTCTCGGGCGTCGACGTCGAACGGACGAAGTTCATCCTGTTCGTGCTCTCGGGCGTGGTCGCCGCCTTCGCAGGCATCTTCTACACGCTGCGGTTCGGCAGCGCCCGAGGCGACAACGCCACCGGGCTCGAACTGCAGGTCATCGCGGCCGTGGTGCTCGGCGGAGTGTCGGTGTTCGGCGGACGGGGACACCTGCACGGCGTCGTCGCCGCCGTTCTCCTGATCGGGGTGCTGGGCAGCAGCCTGCGCCTCGCCGGAGTCACATCCGACGTCATCAACATCATCACCGGCGGGCTGCTGATCTTCTCGGTCGTCGCAGCGAGCGTCCTCGCCTGGGCGCAGCGCGTCCGCGCGAAGGCCGGTCCGCCACTGCGCGTAGCAGCCTCTCCCGCACCATGAGGCAGCCTCTCATCGCCGGCACCCGCCAGCGGTGATCATCACGAAAGGAAGAACAATGACGTTTGCACGTAAGAAGATCGCGGGGTTCGCGGCGGTCGCCGTGGCCGCAGCGCTCGTGCTGAGCGGCTGCGCCGACACCAGCGGCGGATCCGGAGGCTCGGGTTCAGAGGGTGAAGGCGGATCCGACAACCTCGCGATCACGTTCCTGCCCAAGAACCTCGGCAACCCGTACTTCGACACCTCGAGCGAGGGCGGCAAGACCGCCGTCGACGAGTTCGGCGGCACGTTCGCCGAGGTCGGCCCGGCCGAAGCCACCCCCGACGCCCAGGTCAGCTACATCAACACCGCGACGCAGCAGGCCGTGGGCGCGCTCGTCGTCTCGGCGAACGACCCGAAGGCGATCTGCGACGCGCTGAACGAGGCCCGTGACGCCGGCGTCAAGGTCGTCACCTTCGACTCCGACACGAACCCCGAGTGCCGCGACCTGTTCATCAACCAGGCCGACTCCGAGGGCATCGCCAAGGTGCAGGTCGACCTGATCGCCGACCAGATCGGCGGAGCCGGCGAGGTCGCGATCCTGTCGGCATCCGCCAACGCGACCAACCAGAACGCCTGGATCGACCTGATGAAGGAGTACGTCGCCAGCGAGTACCCCGACATTACGATCGTCGAGACCGTCTACGGTGACGACGACGACCAGACGTCGTTCGACAAGACCGCTGCGCTGCTGCAGAGCCACCCGAACCTGAAGGGCATCATCTCGCCCACCACGGTCGGCATCGCGGCTGCGGCGCGGTACGTGTCCACCTCGGACTACAAGGGCAAGGTCGCCATCACCGGTCTCGGCACGCCGAACCAGATGCGCGAGTACGTCGAAGACGGCACCGTCACCGCGTTCGCGCTGTGGAACCCGGCCGACCTCGGCTACCTGGCCGCGTTCGCCTCCAAGGCGCTGATCGAGGGTGAGATCACCGGCGAAGAGGGCGACACCTTCGAGGCCGGAGACCTCGGCGAGTACACGGTCGGCGCCGACGGCGTCGTTCTTCTCGGCGACCCGTTCGAGTTCAACGCAGACAACATCGGCGAGTTCGACTTCTGAGTCGAGTTCGGGAGGGGTGTCGGGGCTTCGGCCTCGGCGCCCCTTTCCGTGTGCGCCGCGGTGTGCGTTCTCCGGCGCCTGAGAGGGCGGGCATCCGCACCCGCACAGGGATTCGCACCGGCAGCCATCGGGGATACGGGCGGTCGGATGAGGGGCTGCGACGGGCGTGAGGGAGTCAGCGCGGGTCGAAGCGCTCCGGTTCGTGCGTCGCGGCGACGAGGGCGCGCAGCTCCTCGAGGGATGCCGGGGCGGCGCCGAGAGCCCGTGCCTGCACGAGCACGTTGCCGAGGGCTGTCGCCTCGACGGGGCCGGCGAGCACGGGACGGCCGGTGCGATCCGCGGTGGCCTGGCACAGCAGACGGTTCAGCGAGCCGCCTCCCACGAGGTGGATGCTGTCGAGTTCGCGCCCTGACAGATCGGCTGCCGTCTGCACGGCATCCGCGAAGGCGGTCGCGATCGACTCGACGATCGACCGGGCGAACGCGGGTCGCGTCGTCGGAGCCTCGGCCCCGAGCAGTGTCGTGATGCGCGCGGGCATGTCTCCCGGTGCGCTGAGCGACGCGTCGTTCGCGTCGAAGAGGGGCACGTCGTCCGTCACGGCGGATGCCGCGGCCAGCAGCTCGGGAAGGTCGATCCGCGAGCCGTCCTCCGTCTCCCACGCGCGCACGGTCTCGCTCAGCAGCCAGAGCCCCGTCACGTTGTGCAGGAAGCGGTAGCGACGGTCCACGCCGAGCTCGTGCGTGAAGTTCGCCTCGCGCGCGGCATCCGTCAGCACCGGCTCGATCAGCTCGACGCCGACCAGCCCCCAGGTGCCGCACGAGATGTAGGCGGAGTGCGGGGTCGCCAGGGGAGCGGCGACGACGGCGGATGCTGTGTCGTGCGACCCGACCGCGATCACCGGCAGCTTCTTGCCGATGCGCTCGACCAGGTCCGCGCGGAGTGTGCCGATCGTCTCGCCCGGATCGACGAGCGTCGGCAGGATGCGCGTCGGGATGCCGATGCGCTCGGCGAGCTCGGCGTCCCACTCGCCCGACTCGACGCCGAGGAGCCCGGTGGTCGAGGCGTTCGTCCGCTCGGCCACCGCTGTTCCGGTGAGCAGGAACGCGATGAGGTCGGGAATGAGCAACGCGGTGTCGGCGTCGGCGAGGCGGGCATCGACGCGGTACTGGTACAGCGTGTTGAACGGCAGGAACTGCAGTCCGTTGCGGCCGTAGAGCTCGGCGAAGGGCGCGACCGTGTGCACCTCGTCGACGCCGCGCGCCGTGCGCGCGTCGCGGTAGTGGAACGGCTCGGCGAGGAGTTCGCCGTCTCGCAGCAGGCCGTAGTCGACGGCCCACGAGTCGATGCCGACGCTCTCGATCGCCGGTTCGCGCTGTACCGCCTCGGCGAGCCCTGCGACGACGTGCTCGTAGAGAGCGCCGAAGTCCCAGTGCAGACCGTCTTCGCGCTCGACGGGCCCGTTCGGGAACCGCGAGACGAGTTCGAGGTCGAGCCGGCCGTCGCCGATCCGGCCGATCATGACGCGACCGCTGGTCGCTCCGAGGTCGACGGCGGCGACGGACCGCACCGTCATCGCAGGAACGCCGCAGCGACGCCGGAGTCGACCGGGATGTGGAGACCGGTCGTGCGGCTCAGCTCGGGACCCGTCAGCACGTAGACGGCATCCGCCACGTTCTCGGGAACGACCTCGCGCTTGAGGATCGTGCGGTTGGCGTAGAACTGGCCGAGGTCCTCTTCGGCGACACCGTAGGTCGCGGCACGGTTCGCGCCCCAGCCGGAGGCGAAGATGCCCGAGCCGCGCACGACACCGTCGGGGTTGATGCCGTTGACGCGGATGCCGAACTCGCCGAGCTCGACGGCCAGCAGCCGCACCTGGTGGGCCTGGTCGGCCTTGGTCGCCGAGTAGGCGATGTTGTTGGGGCCGGCGAAGACGGAGTTCTTCGACGAGATGTAGATGATGTCGCCGCCGAGCTTCTGGTCGATCAGCACGCGGGCCGCGGCCTTCGACACGAGGAACGAGCCCTTGGCCATGACGTCGTGCTGCAGATCCCAGTCCTTCTCGGTGGTCTCGAGCAGCGGCTTCGACAGCGAGAGACCGGCGTTGTTGACGACGAGGTCGACGCCGCCGAACGCGAGCACGGCGTCGTTCAGCGCCGCCTGGATGGCATCCGCATCGGCGACGTTCGCCGCGACGCCGATCGCGACGTCGGTGCTGCCCAGCTCGGCGGCGGCCGCCTGTGCCTTCTCGAGGTCGAGGTCGGCGATGACGACGCAGGCGCCCTCTGCGGCGAGGCGGGTGGCGATGGCCTTGCCGATGCCGCTGGCGGCTCCGGTGACGAAGGCGATGCGTCCCTGGTGCGACTTCGGCTTCGGCATGCGCTGCAGCTTGGCCTCTTCGAGCGCCCAGTACTCGATGTCGAACTTCTCGGCGTCAGAGATGGGCGAGTAGGTCGACAGTGCCTCGGCGCCGCGCATGACGTTGATCGCGTTGACGTAGAACTCACCGGCGACGCGGGCGGTCTGCTTGTTGGCGCCGTAGGAGAACATTCCGATGCCGGGCACGAGCACGATGAGCGGGTCGGCGCCGCGGATCGCGGGCGACTCGGCGGTCGCGTGCGCGTCGTAGTAGGCCTGGTAGTCGGCGCGGTACTCGGTGTGCAGTTCGTGCAGACGGGCGATCTGCTCATCGGCGGATGCCGTGACCGGCAGGTCGAGGATCAGCGGCTTGACCTTGGTGCGCAGGAAGTGGTCGGGGCAGCTCGTGCCGAGAGCCGCGAGTTCAGGGGCGCGCTCGGAGGCGAGGAAGTCGAGGACGACGTCGGAGTCGGTGAAGTGGCCGACCATCGGCTTGTCGGTCGACGCGATCCCGCGAATGGTGCCGGCGAGGGTCGCTGCGCGCTCACGCCGCTCGGCCTCGGGGAGTGCCTCGAAGCCGGCACGGACGCCGCCGAACGGATCGGCCTTGCCGTTGGCCTCGATGTAGGCGGCCGCGGTGTCGATGATCCAGAGGGAGTTGGCTTCGGCCTCCTCCGACGTGTCGCCCCAGGCGGTGATGCCGTGGCCGCCGAGGATCGTGCCGATGGCCTGCGGGTTCTTCGCCTTGATGGTGGCGATGTCGAGTCCGAGCTGGAATCCGGGGCGACGCCACGGAACCCACACGACCTTGTCGCCGAAGATCTTCGCCGTCAGCTCTTCGCCGTCGGCCGCGGTGGCGATCGCGATGCCCGAGTCGGGGTGCAGGTGGTCGACGTGCGCGGCGTCGACGAGCCCGTGCATCGCGGTGTCGATCGACGGAGCTGCACCGCCCTTGCCGTGCAGGCAGTAGTCGAACGCGGCGACCATCTCGTCCTCACGGTCGAGGCCCGGGTAGACGTCGACGAGTGCGCGCATGCGGTCGAGGCGCAGCACGGCGAGACCCTGCTCTGTGAGCGTGCCGAGGTCTCCACCCGAACCCTTGACCCACATCAGCTCGACGGGCTGACCCGTGACGGGGTCGGTCTCCGTGCCCTTCGCCGACGTGTTGCCACCGGCGTAGTTGGTGTTCTTCGGGTCGGCGCCCAGGCGGTTCGACCGCTCGATGAGGGCGGCGGCGGTGGGGTTGGTCATGGCTGTTCCCTGTTCTGTGGAGACGTGGCGAGGATGCGGGCGGCGAAGCGGTCGATCGATGCTGTCGCTGCCGCGAGTTCGGGCTGATTGAGGTGGCCGTGGCGGGTGCCCGCCTCGGTCGAGATGTCGATTTCGACGCCCGCGTCGCGCAGCAGGGCGCCGAACGCCTCGCCGGAGACACGGAGCTCGTCGACCTCGCCGTTGATCATGATCGTGGCGGGGAAATGCGAGAGCTGGGCGGGGGACGCGGTGCCGGGCACGGCGTAGACGTCGCCACCGTCGACCGGTCCGCCGAGGTAGTTCTCGTACATGCCGCGCACCGGGTCGGGGCCGAACACGTCGGCATCGGGGTCCGCGTCGAGAGCGGCGCGCAGCGCAGCATCCGGGGCTGCCTGCACGGCGTGGAGCGTCGGATAGGCGAGCACCGCGAGCGCAGGGAAGGGCCCGGGACCGTGACTGAGGCGCAGTGCCGCGCCGGCCGCGAGGTTGCCGCCGGCGCTCGCTCCGCCGATCGACCACGGCCCCTCGGTGAGGCCGGAGTGGACCGCCCAACGGAATGCGGCCTCGACCTCCTCGGAGGCGACCGGGTAGTGCACGCCCTCTCGCTCGGGTGCCCCGGCTGCCGCAGCCCAGGTGCGAGGGAAGGGAGCCAGCGCGTAGTCGACCGACACCACGGCGATGCCGCGCTCGGCGAAGCTCTGCGCGACCCAGTCGGCCTCCGGCATGTCGATCTCACCGGCGGCGAACCCTCCGCCGTGCACCCAGACGAGTCCGGGGCCGACGGGAGAGGTCGGGGTGTACACCCGCACGCGCAGCGGTCCGTGCGGTCCGTCGAGCACCTGCTCGTTCACGGTGTCATCCGTTCTGTCGGGGGGCGTCGGGATGCGGGGATCGGCTCCCGCATCCCGACGGGTCGGGGTGCGGGCTCAGGCGCCCCAGCCGGCCTGCACGCCACCGACGCGGTCGGCGGCGATCTTCTGCTGGTAGCCCGACTCGGCGTAGGCCGCCATCGGGTCGGCTGCGAGGCCGCGCGACTCTCGCCATTCGGCGAGCGCGGGGCGCACGTCGGTGTAGAACGCGTCCATGAAGACGGCGTTGGCGGCGAGCACGTCGCCGGACTTCTGCGCCGCGGTCAGGGCGTCGCGGTCGACGATCAGCGCACGCGCCGTCATCTCCTGCACGTTGAGCACCGAGCGGATCTGACCGGGGATCTTGTCCTCGACGTTGTGGCACTGGTCGAGCATGAACGCCACATCGGGGTTGTTCAGGCCGCCGCCGCGCACGACCTCGAACAGGATGCGGAACAGTTGGAAGGGATCGGCCGCGCCCACGATGAGATCGTCGTCGGCGTAGAAGCGCGAGTTGAAATCGAACGACCCGAGCTTGCCGAGGCGCAGCAGCTGCATGACGATGAACTCGATGTTGGTGCCGGGTGCGTGGTGGCCCGTGTCGAGGCACACCATGGCCTTGTCGCCGAGGGACGAGACCTGGGCGTAGGACGTGCCCCAGTCGGGAACATCGGTGTGGTAGAACGCCGGCTCGAAGAACTTGTACTCGAGCACGAGGCGCTGGTCGTCGCCGAGGCGTGCGTAGATCTGCTGCAGCGACTCCTGCAGGCGGTCCTGACGGCCGCGCAGGTCGGCCTGCCCCGGGTAGTTCGAGCCCTCGGCGAGCCAGATCTTCAGGTCGCGGCTGCCCGTGGCATCCATCACGTCGATGCAGGCGAGGTGGTGGTCGATCGCCTTCTGGCGGATCGACGGGTCTTCGTGGGTCAGCGCGCCGAACTTGTAGTCGTCGTCCTGGAACGTGTTGGAGTTGATGGTGCCCAGGGTCACGCCGAGGTCCTCGGCGTGCTTGCGCAGGTCGGAGAACGAGTCGACCAGGTCCCACGGGATGTGCAGGGCGACCGAGGGTGCGAGCGCCGTGTACTTGTTCACCTGCGCGGCATCCGCGATCTTCTCCCACGGGTCGCGGGGCGTGCCGGGCGTGCCGAACACCTTGAAGCGCGTGCCGGAGTTGCCGAACGCCCAGCTGGGGAGTTCGATGCCCTGCTGTTCGAGGGCGGCGAGGTTGTCGGACGAGAGGATGCTCATGAGGCGCTGCCTTCGGTGTCGGTGCGGTTGTCGATGTCTGATGCGGGGGAGTCGCCGGCGTCGGCGAGCTGGTCTTCGAGGTGGAACACCTCGGCGAGTGCGGTGGCGGCCTGGTCGGGGCGTCCGTCGAGACCGATGAAGAATCGGCTCATCTCGGACTCCCAGCGCGCGGCGACGGGGGAGGCGGCGAGATACGCCTGGGCGGCGGCATCGTCGTCGGTCTCGTAGTAGCCGACGAGCGTGCCGCCCTCGGCGAGGAACAGCGAGTAGTTGCGGCGGCCGGCTGCCGCGATCTCGCCCAGCATCTCGGGCCAGACCGGCGAGTGACGGGCGAGGTATTCGTCGAGCAGTTCAGGACGCACCTGCAACTGGAACGCGACGCGGGTCATGATGGTTCTCTCTTCATCGAGCGGATTTTGAATCGTTTCATTCAATGTCTCAACCCTAGACACGGGCGAGCGACGTGTCAAGCGAGCGTCGGCGGTCACACGGCGGTGATGACCGCGTTGTCGAGCTGATCGGCGTCCACGCCCGGGCGCACGGCCGCGTTCGTGAGCAGCACCCAGCAGACGCCCGCCGTCGGGTGCACCCAGAACTCCGTGCCCGCCCACCCGCCGTGGCCGAAGACGTCACGGTCCACCAGCCCCGGCGCTCGTGAGCGCAGGTTGAACGTGAAGCCCCAGTCCTGACCGCGCTCAGAGGGGTACGGGTCGAGGCGGGGGATCGCGCCGGTCAGCGGGCGGAGCATCATGGCCAGTCCCGCCGGAGACAGGATGCCGTCTTTCGCGCCCTGGCCGATGCGCAGCAGCTCGGCGCCGAGGTGCAGGAGATCCTCGGCTCTGCCCAGGAGTCCTGCGCCGGGAGCACGCGTGGCGTGGAACCGGTCGAGGTCGAGTCCGCCGGCCGCGGCATCCGGAACCCCGAGGGACTCGCTCGGGTCGAGGGTCAGGCTGATCGCGCCGATGCGATGCGCCCAGTCGAATGTGCCGGCATCCCAGGTCGAACCGGTCGCGTGCTCGATCAGCGCCGCGATCCCCTCGAAGGCCAGGGTGGAATACCGCGACGCGGTGCCGGCGGCGAAGTCCCGCCCCTGGCTGAGCAGCTCGTCGCGCAGCGGAAGCGCGGTGTCGAGAGCCGGCTCGGAGATCCCCGAGGTGTGGGATGCCAGGTGCCACAGCCGCACGATGTCGTCACGAGAGGTGCCGAACTGCGGCAGGGCGTCGGCGAGCGGAGTGTTCGGGGTGAGCAGACCCCTCTCGATGGCGCGCGTCGCCGTGATGCCGGTGAGCACCTTCGTGATCGAGAACAGCGGGTAGACGGCATCCGTCGCGGCCCCGAAGCCCTCGAGGTCGACGATCCCGTCGGCGGTGGCCATGCCGAGCACGGCTGTCGGCAGGCGCTCCGCCTGCACGTGACCACGTGCCCAGTCGAATGCTGCGTCGAAGGTCATGGCTGCTCCTGCTGATTCGGATGGTCGCGCTTCCCAGACGGGTGCGGTGACTCTACGATAGGACCATGGCACAGAAAGCGCTTTCCCATCCGGCCGCGCTCATCGACGGTGATCACCCCACCCGCTCCGTGCTGCGCCTCGTCGCCCGCCGTCACTGGCGACTGACCTTCGCGATCACGGCCTTCGCGATCAAGGAGATCCCGCTCTGGTTCCTGCCGGTGATCACCGCCGCGATCATCGACGTCGTGGCGAGCGACGGCGATGTCACCGAGGTGCTGTGGTGGTTCGCGCTGGCCGCCGTGCTGCTGCTGCAGAACTACCCGAACCACATCATCTACACCCGCAACTTCATGACCGTGGTGCGAGACCTCGGTGCCGATCTCCGCAACGCCCTCACCGCGCGACTGCAGAGCCTCTCGATCGGTTACCACACGAGGATGAGCTCGTCGATCGTGCAGACGAAGGTGGTGCGCGACGTCGAGAACGTCGAGCTCATGCTGCAGCAGGTCACGCATCCGCTCCTGTCGTCGACCATGGTGATGCTCGGCGCACTCAGCATGACGGCGGTCACCGTGCCGCAGTTCCTTCCCGTGTACGCCCTCGCCGTGCCGATCGCGATCGGCATCCGCTACGGCATGCGCAATCGATCGCAGCGTCGCAACGAGGTCTTCCGGCGCGAGATCGAGACGCTGTCGGCCCGCGTCGGCGAGATGGCGTCGCTGATCCCGGTGACACGCGCTCACGGGCTCGAGGAGACGGCGATCAACCGCGTCGCGGGCGGGGCGGATGGCGTGCGCCGCGCCGGACTCGACCTCGACCTGCTGAACGGCCGGGTGGCCTCGATCTCCTGGGTCGCGATGCAGCTGCTCGGCGTCGCCTGCCTCATGCTCGCCGCCGTGTGCGCGCTCACCGGCTTCCTCCCGATCACGCCGGGCGAGGTCGTGATGCTCTCGAGCTACTTCACGCTGCTGACCGGCGGGCTCACCCAGCTGCTCATGCTCATTCCCGTCGGCGCCCGCGGGCTCGAGTCGGTGCGCTCGATCGCCGAGGTGCTGCAAGAGCCCGACATCGAGCAGAACTCCGGCAAGCGCGTCGTCTCGGCGGTCGCCGGCGAGATCGTGCTCGATTCTGCGACGCATCGCTACGCGGATGCCGACGACGACGCCCTGTTCGAGATCGATCTGCGGATCGCCCCCGGCGAGACGGTCGCCTTCGTGGGATCGTCGGGCTCGGGCAAGTCGACCCTCCTGAACCTCGTGCTCGGATTCGTCCGTCCGACGAGCGGCCGCATCGTGCTCGACGGCGCCGACATGCAGGAGCTCGACCTGCGCACAGTGCGCCGGTCGATCTCGGTCGTGCCGCAGGAGTCGGTGCTGTTCGAGGGATCGGTCTTCGACAACATCGCCTACGGCATGCCCGACGTCACGCCCGATCGCGTCGAACAGGCGCTGCGAGACGCCAACGCGTGGGAGTTCGTGAGCGAGCAGTCGCAGGGGTGGGACACGGTGGTCGGCGAGCGCGGAGCGCGCCTCTCGGGTGGTCAGCGCCAGCGTCTGGCGATCGCCCGCGCGCTCGTGCGCGATCCGCGGATCCTGCTGCTCGACGAGGCGACGAGCGCGCTCGACCCCGAGTCCGAGGGACTCGTCAAAGAGGCCCTCGAACGGCTCATGCGCGGTCGCACGACGCTCGTGGTCGCGCACCGGCTGTCGACGATCCGGCAGGCCGATCGCATCGTCGTGCTCGAGCACGGACGTATCGTCGAACAGGGCTCGCACGACGAGCTGCTCGCCGCCGACGGGCGATACGCCCGCCTGCACCTGGTGCAGAACGGCATCAGATGACCCCGGCTCAGCGTCCTGAGGAGGAACGATGACAACCGAGAAGACCCTTCGCGCGGCCCTGGTCGGCACCGGGGCGGTGGCGAACGCGCACGCCCGCGCGGTCGCCGCGTACCCGCGCGCCGAGCTCGTCGCCGTCGCCGACCTCAGCCGGGAGAAGGCGCAGGAGTTCGCCGGCCGATACGGCATCGATGCCGCCTACGGCGACCTCGACGAGATGCTCGCCGCCGAGCACCCCGACGTCATGCTCATCTGCACGCCGCCCGGGCCGCACCGTTCGCAGTCGCTCGCAGCCTTCGCAGCCGGCGCGCATGTGATCGTCGAGAAGCCGCCGGCACCGTCGCTCGACGAGCTCGACGAGATGCGCGCGGCGGCCGAGGCCGCGGGCAGGCAGCTGGCGGTCGTCTTCCAGCAGCGCACCGGCACGGCCGCGGCGCACGTGCGCGGGCTGCTGCAGAGCGGAGCCCTCGGCCGCCCGCTCGTCGCCGTGTGTCAGACGCTCTGGTTCCGTGACGCCGGCTACTTCGCGGTGCCGTGGCGCGGCAAGTGGGAGACGGAGGGCGGCGGAACGACCCTGGGCCACGGCATCCACCAGATCGACCTGCTCGCTCACCTGCTGGGCGACTGGTCGTCGGTGCAGGGCAGGCTCTGGCGGCTCGACCGCGAGACCGAGACCGAGGACGTCTCGACCGCGACCATCGTCTTCGGCCAGGGAGTGGTCGCGCAGCTCGTCACCAGTGCCGTGTCGCCGCGAGAGACGAGCTCGATCCGCATCGACACCCAGAAGGCCACGGTCACGGTCGACCACGTCTACGGCCACGGTCATGAGAACTGGCGGATCACCCCGGCGCCCGGCTTCGAGTCGGAGGCCGAGGGATGGGCGTTCCCGGATGCCGAGGAGCGCAGCGACCACGAGCCGCTGCTGCGCGACGTGTTCGACGCTCTGCTCGAGGGCGCACCCCTGCCTCCTACCGCTGATGCGCCGGCGCGCTCACTCGAGATCGTGGCGGCCATCTACGCCTCGGCCGCTGCGGACGGCACGGTGATCACCCCCGAGCTGCTGGGCTCGCACCCCACGCACCGGGCCGGCTTCGCGAGTCCGGTCGCCGATCTCCGCAGATGAGAGAGCTCTACCGCGACCCCGTCTACGACGGCGCCACCGACCCGCGGGTCGTGGTCGACGCCGACGGGCTGTGGTGGATGTTCTACACCCAGCGTCGGGCGAGCCTCGCCGATGCGGGACCGGGGGTGTCGTGGGTGCACGGCAGCCGGATCGGGGTCGCGACATCGACCGACGGTCTGGACTGGCGCTACGACGGAACGCTCGAGCCCACGGCATCCGATCTCGTCCTCGAGCCCGGCCCGCCGCCCGCCGAGGTCGACCGCACGCACTGGGCCCCGGAGGTCTTCTGGGACGGTGCGCGCTGGCGGATGCATCTCACCGAGATCGACGGCATTCCCGACCGCTGGCCGGGGTTCGCTCGCGCCATCGTCGAGTACGCCTCCGACGACCTGAGGCACTGGTCGAGATGCGGCCCGCTCGTGCTGAGCAGCGATCGTGTGATCGATGCGGCCGTCGCGCGCACGCCCGACGGACTGTGGCGCCTCTGGTACAAGGATGAGGCGGCGGACTCGGTGACCATGGTCGCGTCATCGCCCGACCTCGTGGACTGGTCCCTCGACGGCGTCGCGATCGGAGGACGGCCGCACGAGGGGCCGACCGTGTTCGAGCTCGGCGGTCTCTGGTGGCTGATCGTGGACGAGTGGCGGGGGATGGGCGTCTATCGCTCCGACGACGGCACGCGCTGGACGCGTCAGGGTGATGCGGATGCCGTGATCCTCGCTGATCTGCCGACCGGAGGGGTCGGCAGTCACGGCGCGCAGGTGCGCGTCGGCGACGACCTGTGGTTCTACTTCTTCGCCGCCGCCGCGGAGCGGGCTCCGGCCCACGCTGCGACGGGCGAGCAGAGGCGATCCGCCGTGCATCGCGTGGGGCTCGAGGTCGAGGGCGGGAAGCTGATCGTGAGAGGATCGAAGACCCCGCGGTAATCGATGTAATCCCCGCCGCGAATTGCCGGTTGCGAAACGTTTCAATCTGGATTAGCGTGCAGGTAAGCGTTTTCCCCGCACGATGGAGATCGCATCCCGCACCACATGGACACAGGCGTTCCGCGGCCCTGCCGAACGAGGACGTTCATCAGAGAGGACAACGATGTTCAGCAAGAAGCGTCTGGCGGCCGCAGCGGCCGTCGCCACCAGCGCAGCGCTGGTACTCGCCGGCTGCGCCGGCGGAGGCAGCCCCGAGGGCGAGCCCACGTACGACCCCGACGAGAAGGTCACCCTCGACCTGGCGTTCTGGGGCAACGACGTCCGCGCCGATCTCTACAACCAGGCGATCGAGGCGTTCAATGAGGAGTACCCGAACATCACGGTGAACGCGACGTTCCTCGGGTTCCCGGAGTTCTGGGAGAAGCGCCAGACCGAGGCCGCCGGCGGCGGACTCCCCGACGTCATGCAGTTCGACTACTCGTACCTGCGTCAGTACTCGGAGAACGGCCTGCTGCTCGACCTCGAGCCCTACCTCGGCTCGGTCATCGACACCGAGCCGCTCTCCGAGAACATCCTCGGCATCGGCGTCGTCGATGACACGACCTACGGCATCACCACCTCGACCAACGCGTGGGGCGTCTTCACCAACCCCCAGCTGCTCGAGACCGCAGGCGTCGAGGAGTTCCCCGGGGGCGACTGGGAGGACTACGACGAGTGGATGGGCGAGATCACCGATGCCGGCGCGGGTGAGTTCTGGGGCGGGTCCGACTGGACGGGGCGCATCCAGAACTTCGAGCTGCAGCTGCGCAGCGAGGGCAAGAACCTGTTCGACGAAGACGGCACGCCCGGCTTCGACGAAGACCGTCTGAAGGAGTTCTGGGAGGCCGGAGACGACATCCGTGACGGAGTCGTCGTTCCGCAGCAGGTCGTCGAGGAGCTCAACCCCCTCACCGCGTTCGACGCCGCGAAGAACGCCAGCGAGCTGACGTGGGACAACTTCGGTGCGGGCTACCTCGCCAACCTCGGCGAGAGCTACACCGAGCTCGGCCTCGTCGCCCCGCCGGTCACGAAGGAGGGCGCGAAGGATCTGTACCTGAAGCCCTCGATGCTGCACACGATCTCGGCCAAGACCGAGCACCCGGAGGCGGCGGCGACGCTCGTCAACTTCCTGGTCAACTCGCCCGAGTCCGGCGAGATCTTCGGCACCAACCGTGGCCTCCCCGCATCCGAGACCGCTCTCGAGGCCGCAGAGCTCGATCCCATGAGCCAGCTCGTCAAGGACTACGAGGAGTCGATCGCCGACCGCCTCGGCGACGCTCCGCCCGTGCCGATCGTCGGCTACGGCACCCTCGAGGAGAAGTTCCGGGTGCTGGGCACCGAGCTGAACTTCGGCACCACGACGGTCGACGAGGCCGTGACGCAGTTCTTCTCCGAGATGGACGTCGTCCTCAACCAGTGATCCCGTCGGTGGGCCGGGTGGCATCCGCCCGGCCCACCGCATCCCATCCACTTCGGAAGGAGCTGTCATGACCACGACGGCGACCAGGACGATCGTCACGGGCAAGAAGTCCGGGCGAGGGCGGGCGCTGCGCAGCGGCCGCCGCCCCGAGAACGAACTCGCGCGGCCGGGCCAGCGCGCACGTCTGCGGCGTGAGACGGCGACCGGCTATGCGTTCCTCACCCCGTGGCTCATCGGCTTCTTCGGTCTCACCGCCGTGCCGATGATCTACTCCCTGTACCTCTCCTTCACGAAGTACAACATCTTCCAGCCGCCCAAGTGGATCGGGCTGGACAACTACATCCGACTCTTCACGAGCGACCCGAACTTCATCCAGTCGGCGCAGATCACCCTGGTCTATGTGTTCATCGGCACCCCGATAACCCTGGCGGCGGCGCTGGCCGTCGCGATGCTCCTGAACTACCGAGACAAGGGCGCGGGCTTCTTCCGTTCCGCCTTCTACGCGCCGTCCCTCATCGGCGGCTCGGTCTCGGTCGCCATCGTGTGGCGGGCCATGTTCTCCTCCGACGGTCCGGTCGACAGCGGTCTGCAGATCTTCGGCGTGGATCTCGGCGGATGGATCGGCAACCCGAGCCTCGTGCTCCCGATGATGATCCTGCTCGCCGTCTGGCAGTTCGGAGCCACGATGGTGATCTTCCTCGCGGGTCTCAAGCAGATCCCCAAGGAGCTGTACGAGGCCGCAGAGATGGACGGCGCGAACGCCTACCGTCGGTTCCGCGCGGTGACGATCCCGATGCTCTCCCCGGTGATGTTCTTCAACCTGCTGCTCGGTCTCATCGGCGCGTTCCAGGTGTTCGCCTCGGCGTACATCATCTCGAACGGCACCGGCGGCCCCGCCGGCATGACGAACTTCATCACCGTGTACCTGTACAAGCGAGGGTTCTCCGACGGACAGATGGGCTACGCGGCCGCGATCGCGTGGGTCCTGCTCGTCGTCGTCGCGATCATCGCCTTCATCCTCTTCCGCACTCAGAGGTCGTGGGTGCACTACTCGGGAGACGACAAATGAGCACCTCCAATCAGGCGACCACGTCCGGCGCCGCATCCACTCCGGTCTTCGCCGCGCAGCAGACGACGCCCGTCGGTCCGCCCGCCCCGCGTCGCCGCATCAAGCGCAAGACCTGGCAGACCGTCATCTGGTTCATCGGTCTCCTCGCGCTCACCGCGGTGGTGCTCTACCCGTTGTTGTGGCTGTTCCTGTCGACGTTCAAGCCGAACGCCGAGTTCGGTCAGAACCCGGGGCTGCTGCCGCAGGCGCCGACGCTCGACAACTACGGCAAGGTCATGGAGGGCATCGCCGGAGTGCCGATGTGGCGCTTCTTCCTGAACTCGCTGATCCTCGCGGTCTCGGCCGTGGTCGGCACGGTGCTCTCGTCGGCGCTCGCCGCCTACGCCTTCGCACGAGTGCAGTTCAAGGGACTCGGCGTGCTGTTCGCCGCGATGATCGGCACGCTGCTGCTGCCGTTCCACGTCGTGATCATCCCGCAGTACATCATCTTCAACCAGCTCGGATGGGTCGACACCTTCATCCCGCTGATCCTGCCGAAGTTCCTCGCCACCGAGGCGTTCTTCGTCTTCCTTCTCGTGCAGTTCATCCGCCAGATGCCCCGCGACATGGATGAAGCGGCGCGCATCGACGGAGCAGGCCACCTGCGGATCTTCTGGTCGATCATCCTGCCGCTCATCAAGCCCGCCCTGATCACCTGCGCGATCTTCTCGTTCATCTGGGCGTGGAACGACTTCCTCGGGCCGCTGCTCTACCTGACGAGCCCCGAGAACTACCCGCTGCCGATCGCGCTGCGCCTCTACAACGACCAGACCTCGTCGTCCGACTACGGCGCGACGGTCACGGCGTCGTTCGTGGCCCTCGTGCCGGTGCTGCTGTTCTTCGTGGTCTTCCAGCGCTTCCTCGTCGACGGAGTCGCCACGCAGGGACTGAAGGGCTAGTCATGTCGGTCATCAACGCAGAGCGTCGGGCGCACCGGGCGGCGAAGCGCGAGGCGCGGTCGGGCGCCGGCCCGACGGTGGCCGGTGTCGAGCCCGGGGTCAACCCCGGAGCGACCGCCAAGTTCGGTCTGTTCGGCGAGGTGCTCACGGTCGGGCTGCTGATGACGATCATCGCCCTCGGCGTCGTCACGCTGCCGATCGCCCTGGCCGCCGGCATCCGTCACCTGCGTCGCTTCGTCGCCGCGGAGGATTCGCGCACGGCCCTGTTCTGGGACGACGTGCGCACCGGCATCCTGCCCTCGCTCCGCGTCGGGGTGCCGGCGGCGCTGATCGCCGCCGTGCTCACGGTCGACGTCGTGCTCGCGGGCTCGGGCGCACTGCCCGGTGGCGAGATCATCGCGGTCATCGGCTGGGCGGGGCTGCTCGCTCTCGCGGTCGCCGTGCTGCTCGCCGCCGGCGCCTGGTCGCCGTCGACCGGGTGGAACGCCGGGGTCCGCGCGGTGCCGGGGATGATCACAGCGGATGCCGCCGGAGCCGCGTACATCGCGGCCGCGGCCGTCTTCACCGGTGTCGTGACCTGGGCGCTCGCGCCCCTGTTCATCGCGGGCATCGGCTGCGCGGCGCTCGCCGTCGTCGCGGTTCCGGGGCGTCGTCGGCGCGGAGTTCACCCCGCGGAATGAGAAGGTAGTCGTGGCGCACGCGCGGACGGACGGAGGCAGGCCATGGCGGTAGGGGTGAAGGACGTGGCGGCTGCGGCCGGCGTCTCGGTCGGCACCGTCTCGAACGTGCTCAATCAGCCCGAGCGCGTGTCCGCCAAGACGGTCGAGCGCGTGCAGCGGGTGATCCAGGAACTCGGCTTCGTGCGCAACGACGCCGCCAGGCAGCTGCGCGCAGGTCGCAGTCGCAGCATCGGACTCGTGGTGCCCGACATCGGCAACCCGTTCTTCGCCGAGGTCGTGCGCGGCGCGGAGGACCGGGCAGCGGATGCCGGCATGACGGTGCTGCTCGGCAACAGCGACGAGCGAGACGAGCGCCAGGTCGCGCACCTCGAGCTCTTCCAGGAGCAGCGGGTCAACGGCGTGCTGCTCACACCCGCCACCGACGACCTCTCGGCCGTGCATCGATTCGCCGCAGGCGGCATGCCGGTGATCCTCGTCGACCGCGAGGTGGAGGAGGGGCTGCTGCCGTCGGTCTCGGTCGATGACGTCGAAGGCGGACGCCTGGCTGCCGATCACCTGCTGGCTTCGGGACGTCGCCGGCTGGCATTCGTCGGAGGACCGCAGTCGGTGCAGCAGGTCGCCGATCGTCTGCGCGGCGTGCAGGCGGCCGTCGCCGCTCACCCCGATGTCACTCTCGAGATCTTCGAGCAGTCCGCGCTCACGGTGCTCCAGGGCAGGGCTGCGGGCGAGGCCATCGCGGCGCGTGGGCCTGAATCGCGCCCGGATGCCGTCTTCGCCGCGAACGACCTGCTCGCCGTCGGGCTGCTGCAGGCGTTCAGCTTCGGCTCCGGCATCCGTGTGCCCCAGGACATCGCCATGGTCGGCTATGACGACATCGACTTCGCCTCGGCGACCGTCGTGCCGCTGAGCTCCGTGCGCCAGCCCGCCAGGCTGCTCGGCTGGACCGGGGTGGATCTGCTGCTGAAGGAGCTCGACGGCGTCGAGCACGACCGTCGCGTGCGGTTCCAGCCCGAACTCGTGGTGCGCGAATCGAGCGCCGGCTGAGGGATCGTCTCGGGTCACGCGCCGTCACCCGTGCCGTGTGCATGACCGGAGCACGGATGCGGGAGCATCCGTCGGGTCTCGTCCTGCAGATGTGCTTTCGTCCTGCAGGCGGCCCGGCCGAGGACCCTGAGCCCCGATTCGTTCCAGCCACGGGAACCCGTTATGATTGCAAGGTGCATCCGCTCTTCACGGTTCGGATGCCTGGAGACGTCGCATAGTCCGGCCGAGTGCACCACCCTGCTAAGGTGGAGTCCCCTCACGGGGACCAGGGGTTCAAATCCCCTCGTCTCCGCAGAAAGAATCCCTGCCTCGGCAGGGATTTTCTGTTCTCAGGCGCTGACTCCGAGTTCCTGAGCCGCGATGGCATCCGCGAGGTACGACGCCGTGGTGCTTCCGCTCGCGGAGGCGACGGAACGCGGAGTTCCCTGCGCCACGACAGTGCCGCCGAGCTCTCCGGCTCCCGGTCCCATGTCGATCACCCAGTCGGCCTGTGCGACCACGCGCATGTCGTGCTCGACCATCACGACCGTGTTGCCGGCGTCGACGAGATGCTGAAGATGGACGAGCAGCCGATCGGTGTCCGACGGATGCAGTCCTGAGGTGGGCTCATCGAGCAGGTAGAGGGTGTCGCCGTGCTGGGCGCGCCGCAGTTCGGACGCCAGCTTCACGCGCTGCGCCTCGCCGCCGGAGAGCTCGGTCGCCGACTGGCCCAGCGGCAGATACCCGAGCCCCACGTCGAGGAGGGCATCGAGATGTCGCGCGACGTCGGCATCGTCCTCGAAGAGGACACGCGCGTCGTTCACGCTCAGGGCGAGGACGTCGGCGATGGTGTGCCCGTGGAGCTCGATCTCGAGGGTCTCCGGGTTGTAGCGCGTGCCGCCGCAGGTGCCGCAGGGGGCGTGGACGGTGGGGAGGAAGAGCAGCTCCACCTCGACCGTGCCCTCGCCCTTGCAGGTGGGGCATCTCCCGCTCGCCAGGTTGAACGAGAACCGGCTCGCGGCGTAGCGCCTCCGACGCGCTTCCGGTGTCGCGGCGAACAGCGCGCGGACGCGGTCGAAGAGCCCGGTGTACGTCGCCACGTTCGATCGAGAGGTGCGGCCGATCGGCTTCTGACTGACCTGCACCACGCGTCGCACGCGGTCGGCGGGGCCGGAGGCGCGACCCGTCGTGTGGGCGATCGGTGCGGAGAACAGCGGATCAGCTGCTGCGCTGCCCTGCTCTTCCCTCGTCGACGTGTCGGTCGACGAGCCGTCCACCTCGCTGGAGAGGCTGCTCTGCAGCAGGTCGGGCAGGGCCTGGGTGACGAGAGACGACTTGCCCGAACCGGAGACGCCCGTGACGGCGGTGAGGCAGCCGAGGGGGATCGACACCGAGACGCTGCGGAGATTGTTCCGCGAGACGTCGACGAGCACGAGTTCGGCATCGGGCTCGCGAGGGGCCCGCGGCTGTGCCGTCGGCTGCTCGGCTCGCAGGTCGTCGGCGAACAGATATCGTCTCGTCTGGGAGCGTTCCGCGTCCCGCAGCCCGTCGATCGGGCCGGAATAGACGATCTCACCCCCGGTGGATCCCGCTCCGGGGCCGATGTCGACGATCCAGTCCGCATGCCGGATCACCTCGAGGGAGTGCTCGACGAAGAAGACCGTGTTTCCGGAGTCTCGCAGCGAGCGGAGGATGCGCACGAGCGCTTCGCCGTCGGCGGGGTGGAGGCCGGCAGACGGCTCGTCGAGCACGAACATGACCCCGAACAGCTGCGACAGCACCTGGGTCGCGAGCCGCATACGCTGCAGCTCACCCGACGAGAGCGTCGGGGTCGAGCGATCCAGCGAGAGGTAGCCCAGACCGAGCTCGATGATGGGGGAGATCCGATCGCGCAGCTCGTCGACCAGCCGGTGCGCCGCGAGCTTCTTCTCGGGTGGGAGCGCTTCGCCACCGGCGCCGGGGGCATCCGTTCCGTTGCCGGAGGAGTCGAGTGCCGTCTCGAGGAGTGCCTCGAGGTCCGCGAGTGGCATCGCGGCCATCTCGGTGATGTCGAGACCGGCGAACGTCACGGCGAGCGCCTCGGGCTTCAGGCGGCGTCCGTCGCACATCGGGCAGCGGACGCTGACCATGAAGCTCGCCGCCTTCTCGCGCATCTTCGCGCTCTTCGAGTTGGCGAAGGTGTTGAGCACGTACTGCCTCACGCCGACGAACGTGCTCATGTACGAGGGCTCGATGCCGGCCGCGACGGCCTTGCGCACCTGCGCCGGGCCGCGGTCGGTGAACACCGGAACCTGAGGCGACTCCTCGGTGTAGAGCACCCACTGACGCTGCTTCTCAGGCAGATCGCGCCACGGGATGTCGATGTCGTAGCCGAGCGATATCAGGCTGTCGATGAGCTGCTTGCCGTGCCAGGCGCGCGGCCAGGCGTCGAGCGCACGGTCGCGGATCGACAGCGACTCGTCGGGGACCATGAGGTGCAGAGGCACGTCGTACACCTGCCCGATCCCGTGGCAGCGCGGGCACGCGCCCTGCACGGTGTTCGCGGAGAAGTCCTCGGCGAACAGCGGCTCCGCCCCACTGGGGTATGTGCCCACTCGCGAGAACAGCATGCGGATGACGTTGCCGATCGACGTGGCGCTGCCGACGGTCGATCGAGCGCTTCCCGCGGTGCGCTGTTGGGGGAGGGCCACCGCCGGAGGCAGCCCGCCGATGGCGTCGACGTCGGGGATGTCGACCTGGCTCATCAGGCGCCTCGCGTAGGGCGCCACCGACTCGAAGTACCGACGCTGCGCCTCGGCGTACAACGTGCCGAATGCGAGGGAGCTCTTGCCCGAGCCGGAGACGCCGGTGAAGGCCACGAGGGCGTCGCGGGGTATCGCGACGCTCACGTCGCGAAGATTGTGCACCCGTGCTCCGGTCACGACGATGGCGTTCGACGTGCCGGACAGCTTCGACGGTGGGGTCCCGCCCATCATGGACCTCTTCTCGTTTCCCGCGGGGAGCGGGGGTGAATGCGATGATCGCCGTCTCTCCGTCACGCTACCCCGACCGTCGGACTTCGTCGGTGTGGTTGACAGCGGTCGGTCGGGCCTGCGAGCGCGGACACCCGTATGCCGGCGCAGCATGCATCGGAGTCCTGGTCCCGCCGTGCGAGAAAGCGCTATCCTGAAGCTCTTCCCGCCTCGGATCCAGGAGCGTCCCTCATGCCCATCGCCGCCGATGACCCCCGCCTGACGCATGCCTACGAGGCTGCGGCCACCCGCTACACCGACGTGCCGTTCCAACGCGCAGGCGCCAGCGGGGTGAAGCTGCCGAAGGTGTCGCTCGGACTCTGGCAGAACTTCGGTCGTGACCGCACCTTCGACAGTCAGCGCGAGATCGTGCTGCACGCGTTCGACCGCGGTGTCGTGCACATCGACCTCGCGAACAACTACGGTCCGCCGTACGGGTCCGCCGAGTCGACGTTCGGGGCCGTTCTCGACAGCGGGCTCGCCCGCTACCGAGACGAGCTGTTCGTCACGACCAAGGCCGGCTACGACATGTGGCCGGGGCCGTTCGGCGACGGCGGATCGCGCAAGTACCTCATGCGCTCGCTCGAGCAGAGTCTGCAGCGCATGGACACCGACTACGTCGACGTGTTCTACTCGCACCGCCCCGACCCCGAGACCCCGCTGGAGGAGACGGTCACGGCGCTCGCCGACATCGTGCGCAGCGGCAAGGCGCTGTACGTGGGCATCTCGAACTACCCGGCCGAGCTGGCGCGTCGCGCGTATCAGCTGCTCGCGGATCAGGGCGTGAGGCTGCTGCTGCACCAGCCGCGGTACTCGCTGTTCGACCGCACTCCCGAGGCCGAGCTGTTCCCGGCGCTGCGCGAGCTGGAGATCGGCAGCGCCGTGTTCTCGCCGCTCGCGCAGGGCCTGCTCACCGGCAAGTACATCGACGGTGACGTCCCGGCCGACTCGCGTGCCGCGAACAGCCATTTCCTGAACGGCTCCGCGCTCACCGACAGCTACCTCGGGCGCATCCGCGGCATCGACCGCGTCGCGAAGGACGCGGGCCTCTCGATTCCCCAGCTCGCCGTCGCGTGGGTGCTGCGGGACTCCGTGGTGACCACCGCGATCATCGGTGCATCGCGCACGGGCCAGATCGACGACGCGGTGGCGGCCAGCCAGGTCGAGCTCTCCGACGACGTCGTCACCGCTCTCGAGGAGTTCGCTGCGGCGCCCGGCGCCAGCGTCGTCTGACTTTTTCCCTGGCGCTGCGTAATATTCCGGGCGGCAGCGAGTCTGTCTAGTGGGGGCCCCTGTCACAGGGGGCGTACACAACGGACCTGGGGAGCACCAATGACCATCGCCTACGCGGATCCACGGACGCACCACTGGACCCATCGCGGTGCCGTGCCGCTGCCCGAACTTGCCTTCCAGCACATCCTCGGGGCGATCCTGCGGGGGGACTATCGGTCGGGCGACACGCTCAACACGATGCGCTTCGCCCGAGAGCTCGACATGTCGCTCAACCCGATCCGCGAAGCGATCATCCGGCTGCGTGACATCGGACTGGTCGAGGTCACTCCCGCGCGCTACACCAAGGTCGCGGACCTCACCGCACGCGAGTCGCGTGCCGTCATCAGCTACGCCGGCGTGCTCGCGGGGACGGCGCTCCGCACGGCGCTGCCCACGGCCGCGGAAGGCGTCCGCTCCGATCTCGCGGCGTATGCCGAGGAGATCGGTCGCGCGCAGGCCGCAGCCGACCGCGACGCCGCGGCCATCGCGTTCCTCACCGCCGTCGACGATCTCGTGCGGCATCCGCGACAGGCGATGCACCTGGTCGAGGCCACGATCCTCGCTCAATGCGCGCTGCAGTTCTCCGAGACTGTACCCGGAGACGACGAGACACCCGGGCTGGTCGCTGCGGCCGAAGCCGTCGCCCACGCGATCCGTGCGGAAGATCCGGATGCCGTCGAAGGGGCCGTCCGCGCGCTCTTCGAGCACCTCGCCTAGGCGGCCTCCCCGCCTGACCCGTCGCTAGAGTCGGATCCATGACTGCGACGACGGTGTTGTTCATCGGTGGAACCGGAATCATCTCCTCGGCGGCGAGTGCGCTCGCGGCGTCCCGGGGGATGGAGGTCACTCTGCTGAATCGCGGACAGTCGCAGCGCGAGCCCGCTGACGGCGTCGAGGTGCTGACGGCGGATGTGTCGGATGCGGCAGCGGTCGACGCCGCCCTCGCCGGTCGTGAGTTCGATGTCGTCGCCGACATGATCGCCTTCACGCCGGATCAGGTGCAGCGGGACATCGACCGCTTCGAGGGCCGGACGGGACAGTACGTCTTCATCAGTTCGGCATCCGCCTACCAGAAGCCGGTCTCTCGTCTTCCGATCACCGAGTCCACACCGCTGCGCAATCCGTACTGGCAGTACTCGCGCGACAAGATCGCCTGCGAGGACCTGCTGACCGCCGCGTACCGGGATCGCGGATTCCCGGTCACGGTGCTGCGGCCTTCGCACACCTACGACAAGTGGACGATCCCGGCGTTCGGAGGGTGGACGGCGATCGACCGCATCCGCCGGGGTGAGGAGATCATCGTCCACGGAGACGGCACGTCGCTGTGGACGCTCACGCACTCGAGCGACTTCGCGGTCGGCTTCGCGGGGCTGCTCGGCAACCCGCTCGCCTACGGCGACACCTTCCAGATCACGAGCGACTTCGTCTACACCTGGAACGAGATCTACGCGATCCTCGGTCGCGCGGCGGGAGCAGAGCCGAAGATCCGGTACGCCACGAGTGCGGCGATCGAGGATGCCGCACCCGAACGCGCCGGGCAGCTCACGGGTGACATGGCGCACTCCGTCGTCTTCGACAACACCAAGGTCCGCCGCCTCGTGCCGGACTTCGCCCCGCTCGTGCCACTGCACACCGCGGCGCGCGAGATCATCGACTGGCACGACGCGCATCCCGAGCTGCAGCGCGTCGACCCGGCCGTGAACGAGCTCTTCGACTCGCTCCTCGCCTGAGAGCGGCGCTCAGCCGGCGGCGAGCACGGCGAGGACGTTGCCGGCGGGGTCCGTGAACCAGGCGATGTCGGGCCCTCGATCGGGACCGCCTCGCAGGATGCCCTTCTCATCGGTGGCGAACTCCGAGTCGTCGTAGATCTTGGTCACGACGCCCCGCTCGTTGAGCTCGTCGACGGCTGCTTCGATGTCGTCCACCGGGAAGTTCAGGATCGTGAAGCTCGCGGGCTCATGGTTCGGCTTGCCGTAGACGAGGATCGATCCGCCGTCGGGCAGGCTGATGTCGAGGAACCCCATGGCATTGGTGGTGACGTCCATGCCGAGGGTGTCGCCGTAGAAGGAGCGGGCGGCGTCGATGTCGTCGACGCTGAACCCGCTGAACGCGTGTGTGGTCTGAAAGGCGGTCATGCCCTCAGCATGCGCCGCTCGCCCCCGCGGTGTCCAGACCCTAGGGGTGCACCTGGTTGAGGAGATCATCGCCCGCGAGGAGGCGGGTCACGTTCTGGTCGACCAGGCGTGCCGCTCCGACCGGACGGTTGCCGGCGATGTGAGGGGTGATGAGCAGGTTCGGTGCGTCCCACAGCACGTCGGATGCCGGAAGCGGCTCGGACTTCGCGACGTCGATCGCCGCGGCGCGCAGCTGTCCCGACTCCAGCGCCGCGATCAGCGCAGCCTCGTCGACGGTCACACCACGACCGACGTTCACGAACACCGCGCCTGGCTTGAGCGCGAGGAAGAGCTCGGCGTCGAACAGGTCGGCGGTCTCGTCGGTGGCGGGCAGGATCGAGACGAGCACGTCGGTGTCAGCCAGCACGGCGGCTGCATCGGCATCCGAGTGCACCCGATACCCGGATCGCTCTCCGGCGGTGCGGGCGATGCCCTGCACCTCCGCGCCGAGTGCGGTGAGGAACGGCGCGAGCGTCGAGGCGATCGAACCGAATCCCCAGATGGTCACGCGGGCGCCGGACAGCGTGTAGAGCGCGCGAGTGGGCGCGGCGCTCTGCTCCTCGTTGAACGCCTCGTCCCAGACGTGCTCGCGCTGAGCGTCGCGCAGCCGGTCGAGACGTCGAACGGCGCTCAGGATCAGGGTCAGCGCATGCTCGGCGACGGGTCCGTCATGCAGCGAGCGACCGGAGCAGATGCGCACGTCGGCGCCGAACCCGGCGTTGAGAACCGCATCCGCGCCGGAGGCGAGGGCCTGGACGAGACGCAGGCGGGGCAGTGCGCGGGCGGCTTCCCGGAGCCACGACGAGGAGTTGTGCCAGACGACGAGCGCTTCGGCGTCACGGTGCTCGGCGGGAATCTCGGCGTCGATGTCGTAGACGACGGTCTCGACGTCTGCGGTCACCGGCAGCTCGATGGTGTTCGGGATCAGGATCTTCATGTGCGCCTCCAGGTCTCGGCGGTCAGTGGGGAGAATCGGTCGACTCGCGCCAGATGACGGTCAGCAGACCGTCGGGCTTCATCGGCTCATCGCCGCCGCGGACGGCTGCGATCAGACGGTGCATCGAGTAGGCGCCCAGTCTCTCGCGGTCCTGCGACACGCTCGTCAGCGACGGCACGAGGAACGCGCTCTGGGGGTGATCGTCCCACCCCGTGACGGCGACGTCGTCGGGCAGCGTCCATCCGCGTCGTGTCGCCGCTCGGATGGCTCCGGTCGCGATCACGTCGTTGGCGGCGATCACGGCGAGCGGCGGTGCGTCTGCGGGCAGCCTGTCGACGGCGGCCTCACCGGCGCTGCCGCTCCATTCCTCTCCGAACACACCGAGCGACTCGAGTCCGAGACGCTCGATCGCTTCGAGGTAGGCCGCGCGACGGGCTCGTGCCGACGGGAAGTCGTCGGGGCCGGCCAGATGCACGAATCTCCGATGTCCCTGTGCCGCGAGGCGTTCGATCATCTCGGTGATGGGTCGCGAATCGGTGAATGCGCCGGTCATGTGCATCGCGTCATCGAACTCGCCGACCGAGAGGACGACGGGGCCGTCGGCGGGGGAGTCGGTGGCGGGCAGCGGCGTGAACGCGAGCACGCCCTCGTGCTGCCCCGACCCGATGAGATCGGCGAGGCGATCGTCGCGCGCGGTCGCCTCCTCGGGCAGGCTCACCACCTCCACGACGTAGCCTGCCTCGCGCGCGGCGGAGATCGCGCCGGAGAGCAGAGTGAGCGGATTCATCGTGGCGATCGGCACGACGACGGCGAGGCGGCCGGTGCGCTGGGTGCGCATGGACCGGGCGGCCAGGTTGGGTCGGTAGTTCAGCTCGGATGCCGCGCGAAGCACCCGCTCGCGCGTCGCCTCGGAGATCCCCGGCCGCCCGGTGAAGACGAAAGAGACGGTGGACTGCGAGACCCCGGCGAGGTGGGCGACGTCGTGGCTGGTCGGGCGTTTCTCCACGGCATCCTCCTTTCCGGGCTTGACGTGGCGGGTGTCTGTCTCGATAGTATCTACTACGTCTTAGTAATACGTAGTAACACCTCATCGGGGAGGCAGCGAATGCTCAGGATCGGCATCATCGGCACCGGCGGGATCGCCGACGCGCACATCAGCGGATACCTCGCCTTCGCGGGCGACTGCGAGATCGCCGCGCTCGCCGACGTCATCCCCGGGCGGGCCGCGCAGAAGGCCGAGGCGTTCGGGCTCACGCGGGCGGCGACGTTCGATGATCCGCTCGCGATGATCGCCTCGGGTCTCGTCGACCTGGTGAGCATCGCGACCCCGCCGTCGACGCACGCCTCGCTCGCGACCGCTGCGCTCGATGCCGGCATCCACGTGCTGGTCGAGAAGCCCATGGCTCCGTCCCTCGAGGAGTGCGATGCGATGCTCGCCGCGCAGGAGCGTTCGGGCCGTGTGCTGTCCGTCGTCGCGCAGAACCGATTCCGCGACGATCTCGCCGCGCTGAAGGAGGTCGTCGACTCGGGTCTGCTCGGATCGATCTCGCACGTCCGGGTCGACTCGGCGTGGTGGCGTGGGCTGCCGTACTACGACCTCTGGTGGCGCGGCACTTGGGAGAAAGAGGGGGGCGGCTGCACGCTGAACCACGCCATCCACCACATCGACCTGCTGTTGTGGCTGCTCGGACGCCCGGCCGAGATCACGGCCATGCTCGCCAACGCGCAGCACGACAACGCCGAAGTCGAGGATCTCTCGGTCGCCGTCTTCCGCTACGAACGGGGGCTCGCGCAGCTGACCAGCTCCGTGGTGCACCACGGGGAGGAGCAGGCGATCGTGATCCAGGGGGCGAACGCCCGGGTGTCCCAGCCGTTCTCCGTCGTCGCCGAGCAGTCCCGACGCGACGGATTTCCCGCTGACGGCGGAGACCCCGAGGCCGTCGCACGCATCGAGGAGCTCGTCGCCGGCCGTGCCCCGCTCGCCCACCTCGGGCATGAGGGCCAGATCGGCGACCTGCTCAGCGCGATCCGTGAGGGGAGAGTCCCGATCGCCGGCGGACAGGACGGCCGCGATGCGGTCGAGGTGGTGACCGCGATCTACAAGTCCGGCTTCGAGCGCCAGTTCGTCTCGCTGCCGATCACGGCGTCCGATCCCTACTATCGGGCGGGACAGCTGGTGGCGAACGCCCCGCACTTCTTCGAGAAGACCGCGTCGCTCGTGGAGGCGGCATCGTGACCGCATCCTCGTTCCCCGGCGGCACATCGCTGTCGCACCTCGACGTCTACCCGGATGCCGCGCCGGACGGCATCTGCGGCGGCAGCCCTCACATGCACCTCGTCTCGACCGAGGCCTATGTCGTGATCTCCGGTGAGGGAGCCCTGCAGACGATCGACGCCGCCGGGTTCCATGAGACCCCGCTGAGGTCGGGGTCCGTCGTCTGGTTCACCCCTGGCACCATCCACCGTGCCGTGAACGGCGGCGACCTGCGGGTCGTCGTGCTGATGAGCGACGCCGGACTCCCCGAGGCGGGTGATGCGGTCATGACGTTCCCCGCCGAGATCGTGGGCGACCCCGACGCGTATGCGGCGGCGGCCTCGCTCGGAGACGATGCAGATGAACGCGCCGAGCGAGCGGCCCGACGACGTGATCTCGCCGTGACGGGATTCGAGACGCTGCGGGATGCCGTCTCGGGTGGTGATTACGGCGCGCTCCGCGCGTTCCATGCCGCCGCCGGTGTGCTCGTACGCCACCGCGCCGAGGCGTGGGGCGACCTCGTGCGCCAGGGTCCGCTGGCTCAGGCCGAGCGCTCGGTGGCGCTCGCCGATGCCGTGGCATCCGGTTCGGTGGCGCACCTGGCCGATGCTCGCGTGCACGAAGCCGTACCCTCGGGGGGAGACCGCGGATTCGGCATGTGCGGACGCCTGCGCACCTATGACATGAACCACGAGGAGACCCGGCGATGACCCGCACCTACACCTTCGATCCGCTCCCCGAACCTGTCGTCGCACCCGGCGAGTTCGTCTTCGCCGCGATCGGACTGGATCACGGTCACATCGTCGGCATGGTCGAGCAGCTGATCGAGGCCGGCGCGACCCTTTCGCTGGTCTTCGACGAGGACCCGGTGAAGATCGCCGACTTCCTCGAACGCTTCCCGCAGGCGCGTGCCGCCGCGAGCGAGCAGGAGGTGCTCGACGACTCGGAGGTGCGGCTCGTCGCCAGTGCATCGATCGCGAATCGGCGGGCTCCACTCGGCGTGCGCGTGCTCGACGCGGGCAAGGACTTCTTCGCCGACAAACCCGCCATCACGACGATGCACGACCTCGATGCCGCTCGAGAAGCCGTCGAGCGCACCGGGCGGAAGTTCGCCGTGTACTACGGCGAGCGCGTGCATTCCGAGGCGGCGATCCTCGCCGGCCAGCTGATCGATCGGGGCGCGATCGGCACCGTGCTGCAGGTCGCGTCGTTCGGCCCCCATCGCATCGGCACGGGGCGGCCCGACTGGTTCTACGACCCCGAGCAGTACGGCGGCATCATCTGCGACATCGGCAGTCACAACTTCGAGCAGATGCTGTACTACACGGGCGCGACGACCGGCGAGATCGCGAGCTCGACCGTCGCCAACTACGCGCACCCCGACACTCCGGGCCTGCAGGACTTCGGAGACGCCCACGTCGTGCTCGACAACGGCACCACCGGCTACGTGCGCGTCGACTGGTTCACCCCGGCGGGGCTCGACGTCTTCGGCGACGGTCGCACCGTGCTGCTCGGCACCGACGGATACATCGAATTGCGCAAGTACACCGACATCACGACCGACAACGGCGGCGGACAGGTGCTGCTCGTCGATCAGGACGGACAGTTCCGCTTCGACGCGACAGGGAAGACGGGGTTCCCCTTCTTCGGTCAGCTGATCCGCGACTGCATCGACCGCACCGAGCACGCGATGACACAGGCGCACGCCTTCACGGCGGCGGAGCTGAGCATCATCGCCCAGCGGGACGCCAGGGTGCTGGCCGGCTGACGGCATCCGCCTCGCTCGTGTGCTCGGTCGTTCGGTCGCCCGCTCGGGAGGAGAACTGCGCTTCGGGAGGACGGATGCGGCGAACGCACCCCGTCGGGAGGAGATCTCCTCCCGACGGGGTGCGTTCCGGCGGGGTGCGTTCCGGCGGGATCAGCCGACGAGCTGTGATGCCTGCCGGGCGGCGCCGAGCGCGACGTACTCGCCGGGCTCGGGCACCTCGACCGGCAGGCCGAGGATCTCCGGCGCGACGCGACGCACGGCCTCCGACTGCGCTCCGCCGCCGATCAGCAGGGCGCGTTCGAGCGGGATGCCGAGATCGCGCAGTGCATCGAGCCCGGCGCCGAGTCCTCGGAGCATCCCCTCGACGGCGGCGCGGGCGAGATTCTCCCTCGTCGTCGAGGCGAGGGTCATCCCCGAGAGGGAGGCCGTGGCATCCGGCAGATTCGGGGTGCGCTCGCCCTCGAAGTAGGGGAGCAGAGTGAGGCCGCCCGCGCCGGGGGCGGCCCGCAGCGCGAGGTCGCTGAACTCGCTGTGCGTGACCCCGAGCAGCGCAGCGGTCACGTCGACCACCCGCGCGGCGTTGAGCGTGGCGACGAGAGGCAGGAAGTTGCCCGAGGCATCGGCGAAGCCCGCGACGGTCCCGGTCGGGTCACTCAGAGGAGTGGTGCTGATGGCGCAGACCGTGCCCGAGGTGCCGATCGACACGACCACATCACCCGGCACGGCGCCGAGTCCGAGCGCGGCGGCCGCGTTGTCACCCGCTCCCGCACCGACGCGCCGGTCGTCGGCATCCGTCACCCACTCGTCGTGGGCGAGCACCCGGGGGAGGATCGCGTCATGGCCGAGCGCCGCCACCAGCAGCTCGCGGTCATAGTCGCCCGTCGACGGGTTCCAGTATCCGGTGCCGGAGGCGTCGGACCGATCGGTCACCAGCTCGTCGAGCGCGGGGTTGTCGGGTCCGAACCCGCGTAGACGCCACGTCAGCCAGTCGTGCGGCAGAGCGACGGCGGCGACCCGTGCCGCGTTCTCCGGTTCGTGGTCGCGCAGCCAGCGCAGCTTGGTGAT
The DNA here is from genome assembly GCF_001889265.1 of Microbacterium sp. 1.5R. NCBI lineage: Bacteria > Bacillati > Actinomycetota > Actinomycetes > Micrococcales > Microbacteriaceae > Microbacterium > Microbacterium sp. 1.5R. The sequence goes on from NZ_CP018151.1 coordinate 646,791, forward strand.
CGTGAACGAGGCGACGGGCACGAGGCCGGTGCGGTCGGCGAGTTCGGACGCACCGAACTCGCCGATCAGATCCTGCGCCGCACCGGCGGAACGTGTGTCGTTCCACAGCACCGCGTCGCGGATCACCGCGCCCGACTCGTCGAGCGCGACGAGGCCGTGCTGCTGCCCGCCGATCGACCACGCGGCGATGTCGTCGAGCGACCCCGCCTCCGCGATCGCGGCGTTCAGCGCCTGCCACCAGGCTTCGGGGTCGACCGACGTCCCCTCCGGGTGCGACGCGCGACCGGAGCGGACGACCGCCCCGGTCGACGTGTCGACGACGACGACCTTGCACGACTGGGTCGACGAGTCGACCCCGAGAACCAGTGGCATGACGATCAGCGAGCGCCGAGCAGGTGCTCGGTCGCGAGCTGCTGCAGCCGGACGAACCCGAAGCCCTTGCCGCCGAAGTACGAGTTCGCGTCGAAGTCCTCGTATGCCGAGCGATCGGCGAGGAAGTCGTTGTAGCTCTCTCCGGGGTTGAGGGTCGGCGTCGAGAGCTCGTCGACGCGGGCGGCGGCGAGCGCCTCCTGCACCTCGGGGTCGGCGCGGAATGCGGCCGCCCGCTCCTTGAGCAGCAGGTACGTGCGCATGTTCGCGGCGGCCGACTCCCACACGCCCTTCTCGTCTTCGGTGCGGCTCGGCTTGTAGTCGAAGTGACGGGGGCCGTCGTAGGCGGGCACTCCACCGGGGCCGCCGTTCTCGAGCAGATCGACGAGCGAGAAGGCGTTGTGCAGGTCGCCGTGTCCGAAGACGAGGTCCTGGTCGTACTTGATGCCGCGCTGGCCGTTGAGATCGATGTGGAAGAGCTTGCCGTGGAACAGCGCCTGAGCGATGCCCGCGGTGAAGTTGAGTCCTGCCATCTGCTCGTGCCCGACCTCGGGGTTCACGCCGACGAGCTCAGGGCGCTCGAGCGAGTCGATGAAGGCGATGGCGTGGCCCAGCGTCGGCAGCAGGATGTCGCCGCGCGGCTCGTTGGGCTTCGGCTCGATCGCGAAGCGGATGTCGTAGCCCTTGTCGGTGACGTAGTCGCCGAGCAGGTTGACGGCCTCGCGGTAGCGCTCGAGCGCCTGGCGGATGTCCTTGGCGGAGTCGTACTCGGCACCCTCGCGGCCACCCCACATGACGAAGGTCTTGGCCCCGAGCTCGGCACCGAGATCGAGCTGACGGAACACCTTGCGGAGCGCATAGCGGCGCACGTCGCGGTCGTTCGAGGTGAAACCGCCGTCCTTGAAGATCGGCGCGCTGAAGAGGTTGGTGGTGACCATCGGCACGACGAGGCCGGTGTCGGAGAGCGCACCCTTCAGGCGGTCGATCTGAGTCTGGCGCTCGGCATCGGTCGAGCCGAAGGCGAACAGGTCGTCGTCGTGGAAGGTCAGGCCGTACGCGCCGAGCTCGGCGAGCTTCTCGACGGCGTGCACCACGTCGAGCGCCGGGCGCGTGGGGCCGCCGAACGGGTCGGCGCCGTTGTAGCCGACGGTCCACAGGCCGAAGGAGAACTTGTCGTCACGGGTGGGGGTGGTCATGGCTGCTCCTGTGCAGGTCATCGAATAAGTTGTGATTCACAACATATCTCATGACAGAAGGTGCGTCCACCCCCTACAGTGAAGGGATGCCGACGCAGCCGAGCCCCGCGCTGGGCACCCGCCCGCACAACCTCGCCCTCCTCCTGCGGCTCGTGCACGAGAACGGCGCGCAGTCGAGAGCCGCGCTGACCGAGCAGACCGGGCTCAACCGCTCGACGATCGCCGACCTCGTCGCAGAGCTCGTCAGACGCGGTCTCGTCGACGAGCGCATACCCGACGTACCCGGCCGTGTGGGGCGTCCCTCACCGGTCGTGACGGCGTCGGCTCGCGTCGTCGCCATCGCGGTGAACCCTGAGGTCGACGCGATCGAGATCGCTGCGATCGGCCTCGACCGCAGCATCGTCCTGCGCGAGCGCCTGCCGAACGAGACCGTTCCGACGCCGGATGCGGTGGTGTCGACGATCGCCGATCGCATCGCCGCCTGGCGCGAAGGGGCGCTCGCCGCGGCACGGATCGCGGCGATCGGTGTCGCGGTCCCCGGCCTCGTGCGAACATCCGACGGTGTCGTGCGCAATGCGCCTCATCTCGGCTGGACCGATGTGCCGCTCGCCGATCTCGTCCGTTCGGCGACGGCGTCTGCGGCTTTCGTCGACAACGACGCCACGCTCGGAGCCATCGCCGAGCACCGCTACGGCGCCGGCCGGGGGATCGACGACGTGGTCTACCTGAACGGAGGTGCGTCGGGTATCGGAGGCGGACTGATCATCCACGGGAGGCCGGTCGCCGGGGCGGGTGGGTACGCGGGGGAGTTCGGTCAGAACAGACCCCGGATCTCGGCAGACGCCGACCGCCGCACTCGCGACGGTGTGCTCGAGGCCGAGGTGAGCCGCCGGCTGCTTCTCGATGCGGTCGGCCTCGACTCGGCCGACGATGAGACGCTCGCCGCCGAGCTCTCCGAATCCGACTCGCCGGTGGTGGCCGCCGAGATCACGCGTCAGGCGCATGTGCTCGCGAGCGCGCTGGCCAATGCCGTGAACGTGCTCAATCCTGCTCTCGTGGTGCTGGGCGGATTCCTCGCCACCCTCGCCGATCTGCGGGCGGATCAGATCGTCGACGATGTGACGGCGCTCGCGATGTCGGAGAGCGCCGAGGCGCTCGAGATCCGCCCGGCCGCTCTCGGCGCTGACAGGCTGCTGATCGGCGCGGCCGAGCTGGCATTCGCCGACCTGCTCGCCGATCCGGGCGAGCGGAGCTGACCTCCGAGAGGCGATCGATCGGATCCGACACGGAAAGTCGGGTCGCAGATCGCCCTCGGGCCGCACGATGGTGGGGAAAGGAGGACCTCATGATCGGAACGCTCAACGCACTGGTCGATCTCGTCGAGGCGGGCACCGGCGACGAGATCGACGTCGCCGGGTTCGCTCGCGTGCACGGCACGACGGAGTACCACCTGCGCCGGATGTTCTCGGCTCTGGCGGGGATGCCGCTGTCAGAATACGTCCGCCGTCGGCGGATGACGCTGGCCGGCGCAGAACTCGCCGCCGGCGCCCCGAACGTGCTCGACGTCGCCGTGCGACACGGGTACGGCTCGATCGAGGCGTTCGGCCGCGCGTTCCGCGCCGTGCACGGGATCAGCCCGGTCGATGCGCGCCGAGACGGGGGTCCTCTCCGCACACAACCCACGCTTCGGTTCCGCCTGAGCGTCGAAGGGAGCACCCCGATGCACGTCACCATCACCACCACCCCCGAGCTCGTCCTCGTCGGCCATGCCGCACGAGTGCCGCTCATCCACGAGGGCACCAATCCGCACATCCAGGCGCACATCTCCTCGATCGCCCCGGAGGAGCATGCTCGCCTCAAGGCGCTGAGCGATGCGCAGCCCGAGGGGATCCTGGCCATCACGGGGGACATCGCTCAGGATGCGCCGGAGGGCACCGAGCTCACCTACCTGCACGGAGTCTCCGTGCGGCCGACCACCTCGGTGCCCGACGATCTCGATGTCGTGAGGGTCGAGGCGGGCGCCTGGGCGGTCTTCGCCGCCACGGGGCCGTTCCCTGAGACCCTGCAGACACTGTGGGCGGCGACGGCGACGGAGTGGTTCCCGTCGAATCCGTGGCGGCTGCGGCCCGCGCCCTCGATCGTCCGGTATCTCGAGTTCACCGGGACGCACGCGTCCTGCGAGCTGTGGCTCGCGGTCGAGCCCGCCTGAGCGCGTCAGGGTGGTCGGCGCGGATGCGCGCCGACCACCCTGACGTCCGTCGCCCGTGCGACACTGTGCCGACGGACGGATGCCGATTCCGCCGTGAGAGGACCCGCGATGGCGCTCGACCCGAAGAAGACCCTCGACGCCTATCAGGCGAAGCACGGGGAGTTCCGCATCCTCGATGTTCCCCCGATGCAGTATCTGATGGTCGACGGGGCGGGCGATCCCAACACCGCCCAGGCATACCAGGACGCAGTGTCCGCACTCTTCCCTATCGCCTACGCGCTCAAGTTCGCGAGCAGGGAGCAGCTCGGGATCGACACGGTCGTGATGCCGCTCGAGGGGCAGTGGCACGCGCCCGACATGGAGTCGTTCACATCGCGCCGCGACAAATCGGCGTGGCGGTGGACTCTCCTGATCATGGTGCCCGACCACATCGCCCCGGAGATGTTCGACCACGCGGTCGACACGGTCGAGGCGAAGCTGGCGAAGAAGAAGCAGCCTGCACCCGCCCTCCGCTCCGTGCGTCTCGAGACCCTCGACGAAGGGCTCAGCGTGCAGACGCTCCATATCGGCTCCTACGACGACGAGGCCCCGGTGCTCGACGGGCTGCACCATCGATTCATCCCCGAGAACGGCCTGTCGATGACGGGCCTGCACCACGAGATCTACCTCAGCGATGTCCGACGGGTCGAACCGGCGAAGCTCCGGACGATCCTGCGCCAACCCGTCGAGAGGGCGACCTGACGAGGGCGGCTCTCAGCGACGACGCAACCCCCTCCGACGTCTTCGCGCCGACAGATATCCTGCTCGGATGACCTCAGCGAAGGGTGCCGCGCGCACGGCGCAGCGATCCGATGCCTTCCGGCGCGTGGCGCGGGCGGGATTCGTGGTGATCGGCCTCGTGCACATCATCATCGGGGCGATCGCCGTGTCGATCGCCAGCGGCGGCGGTGGAGACGCCGATCAGGACGGCGCGATGGAGCAGATCCGCTCGACGCCCGTCGGCGGGCTGGTCCTCGGCGTGATCGCGGTGGCCCTGATCGCGCTCGCTGTCTGGCAGGTCGCCAGCGGTCTCCTCACCGGCGGCAAGGAGACCAGGAAGTGGGGGATGAGGATCAAGCTGATCGGCATCGCGGGCGCGTACCTCGTGATCGCCGGCTTGGCCCTGATCTTCGCCTTCGGCGGGCACGTCGAATCCGAAGACACCTCTCGGGCGCTCAGCGCCGTCGTGCTCTCGGCGCCGGGTGGCATCGTGGCGCTCATCGTCCTCGGTCTGACCGTCGCGGGTGTCGGCATCGGATTCATCGTCATCGGATTCACTCGGGGCTTCGAGAAGACGATGGATGTCCCGACGGGCCCGTCGCGGCCCGGGATCGTCGCCCTCGGAGTCGCCGGCTACATCGCCAAGGGAATCGCGATCGCGGTCACCGGAGCGCTCTTCGTGGTGGCCGCGTGGACGCAGGATCCGCAGAAGGCCGCTGGTCTCGATGCGGCTCTGCGGAGCCTCGTCGACCTGCCCCTGGGCCGAGCGATCCTCTGGCTCGTCGGGGTCGGACTCGCGATCTACGGCGTCTTCTCGATGGTCCGCGCCCGCTTCGCGCGTATGTGAGTCTCGGCCTCAGGCGTTCGCAGGCTTGTCGTTCCACAGCAGGAGGAACGCGCCGAGCCCGATCATGAGCACGCCGCCGGTGGCGCCCATCGCCTCGATGCGTCGCGGAGAGCGTCCGAACCATTCGCGCGCGGCGCTCGCCAGCAGCACCCAGATCGCATCGCAGGCCACTCCGATCGCGACGACGATCGTGCCGAGCACGAAGAGCTGCATCGGCACCGACCCTGCGTGCAGGTCGACGAACTGAGGAAGGATCGCCAGGAAGAAGGCGATCGACTTGGGGTTGGTGACCCCGACGACGAACCCCTCACCGAGCAGACGCACGCCTGATCGCCGTGCCACAGGTCCTGTCACCGTGGCCGCGGCATCTTTTCGATGCCGGATGGCCTGGACGCCGAGGAAGACGAGGTAGCCGGCGCCCAGCACCTTCACGATCGTGAACAGCACGATCGACTGCGCCACGACGGTGCCGACGCCCAAGGCGACGGCGACGACGAGCAGGATCGAGCCGAGCGCCGTGCCCAGGATGCTGAGGAACCCGCCCAGTCTCCCCAGGGCCATCGCCCGGCCGATCGTGAACAGCACTGTCGGTCCGGGGATCACGACCATGACGAACGCGGCCACGACGAAGGTCGCGAGGGTCTCGGCGCTGAACATGGTGCGAGCTTAGGGCAGCCCGAAGAGCCCCCCCGAAAAGTTTTCTCCCTCGCCCGTCATAAAAAGTCCGCGCCGGGGTCTGGGTATGTGACGGGCGGCTTCTGCTTCCTGTCTCGCACTGGGGACACACACGACTTTCGGGGACAGGCATCCGCCTCTCGCGCTCCGCCGTATCCGGCGGGCCGAGGGCATGCCGGGATTGGGACATTCATGAGCATTCGCTCGCACCACCGCACGACGGAGCGGTCATTACGCTCCGCAGTCGCGCCTCGCCGACGGGCGATCACGCGGCTGCTCGGCGTGCTCGCCATCGCCGGCGTGCTCGTCGCCGGAGCGACGCTCGCCCCCAACAGTGGAATCACAGCCGCGGCGACGGTGCCCGGCACACCGGGAACGCCTCAGCCGGGTACTCCGGTGTACACCGAGGACTTCTCGAATCAGAGCGCAGCACTCGCCGCACGGTCGATCACCACCTACGTCGGCGGTGCGGCAGCCGCGAACTCGACGTACACGGCTTCGACGCAGTACACCCCGGCCGGCAACCAGTGCAACGGCTGGATCATGAGCGGTGCGACTCCGACGGCGCCCGTCACTGACCTGGGCTGCCTGAACAACGTCAGCACGACGTGGACGACGCTGCAGCAGATGGCTCGTGCACTCGGAGTCGCGCAGGGCCAGACGACGACGCAGGCCGCGACCAACCAGGTGCTGACGTCGTACACGAATGCGACGAACGGAGCGATCGCCGCGGGCACGCAGTTCCGCACGGTCAACACCATCCCGGCCATCGGCGGTCACTACTACGCGGTCTCCGCATACTTCGCTGCGGTCAACTGTCCCGCAGCCGGCGGAGCGAACCAGCCCAAGGAGACCTTCAGCCTCCTCGTGAACGGCACCCCGATCGTGCTCAGCACGGGACTCAACCCCTGCACGAACAACACGGTCTGGGAGACGCAGATCGCGAAGCTGCAGTCCGCGGCATACCAGGTGCCGGTCGGAACCACGGCGAACCTCGGTCTGATGCTCTACAACGCGACGGCCACCGGCGCGGGCAACGACGTCGCCTTCGATCTGCCGCAGATCGTCGATGTGACCCCGCAGCTCGACAAGGCGTTCAGCCCGACCGTGATCACCAACGGCTCGACGTCGAAGATGACGCTGACCGTCACGAACACGACCGACCTGATGGCCAAGAGCGATTGGACCATCACCGACGCGCTGCCGACGAACCTCAAGATCGCGGCGGCCCCGAACGTCGGCGGCACCTGCACGCAGCGCACCGGTGCGGCTTATGTGGTCACGGCGCCGGCCGGCGGAACCTCGGTGTCGGTCACCGGCGGCGACCTCGCCCTTGGACAGGCATCGTGCACGATCACGGTCGATGTCACTTCGACGGTGAACGGCACCTACATCAACGGCCCCGCCAACATCACGACGAACCTGAACCCGCCGGCCAACGCGTCGCTCGAGGTCATCCAGCCGTCGATCGACATCGTCAAGAGCATCACCGCCGTGAACGGCGTCGCCGTGACGAGCGACACCGATCCCGACAAGGTGTACTCGAAGGTCGGCGACGTCATCACCTACAGCTTCGTGGCGACCAACACGACTCCCAAGGCCGCGACGAACACGACGCTCAACACGAACCTCACGAACGTGCGGATCACCGAGGACACGTTCTCGGGTGCGGGCGACATGACGACGCTGTCCTGCACACCGATTCAGGGATCCACACTCGCCAGTGGCGCCACGATGACCTGCACGGCCACCTACGTGGTGCAGCAGGCGGACCTCGACAGCGCTCCGCTGACGAACGTCGCACGGGCCACCGGAACGCCGGCGGTCGGACCGAACGTCACGGACACCGATGACGAGATCATCCCCGCCACCTGGACGCCCGCTCTCGTGCTCGACAAGACCGCCTCGGTCGTGGACATCGATCAGGACGGCGTGACCGGGCTCGGCGACCACATCATGTACGCGTTCACCGTCACCAACACCGGAAACATCACGGTCGCGAACATCACCGTGGTCGATGACCGCCTGACGCAGCGCAACATCACCGTCACCTGCACGCCCACGACGATCGCGCCGACCCAGATCTCGACGTGCGCCGCGAATGCGCCGTACGTCATAGGCCAGGCAGACGTCGACGCGAAGAAGGTCATCAACACGGCCTACTCCACGGGAACCGACCCCAAGGGCGGTCCGGTGCGCTCGAACAACGACAGCACCGAGACCCCCGTCGAGCCGTTCCGCATCCCGCTGAAGATCGAGAAGGTCGGCGAAGCCGCAGCGAACACCTGGGTGCGCATGGACGGCTCCTCGTTCGCGGTGCTCGCAGACGCGAACGGGCAGCCGGGCACGGCGCTTCCGTTCACCATCAACGGGGTCGAGACCGGTCTGTTCCAGATCGACAGCATCCCGGCCGGCACGTACTGGTTGAGCGAGCTGACGGCACCCGACGGGTTCAGCCTGCTCGCCGCTCCCGTGAAGTTCGTCATCAACCCGGACCGCACGGTGAGCATCACCGCAGGCGGCGATCAGGCGGTGACCTCCACCGGTCAGATCATCACGGTGCGCGACGTGCCGGCGCTGACCCTTCCGACCACCGGAGGGACGGGCGCACTGCCCTACATCCTCGCCGGTTCCCTGACCGTGCTCGGCGCGGGCGGGCTGGCCCTCTGGGTCCGCCGACGCAACACACGTGCCGACACCACAGACCCGCAGATCTGATCTGCACTTCTCACAATCCACCATCTGCAACCCACCAGGGCGACCTGGCCACCTAGAGAGAGACACAGTGAACACTCCCAACAACGGACGCGGATCCCGCGTCGCGGCAGGTCTGCTCGTCGCAGGCGTCGCCGCGCTGACCCTCGCAGCGCCTGCAAGCGCCGCGACGCCCAACCTCGTCGACCCGGACGCCGTCGGTTCGCTGACGATCCACAAGTTCGAGGCACCCGAGACGCCCACCGGCCTGCCGAACGACGGCACCGAGCAGAACGTCGCACTGGCACCGCTGCCGGGCGTGGGCTTCACGGTCTACAAGGTCGACACGATCGACCTGACGAGCAACCAGGGCTGGGTCGACGCGAACGATCTCGCCGACCTGAACCCCGACAGCGTCGCTGACATCACGGCTGCCGGATACACGGCCAGCGCGATCGGCGGTCAGACCCTGACCGACGCGAACGGTGAGATCGCCCTGGCGAACCTCGACCTCGGCCTCTACTTCGTGGTGGAGACCGCTCCGCTCGCTGGCTCCACCGGCGTGGCCCCGTTCCTCGTGACGGTCCCGCTGACGGACCCGGCCGATGACAGCACGTGGCTGTACGACGTGCACGTCTACCCGAAGAACGCCCTCACCGAGGCGACCAAGACCGTCGAGGACTCGGCCGACATCAAGCTCGGCGACGAGATCGACTTCACGATCACGGCAGGCATCCCCAACGTCGCAGTCATCGACGGCTACAAGATCGTCGACACGCTAGACGCCAAGCTCGACTACGTGAGCGCCGCTGTGACGCTCGTCGACGGAACCCCGCTCGCTGCGGGTGACTACACGGTCGTCCACGACGCCGCCACCAACGCGGTGACGGTCGAGTTCACCGCCGCGGGTCGCGCAGTTCTCGCGGCTCACCCGGCCACCGAGGTTCAGGTCGTCATCACCGCCGAGGTAAACACGGTCGGCGAGATCGCCAACACGGCAGTGCTCTACCCGAACGCCGGTTCGTACACGGTCGCACCGGGCGAGCCCGGCGGACCCACCGTCACCCCCGAGGTCATCACCAAGTGGGGCGACATCACGGTCGAGAAGACCGACAAGGCCGGCGCACCGCTCACCGGTGCAGTGTTCTCGGTGTACCCGACCCAGCAGGACGCGATCGACGGCACCAACGCCATCGCGCTCGCCGGTTCGACCGAGTTCGCGGTCGCCGCTGACGGCACCGTGACCATCTCGGGTCTGCGCTACTCCGACTGGGCTGACAACGCCACCGTCGCCGTGGGCGAAGACGGCTACCAGTCGTACTGGCTCGCTGAGATCGTCGCACCCGACGGATTCGAGCTGCTCGCAGCTCCGATCGAGTTCACCGTCACCGCCGCCACCTCGGCTGTGGGCGTCGACCTCGAGGTCGTCAACGTTCCCTCGAACGCCGGCTTCACCCTGCCGCTGACCGGTGGCACCGGCACGACCCTGTTCCTCGCCGGCGGCGTCATGCTGCTCGGTGGAGCGGTCCTGCTCGCCATCCGCAGCCGTCGCAAGGCCGCAGCACAGGCGTAACCCGAAAGACCGGCCGTGCGGGGGAGGTGAAGAGATCCCTTCCCCCGCACGGCCCATTCGTTTCCACCTACTTCTTCTCCAGCTCCGATCAGAAAGCGCAGCATGACCCTCATCGACGCGTCCGCACCGGACGCCCCAGCGCGACCCGCTACGGGTGCCACCGCCCAGAAGGCGCGGTGGGGATGGAGCCAGTCGATCGTCATGCTCATCGCGACCATCGGCATCGTGGTCCTCGTCTACCCGACCGCGGCCTCCTGGTTCTCGGCCTGGTCTCACGACACCGACGTCGACGGGTACATCCAGTCCGTCGAGCAGATCCCCGATGAGGCGGTCGACGAGATGCTCGCCGCCGCTGAGGAGTACAACGAGAATCTTCCGACCGGGCCGCTGCGCGACCCGTATGCCCTCGGAGCAGACGGACAGCAGACGGCGATCGGCGAGGGTGCTTCGGCGTACTTCGACACTCTGACCACCGAGGGAACCGACACGATGGCGCGGATTCGCATTCCGAGCATCCACGTCGATCTGCCGGTCTTCCACGGCACCGATGAAGACACACTGTCTCGCGGTATCGGGCACCTCTACGGCTCATCGCTTCCTGTCGGTGGACCGGGGACGCATTCGGTGCTCACCGGCCACAACGGCTTCGTGCAGGCCACCCTCTTCGATGACATCGATGAACTCGTCGAGGGCGACGTCATCATCGTCAGCGCACTGGGCGAAGACCTCTACTACGAGGTCGATCAGACCAAGACCGTGCTTCCCGACGACGCGGAAGACCTGCGTCAGGTCGCAGGCAAGGACTACCTCACGCTCGTCACGTGCACGCCCACCGGCGTCAACACGCACCGCCTGCTCGTGCGCGCAGAGCGCATCGATGCTCCGACCGAGGACTCCGCCGTGACGACCATCGCGGACACCACCGACCCCGCCGGCTTCCCGTGGTGGGCACTGCTCGTCGTCGGGGTGCCGGCACTCACGTTCATCGTCGTCAAGCCTCGCCGTGCCCGGAAGAACCGCAGCGGCCGACGAGCGACGCACGTGTCCGCTGGCTCCGACTCATGACGGTCGACGTCGCAGTGGACCGCACCGCCGCGAACGGCGACGAACCCGGCGAGCCCGTGACACGCCGCCGCCCGCGGCGACGTATCGGTCTGCTGTCGACCAGCATCCTGCTCGTCGGACTGGGAGCATCCTTCCTCTCCGCATCCGTGCTCGCCCCCGATGCGGTCGACAAAGTGACCGGTGACGTCAAAGTCTCGGTGCTGAAGACATTCCATGAGGTCTTCGCGCCCGACGAGCTTCCCGTCATCAGGCTCGGGGTCGAGGGCGGGATGGTCGAGCTCGACCGATGCGACGGCACGTTCACCGAGATGGTCAGCTACCGCATCGACGACGTGCTGCCGCTGTTCGCCGCACACAACAACTGCGGGGGAGACGTGATCCTCGGCTGGGAGCTCGGTCAGCGGGTCACCGTCGAGGGCTCCGACGTGATCTACGAGGTGGTCGAGGAGCGGCACACGCCCAAGTGGTCGAACGTCGAAGAACTCACCGGTATGACGGGGGAGTTCATGGTCCAGACGTGCTTCTACGGCGAGAACAAGATGCGCTTCCTGTCGCTCGCGCCCGTGGACCCGGCGGCGAGCGGCAGCTGATGTCCTGCACAGCGAGAATCTCGGGTTCTGACCGTCACGATTTCCGGTCATACCGGTCTTGTAGGTATGGCCATCGGCCTCGCGTCGGGTTCCCGGCCGACGCCCGCACAGCAGAGGTCGACCACTCCCCGGCCGAACCTTCTCAGAGCGGATTCGACCCTTACGAGAGTCGGAGGGACGAGGCATCCCCACTGCCTCGTCCCTCAACCGTCTCCGGCGCTGCGCTCGCGATGCCGGACTCGACAGCATCCGGAGCAGCATGATCCTCGGTACGTATCTCGACGACGACGACATCTCGGGTGAGCCGTCCGATGCCGAGATCATCGAGGCGGTGCGGGGTGGCGACATCGGCGACTTCGCCCTCCTGTGGCGCCGGCATGTCGAATCCGCGCGCCGAGCCGCGCGAGCGATCTCGCCCTCGGCGGATCCCGACGATCTCGTGAGCGAGGCGTTCGCGTCGATACTCCGGGTGACCAAGGCGGGCGGCGGGCCGAGCGACGCGTTCCGGCCATATCTCCTCGCCACGCTGCGCAACACGGCCGCGCGCTGGTCCCGCAACGGGACCGACCTGTCGATCGACCTGATCTCGGAGGGCGATCTGTCGTCGGAGGGCGGCGATGCCTTCGAGCGCATCGCCGAGCGATCCAGCATCGCGGCCGTGTTCGGCACGCTGTCGGCTCGGCATCGCACGCTGCTCTGGTATCTCGAGGTCGAGGGCATGAAGCCGCGAGAGCTCGCGCCCCTGATGGGGATGACGGCCAATGCGGTCTCCGCTCTCGCGGCGCGCGCACGCGACAGCTTCAAACGCGCCTGGCTCGAGGCGCACATCCACGATCCCTCGCGGTCTGAGGACTGCAGATGGTTCTGCGAGCGCGTGGTCGACCGTCGCGGTCGTCCGGTCGCGGTCGGCGACGCCGACCGTTTCAGAGAGCACATGAGCGTGTGCGGCGGATGCCGGATCGTCGCCGCGGAGATCGATACCGTCTCGCAGCGGCTGCGGGCGATCCTGCCTGCCGCGCTGTTGGGAGGCGTGGCGGCGGCGATCTACACCGGTGATGCCTCCGCGGAGGCGCAGGTCATGGGCGCGAGCTCCGTGGTGGGGTCCACCGGGTCGTCTGGCTGGGCCGATGCAGCAACCTCCTCGATCGGCGCGGGGGCGCCTGTCGCCGCGCACGGAGCAGCGGCGGTGGTACCGGCCGGTGGCTTGGCCGCCTTGGCGGCGACTGCCGTCGTCGTGGTCGGCGCCGTCATCCTGGCGGGCAGCGTCCTGAGTCTGTCGGCCGAGGAATCGGACGATTCGGAACTCACCCGGTCGATCTCCGAGGCGTCGGTCTCCGGTGAGGCGGGCCCGGTTCTCGAAGATCTGCCGCGCTTCCCGGCTCAGCCGCCCGCATCGGAGCCGATGCCCGAACCGCAGCCCCTGCCGTCGCCGGAGCCCGAGGTCGATGCGGGACTGGAGCCCGATTCGGACGCGAGCCGTGAACCGGAGACCCCAGGACCCGGCGAGAGGCAGCCCCCACTGACCCCGCTCAGTATCGCCCCGGCCCCGTCGACAGCGGTTCCGACCCCGACTCCGACCCCGACCGACGCTCCGTCGGAGACACCGCCGCCCATCGACCTGGCGGAGTTCCGCATCACCCGGTCGATCGCCCAGGACTCTCTCGTGCCGGATCTGATCGAGGGGGTCGGCGCTGCAGGCGCGGTCGTCACGGTGACCGACGAGAGCGGCGTCATGCTCGACACCGGGGTGATCGACGAAGACGGCGCATTCGTGCTCGACGTCTCGGGCGAAGCCCTGCGTCAGGGCATGACGCTCAGCGTGAGGCAGTACGACGCGGCGACCGGAGTCACCGAGTGGGCGGAGGCGATGGGGCCGCTCACCTTCGCGACGCCCACGATCGCGGCCGCGGACCAGGATGCCTGTCCTGAGGCGTCCCTCGGCGCTGTCAGCTGTCTGCATCTGAGCGCCGCACCGGATGCATGGGTCGAGCTGCTCGATGAACAGGGGCGATCGCGCACTGTGCGGCTCGCGACCGACGACATCGACGGGATCGTCGTCCGATCCGGTGTCGGTGAGCCGTTCGTCGCCGCCCGGTACATCGAGCCGTCCACGGGTCGTGCCGGAGTGACCGTGCTGCTGCCGGCGGCGATCGAATGAGTCCTCACACTGCGCTGCGCGCGGTCGCCGACAGCCGGAGCCAGAGCCAGAGTCGCGTGGCCGGCGAATCGATGTCGATCCCGAGCTCGTTGCGCACGACATCGAGCCGATACCGGACGGTGTTCTGGTGAACGTGCAGTGCGCTGGCGGTCTCACGCACACTGCCGAGCTGGTCGAGGAAGACCCGCATGGTGTGCGTCAGACGGGTGCCCTGCGCGGCATCATGCTCGGCGAGGATGCTCGCGGCGTCGCCGACCGTGGCATCCAGGCCGTCGATCAGGTCGGCGACCTGGAGGATCGCCAGGCGATCGCGCATCTCGTCGAAGGTCGCGATGCGGAGCTCATGGTCGTCGCGGAGCGACGAACTCACGAGCACGCCGGCCGTGGCCCCGGCCTCACGATAGGAACGGCCGATGCCGTTGATGTCGTACGCGCGCGTGCCGATGCCGGCGATCAACGCGTCGTCGATCCGGATCACCGCCTGGGTGAAGGTCTCGACCGCAGCCGCGTTCGGGCCCGGGATGAGCGTCACGACCTCCGAGCCGACGACCGCGCTGTGGGAGCCGGGGAAGGCGGCGCCGGACACGCTCATCGCCAGATGGAGTACTCGCTGCAGACCGCGCATCGCCTCCACCTCGTCGAACGTGGTGATCCGGAAGCACACGACCGTGCATCCGGCTTCGGGACGGATGAGGAGCTGCGACGCCGCGCCGCGGGCATGCCGTCGATCTTCGAGAAGCGTGCGGAGCAGGTCGGATGTCCGACGGTCCCGGTCGCCCGCCTCCGCTCGAGCACGAAGCAGATGCTGGGCCACGATCGGTTCCATCTCCTCCAGCAGGGACCGGGTCCGGGCGGCCGGCGATGGATCGATCTGGATCACCCAGAGAGAGCCGAGCAGCTCGCCGGACGCTCGCACGGCGATCCCGACGCGTCCGAACTCGTCGGTGCTCGAGGGGAAGTGCCGTGCCTCGCTGGCGCGGAGCAGCGACCGGTAGCGCGAGTCGGATGCGATCGAGATGTCCTCCTGCAGCAGCAGAGTGGTGCGTCGACGGACGTCGTCGATCGGCTGCTCGCTGTGCGTGGAGTAGCCGACGATCTGACCGGTCGAGTCGACGATGCTGACGGCACCGTCCGCGAGGGTGGCGATGGCGTTGGCGAGGCCGAAGAGGTCTCCCAGTCGCACACCCGAGACCCGGCCGATCGAGTGACCGCTCAGCAGCGACCGCAGGACGTTCGCCAGCTGTGCCCAGTCCCCGTCACTGTGGTGGAGGACAGGCAGGGCGACGTGCAGATCGAGGGCAATGCGCTCCAGGCCATCGCCGTCATCGGGAGCGCGCACCACCAGCGCGGCCGCCCCGACATCGGCCAGCTCGGCGACGAGGGCCGGAACGCTCGTCGTCGCGACACCGGCCCCGAGGACGATGCGATCGGTGTAGTCGGATGCGGATGCCGACGGATCGTAGAACTCCACGCCCACGTACGTCCTGGCATCGAGCCGCGTGCTTCGACGGGGGGAGAAGAGCCTCCCGTCGCTCAGGCGAAGCGCGTCGCGCAAAGTCGGGGCTTCGGCGCGGATGTCATCGAAGGCCATGGAATCTTCTCTATTTGGTGTCAAGAACTCTCGTATGAATCTACATACCGGTCAGATCGCGATGTCGCGAGACTGACAGTAAGAAGTCGAAAGGGATCCCTGTGAACGACCCGTCCGTTGCTCCTGCCTCGATTCGCGCCGAACGGGTCGCGCCATGAGCTCGTCGACAGTGCGCGAGCGGCGCACGCGGATCGATCCCGAGACGAGTGACGACGAGCTCGTCCTCGCGACCCGAGCGGGGAACAGCAGTGCGTTCGGTGTGCTGTGGGATCGTCACTCGCCGGCAGCCCTCCGCGCGGCGCGTTCGATCACGAGCTCGATCGACCCCGAGGATCTCGTCAGTGAGGCGTTCGCCAAGACCTTCAGCGCGATCCGCAATGGCGGAGGTCCGACGGATGCGTTCCGTCCCTACATCTTCGCGGCCGTGCGCAGCGCGGCCGCCACGTGGGGAGGAAAGCAGAAGGACGTCGTCGCGCTCGAGTACATCGAGGAGCTTCCGACCGAGCACACGGAGGATTCGCTCGACCTGCTCTCTGACAAGGCGCTGCTGACGGTGGCGTTCAAGGACCTCCCCGAACGGTGGCGCACACTGCTCTGGTACCTCGAGGTCGAGGGCATGAAGCCGCGTGAGATCGCGCCGCTCATGGGCATGACTCCCAACGCCGTCTCGGTGCTGGCGGCCCGGGCGCGCGAGGGCTTCAAGCTCGCCTGGCTGCAGGCCCACATCAAGGAACCGGGACGTGACCCGGAATGCCGGTGGGTCTGCGCGCGCATCGTGGCGCAGGGGCGCAGGCGCCATGTGGCGCGTGCCGACCGAGCGCGATTCGACGCGCACCTGGAGCGCTGCCAGCGGTGCACGATGGCGAGCGCCGAGATCGAGCAGGCGTCATCGAAGCTGCGCGCCGTGCTGCTTCCCGTGATCATCGGCGGACCGGCGGCGTTAGCCTATTCGGCCGGATCTCCTGCGCCTGCGACGGCTGCGTCTGCGCCGGCCTGGATGCCCAGGGGTACCGCTCGGTGGCTGGTCGTCGGCGGATCCGTCGCGGCAGCCGGGGCCGTCGTCGCGGTCGCAGCGGTGGCCGCACAGCTGGCGCCCGTGGGCGCGCCGAACGCCGAGGAGTCGTCGACACCGTCGTCCGCGCTCGTCGTCGCATCTCCGGCGCCGATCATGTCGCCCGAATCGACGGCGGTCCCGAGCCCGATCGCGCCGGCGGAGGAGGCCGAGACGGGTGTCGACCCGCAGACGCCCGTGACCGTTCCCGAGGAGCACGCCGGCCCCGAGGTCGTCATCGACCCGATCATCGTGGTTCCCCCGGTGGTCGACCCGTCCGTGGTCGCGCCTCCCGCCGGCGGCCCCTCGGTCATCGCGCCTCCCGTCGTGAAGGCGCCGGTCGTCGACTCTCCGGTGGTCGAGCCTCCTGTCGTCGACCCTCCGGTGGTCGACCCTCCGGTGGTCGACCCTCCGGTGGTTGACCCTCCTGTCGTCGACCCGCCGGTGGTCGACCCTCCTGTCGTCGACCCTCCGGTGATCGAGCCCCCGGTGGTCGAGCCGCCGGTGGTCGACCCTCCCGTGATCGACCCTCCGGTCATCGAGCCTCCCGTCGTCGAGCCGGTGACGATGGACTGGAGCATCCTGCCGGGGACGACTGTTCCCCCGACCATCACCGGCACGGGAACTCCGGGAGCAGCGGTGCAGATCATCGACGAGACCGGCCTCGTGATCGCCTCCACCCTCGTCGGTCCTGACGGAGATTTCTCGGTGCGCCCCGATGTCGACACGCTTCACCAGGGCATGTCGATCTCGATGCGCCACACATCCCGGACCACCGGCGTGCGGACGGTGAGTGATCCGACGGGGCGCCTCTACTTCCCGGTCCCGGGGCTCGCCGAAGACTCGGACGGTGCGATCTCCCGCGTCGACTCCGACGGCGACGGGCGACGGGATGACCTCTCGCTCGACGTCCGCGGCGTCGCCGGCTCGACGGCATCCGTGTCCCTGGACGGGGAGACGGCGTCGCTCGCGCTGCTCGACGACTCCTCGACCATCGTGTCGTTCGTCGACATCCGGCCCGGGCTCCATCGGATCACCCTGCGCTACGTCGACCCGGCGACGGGGATCCTCGGCATCTCGGACACGGACTACATCCTCGTCGTTCCCTGACCGTCGCCCCGTGTGCGCAGGGCCCCGCGGGGTGCGCCAGATGAGAAGCTAGAAGGATGAGCATCTCCCGCGAATCCGACGTGATCGCCCCGACCGGGGGCGGCCCGCTGACCGATGTCGAGGTGAGGCGACTCCGCGAGGACTTCCCGATCCTGCGCTCCGAGGTCAACGGGCACCCGCTCGTGTATCTGGATTCGGGTGCGACGTCGCAGCGTCCGCTCGCCGTGCTCGACGCCGAACGCGAGTTCGCCACCACCCTCAACGCGGCCGTTCACCGTGGTGCGCACACTCTCGCGGCCGAGGCCACCGAGGTGTTCGAGGACGCTCGGGCCGCCGTCGCGCGGTTCGTGGGTGCCGACGAGGGCGAGATCGTGTGGACGTCGAACGCCACCGAGGCGCTCAACCTCATCGCGTATTCGATCTCGAACGCCTCGCTCGGCCGCGGGGGAGCGGCAGCCGAGCGCCTGCGTCTGCGCGAGGGCGACGAGATCGTCACGACCGAGATGGAGCATCACGCCAACCTCATCCCGTGGCAGGAGCTCGCGGCCCGCACAGGAGCGACCCTGCGGGTCATCCCGCTCGACGACGACGGTGCCCTCCGGCTCGACGCCGCCGCAGATCTCATCACCGACCGCACGAAGCTCATCGCCGTCACGCATGTGTCGAACGTGCTCGGCGTCATCAATCCGATCGAGCATCTTGTGGCGCGTGCGCGCGCCGTCGGCGCGCTCGTCGTGCTCGACGCCTGCCAGTCGGCACCCCATCTGCCGCTGGATGTCCGCGCACTCGACGTCGACTTCGCCGTGGTGTCCGGTCACAAGATGCTCGGGCCGACGGGGATCGGCGCGCTCTACGGGCGGCGCGAGCTGCTCGAGGCCATGCCGCCGTTCCTGACGGGTGGATCGATGATCACCACCGTCACCACGACGGAGGCGGAATACCTGCCGCCGCCGCAGCGGTTCGAAGCCGGCACCCAGCGGGTGTCCCAGGCGGTCGCGCTCGCCGCGGCGATCGACTATCTGACGGCGGTGGGGATGCCGCGCATCGCGGCGCACGAGGCTGCATTCGGCGCGCGACTCGTCGAGGGGCTCACGGCCATCGATGGGGTGCGCGTGCTCGGTGCCGGCATCGATCTGCCGCGTGTGGGCCTCGCGAGCTTCGACGTCGAGGGCATCCACTCGCACGATGTCGGGCAGTTCCTGGATGATCGCGGCATCGCGGTGCGTGTCGGACACCACTGCGCACAGCCGCTGCATCGTCGCCTCGGCGTCACCTCATCGACGAGGGCCAGCACGTACCTGTACACGACCGATGACGAGATCGACGCCGTGATCGACGGCGTCCAGGGTGCGATCGACTTCTTCCGGAGGGGCGCATGAGCGACCTGCAGAACCTGTATCAAGAGCTCATCCTCGATCACTCCCGCACCCCGCACGGGTTCGGGCTCCGGGGTGAGATCGCCGCGCAGTCGCACCAGGTGAACCCGACCTGCGGTGACGAGGTGACTCTGCAGGTGCACCGCGGCGCCGACGGCGGCATCGAGGCGATCGCGTGGGAAGGACACGGATGCGCCATCTCGCAGGCATCCGCGTCGCTGCTCGCCGAGCTCGCCGAGGGGCTCACGGTCGACGAGCTCGAGATCCGCATCGCCGCGTTCCGCGAGGCGATGCGTTCGCGCGGCAAGATCGAACCGGATGAAGAGCTGCTCGGCGATGCGGCTGCTCTCGGGGGCGTCTCGCGATACGTGGCACGGGTGAAGTGCGCCATGCTCGCCTGGGTCGCTGCGGAGGATGCACTCCACAAGTCCTGAGCACCGAGGCGATGCGGTGCAGGATGGAACCATGCCTCTTGAACTGACTCCTCTCACCGCAGACGCCTTCGACGACTGGCGCGAGGCCACGAGAGCACGACTCGTGTCGCTGCGGCAGGAGTCCGGGATGCACGTCGGCGACGATGCCGTCTCGCACGTGGACGCCGTGCTCGACGAGCTGCTCCCCGCAGGGCACGACACCGAGACCTCGCTCATCCTCACGATCGATGACGGCGACGCCCGGATCGGCACCGTCTGGCTCGCCGCGAACAACGGCGTGCTGTTCATCGTCGATCTCGCGTTCGCGACCGAGCCGAGTGGCCGACAGCTCGACGGCCTCCTCGACGAGCTGACGACGCTCGCGCGGAGGCAGCAGGTCGGTCGTCTGAGTGTCGCCCTGCATTCGTCCGACACCGCTGGTCGCGGTTTCGTCGAGGGGCGGGGATTCGAGGTCGCGTCGATCCAGATGCTTCTCGAACCGCTGCCGTCTCGGGCGGCACAGCCGTCAGACGGCGCGTTCGTCGTGGCGCCGATGACCCCGGAGCGCTTCGCGAGCTTCGCTGCCGCGTCCGAGGCGGCCTTCGCGGAAGACCTGGTGGCATCCGGTCGGTATTCGGCGGAGGATGCCGTCGTCGAGTCGCACCGGCAGATGGAGCTCGAGCTGCCGGACGGCATCGATTCGGAGGGGCAGGAGCTGTTCACCGCCCATGTGGACGGCATCGAGGTCGGGGTGCTGTGGATCGGCGTCCGTCGGCGAGGAGGGCGCCCGCACGGGTTCATCCTCGACATCGAGATCGCCGAGGACCAGCGCCGCAAGGGCTATGGTCGTGATCTCATGCTCGCGGCCGAGCGCGAGGCCGCACGACTCGGTGCGGACTCGATCGGGCTGCATGTCTTCGGTTTCAACGCATCGGCGATCCGTCTCTACGAGAGCCTCGGCTACCGCCGGGTCGAGGAGCGCTTCCTGCTCACGGTGTGATCGCGACACGCGGGGTCGCGCGGGAATAGCGGCGCGGGGCGGGCGTTGGGCTCCACATGACTACTCTCGGAATCATCGGTGCAGGACACATCGGCAGCCAGATCGCACGGGTCGCCGTGGCGAACGGCTACGACGTGGTGATCGCGAACTCCCGTGGACCGGAGACGCTCTCGGATCTCGTCGCAGAACTCGGCGATCGAGCGACTGCCGCAACCGCGGTGGATGCGGCTGCGGCCGGAGACGCCGTGGTCGTCACCGTCCCCCTGGGCAAGATCGACGAGCTGCCGGTCGAGCAGCTCGCGGGCAAGATCGTGCTCGACACGAACAACTACTACTTCGAGCGCGATGGGCACATCGAGGCCCTCGACCGCGGCGAGACCACCACATCGGAGCTTCTGCAGGCGCAGCTGCCGACGTCGCGCATCGCCAAGGCGTTCAACCACATCCTCGCGGCCGACATCACGACCGACGGATCGCCCGCGGGCACACCCGATCGACGCGCCCTCGCCACAGCGGGCGATGACGTCGAGGCCGTCGCCTTCGTCACCCGCTTCTACGACGAGGCCGGCTTCGACACGGTCAACGTCGGACCCCTCAGTGAGTCCTGGAGGGTCGAGCGCGATCGCCCGGCATACGTCGTGCGCCAGAACGCGGACGAACTGACGGCGAACCTCGCGATCGCCAACCGTCTGCCCTGACGACACGGACGAGGGGAGCGGATGCCGAGGCATTCGCTCCCCTTTTCTCTGTCCGCCCCCGATGAAGCACCCGTAACATATGCGCCGCGTTGGGATACCAAACTTGTCGGGCGGTTCTCCGAGTGAGACAATTCGGTCATGGCGGGGGTGGGGACTACCGGCGAACTCGAGTCGGTGCGGGTGACGCGCGTTCTTCGCGATGACATCGTGCTCGGTCGGCGCGCCCCCGGTTCCCGGCTGGTCGAACGAGATATCGCGGCCGAGCTCAACGTCTCGCGGCTTCCGGTGCGCGAGGCCATCCGCACTCTCGTCGGCGAGGGAGTGGTCGTCGCACGCCCGCGGACCTGGGCAGTCGTGCGGGAGTTCACGCATCGGGACATCCGGGATTTCGGGGAGGTCCGCGAGGCGATCGAGACCCTGATCTTCGTCTTCGCCGCCGAACGTCACACCGACGAGGGGATCGCGCGGCTTCGAGCGGCCTATGAGCGCGAATTCGCCGCAGCATCCGCGGGCGAGATCGAGGCAGCGCGGATCGCTGCGGGCGAGTTCCACGAGATCTCGGCCGAGCTCGCCGGCAACGAGATGCTGGGCGAGCTCATCGCGGTGTTCGTCACACGGCTGCGCTGGCTCTTCGGGCAGCACGACGATCTGCTCGCGATGGCCGAGGAGCATCGGCTGATCCTCGAAGCGGTCGCCGCACGTGACACGGACGCCCTGCGCGTGATGGTCCCGCGCCATCTGGCCAGCGGGCAGGAAGCCGCCGAGCGACGCCTCAGCGACCAGGCATAGTCGATCTGATCGGCCCGGCCCGGCGTGCCGCGCGAACGCAGCGCACGACCGCGCCGCGCGGCCGACCACCGACCGGCCTGGAGAGCGGTCTCCCGCGGGGATATATTGGCCATACGGAATGGTTCCGGAGAGTCGTGTCCTGGGGAGCGATATGAGAGGCGTCGCCGTCGTCGCGGGGGGACTGCTGCTCCTCGGCGGAACGGTGCTCATCGCTGTCGCGGATCAGCAGCGTGTGGATGCCCTCGCCGAGGCGAGGGCGGCTGTCGTCCAGGCGGAAGAGCGGCTCGAGCTCGCGCGCGAGGTGAACCTCCGTCTTGCCGAGCAGCTGACGGCACTGCGCACCACCATCGCCGAACAGGAGACGCTGCTCACCGACACCTCCGGGTTCCTGCCGTGAGGCGAACGCTGTGATCCGGCGGTTCCTCTCCGTCACGATCGTCGCAGCAGTGATGCTGACTGCGGGCGTCGTCGGTCGCGCCGCGGCCCTGGACGAGGACAGGGCAGAGGCGATCGCCGAGCTGCAGTCGCTGGCGCAGTCGATCCGTACGGCGGAGATGCGCACGGACCACCTCGACGGATCGATCGCGATCGCCGAGAAGGACACCGCCGCACGAGCCGCAGTCCTCGAGGTGCGGCCCGCTTTCGTCGACGAGATCGCGGCGCTGACTGCGGCGATCGAGGGAGCAGCCGGCAAGGTCGACACCTCGGCACACAGGGCCTCCGCGCAGTCGGCCCAGCAGTCCGTGCTCGACGAGCGCAAGAACCCGGCGACCGTGGTCGCCGCCACCGCCACCGTGCATGCCCTCATCGACAAGGTGGGTCAGGACATCGGCAGCTGGGAGACGGCGCAGTACGCCGCTCCCTCGGGCCCCGCGTGGGCATCGAGCGGTCCGGACGGGTACGCGCGCGTGCGTGCCGCTCTCGACCAGGTCGGCGGCGGGGGAGTCGGGCTCTACGAATCGGCTTCCTGTGCGGGAGGGACCGCGCCGGCGTGCGCGAACAGCGGCGGCTTCATCAAGTACCGCGCCGACATCGTCGACTGGAGTGCCGACCGACTGAACTGGGCGATGGCGCATGAGCTGGCGCACATCTACCAATTCCGGGTGTGGGGCGCCCTGACGTCGTCAGATGCCTACTACTCCGCGTTCGGAGGAGACGCCGAGTTCCTTGCGAACTGCATGGCGGCGGTTCGCGGATATCCGGGATCTGTCGGGTGCGACGCCGACCAGCAGGCGTGGGCGTCCGGGATCTGGGTCGGCGCAGTCGGCTGACTCAGGCGATCGGCGTCGTCGTGTCGATGGCCTCGCGCAGGGGACGCCGCATGACCCGCCAGTAGCTCGACGGGGCGACGCGGGTGAGCACATCGATCAGTCGCGCCTCGCGTCCGACCATCGTGCGGGCGCGGCGACGTTCGGTCGCGCGCACGATCAGCGCCGCGGCATCCGCGGGCTCCGTGTGGTACATCGCCGCCTGGGCAGCCGCGGCTCGCGCGGCGACGGCCGGCTCGATCGCCGCGGCATACCGTCCGTGCAGGATGATGCCCGTGCGCACGCCGGCGGGATACACCGCTCCCACCGTCACCGAGGTGCCGTCGAGTTCGTGGCGCAGGGCCTCGGAGAACGCGCGCACCGCGAACTTGCTCAGGGAGTAGGGGATGCGTCCCGCGGGGGCTGCCAGCGCGTAGACGCTGGCGAGGTGAGTGATGTGGGCGGCCGGCGCCGCGCGCAGGGCGGGGAGCAGCGCCTTCGTGATCGACACCGTGCCCCAGAGGTTCACATCCGTCAGCCAGCGCATCTCCTCCATGGTCAGCTGGTCGAGGTCTCCGAGCATCGACGAGCCCGCGCACGTGATCAGAGCATTCACCCTGGGGTGCGCCGCGGTGATCTCCGAGGCCGTGGCGAAGACGGCGTCGTCGTCGCGGAGATCGACCACATGGGTGGTGACGATGGCGCCCGTGAGCTCGGCGGCGATGGCTGCGAGGCCGTCGGCGTTGTGGTCGATGAGCGCCAGATGCACGCGTCGGCGAGCGAGCAGCCGGGCGATGTCGGCACCCATCCCGCTCGCAGCGCCCGTGATGACCGTCGTGCTTCCGGTGAGCGTGAGACGCTTCATCGCATCCCTCCTGGCGGCGATCGGGAGAGCAGCCGGTCGTGGAGTGGGTCGGAGAGACCCGATTCCGATCCATTCTGGCCCACTGCATCCCCGAGCGATACCGGTACTCTCGAAGGGAGGAGGTAGGGGTGGGACGAACAGCGGATGCCATCGCCGAAGGCGTTGCGATCGCGACCGCTGCGGCGCGCCTCGCCGTGAAGAATCACATCCTCATCGGCACGATCGCCGAGAACGGCGTCTTCGACACGGACAAGTACGTCGCCGATGCGCGGGAAGCGCTGCGGGCGATGGCCGAGGAGTCCGAAGAGGTCGAGCGCAACCTGACCGAGCTGCGCAAACGCGCTCGCGGTCGCCATTCCGACCCCTCGGGAACCCATGACTACCGGGACCGCGACGTGCGCAACCTGCGTCGGAGGGCCAAGCAGTCGCACGGGGTCGCGACCAAGCTGCGCGACATGATGGAGGACGAGGCCGCCCTGCGCGTCATCGTCGAAGAGGCGCGCGAAGGCGCCTGGGCCGACGTGCGGCACAACCTCGATCGTCGGCTGCGCGTCGAGGGCATGCGACCCGATCAGGACCCCGATTACGACCGGATGCGCGAGGCGCGGATGCAGGCGCTGCGACTCGTCGACCTGCAGGCGCTGTCGTCTCTGCAGCGTGCGAAAGCGAAGCGGAAGAACAAGCAGAACACGCCCGACAGTGACGAGTGAGCGCTCGTTTCGCTTTCGCGTCTCGTCTGTTGTAGGCTGTTCTACGGCCCGCTGAGCGGTCCAGGAGCGCCCGTAGCTCAATGGATAGAGCATCTGACTACGGATCAGAAGGTTAGGGGTTCGAGTCCCTTCGGGCGCACATCAGCTGAAACCCCCGTCGCGAAAGCGGCGGGGGTTTTGCGTTGTCCGCGGGGTGTGCAAGCCTCCGGTGCAGGCTGTGAAGGAGAACTCGCCTAGCGAAGGATCGGTTGCGCGCTGTGGTCCTTCGATGCGCGAGATACCCTTCGCGACCGGCCGATCATCGACTGGCGCGACGAGTGGTCTCCCGACGAGTACGAGGACGCCTGAGCGATCAGTCGAGCAGGCTCGTGATGGCAGGGTCTCGGCGGGCGACCTCAGCGGCCGTGCCGACGATGACGTGACGCATCGCGGCCACCGCCACGGCTGGCGTGACGTCCGCACGGTGGGCCAGGCTCACTGTGCGCCTCATCATCGGGTGCGAGATCCTGACCGACCGCAGCGCCGGCTGATCGAGCAGCACCATCGCCGGAACCACGGCCACGCCGACGCCTCGTTCGACGAAGCGGAGCAGCGCGTCCATCTCGGCGCCCTCGAGGACGAAGTTCGGGGTCAGCCCTGCCGAGCGGAAGGCCGCATCGGTCGTCGCCCGCAGCTCATAGGTCTCGTCGAGCGCGATCAGCGGAAGGGTGGCGAGGTGGTCGAGGCTCATCACCGTGGAGGTCGAGACGGGAGGCTCGGATGCGGCGGACACGACCACCAGCTCTTCGGTCAGCAGCGGCATGCGCGTCAGGCTGAAGCCCGACGGCGGCGGACCCTCCGACTCCGTGATGAGAGCGATGTCGACGGCACCCACGGCCAGCTGATCGACGAGCAGCCTCGACCCGCTCTCGGTGAGGTGCAGGTCGACGCCCGGGTGGGCGGCGTGGAAGGTGCTGATCGCCTCGGCGACGAGGCTGATGCAGAGGGTGGGCGGTGCGCCGAGTCGCACGCGGCCACGGCGGAGTCCGGCGAGTTCGGCCATCTCCTCGCGGATCGCGTCGGACTCGGCGAGCATGCGCTGAGCGCGGGGGAGCAGGGCCTCTCCGGCGGCGGTGAGTCCGATGTGCCCGCGCGCCCGGTGGAAGAGCTCGGCGCCGAGCTCGCGTTCGAGTGTGGAGATCTGTCGGCTCAGCGACGGCTGGGCGAGGTGCAGGTGCTCGGAGGCGCGGGTGAAATGGCCGAGGCGGGCGACCTCGACGAACCCGCGGAGCTGCTCGAGGTTCATGTTTTCAGTGTATCGATACCAGTAGAACAATGCATTGGAGTTATCGGCACGCCGTACTTAGCGTGGAAGGCATGAGCACTCGCGAACGTCAGATCTCCACCACGGTCCTGGTCATCGGCACCGGCGGCTCCGGGCTGCGGGCGGCGATCGAGGTCGCCGAGCACGGCATCGACGTCCTCGCCGTCGGCAAGCGCCCGCGCCAGGACGCGCACACCTCTCTCGCCGCCGGCGGCATCAACGCCGCGCTGGGCACCATGGACGAGGCCGACAGCTGGCAACAGCACGCCGCCGACACGATCAAGGAGAGCTACCTGCTCGCCAACCCGCACACGGTCGAGATCGTGACGCAGGGGGCCGAGCGCGGCATCCGGGATCTCGAGCGCTGGGGCATGGACTTCGCCCGCGAGGACGACGGCCGCATCTCGCAGCGGTTCTTCGGGGCGCACACCTTCCGTCGCACGGCCTTCGCCGGCGACTACACGGGTCTCGAGATCCAGCGAACCCTCGTCGCGAAGGCCGAACAGCTCGAGGTGCCGATCCTCGACCACGTCTACATCACGCGTCTGCTCGTGCGCGACAACGTCGTCTTCGGCGCCTACGGCTTCGACCAGTCGGATGGCACGCGCTACCTCATCCACGCGGATGCCGTGATCCTCGCCGCGGGCGGGCACAACCGCATCTGGCGCCGCACCTCGTCACGACGGGACGAGAACACCGGAGACTCGTTCCGGCTCGCGGTCGATGCGGGCGCCCGCCTGCGGGACCCGGAGCTCGTGCAGTTCCACCCGTCCGGGATCATCGAGCCCGAGAACGCCGCCGGGACCCTGATCTCGGAGGCGGCCCGCGGCGAGGGCGGGATCCTGCGCAACGCCCTCGGTGAGCGCTTCATGTCGAAGTACGATCCGGAGCGCATGGAACTCTCGACACGCGACCGTGTCGCGCTCGCCGCGTACACCGAGATCGCCGAAGGGCGGGGCACCGAGAACGGCGGCGTCTGGCTCGACGTCTCGCATCTGCCGCGCGAGACGATCATGACCCGTCTGCCCCGCGTCTACCAGACGATGATGGAGTTGCAGATGCTCGACATCACGACCGATCCGATCGAGATCGCGCCCACCGCGCACTACTCGATGGGTGGCGTGTGGGTGCGTCCCGACGACCACCAGACCGACGTCGACGGGCTCTACGCGATCGGCGAGGCATCGAGCGGCCTGCACGGAGCCAACCGCCTCGGCGGCAATTCGCTCATCGAGCTGCTCGTCTACGGGCGCATCGTCGGGCAGGCGGCCATGGCGCATGCCGCGGGGCTCGACGCTCAGCGCCGCTCGGCGGACGCGATCGCCCAGGCCCGTTCCGAGATCGATGACCTTCTCACGGCCGACGGTCGCGAGAATGTTCGAGCCCTGCAGCGCGCGATCCGCAACACCATGACCCAGCACGCCGGTGTCGTGCGGTCGGAGGACGGACTCCGTGCCGGCCTCGCCGAACTCGACATGATCGAGGGGCGGATGGAGGACATCGGCATCCACCCGGACATCGCCGGATTCCAGGATCTCGCGCATGCCTTCGACCTCAAGGCATCGGCGCTCGCCGCGCGAGCCACTCTCGAGGCGGCGCTGGAGCGTCGGGAGACGCGCGGATGTCACAACCGCAGCGACTACCCCGACACCGACCCGACGCTGCAGGTCAACCTCGTCTGGTCGCCGACCGGCGGAGTCACGCGCGAGTCGATCCCGGAGATCCCCGCCGAGATCGCCGAGCTCATGCGCGAGGTCGACACCGAGGGCAAGCTCGTCGAATAGCCGCATCCGAACTCGCTCCCGTCGCAGGGTGCATCGCGACGGGAGCGGTGGGGTGGTCGAGCGAGGTAGGAGTCGCTCAGTCGCCCTCGTCGGTCTCCGGACCGTCGATGACCCCGATCCCGACCGCCTCATGGTCGGGCTCGGGGTCGTTTCGCGACGGAGCCTTGGGCTCTTCCGAGGGCTCCTTCTCGGTGCTCGGCTCTTCGAGTTCGTCGTTGCTCGGAACCTCCGACGGATCCGCGTCTTCGGGGGACTCCGCCTCCGCCGGCTTCTCGGCGGTGTTCGCCGGATCCTTGAACTCGCCGGCATCGCCGGACGAGGGCGTCGGAGTGGGAGTCTGGGCCTCGGGGTCGAGGCCGGAGGTCGGGTCCTGCTCGGGCGTGCTGTTCGTCATGATCGTCCCTTTCGCATCGAGTGCACCCCCAGCATCCGTCAGCGGCTGCGAGGCGAGAAGGGCCTTGACGACAGCCTCCGGAGCGTCCGTCTCCCCGCCCACGACGTAGGCTGAGGAGGTGACAGCGTACGTCTCGGCCTTCGATCTCTTCTCCATCGGAGTGGGCCCCTCGAGCTCCCACACGGTCGGGCCGATGCGGGCGGCCCTCGCGTTCGCTCAGCGCCTGCGCTCCTCCGGAGCTCTCGATCGCGTCGCCCGCATCGGATGCACGCTGTACGGCTCTCTCGGCGCCACCGGAATCGGTCACGGCACGCCGGATGCGGTCGTCGCGGGTCTTCGCGGGCTGTCGCCGGAGAGCTGCGACCCGGCCGACGTGCGCGCAGCCTGGACCGACCTTCGCGACGGCGCCACGGTGCGCGTCGACGGGGTCCATGAGATCCCGTTCTCGAAGGCCGACATCGTCTTCGAGCCGCGGACCCGGCTGCCCGGTCATCCGAACGCGATGACCATCACCGCCCGGGACGATGCCGGCGGTGTCGTCGCCGAAGAGACCTATTACTCCGTCGGCGGCGGGTTCATCCGCCGGGACGGCGAGGAGGCGAAGCTCGCCTCGGCCCCACTGCCCTACTCGTATGCCGACGCCGCGTCGCTGCTCGCACTGTGCGACGAGCACGGACTGTCGATCGCCGAGATCGCGCGACTCAACGAGACCGCTGAGCGCTCGGAAGAAGAGGTCGCCGCCGGACTC
Source organism: Microbacterium sp. 1.5R (assembly GCF_001889265.1). Lineage (NCBI taxonomy): Bacteria > Bacillati > Actinomycetota > Actinomycetes > Micrococcales > Microbacteriaceae > Microbacterium > Microbacterium sp. 1.5R. Next base: position 676,005 of record NZ_CP018151.1, read on the forward strand.
GATGCGATCTGGGACGCCATGGCTGCGTGCGTCGAGAACGGACTGCACTCGGACGGCGTCCTGCCGGGGATGCTCAAGGTCAAGAGGCGGGCGAGCATGATCCGCGCGCAGCTCGAGGAGGCGGAGGCCGACGGTCATCGCGAGCTGCCGGGAGAGTGGCTCGGTGCCTTCGCGCTCGCGGTCAACGAAGAGAACGCGGCGGGCGGTCGCGTCGTCACGGCGCCGACCAACGGCGCGGCCGGCATCCTCCCCGCCGTCGCGATGTACTGGTGGCGGTTCCTGGCGGATTCGGGCCTCGGTGCGGGCAATGCCGTGACGCCGTACGGAGAACTCGTCGGCAGTGCGCTGCTCGGCTTCGACGGCACGCGGGCGATCGAGGCGGCGCAGGCCGAGGACGACGACGCCGTCGCCGACGCGAACCGCCGCCGTGGCATCCGTCGGTTCCTCCTCACGGCCACGGCGCTGGGCTCGCTGTTCAAGGCCAACGCCTCGATCTCGGGGGCCGAGGGCGGCTGCCAGGCCGAGGTCGGCTCGGCCTGCGCGATGGCTGCCGGAGGGCTCACCGCCGTGATGGGCGGCACCAACCGGCAGATCGAGAACGCCGCCGAGATCGCGATGGAGCACCACCTCGGGCTCACCTGCGACCCGATCGGCGGCCTCGTGCAGATTCCGTGCATCGAGCGCAATGCGATCGCCGCGTCGACGGCGGTGACGGCCGCCCGTCTGGCGCTGCGCGGCGACGGCAGCCACTATGTCTCCCTCGACGCGGTGGTCGAGACGATGCGCCAGACCGGAATCGACATGTCGACCAAGTACAAGGAGACCAGCGAGGGTGGTCTCGCGGTCAACGTCATCGAGTGCTGAGTCACTCCGAGCGCGTCGGCGGCTGCGGATAACCTCCTCTGAGGAGGCGCGCATGGAATCGATCTGGACCCCGGGCAGTCGCAGGCGGCGGGAGCAGCCCATCGTCGCCGTGCGCGCGAATGGTGACGCGCCGGATTCCGGCCGCATGTGGCCGACCACCATTCCCGCCGTCGCCCAGGTGCTCGAGGAAGGCATCGATCTCGCTCCCGGGGTGACCTTCCTCGTCGGCGAGAACGGCAGCGGCAAGTCGACGATCGTCGAGGGCATCGCCGTCGCCTACGGACTCTCGCCCGAGGGAGGGTCCCGCCAGGCGATGCACAGCACGCGCCCCAGCGAGTCGCCGCTGTCGGAGTGGCTGCAGCTGCAGCGCGGAGTCGGAGCCAACCGCTGGGGATTCTTCCTGCGAGCCGAGACGATGCACTCGTTCTACACCTACCTCGAAGAGAATCCCTCCGCGAGGGGCGACGTGGCGTTCCACGAGATGAGCCACGGCGAGTCCTTCCTCGCTCTGCTCGACAGCCGATTCGATGAACCCGGCTTCTACTGTCTCGACGAGCCAGAGGCAGCGCTCTCGTTCCAGTCCACCCTCGCCCTCATCGCGGTGCTGCAGCGCATCGTCGACGACGGGGGTCAGGTGCTGTGCGCGACGCACTCGCCGGTGCTCGCCGCGCTGCCGGGAGCTCGCATCCTCGAAGTGGGGGAGTGGGGCATCCGTCCCGCCGAGTGGAACGACCTCGAGCTGGTGAACCACTGGCGGTCGTTCCTGCAGGACCCGCCGCGGTACCTGCGGCATCTGCTCGACTGAGGGGAGCGCGCAGATCTGGTCGTAGGCTGGCGCCATGACCGAGCAGCGTGCGCCCAAGAAGCGCGGGCGTCCGCGTGGCGTGTCCGATGCGCGCGAACGCATCATCGCCGCCGCAGTCGACGAGTTCGGCGAGCACGGATACGACGGCACGACGGTGCGCTCGATCGCGGCTCGTGCCGACGTCGACTCGGCGCTCGTGCACCACTACTTCGGCACGAAGGCAGACCTCTTCGCTGAGGCGGTCGGCATTCCGCTGCGCCCCGACATCGACGTGCCGGCCATCGTCGCGGGTCCGCGTGACGCCGTCGGCGAGCGTCTCGTGCGGTACGTGCTCGAGGCCTTCGAGCAGCCCGACATCCGTCGCCGCGGGGTCATGCTCATTCGGACGGCGATCGGCAGCCGGCTCACCACGCCCCTTCTCGCGGGGTTCCTCTCTCGCGAACTCATCGGCCGGATCGCGAAGACGCTCGGCGTCGCGGATGCCGAGCTGCGCGCCACACTCGTCGCCTCGCAGATCGCCGGCCTGCTGCTCACGCGCTACGTGCTGCGGCTCGCGCCGATCGCCGCGGCATCCGTCGATGACATCGTCTTGCGGGTCGGACCGACCGTGCAGCGCTACCTCTTCGAATAGCGCGGGCCACGCGCCGCACTGCCGCCTGCATCCCGCCTCGGCTTCGGGCACGAGTACCCGTTGACCCCGCGACTCGCGCGGCGCATAATTCATCACATGATGAATAACGCGGCGGTCGAGATCTCGGGGCTGCGAGTGCGACGGGGAAGGACGCAGGTCTTCGACGGTGTCGACCTGGTGATCCCCCGTGGCGAGATCACCGGCTTGCTGGGTCCCTCGGGATGCGGCAAGACCACGCTGATGCGCTCGATGGTGGGTGTGCAGCGGATCACCGCCGGCACGGTGACGGTGCTGGGAGAATCGGGCGGATCGCCGCGGCTGCGGCATCGGGTGGCGTACGGGACACAGGGTGCCGCCGTATACGGCGATCTCACCGTCCGGCAGAACCTCTCGTACTTGGCGGCGGTGCTGAAAGCACCGAAGGGCGACGTCGACCGGGTGCTCGACGAGGTCGGGCTTCGGGCGCAGGCCGCCCAGCTCGTCGACTCCCTCAGCGGTGGCCAGGCGACGCGCATCTCGCTGGGGATGGCACTGATCGGATCCCCCGAGCTCATCGTCCTCGACGAACCCACGGTCGGCCTCGACCCCGTGCTGCGCGCCGAACTGTGGGGCCTGTTCCGCGGCCTCGCCGCGCGCGGCGTCACCATGATCGTCTCGAGTCACGTGATGGACGAGGCGCTGCGATGCGATCGGCTCGTGCTGATGCGGAGCGGGCGGATCATCGCCGACACGGACCCAGCCGGACTCCTCGCCGACACGGGCACGACGGAGCCCGAGGCGGCGTTCCTCGCCCTGATCGAGCGGGACAGCAGAGCGACCGGGGGTCCAGCGGCGGGCAGCACCCGGCGCGCACGGCGGGAGGCCTCGGAATGAACGGCGGTCGGATGCTCGCCACCGCCGCCCGGGTGCTCGGACAGCTGCGGCACGATCCTCGGTCGATCGCGCTGATGCTGATCGCGCCGAGCCTGCTGGTCGGACTCTTCGCGTGGCTCTTCAGCGATCAGGACGGCGTGTTCGATCAGTTCGGGGGAGCGATCCTCGCGCTGTTCCCGTTCATTGTGATGTTCCTGATCACCTCGATCACCACTCTGCGGGAGCGACGCTCCGGCACGCTCGAACGTCTGATGACCACTCCGCTCGGCAAGGCCGACTTCATTCTCGGCTATGCCCTGGCGTTCGGGCTGATGGCGCTGCTGCAGGCGATCATCACCGTGTCGTTCGCGGTCGGCGTCTGCGGGCTCGACGTCGAGGGTGAGCTCTGGCAGCTCGGACTCGTCGCCGTCGTCGACGCTCTCCTGGGCACCGCCCTTGGGCTCCTCGCGAGCGCCTTCGCGCAGACCGAGTTCCAGGCGGTGCAGTTCATGCCGCTGCTCGTCTTCCCGCAGATCATCCTCGGCGGGCTCTTCATGCCGCGCGATCAGATGCCCGACGTGCTGTACGCCATCTCGGGCTGGCTGCCCCTGAGCTATGCGATCGACACGATCAACGCCGTCACGGCCGGCGACGAGGGGTGGGACGTGTACGGACCCCTGCTGGTCGTCGTCGCCTTCGGAGTCGGGGCGCTCGTCCTCGCATCGCTGACCCTGCGGCGTCGCACCGCGTGAGGCAGGGTCAGCGCGCGGCGCGGTTCTTGGTGTGCTTCGTGGGCACGGCCGCCCACGGGTCCTCCGGCCAAGGATGCCTCGGGTAGCGCCCTCGCATCTCCGCGCGAACCTGGGCGTAGGGGCCCGACCAGAACGAGGCGAGGTCGTCGGTGACCGCGAGAGGGCGCCCCGCGGGCGACAGCAGATGGAACAGCACCGGCACGCGTCCGTCGACCAGTCGAGGGGTCTCGGCCCAGCCGAAGCACTCCTGCAGCTTCACAGCGACGACCGGGGGTGCCGAGGTGTCGTCCGGGTCGGGGTAGGTGATGCGGATACGGGATCCGCTCGGCACCGCGAGGCGCTCGGGTGCGAGCTCGTCGAGGCGCGCCGCCTCGGGCCAGGGCAGCAGTCGACGCAGAGCCGAGGACAGATCCACTCGCGCTGCGGGGGTGCCGCCCGCCAGGGTGTCGAGCTCGGGAGCGAGCCAGTCATCGAGAGTGCCGAGCAGCCCGGCATCCGACACGTCGGGCCACGGGCCGCCGAGCTCTCGCCGCAGCAGGGCCAATCGGCGTCGGAACGCGGTCGCGGCATCCGACCAGGCGAACATGCCGAGCCCGTCGCGCAGGATCGCGCGGCGCACGGCATCCCGCCCCTCTCGAGCAGAGGGGCGCACGGGCGAGGACGAACGCAGGATCGCACCGACGCGGCGCTCACGGCGCGCCTGCACGCGACCTCCCGTGAACTCCGCCTCGACTCGGTCGGTCAGCAGGTGGCTCGCAGCGCGTTCCATCTGGGCTTCCGTGAGCACAGCCGCGGATCGGATGATCGCGCCTGACCCGGCCGCCACTCGCGCCGTGGCCCGCGCGACGTCGGCGACCGCGAGCCACTCGACTGCGGCGAGCGGGCCGGTGACTCCGGCACGGGTTCCGGATGCCAGGAGGAAGACCGCTCCGTCGGCGGTGCGCTCGACGCGATGCGCGATCCGGTCGGGGAACGCGAGTGCGATCACGAGTCCGATGCCGTCGTGATCCGATCGCACGTCCCGCGCCGGAGCGACCATGCGCTCGAGGCGGTTCGCGTCGTCACGCCAGCGGCGAGCGTCCGGTGTCCGTCCGCCGCGCAGGGTGATGAGCGCCTGTGAGACGTCGGCCTCGGCGATGCGCAGGTCGCCGCCGAGCACGGCGACGACCTCTGCGGCGAGACGGCTGCCGACGACCGGGCCGCCGTCACGGAGAGCGCGGGCGAGCCGGGGGTCGGCGGGGATCCGGGCGAGAGCTCGACCCTCGGCCGTGGCGCGGCCCTCGTCGTCGATCGCGCCGAGACCGCGTAGCACAGAGACGGCATCGGCTAGGTTGTCTCGGGGCGGCGGGTCGATCATGCGCAGGCCTTCTGCACCCGGGGCACCCCAGCAGGCGAGCAGCAGGGCGGCATCCGCGAGGTCGGTCACCGCGATCTCGGGTGCCGGGCGGGCCGGGGCGGCCGCATAGGTGCGTTCGTCGACGCAGCGGATGACGACGCCCGGTCCCTGGCGCGTGGCGCGACCGGCGCGCTGCACGCATGACGAGCGCGACGCGGCAGTCGTGACCAGACCCGTCATGCCGCGCGCGGCATCACGCTGCGGATGCCGCGACAGACAGCTGTCGACGACGAGGCGCACTCCGGGCACGGTGAGCGACGACTCCGCGAGCGAAGTCGTCACGATGATGCGCGGAGGCTCATCCGGTCGACGCCCGCGGATCACGGCATCCTGCTCCGCCGCGGGGATCCGACCGTGCAGCTCTCGCACGTCGAACGCCGCGCTCGCATCGCGGATGCGGCGGCTGATCTCCGACACCTCCCGCGCGCCCGGGGCGAACACCAGCACATCCGCCAGAGGGTTCTCGCGGACCAGCTCGAGTGCGGCCGCTGTCGTCGTGCGTGCGACGTGGTCGAGGAAGCCCCAGGTGACACCGCGCTCATCGAGGCGCGGCGTCGGGCTGGGAGCCCAGCGCTCGGTGAGAGGGAACGCCGGCACGCCGTGGTCGACGATCGGTGCGGGCTGGTCGTCGGTGCCGAGGACGGAGGCGATGCGCGCGGCATCCAGCGTCGCCGACATGGTGACGACCACGAGGTCGTCGCGCAGCTCGCGGACCTCCGAGAGCAGGCCGATCAGCAGGTCGGTCTCGAGTGCGCGCTCGTGCACCTCATCGAGGATGACGGCATCCACACCGTCGAGGCCGGGGTCGTCGATCATGCGACGCAGCAGCACTCCGGCGGTGACGAACTCGATGCGGGTCGCCGCACCTGCCGACCGCTCGCCGCGCACGGTGAAGCCCACGCGGGTGCCGAGCGCCGAGCCGTCGAGATGAGCGAGGCGGCGGGCTGCGGCGCGAGCCGCGACGCGGCGAGGCTGGGTGACGATCACGCGCCCGGACGACCGTGACGCCAGCAGCGGCGGCACGAGAGTGGTCTTGCCCGTGCCGGGTGGGGCGCTCACGACCACTGATCCGCTCCCGTCGAGCGCGGCCCCGAGTTCGTCCAGCGCGGCCGCGAACGAGAGCCCGGCGCCGATGGCGGCGAGGTCGAAGGCGGCGGCGGTCATTCCCTCAGTCTGCCTGGTCTCCGGAGTCATCGAGCACGGGTGGCGGAGACGACGGATGCCGCGACCGAATCGGCCGCGGCATCCGCTGTGCGCTGTGTGCTGACTACTCCGCTGCGGGAGCCGGAGGTGCCGGCGGCGGCGGGGTGGTCGGCGCAGACTGGCGGGTCGGCGTCGACGGTGCGGATGCCGCAGCCACGCCTTCGCCGATCCCGCGACCCACGGCCTGGCCCTGGATGATCGACGCGAGGTCGAGGCCGGTCGCCGCGCTGACGCTGTCGAACACCGACTTGAGTGCCTTCGCGCTGTCGGCGCCGACGACGCTCGACGCGCCGTCCTCGCCGGAGCCGCCGATGATCGAGACGCTGCCGATCGCGGCGTAGCCCTTCGAGAACTCGGCCATGATCGACGGCAGGGTGTCGAGCACCCGCTGCGACAGGAACGCGTCCTGGTTCGAGGCGATGGCCTTCGCCTCTGCCTCGACGGCGGCGGCTCGCGCCTCACCCTCGGCGCGGATGGCGTCTGCTTCGGCGTTCGCACGCAGTCGGCGGGCCTCGGACTCGGCCTCGGCCTGCGCGCGCAGTGCGTCGGCCTCACCGGTGGCTCGAGCGATCGCGGCTGCGGCCTCACCGTCGGCCTTGGCCTTGTCGGCCTGCGCCTGCTGCTCGGCGATGCGGGTGCGGGCCTCGGCCTGCTTCACCTGCTCGATCGCGCCCGCCTCCGCCGCACGCTCACGCGTGTAGAGCTCGGCCTGTGCCCGGGTCTCTGCCTCATAGCGCTGTGCGTCGGCGACGCGCTTGACGTCGGCGTCGAGCTGGGCCTGGCGGTTCTCCGCCTGCTGCTGCAGCACGGCCTGCTGAGCCTGCTCGCGGGCGAGGTTCTCGGCCTGCTCGGCCTCGGCGCGAGCCCGACCGATGCCGGCGTTGGCGTTGGCGGTGTTCGTGTCGAGAGCCGTCTGCTCGACCAGGTTGGCTTCCTGGTTGGCGATGTTCTTCTGGTTGATCGCGCGGTCGGCGTTGGTCTGCGAGATCTCGGCAGACTGACGCTTCGCCTGGATCTCGGGAGCACCGAGCGACTGGATGTAGCCGACCTTGTCGGTGATGCCCTTGATCTGGAACGAGTCGAGGATCAGACCCTGCTCGGCGAGCTCCTGCGAGACGTCGGCGGCGATCTGGTCGGAGAACTTCTTGCGCTCGCGCATGAGCTCGACGACAGACAGCGTCGCGACGATTCCACGGAGCGCACCTTCGAGCTGCTCAGTGGTGAACTGCTCGATCGCCTTGTCCTGCGAGGCGAAACGCTCGGCGGCGCGGCGCACGAGGATGGGGTCGGAGCCGATCTTCACGATGGCGACGCCGTCGACGTTGAGGGTGACGCTGTCGAGCGACTGGGCCTCGGCGTTGAGCGACACCTGACGCGAGCGCAGCGAGATGATCTCGTGGCGCTGGGTGATCGGGTTGACGAGGGACTTGCCGTTCACGATGACCGTGACGGGCGACTCCGACATCTCGTCTCTGGTCGTGCCGTCGGCCGAGATGACGGCCCGCTGCACCTTCTGCTTGCGCCCCGAGATGACGAGCGCCTCATCGGCGCGAGCCACCTTGATCCAGCTGCGTGCGAACAGCAGCAGGATGAGCAGGACGACGATAGCGATGGCTATGCCGATCCCGACGATGATCAGGATGCCGACGATTCCGGCGATCTCCATGGATGACCTCCCTGGTTCCCCCCGAGGGGGCGGTCGTGGATGCCGGCGCGGCCGCGCGGGCGTTCACGCTCCACCCTGCCAGAAAAGAGGGGAGGGTGTCGGGGCGGGATGCCGCCGGATCTCGGCGATGCGGAGGAGATCTGCGATACGGAGGAGGCTCAGCGCCGCGACATCCTCCGTACGGCGGAAACCCTCCGTATGCGCCGAGCTCGTTCGGTCAGCGACCGCGGATTGCGAGCGTGCGTCGGGGTCAGCGACCGCGTAGCTTCTCCGCCAGATCGCGGAGCGTCTTCAGCTCGGCGTCGTCGAGGCGCGACATCCGCTCGGCGATCGACCGGCCATGCACCGTGGCGACGCTGCGGAACTGGCGCACACCCGCGTCGGTGGCCCTGATCAGCGCACCGCGCCCGTCGTCGGGGTCGGGGCACTTCGAGACGAGTCCGCGGGCGACCATGCGGTCGACGAGGCGCGAGACGCTCGGCTGGCTGATCAGCATGTTCGCCGTGACGTCGCGCAGGCGGGCCGACATGCCGGGGGAGCGGGTCACCGTGAGCAGCACGTCATACTCCGCCTGCCCGAGATCGGTGTCATCGAAGTCGGTGTTCATCTCCGTGAACAGCTCGTGCTGTGCACGGAACAGGCTCTCCCAGGCCTCGAGGGCGAGCTTGCGATCGGTCATGGAGAACAGCGTACTGGCAACAGTAAAGGGCCGGTCGGAGAGGCTCCCGACCGGCCCTTGTCCCTTGCACCAAGAGTGTCCTGCAATCACATGCGGTGTATGCCACAGCAAACATTCACCGTGCAATCACTCTATAACGGCGAGGTAACGAATGCAACGGTTTGGTCACGGAAATCTCGACGGGCCTGCGCAGCGATCTTGTCCCTTCTCATCGCGGTTGGCACAGTCTCGCCCGGTTGGTACAGAATCTCGCGGACGCAGCACAGGCTCACTGGCTTGGCACTGTTGGGGCGTGTCGCAGCGCGAGAACCCTGTCGAGCCGTAGGTTTCTCGCGGGTGGACTCATTTAATCTCTTACCTCGCCGCCAGGGGCGGCAGGGGCGGGTTCCATCTGACTCGTCTTACGCCGCCGGACGAACACTCCTTGTTGTTCGTCGATTGGTTGCGTCATGCTGCTTTCCCTTTCCTGGCCACTCTCAGAAACTCACACCGCGCGTCTGCGCCAGCGAGTCGGGTGATGGAGGGGCGTCCTCAGGGGGTGCGTCACCTCGTTGCTCCGTCGTATGGATCGAAGATCCCTCGCTATGGGCGGTGGAATGAGATCGACGGATACGCAGCCTCTCTTAGGCCGCGGATATCGCGCTTGATCCCGCTTCTCATGAGACATGTCGACAGTAGAACCCCATCGGCTGAGCGACTGCGGCTCCTCAACGTCACAACGTTCAGCTCACATACGCGACCTTCGCAGGCGTTGGTGGAGACACAAAGAGTGCACGCCTAACCACTCGCGCTGATCGCCCCTATTGGATGCGACGCCAGCCGCGTCAGTTCTTCACGGACTAGCCCCGGAGGGACTCTCCGTCTGAGCTACCGCGGAGCGTCGAGTCGTCGTTAGCTCGTTTCAGGAGGGCCGGTGATCGAGGTCTTCGAGCCGAGAGGGCGTTCAGGGCGTCGCGTTCAGTGCCCTGACAGAGTTCGAAAGATGCTGCGCCAGGGCTTCGCGCAGTGCAGTGGGCATAGGGTCCGCGCCCGTCGAGGCATGAAGCCAGAGCCCGTCGGCGGCAAGAAGCATGGCCATCTTTTCTAGAGCTGCCGGGTCATTCGGGTTGATGCTGCGCGGGTCCGGCGTCCAGCGACGGACGACGTCCTGCCACGGCCGGTTGAGAGCCTCGTCGTTGGAGGCCTCGAGCATAAGGAGAAGCTCGGGTCCTGATATGCCTGCCGCGCTGACACGAGCGTATGCGGCAAGACGCTCGTCCTCAGTGGCTTCCTCTGGCTGACGGCCGAGCGCCTCTATGAGCTGCGCCTCCCAGAGCTTCGCCTGGTGCTCATGAAGCGCAAGGACCATCGCGTCTTTGGACGCGAAGTGGTAGAGGAGTCCACCCTTGGTGAGGCCGGACGCCGCCGCTACGGACTCGAAGGTGACAGCGGTGACGCCGTGGGCCCCGACGACACCCAGCGCGGCATCAAGAATCATCTCGCGTTTGCTTGTACGCATGATCTTCTCCGTGGTCAGTGTTCAGAGTGCATCTGCGATCGAGTCCCGGGTCGGTACGTCCGTAGAAGCACACCGCTCAGAGCTGTTGCGACCGCGAGGGCGACGGCGACGATAACCATAACAACCAGATAGGCGGAGTCAAACGCACTCGAGGCAGCGGTGATGATCGAGGTGTCGCCCTCGGCCAGACGAAGAGCCTCGGTGATGCCCTCGCGGGCACCGGCAGGCGCCCCAGGTGGCAGCCTCACTGTCGAGCTGAATACAACGCTCAGCGTGCTTCCGAGGAGGGCAACGGCAGTGAGGCTGCCGAACTCATACGAGACTTCTTCGACGGCTGCCGCCATGCCGGCCCTCTGAACGGGAACATTGCCGATGATTGCCGACGAGGCGACCGACATCGCGGCTCCCATTCCCGCTCCCGTGATCACCAGCCCGACGACCAGAAGCCCGAATGAAGTCGGAAACCCAAGAATGGTCACGATGGCGCCGATGGTGGCGAACCCGAGACCTCCCGTGATGAGTGCGAGCAGTCCAGTCCGGTGGAGGAATGCCCCGCCGAGAATTGCAGTGGGCAACGAGCCGATCGCGACGGCGGAGACAAGGATCCCCGCCTCAAGAGGGCTGAATCCAGCGACGAGTTGGAAGCGCTGCGTTGTCGCCAGTTGGATGCCCGCGACCGCGAACGTCGCGAACGCAGCGGCGAGGACTCCGGATGAGAACGCCCCATTCCGGAAGATCGAGAACTCTAGGAGGGGCTGAGCCAGGCGGCGCTGCCGGCGAACGAAGACGGTGAACGCGACGATGGCAATCACCACGGCGCCTATCAAGACAGGGATAGAGGGCGGGTTGTGGCCGACTTCCTTGATCGCGAACACGGTACCCACGAGGCCGACCATCACCTGGAGGGAGGAGATTGCATCCCATCTCTTGGAGCGGTCTGTGTCGTTGGCAGGACGCAACATCACCACTGCAATGAGAGCCGCGACAACGACGGGGACGTTGAGGAGGAAGACGGAACCCCACCAGAAGAACTCCAACAGCGCGCCTCCAAGGATCGGGCCGAGCGCTCCTCCGACGAGGGAGGCGCTACCCCAGATAGCGATGGCGATGTTGCGTTCGCGCTCGATGGTGAAGTTGGTGCGGATCAGTGCAAGTGTGGCCGGCATCATGGACGCAGCGCCCACGGCGAGGATGGCCCGGGCAGCGATCAGGATCTCCGCCGTGGGAGAAAACGCAGCCAAGAGCGAGGCCGCACCGAAGATGACGAGACCGATGATGAACATGCGAGTGTGGCCAATACGGTCACCCAGCGTGCCGCTGCCGAGTAGCAGCCCCGCCATCACCAAGGGATACGCGTTGATGATCCACAACCCCTGCGTGCTCGTTGCCCCCAGTTCACGCGTCAAAGTGGGTAGCGCTGTGTACAGGATCGAGTTGTCCAACGTGATCAGCAGCAGACCTGCCGTCACCGTCGCCAACAACAGCCAGCGCTGCTGCTTCGTCAAAATCACTCCGCACACTCCATCTTCCGAATCATAAGTATACCGGATGAAAGGTATAGTTATGAAGGCCGATCGCAGCAACTTCCGACCGCATTTGCATCCTGGGGTTGATAAGTCGTTCGTGGCGAGGGTCGCGCGTACCCGACGTTCTCCGCATCGCCAGCGGTGTCGTCATGGCCGCCCCTGGACCCGGCTAGACGCGAATTTACTTGCCAGTAACGAGCGCGAGACGTGCCCGTATCGTGAGTTCGATTGTCTTGAGTCGTCCTCGGCGAGGGCGCCCGCCGACTCAGCTACGGGTTCGGCGGGGAGGCACTCTCGATCGAAAGCATCGATTCGAGGGTCTGAGGCGCCGCGGCGTAGGCCACCCATGGCCGCGCGGCCATGCAATCGGTGACCGCCTCATCTCTGCCTCGCAAGGAGACTCATGTCCAGCGCACTACTCGTCATCGATATGCAGAACGGCTTCGTTCACCCCGAGGGCTCTTTGCCGAGCCTCGGAATGGGAATGCCCGACATAGACCGGGTGATCGCCGAGAATGCCGCGGTCATCGCGGCGGCTCGCGCGGTGCGTATGCCAGTCATCTACACGCGGAGTGTCTTCCGTCCCGGCATGGTTGACCTCCCCATGCGAATGGAAGGCTTGCTCCCGCCTCACTTCGAGTTGCTTGAGCGCGGCAGCTGGGACGCGGACATCCACGCAGCCCTAACGCCCGAGGTGGGCGAAGCGGTGATCGACAAGAACCGCTATGACGCCTTCTTGAACACTCCGCTCGAACAGGTTCTGCGAACGCTCGGTGTCTCGAGTGTGCTGGTCACCGGGACCGTGACGTCTATCTGCGTCGAGTCGACCGTGCGCTCTGGATATATGCGCGACTTCGACATGCACGTCGCCTCCGACTGTGTCGCGGGCGCGCTAGGGCAGCATGAAGCCTCGCTGAGCATCATGGGTGCGGCCTTCGCGAATGTGTTGCCGTGGCGCGAAGCGATGGCCGCACTGACAGCCTCAACCGAAACCATAAGCGCCTGACCGGCCGTCCTCGAGGTTCTGCGATGCCCACGTCAGTGGACTGCGTCCGTAGCGCTCTCGGGCTGTGTGCGATCTAGAGATCGGTGCTGAGAGCGATGATCTCCTGAGTGATTCCTACCCTCGCATCCTGCGGGATTTCATCGCCTCCGAGGGAGTGGTGGGACCAAAGTCCGTCCGCCGCCAGGCAGGCGATGAACTGCCGCAGAATGGTTCGATCTTCCGCCGCCTCCTGGCTCGAAGGCGTCCATCGTCGACGGACGCTCGCTATGGGTTCCCGACCCTGAGGATCGTTGCCAGCCGCCTGGAGCAGCCCAATCTGCATGCTCGTCGATGGCGTCACAGCGACGGAGATGTACGCGTTCACCCTCTCTGGCAGTGAGGCTTCGTCCGCAGTTTTCCCCGCAGCTTCGATGAGTTGGGCTTCCCAACTCATCGCCACGTGTTCTTGCATCGCATGGGCGAGGGCCGCTCGGTCTTTGAAGTGGTACATCATTCCGCCGCGCGTGAGGCCAGCTTCTTCGGCGGTGGCCTCGAGCGTGACTCGGCCGGCACCCTCGCGCCCGGCGACACGCACTGCAGCATCGAGAATCCGAGTTCGACTGTTAGGTCTAGTCATCCTGTGCCCTTCGTGGAGAGCCGAAGAAGACTCTTCGCTCGCCCTCATAAGTGTACATTCATGAATGTACACTTATGGTACTGTGGTGCCCTGCCCAGCTCCGGTGCTGCGGGTGGTCGCGCGGAATTCCTGCGCGGATCCGAGGCTGAAAACCTCCAGCGACTTCATCTCATAGAAGCCTGGAGGTTTCTTCATGTCCAAAATCTTGGACAAGCCCAGCACTCGCTGGTGGGCACTCGCCGTTCTTGCGATGACTCAGCTCGTCGTCGTGCTCGACACGATGATCGTCACCATCGCGCTGCCCCAAGCGCAAGCTGACCTGGGCATGACGGATACGCAGCGTCAGTGGGTCGTCACCGCCTACGCCCTGGCTTTCGGTGCCCTGCTGCTCCTCGGCGGTCGGATCGCCGACTACTGGGGGCGGAAGCGCACCTTCATGGTGGGTATGTTCGGCTTCGGAGCAGCCTCACTATGGGCCGGACTCTCGCAGAGTGGCATGGAACTGATCATCGCCCGAGGCGTTCAAGGCGCGTTCGCGGCGTTGCTGGCCCCGGCCGCACTCGCCATGCTCACCGTGACATTCCCTCACGGCAAAGAGCGCAACACCGCGTTCGCCATCTTCGGCACAGTCGCGGGATCAGGAGCCGCGATCGGCTTGATTCTGGGCGGCGTGCTCACGGAGTTCACAGACTGGCGTTGGTGCCTTCTCGTCAACATCTTCTTCGTGATCATCGGCCTCGTCGGCGGCGCACTGGTGCTGCGTGAGAGCAAGGCAGAAGGTGGCAACCGCTACGACATCTGGGGAACGATCACCGTGACCCTCGGCTTGGGCTCGCTCGTCTACGGATTTACGCTCGCTGAGCACGGCTGGGGCTCCATTGACACTGTCGGTTTCCTCGTGCTGGGCGTGGGTCTGCTCGTGGCCTTCGTGCTCATCGAACTCAAGGTCGCTCAGCCACTGCTGCCCTTGCGCGTCATCCTGCACCGAGTCCGAGGGGGAGCGATCCTGATCCAGGCAGCGAACGGGGCCGTGATGATCGGTGCCATCCTCTACCTCGCGTTCTACTTCCAGATCGTTCTCGGCATGGGGCCGCTCATGGCTGGACTTGCGAACCTCGCCATGACGATCGCGATCATGGCGTTCTCGCCCGTCACCACGAAGATCCTCAACAGGTTCGGACCGCGTCCGTTGATGATCGTTGGCCCGCTCGTCTCGGCGGCCGCACTCTTCATGCTCCTCGGCATCACTCCGGACGGGAACTACTTCATCCAGGTGCTCCCTGCGCTGATTGTCCTCGGCGTCGGTCTCTCGATGCTCTTCGTCCCGGTTCAGAACCTTGCTCTGCTCAACGTGGAGAACCACGATGCAGGCGTGGCCTCCGCGGTTGTGAACTCCGTGTTCCATATCGGCGGATCGATCGGGCTTGCGGTGTTTACGGTGTTCTACTCGAGCACGTTCGCTGGAGCGATCGCCACGGGTACGCCGGAGCTGACGGCGTTCACCGACGGGTACAAAGCAGTGTTCCTCGCCGCAGCAATCACCATGGTCGCCGCTTCGGTGATCGGGTTCTCTTTCATCCGCGGAAAGAAGGAAGAGCTCAACCCCGCCTGGGATGAGGCAGAGCCTGAGGCCGCGATCTTGCACTGAGGCGAACAACGGTTGGGTCGAGCCAGAAGGTCTCTTGCGGACAGGCTCGACCCAACACCCACCGCAATCGGGGCTTGCTCGCACGATCGACTGATGATCGAGAGGGTGACTACGGATCGTCGATGCGTGGCCGGTCCGCCGTAGCTACGCGATGTCGTGCGCGGTGGAGGCTCGCACGACGAGCTGCGTCGGGAACTCATGTCGCTCGATCACTGGACGGTCTCCGGAGAGCGACCGCAGAAGAAGCTCTGTTGCAGTGCGACCCATATCTTCATAGGGCTGTCGCGCAGTGGTCAGCTGCGGTGTCACAAGGATGGCCGTTCGTTCGTCGTCGAAGCCGGCGACAGCGACGTCATCGGGGACGCGCAGTCCGCGGGTGGCGAGTTCGCGCAGCGCAGTCGGAGCAAGCTGGTCGAACGCGCAAAACACCGCATCGATCTCGCCGCCGTTCTCCACGAGTTCGCCGAGCTCCCGGCATCCGGATCCAGCTTCGTCCAGGGCGGTGTCGATGATGAGCCTCTCATCGATCGGGATCCCGGCGGCGGCAAGCGAGTCCCGGTACGCTCGCTCGCGCTCCTGCAAGTAGAACGTCTCGCCCCAGACGGGTGCTCCGCCGCTGAGGCGCGGTCGAATGAACGCGATGCGTGATCGGCCACCGGCTATGAGATGCTCGACCACTTGGCGGGCGCCTTCGTAGTTCTTGGCTGAGATCGAGGGGAAGTGGATGTCGACGCTGGTGTCGTCGATCGCCACCCCTGGGATGCCGATGCGGTCGCAAGCTTCGCGCACCGCCTTCTGATCGGGAACACTGATGACGATCACGCCCTCGGTGGGGACATCTGAGAGTCCGGCGATGACGTCAGCCAGAGATGCTGGCCCACCGCTGACAGGATGTACGAGCACCTGATACCCGGCCGCGCCGGCGGTCTCGACACAGGCGTGCGCCAAGGGCTCCCACCACCCCCACTGCGTATCGGGGACTATCACGCTGATGGCGTGGAACCCGCCTCGTCGCAGAGCGCGCGCTGCGACCGAGGGGCGGTAGCCGAGGTCGAGGGCGATCTTGCGAATCCGGTCACGGGTCGAGGCGCTCACATCCGGGTGGTCGCCCATGGCGCGGGAGACCGTCGCGATGCCGACACCCGCTGCTTTCGATACGTCTGTGAGGGTTACTCGCTGCGCCATACGGCACCTCCCGATGCTCCACATTGACCATGAAGGGTCTGTTGTGTATCTTATCGGTAGCGTTTCCGGAAACGTTACCGGAAACGATGATCAGTCTTTCTCACCTATTAGACTCAACGACGAGGAACCCGATGTCCACGACAACGCCGGCCACTGTTGGCCGCACCACCCTCACGCCGGTCAGCGGCGGCTTCATCGCTGTCTACGCCCTCGCCATGTTCGGCATCTGGATGGCGATCAACCTCCCTGCCTCTGTCACTCTGGCGCTCCGGATCGCAGAGATCGACCCCGACGGGAAGACCACCAGCTATTCCATCGCCGCCGGCGTGGGGACGCTGACGGCCGTTCTTGCCAACCCGTTCTTCGGACGGCTGTCGGACCGCACCCGGAGCCGCTTCGGTCGTCGGCGCCCGTGGATAGCGATCGGCCTGGTGGGCACCACCATCGGCGCCGCCGTCATCGGCCTCTCGGACACGTTCCCGATGCTCCTGCTCGGATGGGTCCTGATGCAGGCATTCGTCAACGCCGCCATCGCCGCCACCCTCGCGATCGTCGCCGATCGCATTCCCGAGTCGCAGCAGGGGTTCGTCGGCTCACTGTCCGGTGCAGCCTCCGCCGCATCACTCGTCGTCGGCATCTTCTTCATCCAGGCGTTCCCCGAGAGCATCCTCGCCCAGATTGGCCTGCCGGTCGCTGTGGCGCTGGTCGTAGGAACGGCGCTGATCGCGGTCTTCAAAGACGACACTCCTGCGGCCGAGCCGCTGCCGGCGTTCGGCGTCAAGGAGTTCTTCGGCTCGTTCTTCATCAACCCCCGCCGTGAGCCCGAGTTCACTTGGCTGCTGCTCGCACTGTTCCTGATGTTCGCCTCGTGGGGAGTCGTCTCGACCTACACGGTGTACCTGCTCCAGGACATGGTGGCCGCGTCCGAGGACGAGATCAATGGTGCGATCACGCTCTCTTACGTCATCCCCGGGATCGTCGCCTTCGTCCTCGGGCCTCTCGGCGGGTGGGTGGGAGATCGGCTGGGGCGTCGCAAGCCCGTGTTGATCTTCGCCGCACTCGTCGGCGCGGCCGGCATGATCACGATTGCCACGGCATCCTCGGTCGTGCAGTTCCTCGTCGGTGTGACACTCGTCTCCGGTGTCGCCGCGGGCGTCATGATGGGAACCTACGTCGCGTTTGGCATCGCGGTGATGCGCGAGAAGTCGGCTGCGGCGAGAAACCTCGGTGTGATCAACATCGCGATCACGCTGCCGTTCTCGATCATCCCCTTTATCGCCCCCGTGCTGCTCGGCATCGGAGGAGGCACGGAGAACTACGTCGCCCTCGTCCTCTTCGGTGGGGCGGCCACGCTCCTGGGTATCTTCCCACTCCTCGGCATTCGCACTGCCCGCTGACTCTCGCTCCAATCCGATCGCGCGAGCTTCGCTGCGCGCTTCCCGAAGGGAACCATTCATGAACGACTACCTGGACCCCACCCGGCCCATCGAGCGCCGCGTCGAAGATCTTCTCGCTCGCATGACGGTCGCCGAGAAGGCCGGACTCATGTTCCACCCCACCACCGAACCCGGCGGCGAATCTCACACCGATGCTGAGGCGCTGCGCGACGCGGAGCTCAACGTGGTCACACGCGGAATCAGCCACTTCAACATCCTCGGCGGTGGCGACAGCGTCGGTGTAGCCCGATGGCACAACACCATTCAGGACCTCGCAGCCAGCACCCGCCTGGGTATCCCGATCACGCTCTCCTCAGACCCGCGCCATGGGTTCCGCAGCAACCCGTTCACCGGGCAGTCGCTGGAGAGCATCTCTCGGTGGCCGGAGACCACCGGTATCGCGGCCATCGCCGGCACGGAGGCCGCACGGGACTATGCAGACACCATCCGTCGCGAGTTCCTGGCTTTGGGCATCCGCGTCTACCTCGGCCCGATGGCTGACATCTTCTCCGAGCCCCGTTGGTCACGCGGCTTCGGGACGTTCGGCGAGGACCCCGAGCGCGTCGCCGAACTCACCGTCGCCTTCGTCGAGGGACTTCGTGGCGGACCGGCGCTCGGCCCCGAATCCGTGGCCGCCGTCGTCAAGCACTTCCCCGGAGGAGGTCCGCAGCTGCGCGGCGACGACGCACACGACTCGAGATACCCCGAGCAGGTCTATCCCGGCGGCATGCAGGAGCTGCACATCAAGCCCTTCGAGAAAGCCTTCGCCGCGGGCACGACGCAGGTCATGACCTACTACGGCAAGCCGGTCGGCACCGAATGGGACGAAGTCGGCTTCGCCTTCAATGCACCCGTCGTGCGCGACATCCTGCGTCGACGCCTCGGCTTCGACGGGATCGTCGTCACCGACTGGAACCTCCTCGAAAGCGAGCAGATGGGCGACCTCACCTTCGGACCGAACGGATGGGGACTCGAGCACCTCACGCCACTCGAGCGGGCGCAGATCGCCATCGAGGTCGGCGTCGACCAGTTCGGCGGCGACCGCAACCCCACCCTCGTCGAGGAGCTCGTCGACAGCGGAAAGGTGACCGAGGATCGCATCGACCAGTCCGCACGGCGACTGCTGCGCGAGAAGTTCCAGCTCGGAATCTTCGAGGCACGCCACGTCGACATCGACAATGCACGGGCGACCGGCGGCGCGCCCGTGTTCTTCGAGAAGGGCGCCGCAGCACAGAGCAAGTCTCTTGTTCTGCTCGCCGACGACGCGGGCGTGCTCCCCATGCACTCGAAGGTCTATGTCGAGGGCGTGAGCGATACCTCGGTCCTTGAGCAGACCTCGAACCTCGACGAGGCAGAGGCGATTCTCGTCCGCCTCGAGGCGCCCTTCGAAGCGGGACACGGATCGGTCGTCGCCGAGTACTTCCATGGCGGCACACTCGAGTTCTCTCAAGGCACGTTGGATCGACTGCGTGACTACGCCAGCAAGGCTCCGCTCTACGTGACGGTGTTCCTCGAGCGACCCGCGATCCTCGGACCGCTCCTCGAGCTCGGTGCGACCGTCATCGGTGAGTTCGGCGCCAGCGACCGAGTCATCGTCGATGCGCTCACCGGCCGCACTCCGATCACCGGCATCCTGCCCTTCGACATCCCCTCGTCGATGACGGCGGTGGAGAACTCCCGCGAGGATGTTCCCTTCGACACCGAGGCTCCCCAGTTCCGCGCCGGATACGGCATCGCTCGCGGAGCTGTTGAACAACGGGAGAAGACTCCGGCATAGTCCCGAGGACCCGCCATCAGCGCTCTTCTCGCAGCCCCACTTCAAGACTGAAGCGGGGCTGCTCGAAGATCGCAAGTGCACCGGACGTTGAATCGCGAGGGAGCATCGAAGAGCCCTCGGGACACGCGCTCTTCTGGCGAACCGGAGCACGACGGTGAGACCACCAGGGAACAGTCGGCCGCTCAGATTGGTTCACCCGGCTGCTCGCAGTGGACGCACGAGATCCACGAGATTCCTGCGCCGGAGCGTTGCTTTGTCCAGGCGGCCGCGGTCACTTCGCAGTCGCCACCGATCGGATAATCCGGAAAACTTGTTCTTATCGTGCCCATGTGCCAGACGTTGAAGTGAGATTACGCTGCCGCGGTCGACGGCTTTGCTACGAAGAGACCTGCCACACGCAGTAGCCAGTGAGTGAGTGAAGCCAACTGCTGAGCGGCGTACGATCGCAGTATCGGCTCGCGTCTGAGACAGGAGGACCGAATGTCGGACCTGGTGCGACCTCTGACTCTGGACGCTGCTGTCGATGAGCTACTCGAATCGATCGACGTGAGCGACTGCGACCTCGACATCGTGGAGGCGCTTCGGCGAGAGGCTGTCCAGCTTTCCAGACCGTTGCGTCCCTCGAACTCGTGCCTGTCACCGGCGCAGCGAGTCTTACTTCTCAAGTCCGGCGCTTTCACCCCTGAGCAGTTCGCGCAGACCGAACAACGGGTCGCTCGCGGTGAGTTGCGCGAGGACGAGAACCGCACTCGGCTCGGAACGATCGCGCGCTCGTACGGTGAGCACGCGGTTGCAGCACGACTGGATGTGGAGCTCGACGAGGTCCGAGAGCGCCGGCGGGCGGGCGCACTGTATGCGTTCGACGCATCCGGTGTCACCGTTCACCCGAAATGGCAGTTCACAGACCAGACAGACGACGGGCTCTTGCCGCACCTTGCGCGTGTCGTGAGGTTGCTCATCGAGGACTGACACCCTGCGAGCGTCGAAGGGTTCATGACCGTCCCGAAGGACAGCTTGATTTATCGCGGTGAGTGGCAGACGCCCATTCAATGGCTGCTCCGGGGCGCCAGCCCTCGTCGCATCGAGATGATCCTCGAGGGTGAGCGGTGGCGCTGACTGAGCGGTCTGAGGCTGTGAGTAGCGTTGTCGTCACGCTTCGCCTCCCGCCCACGTGCGAGCCGGTCCCCGGCCGGTGCAGGGATTAGGGGAGCTCACCTCGGAATCAGGATGCATCGTCGGGCTCGGCCGGTGAGCGCTCGGCAGGCTCATGATTGTCGGCCGTTTGCGCATCGTTCATGTGATTCCAGAACGCAACGAACACGAGTCTCAGCACGAATCACCAGCAGCACAGTGCCTCGGCCGAGCCGACTGCTGAATCATTGCTGACACCGGGAGCACACGGATTGCGCAGGTTCGGCCCTATCGGGCCGCAAAGAGCGCGCGAACTTCATAGGCAAGGCTCGAGTTGAAGATCTCGCTTGCGGAGTCACGCGTCATGAGCGCCGTCAGGCCGATCTCGTTCTCGATCCCGCGACATGAACGCCCTGTCGGTTCCCCATCACAGTTTCGAGGCAGGAAGCGAGTACGTCGGGGGCCTCCGATAGAGTCGAGCACGCCAGACAACGCGGTCTGGCCTGTTGCGAGGGGGCGACTCGATGCGGGTCAAGACTCTGTACGTGCGGTTTTATCGATCGTTCAACTACGACTACCTGCGCAAGAGTGATCCGGGCGCAGCTCCCGACTCATGGGACACGATCGGCCCGGACCAGCTGTTTTATCCCTTTGTTCGGATTCCCTTGGAGAAGGGGATCACTACCGTCGTGGGGGCCAACGAGGCAGGTAAGACCCAGTTGCTGGGAGCGATCAAGCGCCTCCTGACTGGGGAGGACATCGTGCCCAAAGACTTCTGCCGATACTCCGACTTTTTCGCCGTTGACAAGAAAATGGCGTTGCCAGAGTTTGGTGGAGAGCTCGACACCTTAGATGCCTCGGATGTTGCACTTGTGCGGAAGACCCTTGGCCTCGACGGCGAAACTGCTGTCAGTTCCTTCTGGCTGTTCCGCATGGACGGGCGGGTAATGGTCTACGCGCGACGTCCTGACGGCTCCATGGCAGAGAAGAGCATCACGAGGAGCCAGCTCGAGAAGTTTCAGATCCCGACCTTCTTTGAGATCGACGCGCACGTTCCACTCCCCGATTCCGTGCCAATCGACTTCCTTGCGGACGGCAAAGTCCCCGGACTGGCGCCGCGAATCAAACTCCTTCAATGGGCAGAAGGCATGATTCACGGCTCATCACTATTCAAGAAGGGACAAGAGCCGCTGACCGACCAGGCCCGAGCGCTTCTTGAACAGCACCCTCACCTGCAGCGGCTCCCTGAGGCAGATGCCAGGCTGATTCGTGAGCAGTATGCGCTTGCGGAGAAGCTCCTTATAGACGTGGGCGGCATCGATCGATCCGCGTTCAAGTCGTTGCGGGAGGCCATCCACGACTCCGAGGGCTATGCGAACGCGATCATGGACAAGTTGAATGCCAAGCTGGATGCCGCGCTCAACTTTCCCAGATGGTGGTCGCAGGACCGCGATTTCAAGCTCGCTCTGACGCGAGGGGATCGCGACATCCTGTTCACGATCCGAGATCGGACAGGAAGCGACTACGCCTTCAGCGAGCGAAGCGGCGGCATGAGCTACTTCCTCTCGTACTTCGTGCAGTACATGTCTCACCGGGCGGCGTCAGACTCCGAGGTCCTCTTGATGGACGAGCCCGACGCGTACCTTTCCATGCTCGGTCAGCAGGATCTCCTGAAGATTTTCGATGACTTCGCAGACCCTCAGGATCCGGAGCGAGCACCAGTCCAGGTGGTGTTCGTCACCCACTCCCCGTTCTTGATCGACAAAAATCATGGTGAGCGCATCAGAGTGCTCGAGAAGGGCGACGGTGATGAAGGAACAAGGGTCGTCAGCAATGCTGCTCGCAATCACTACGAGCCACTTCGGTCATCTCTCGGAGCATTCGTCGCCGAAACCACGTTCATTGGAAACTGCAACTTGATGGTTGAGGGCCAGGGCGATCAGGTTCTATTGGCTGGACTGAGCTCGCTCAGCAGGCGTCTTGGCCGACAGCAGATAGGCCTCAACCTGAACACCCTCAGCTTGGTGCCATGCGGTGGAGCGCCACATGTTCCTTACCTCGTCTACCTCGCGCGGGGAAGGGACGTCGACGTCCCCGCGGTTGTCGTGCTGCTAGACAATGATGAGGAAGGAAGGAAGGCAGCGGGCCAACTCCGAGATGGATTCGGCGGCCGCCAGCTGGTTGATCCTCGGTTCGTGCTGCTCTTGGGCGAGCTCGACGCGGCCAGGCTGGACGTGGATGTCACACAAGTGGCCGAGATCGAAGATCTGATCCCAAGTCGCGTTGCTCTTCGCGCTGCCCGGCATTTTGCAGGCGAAGTACTTACCGGTGAAGAGGCCGTTGCGTTTGGAGCGAAGATCGCTGAGTTTGCGCCGACAGCGGGACAGAAGCTGTTCAAAGCGGCGGATGCAGCTTCTATCGCAGCTAGTCCGAACCCTGACCGGCCTCTTGAACTAAACAAGGTTGGGTTTGCGCGGGGTGTGCTCTGGGCGCTGGAGAACGCGGAATCCGACGTTGAGGTCGCAGATCGTGACCGCACGCTCGCAAATTTCGACGTGCTGTTCTCCCGCGTTGATCAGCTACAGCGCGATGCGGTTCGGCAGAACGATCGCGACCGTCTGAGCAAAGTGATTAATCGTCTTCGGCGCAACTTCCTTCGCGATCATCCCCATGGTGCGACCGGGCGAGACGTTCTCGATCTCTTTGAAACCATTGAGTATGAGTTGCCGGCGGCCGCCCCCGAAGCCCAAGATCTGCGTGATTCGCTGAAGCGACTTGCCGTCGAGTATTCCATCGGCGCCGAACCGATGTCTGAAGTCCGAGATTACGATCGGCTCAAACGAGAGATTGAAGGGGTGGCTTACCAGGCGTTGCGCGAAGTTCAGGAGCCGGCGGTTGCGATCTAGACAGAGTCTCGCTTCTTGCTACCGAACACCAGCTCGCGTCGACCCCGCAGTCGTTCGCGCTGACTCTTCCCTCTGATGGGGGCCTTCTATCTGGTCGGGGGAACCAGGACTCGAACGGCGCGGCTCGTCGGCATCTGCGGTCTCTTACTGTTCTGGGCAATTTCGGCGAGCCGGGTCGTCAACCCGGGCGGGGTGGGGCGGCGAAGGGTGGCGATTATCTGGTCAGCGAGAGCCGCGTCCTCTGCCCACTTGCGCTCGAGAGCCCACGTCTTGAGGCGCCGCAGGTGCACGATGGCGTGCGCGTCGCCACCGAGGAGCGCGATGCCGAGGACGGACAGCATGAACTGCACGTCGGAGTGACTCAACAGGCTGTGGCCCTCGCGTTCGGCACTGGCTTTGAACCCGAGGAAGTTCATCTGCAAGTTGTAGCCGTCGGTGTTCCGCCATGCCCAGGAGTCCGCCAAGCTCACGGTGAGGAGAGGGTCTCCGGCGGGGCCGAGAAGTTGAATCTCGGGGACGTGTCCGACGGCGTTCTCGGCGGCGACCAGCGCGGGGGTAAGCAGGTCTACGTCACCGTCGACGTAGAACGTCCACCCGCCGTCCACTTCTTGGTAGTCGCGGACAGTCAAATCGGCGGTGACGGGCAGGGCGATCGCGGTCAACACGAGTGGCGTGAACCCCATGTAGAGGGCGTCACTGTCGCTGAGGGTGACATCGATGCCGGCGACATCGATCGCGTTTGACAGCGCCCAGGTGCTCGCGAACACCGTTTCCAGGAACGCGTATACGCGGTCGATGAACACGTCTCGGAGAACGGTTTCGGAGTGGGATTTGAGGTTGATCACGAACGCGCCCGCGTTGGGCTCGTAGTCGAGCGCCCGCCCGTGTACGGGGGCGTGCCGAAGATAGCGGGCTGCATCATCGAACACTGGGGCTAGGGCGCCCTTCTGGAGGTCCGCGGCGAGCTTCGTGGCATCTTCGGCGGAGACCTTCGTGAATGCATCCGCGCCGGCTCGGTCGGTGGTCATCAGCCGGTACCAAGCGAGGACAGCGGTGGAGGCCTCGTAGATCTCACTGGCAAGCTTCCCGAACCTGCGAGCGACGGCCCGTTCGTCGCTCTCGACGGCGAGGATCGCGGTGAACGCGATCACCGCTTCAACCATCAGCCGGTGAGTGTCCGCCAACGCCTGTACTGCGCCGTCCATTAGGGCGACCTCGCGG
Organism: Microbacterium sp. 1.5R; assembly: GCF_001889265.1. NCBI lineage: Bacteria > Bacillati > Actinomycetota > Actinomycetes > Micrococcales > Microbacteriaceae > Microbacterium > Microbacterium sp. 1.5R. Next base: position 700,803 of record NZ_CP018151.1, read on the forward strand.
AGACGGGTGGCGTTTGTGAGGCCGCTGGATGCCTGCAGAATCTTTGACCGGAAGACGTCGGGATTCAGCATTGTGTGAGCGATCGGCTGCAGCAGGAGATAGGACATGCCTGAGTTTGTGCCGATGCTGATGGCGAGGTCTCGACCGGTCATGGCGACGCCATGGGAGGGGAGCTCGGAGATCGTCACGTTTGGGAAACGTGTTCTGAGGGAGGCGAACATTCGTTCCGGGATGGGGCGGGATTCGTCCCCGAGGATCGCCGCGAAGTTCTCCCACTCGTCAATCTGTTGTAGTGGTGTCCGCACAGTGTCCAGGCCGTCCTGGGCGTCTTTGCCAGACTTCTGCGCGTCGAGAACGGTGTCTGCGGTCAGGACGTCGCGGTAGAGGTCCCAAACCCTCTCGATCCGGTCGATCGATTCCCCGACGGCCGTCCAGGTTCCCGTTGTCGGCCGCAGCCGTGCCGCGACGAGTGCGTCTTGGCGGGCGGTCCGCAGCTTCGTGACAGCTCGCGCCAGAGCGTCTACCGTGTGCTCAGACGTGGGGGCCGCGGAGAAATCAGCGATCGCCGCTAGCAGTGTTTCAAGCAGCTCGTTGACGATACGAGCCGCTGGTGGCGCGGCGAGCTGTGGACTTTCGTGAGGGTTCGTTTCGGTGGGGTTGGTGTCTGGGCCGAGGAGTGCAAGGACGCGGGCGAGACCTGATCGCCGATGGACGACGTACCGGTTGACCTCCCCAGAGAGTGGTTTCCTACCGCATTCCGGGCACGACGACCCGAGAATCCGGGATCCGCCGCATGGGCACGGAAGAGTCTGAAAGTTCAGCAGCATCTCGATGGAAACTCCTATCGGCCTCGAAGAGCAACATCGGCATCGTATGCGGCACCCCGGACATGGTTTCCACTCGTCGCAGCAGGGATGAAAGCAGTTGGGGCGTCCTGTTCCGCGATCGCCGTATCAAAGGCTTGGGGATGTTGAACGTTTTCGGCTCTCAGTCGCGCGACGCTTCTTGGCGACCGCTCTCGGATCACTGTCACCCGGCAGCGATCGGCCCTTTCGGAAGCCGCAGGGCGCTACGTCCTGGTGAGCGGGCGCAGATCGATTCAACACGTTGGATACTCTCGTGCGGATCGACAGACGGCAACTCGGACGCGTGGATGTACTGGCTATGACATGTGGCGCGCCCAGAAGGCGTCCTGGGACCAGTCCTGTGGGATACCCATGCCGGCGAGATTCATCGGCGGACGAGTGCTGATCAGCTGATGCAGTCGCCGCGCCCAAGTGCTTCGGGGTGATACGACGTCGAGCACGGACTGCAGCGACACGAGCACGGGGTAGAGACGCTTCTGTGAGGGCGAAGGGAGTGCCGTGTCGCCCTCCAGCCAGGCGATCGCAGGGGAGGCTGGAATCGCTGGGTAAACACCTATGCCCACGTTCCAGAGTCGACCGTGGTGGGCGCAGATGTTCCGAACCCGCACGTAGGTGCGAAGCCATGACATGAGCACCGGCTCACTCAGGCCGAGACGTCTCGCAATAGTTGTCCGGTCAGCGCGCAGGGCGAGGTTGTTGATCACGTTGTTCAGCTGGCCGAGCGTGAGCGTCTCCACCATCAGCCACGAGGGTGGCAGCTCGGGTTCACCGTAGGTGAGCAGATAGTGCTCGAGTGCTGAGCGGTAGACAACGTTGGAGGGCTGGCTCGCTGGCTCCGGGGCGCCGGCGAGACGAGCTTCGGAGGTGTCGCGAATGAGCTTTAGAAGGTGTGTGTGCTTTCCGCGGTCCTGAAAATGAGCGGGGGCGACGTACCAGTGTGGGTCCTCGTACACAGTCGACATATGATCCGTCAGCGCCGCGCGCACAGCGACTTCGACCCGCTCCAGCGCATCCATTACCAGCAGTCTGAGCGCCCGATCGAAGACGTAGATGTCCAGCACATCATCGAACGCGGCACCAGTGCGGAACGTGTGGTCGGGCTGGCCCTGTTGGAAGGGGATCGTGTACGGCGACAGTCGGAAATAGCCGATGTGCCGCAGGTACCGTGCAGCCCGTTCGCGATCCGGGACGTCGAGCCCTCGTTCGACCAGCCGACTGACGAGGTCGTCCAGGCTCAAGGCCGGCTTGTCGTAGGTGAGAGTGCCGCGAGGCCGGGGTGGTCGGGGCATCGATGCTCCTCTGGCCGGGAAAGAAAAACCTCCCAAGTGCGCATCCAGGAGAGGCGTGGGAGGTGTAGTGATACGAATGTAGCACGGAGCTGGGACAGAGCAATGGGTTGTCCCCAGAATCGATCGACGCTCGCATCCAGGAGCTGATTCCGAGGAAGCCCCCTATGCGGGTCCCAACGCCACACAAGTCGAGTTCAATCCGGAAGGGACCGCACGCGACTCGTCGAGAAGCCTAGTGTGGCCGGTCGCTCCGGGCAGCACCCGCGAGACGCGGCGACGCCCCACTCTGGTTGGCTAGATTGGCTGTTCGGCGAGCTATGTAGGAAAGGGCATCATGACGATGTGGCGCGGAGGGGCGCCCGGTCGGAAAGTTGGCGACGGTCTACTTCCTCCAAGCGAAACGAAGTTTTGGCCGACGAACGCACACCTCACGGGTAAACCGAAGAAGGGAAAGGTTCGTTCATACAAGTCGACCAAGGTGTACGCGACCATCGATAGGGAGTTCGCTGAGGTTTGGGCCATTATGTACACACAGGACACTGCGCGGCCAGGCGACGGATTGGTCTACGAGGTGGAGCTGGATTCGCCAGCAATCGATCCCGACTTCGCGACAGCCGGAGTGTGCTTCGAGGCTCCCAGGGGCAAGATCGTGGGCGCAGGGGCGCCCGTCACATCCTCTGAGGAGAGGTTGGCCGCTGTCCTCGAGAAGTATCGAAGCGAGGGGGCAAGTGCGAACGCCGCTCGTGTTGAACGCACCCGTCGTCGCTCGCAGCGCACGAATCAAAAGACTGCGCGAAGACAGAACCGATCCAAGAAGTGAAGGCGCGGCGGATCGGTCTCCACGGTGATATTTGCCGCGCAGTCCCTACCGAAGAGGAACTATATGTCGACGACATCGGACGAGATCTCCCTTGAGCCCGCCTCTCCCGAGTACATCGCCGCTGTCGCTCGTGCTGTGCTCGCTGTCGACTACGCCGACATCCGCACGACCGCCGTCGGGCGAACCGTCATCGGGTGGATCCGCGCTTCCCATGACCAGATCCTGGCCGTCGCAGAACTCGTGCTCAACGGTCGTACCGGCGCGACCGGCCCGAACGTCCGCACCATCATGGACGTTGTCCTCCGACTCATCTGGCTCAACACGCTCGATGACCGTAGCGCAGCCCTCCGTGGACAGTTTCAGGGCGAACAAAGACAGAGCGATCTCCACCAGGCGAATCTCAAGAAGCTGCGCCTCCCGATCGGACTCGTCGAGACCCCTCCCGAGATCGATCTTGACCTGTTCGGACCGCTCGACTCGCAACTCCAAGGCCTCGCTACACGCGTCCTCGACATCTCGCTCGACGCAGCAAAGCGCAACGAGAATCTGACGGGTATCGCCGGCTTCTATGACCAATGGCAAGCCACCTCCCAACTCACGCATGCCACCCACGCACTCGCCGAGAAATATGCACCACAGACCGCCCTCGCAAACTCCTTCGTTCCCTCCGAGGCCCTGGACAGATCGCTCTATCTCAACGGAGTCTCTGTCGTCATCTGCGCGATCGCCACATCGATCCTGATGGACGAGGGCCTGCCCAACGAGCTAGCGCGCGCGTTTCTCGACGCCTCTCTCACTGCCTGACCCTGCATCGAGCGAACATTCCCGGCGGACTTTCATCGATGCGTGCTCACCCTGCCCAAACTGAGCCAGCGAGTGAAACCAGTTCTCACGAAGGCGGCGGACGAAGTTCATTAACGCGAGAAGCCGCGCGAGGCTTCGCGGACGGAATCCCGCCGTCGCTTCGAAGAGCTCACGAGTGAGTCGAAGTTCGCGACGTCGTTGAAGGACTCTCGGGACTGCTGACCAATCACTGACAACTTTTGTGAGACAACGGCCTTGCCACAAGCCTGCTGACTTGGCCGGAATCGCGCGGTCTCCGTGTCTCATCCACTGGCAGGTTTCATGAGATCGGACAGCAGCGATCCGGCTGAGGGCAGGCGAAGATGGTGATGTCTCCTGAACAGGGGACGACGCGCTCGCCGCCGACAGCCTTCCCATTCGCGCTCATCGCGCACCCCCACACCGGAGACACACGATGAACCCCGAGATCATCACCTTCCTCATACTCGGTGCGGCCGTGATCGCGTTCGTGTCGAACCGCATCCCGATGGTCATCGTCGCGATGGCGGTGCCCATCGCTCTGTGGGCGACGGGAGTGCTCTCGCTCGGCGACGCCTTCGCCGGTTTCGGCGATCCCATCGTCCTGTTCATCGTCGCTCTGTTCATCGTCAGTGAGGCGCTGGATGCCACGGGCGTCACGTCGTGGGTGGGACGGCAGCTCATGCGCCGCGCCGGCAAGAGCCGTTCGCGCCTGCTGCTCATCGTGTGTCTGCTGGCCGCCGTGCTGTCGGCGGTGATCAGCATCAACGGTGCCGTGGCTGCCCTCCTTCCGATCGTGGTGCTCGTCGCGGTACGGGCAGGCGTCGCGCCGTCGCGCATGCTCCTCCCGCTCGCATTCGCCGCCGGAGCGGGGTCGCTCCTCACGCTCACCGGAACGCCGGTCAACATCCTCGTGTCCGAGGCGGCTGCGGAGGCCGGTGGGCGTGCGTTCGGGTATTTCGAGTTCGCGATCGTCGGCATCCCGATGGTCGTCCTGACGGTCGTGCTCGTGCTCGCGCTCGGAGACAGGCTCCTGCCCGAGCGCGTTCCGGACCGTCTCGAGGAGCCCGCCGACCCGAGTCACGATGCACGCGCCTGGCGCGAGACGTATGACGTCGCGCTCGATACGGGCAGCCTCTTCACGGTCGGCGAGGGCGTCGCGGAGGTGCTCATCGGGCCGAGGTCGAGCCTGATCGGCCGGGTCGTCTCGCCCGGGATGACGACGCGACAGGAGGACCTGGTGATCCTCGCGCTCCGGCACGGCAGCCGTCCGGGCGATGTGGGCGGAAGGGCGACCGGCGCGGTCACGCTGCAGGCGGGTGACTCCGTGCTCGTCCAGGGGCCGTGGGAGGCACTGCACCGCTATACGAGCTCACCCGATGTGATTCCGGTCCGCTCGCCCCAGCAGATGCAGCGGACAGTGCCGCTCGGCCGGGGTGCGCGGCGCGCGCTGGTGATCCTCGGAGCGATGGTCGTGCTCCTCGCCACGGGTGTCGTCCCGCCCGTCATCGCTGGCCTTCTCGCGGCCGGTGCCCTCATCGTCACGCGGGTGCTCACCGTGACGCAGACGTTCTCGGCGATCTCGTGGCCCACTGTCACGCTCATCGCCGGGATGATCCCGCTGTCATCGGCGTTCGTCTCCACCGGCGCCGCCGATCTCGTCGGCGACGCGGTTCTCCAGCTGGTCGGCAACACCTCGCCCCATCTCGCTCTGCTCACCATCTGCGTCGCGTCGGTGATCCTCGGGCAGTTCATCTCGAACGTGGCGACCGTGCTCGTCATCGCGCCGATCGCGGTGTCGGTCGCATCGAGCATGGGCGTCAGCGTGCAGCCGTTCATGATGGCGCTCACGGTCGTCGGAGCGGCTGCGTTCCTGACGCCGATCGCGACACCCGTGAACCTCATGGTCATGCAGCCCGCCGGCTACCGATTCGGTGACTACTGGCGTCTCGGTCTCCCACTCGTCGCGATCTACGTCGCCGTCGCGGTGCTCTACGTCCCGCTCATCTGGCCGTTCTGACTCCCGATCACGCGGCATCACCGCACGAGGTGCGCGAGTTCCGGCCGACCGCCCAGCCGTGCCACGGTCGACGCGGCAGCCCGTGCAGCGAGATCCGCGACGCGATCCATCGACCACCCGTTCGCGATACCCCGCACGAGTCCCACGAAGAATGCGTCGCCGCCTCCCGTGCGGTCCACCACGGTCTCGTCGTCGTCATGTGCGCGGTAGGCGCTGCCGTCCTCCCAGACGACGAGGTCGCCTTCGCCTGCCACCTCCACGGCCGCTATGCGGGGTCCGCGAGCGAGCAGCCACCGGCACGCCTCGTGAGCCGAGTCCAGGTTCGACACGGCGATCCCCGTCAGTCCTTCGGCTTCCGTGGCGTCGGCACGCACGACGTCCGCTCCGGCGAGCAGTTCGTCGCGAACCTCCGGCTCGGGCGCTCCGTCGAGCGCCACCGTCGCGTCCGCTCGTCGCGCGATCATCAGAGCGGCCGACAGTGCATCGCCCGGTTGCTGAGCCTGCAGACAGATCGTGCCTGCACGGCTGACCGCGCTCGCCGATGCCTCGACATCCGCGACGGTCAACAGCGACGTCGGCGGGACGTGCTCGAGCAGCATGCGCCGCGATGCCGGATCGACGACGTCCACCAGCACGGCCGAGCCCCCGCGCCGCACCACCCCGCAGACATCGATCGCGTCGTGCAGCAGGGCGGTGACGAGCCGTTCTCCGATGTCGTCCTCTCCGACCACGCCGACGATCGCGACCGAACCCCCGAGCTGACGAAGGCCTACGGCCTGGTTCGCGCCTTTGCCGCCGAGGAGCCGTCGCAGTTCCGATACGCTGACGGAGTCATCCGGCTCGGGGAGCGCATCTCCCCTGAGGACCAGATCCTGGGCGATCTGGCCGAACACCGCGAAGCGGTCTCTTCTCTCCGACATGCGTGCGCCGCCCTTCGACCGTCGTGACAGCACGAGGCTAAGCGTCGACGACGCCGACCGAGAGGGCATTGCGCGAGCGGGGCGCCGCTGTTAGCCGCGATGTCGAGCGAGATGCTGCCGGTCATCACCCATGCGCGTGGTTCGCTCCGGGCTGGGGGATGCGCAGCACCACGTTCCCCCGCTTGCGGCCGGTGTCGACGTGGCGGTGCGCCTCGACGATGTCGGCCAGATCGAACGTCCTGTCGATGACGGCCCGGAAGCGACCGGAATCCGCGAGGCGCACGAGGTGGGCGAGGTCCTCCGCGCCCGGCGTACCGACATTCCAGATGACGAGCTTTCCCGACCGGCGAGTGTGCCCGCGGCTCGTCAGCATCGACCGCAGATCGCTGATGACGAGCAGCAGCGCACCGCCGGGGTTGATGCGTGTCTCCACCCGGCTGAAAGGGGCATTGCCGACGCAGTCGACGATCACGTCGTACGTGTCGCCCCCCGCCGTGAAGTCCTCTCGGGTGTAGTCGGTGACCCGATCGGCGCCGAGGGACGCGACCAGTGGGACGTTGCCGCCGCTCGTGACGGCGGTGACGTCTGCTCCGAGCTGCTTCGCGAGTTGTATCGCGGCAGTGCCGACCGCGCCGGATGCTCCGTTGACGAGCACGGAGGTGCCGGGGCCGATGGCGACCTGGGCGAAGAAGCACTGCGCGGTGATGCCGCCGAACACCAGCGTCACCGCCTCTTCGAAGCTCATGGTGTCGGGAGCTCGGGTGATCGGGCCGTCGGCAGACAGGCGCACGTACTCGGCATGACCGCCGAACGCTCCGCCGGTCGAGGCGATCACCCTGTCGCCGGGTGCGAAGGCGGTGACGCCCGAGCCGACAGCCGCGACGACGCCCGCGGCATCCATGCCCAGGATCGGCCGACTGGGACGGAACACGCCGAGTCCGAGGGCGGCGAGCACCCCGAGGCCGGCCGGGATGTCCCGAGCGCGGGCGCGATGATCGCCGACGCTCACGGTGCTCGCGTGCACGCGGATGAGCACATCGCCGGGCCGGGGCGTGGGGACCGCCCGCTGTTCGAGGCGGACCTCCTCAGGGGCGCCGAAGCGGTGGTAGACGGCCGCGGTCATGGTCGTGTCAGTGGTCATGTCTCGATGCTGGTCGTCCGGGGGATGCTCGTCATCGGCCAGGAAGCCCGGATCCGCTCGGCCGAAAGTACTGTTCCGAGTCCGTGCTGACGGCCGATGCCCCGGACTGTCGATGAGACGAGCATCGAGACATGTCGCAGCAGATGAAGGCCGCCCGATCGACTCCCGAGCAGAAGGAGCGGCGTCGGCGATCGAAGAGCGGGTGGCCGGCGATCACCGGCCTTCTGCTGCTCAGCGTGCTTCCCGTGATCGGTGGAGTGCTTCGTCTGCAGGAGGTGAGCGGGGAACCCGTGAGGACTCTCCTCCTGGCGTCGACGGTCGCGATCGTCGCGCACATCGTGGCGATGACCGTCTACTGCGTTCTCGGGGCGTTCCAGTTCTCACCCGCGCTGCGAACGCGGCATGCCTGGCACCGCGTGGCCGGCCGCGTTCTGATTCCCGCGGGATTCGTCGCGGCCCTCTCAGCCGCCTGGCTCGCGGTCTTCTTCGGTGGTCCACCGGAAGAACTCGCGCTCGCGATGGTTCGTCTCGTCTTCGCCGTGGCGATGACCCTGTTCCTCGTGCGGGGCGTGCTCGCGATCACACGACCAGACTTCGTGGCGCACGGAGCCTGGATGACCCGCGCCTACGCCACCGCCGTGTCGGGCGGAACCCAGGCGCTCGTCTTCGCGCTGTGGACGATCCCCCTCGGTGAGGTCGACGCCTTCGGTGAGGCATGGCTCGTCGCCGCCGCGTTCATGATCAACAGTGCCGTGGCGGAGCTGCTCATCCGGCGCCGCTCTCGCCGGCGGACGCGCGGGGTGTCGCGCCGTGGTGCGCTTGTATCATGACAGCGTGACCGGGCTCGTGCGTTCCGTGTGGAGTGCGCCGAGCGCTGTGCCCCCTCCGCCGTCCCGAGTCTGGAAGGATTGGGTGCTCCTGGCCCTCGTCGCCGTCCTGGCCGTGGTCGAGGGCATCGTCCGCACCGACCTGACGCAGCCGCTGTTCGCGGTGATCGCCCTCCTCGTCGTGCTGCCGACCGTGCTGTGGCGCCGCACGAAGCCGCTTCTCATGCTCATCATCGTGATGGTGCCGGTCGATCTGCTCCTGCCCGACTCGGCGCTGTACTCGAGTCTCTTCGTGATGGTGAACGTGTACGCCGTGTACCGGTGGGGGGCAGGTCGCGACCTCGTGATCGGGTCGGCCATCCTCCTGGCGAGCCTCGCGCTGACATTCGTCCGCGGGGAAGGCTTCGATGAACTCGTCGGGGGGTTCGCGCTGCTGCTGACGGTCGCCCTGTTCGGCATCGCCTTTCGCTACCGGGCGGGATCGAGACGACGAAGCCTCGACCGGATCCGGATGCTGGAGCGCGAGCACCTGGCTCGCGACCTGCACGACACGGTCGCCCACCATGTCTCGGCGATCGCGATCCGCGCCCAGGCGGGCATCGCGGTGGCCGGGCGGGACTCGCGCGCAGCGCAGGATGCGCTCGGCGTGATCGAGGCGGAGGCGGCCAGGACGCTGAGCGAGCTGAGGTCGATGGTGCGAGTCCTGCGGCAGGGCGAGACGGCCGAGCTCGCGCCGAGCGCGCAGCTGGACGACATCGCGCAGCTCGCCGGAACGCGGCCGGGCGGAACGGTCGTCGTCGTCGAGGTCGCGCGCAACGACGACAGCATCCCGCCACCCGTGGCTGCCGCCGTCTTCCGTCTCGCGCAGGAATCGGTGACCAACGCCCTCCGTCACGCGCGACAGGTCACCCGCGTCGACGTCCGCGTGGAGGCAGACGCGGGTGGTGTGCGCCTGAGAGTGACGAACGACGGAGACGTGGCCGCGTCGCCGACTCCCGGCTTCGGCATCATCGGCATGAGGGAGCGTGCTGCCCTCCTCGGCGGTGCCTGCGAGGCGGGTCCGGCGTCAGGCGGCGGATGGATCGTCAACGCGGTGCTGCCCCGCGCCGGGTGGGCGCCATGATGATCCGAGTGCTCGTCGCCGACGATCAGGAACTCGTGCGCACCGGACTGAGCATGATCCTCGGCGCCCAAACCGACATCGAAGTCGTCGGTCAGGCGGCCGACGGCACCGAAGCGGTCGCCCTCGCCCGCAGTCTGCGACCGGACGTGTGCCTGTTCGACATCCGGATGCCCGGCCTCGATGGCATCGAGGCGACCCGGATGCTCGCCGGCCCAGGGGTGCCCGATCCCATGGCCGTCGTCCTCATCACGACCTTCGACCTCGACGAGTACGTCTTCGCGGGATTGCGGGCCGGCGCCAGAGGGTTCCTGCTCAAGGACGCCGGGTCGGAGCTGCTCGCCCAGGCGATCCGCGCCGCAGCGAGCGGTGATGCCCTGATCGCCCCCAACGTGACGGTGCGCCTGCTCGAGGCCTTCGCCGGATCGGCCGCCCACGCACCATCGCCACCGCCGGTCGAGTCGCTGACCGAGCGCGAGGAGCAGGTGCTCGCGAAGGTGTCTGCGGGTCTGAGCAACGGCGAGATCGCGCGCGAGCTGTTCATCACCCTCAGCACGGTGAAGACGCACGTGGCGAGCCTCATGACCAAGCTCGGGGTCCGCAATCGCGTCGAGATCGCCATCTGGGCCCATCAGACGGGGCGCATGAGCCCGCGAGCCACGGGCGGGGAAAACCGGAATCGATGACGGCCGGGACGCGTCGAGACAGTCCGCGGTACGCGGCAGCCAACACCGCATCCCGGTATATCGGAGTTGTATACCGGTTGCCGCGTAATCCCCCCGCTTTTTCCTGATCTCTTAGATGTGTCGCATTGGGAGCGACGCGAATCGGATGGGGAGAACGATGACTGGGGAGCGTGGTGTCGTGCGTGCACGGACGAAGAGGATGAATGAGGCCAGGAGAGCCGGGGGAGCGAGGCCGCGACAGCGCGGCATCGTGGCGATCATCGTGGGGATGGTCTTGGCGATCGCGGGGCTGCTCGGCTCCACCGCGCCCGCGATGGCGGCTCCGTCCGTGACCTATCCGGGGGCGATCGGCAGCGTCTCGCTCGAGAACGAGAACGGCGGTGGCCCGCTGGTGCAATGGCAGACCGTGCGGATCACGGGCGAGTGGGCCGTCCCGACCGGGGCGCAGGCAGGGGAGACCTTCGGGATGACCTTGCCCGCGGAGTTCAGCCGTCAGTCGGCCGGTGAGTTCACGATCACAGACCCCGTGACGGGTCTGGTCATGGCGAACTGCGTCGTCGCTGCCGGCCAGGGGCCGGACATGGTGTGCACTCTGACCGCAGCGGTCGACGGCCTCGAGGAGGTCGGCGGCTCGTTCTGGATGGAGGCGCGGGCTTCGCAGTCGACGACCAGCGAGACCGTCGAGTTCGACCTGGGCGACACGATCGAGATCGTCGACCTGCCCGGTGACGGTGGAGTCGTACCGGGAGATTCGGCGGAAGAGGACGAGCCCTACAAGTTCGGCGGCGCGACCGCGACCGACGGGCTCCTGAGATGGGTCATCGGGATTCCGAGCGGCTATGTCGACGATGGCGCCTTCACGATCACCGACACCCTCGATGCCGGACTGACCGAGCACCGCTACACCGGGGAGTTCCATCTGGCGCGACGCGCTGTCGAGAACGGTGCAGTGGTCGGCGACTGGAGCGCGGTCGATTCGTCGGCCTACGTGATCGATCTCGCCGACGACGGGCGCTCATTCGAGTTCGCCGTCACCGATCTGCCGACCGGCGGATTCGCTTACGAGCTCGTGTACTTCACGCAGGCGGATGCGCCGGTGTCCGAGGGAGATGTCTTCGGCAACCACGCGATCGTCAACACGTTCGCGACCTCGGCGACCCACACGGTCGTCGAAACGGGTGGTGGCGACGGCAGTGGTGTCTCGTACACGACGTTCGGCATCACGAAGGAGCTCACCGGCGCGCAGGCGGATGCCGCTCGGGATGCGACCTACACCGTGCGCTATTCGGTCGAGGGTTCGGATGCGGCAGCCACAACGATGACGGTTCCGGTGGGGGAGTCGGTGCTCAGCGGACGTGCTCCGCTCGGTTCGACCTTCGTGATCGAGGAGATCGATCTGCCTGAGATCCAGGGTGTGACCTGGGGTGAGTGGACGATCACCGGCGACGGCGTCGTCGACGTCGGAGACGGCACCTTCGAGGTCACGCCGGAAACCACGGCCGGTATCGAGCTCACCCTCACCAACATCGCCAACCCGGTGCCCGTCGTGACGCCGACGCCGACTCCGACGCCGACCCCGGCCACGCCGGTTCCGACCCCGACCCCGACGCCGGTCGCAACTCCGGCACCGACTCCGGCGCCGACGCAGACCCCGGTCGCGGCTCCCGGCGAGCTCGCTCTGACGGGAGGCGAATCGGGCGCGGCATTCCTGTCGTTGGCGGTCGCACTGATCGTCGGTGGCGGACTGGCCACCGGAATCGCCGCCAGGCGCCGTTCGAGCGCCGGACGTCGCTGACCCCGACACGCACGGAAGCCCACTCGCGTTCGGCGAGTGGGCTTCCGTGCGTTCGACGTCGTTGTCTCAGCGGATCGCGTAGACGGCGCTGCCGACGATCACCGCGACGATCGTCGTCCAGCCGATGATCGCGACAGCCTGCCAGATGAGGATGCGGACCTTGCCGACACCCGCCGCGGCGAGCATCGTCGCGGTGAACTGCGTCGGCAGCAGCAGCGGACCGAGCAGGCTGACCCCCGGCACGCCGTAGCGCTCGAACGCCCGCTGGAACTTCTCGCGGCGGGCGCCACCGCGGTCGGAGTCGATCGTGTCTGCGGGTGCCGCCTCGACGGCTCCGCCACCGGCCGCAACGGCCTGCCGGCTGCGGGACCGGTTCACGATCGCGGTGCGTGCACCGGAGCTCGCGATGACGAGCACGGCCACGCAGAGGAAGTTGCCGACGATCGCCGCGACGGCCGCGATCACCGGATTGATGCCGCCGATGATGCCGATCGACACGGCTCCCTCGCCCTCGATGAAGGGGATGGCGCCCGCGAGGGCGACGATGAGCGGCTGAATGAGTTCAGGCACCTGGGCGACGAAGCCCTGGAAGGTCTCGATGAGATTCATGGGTGGCTCCTGCCGGTCTGAGCGACGGTGTCTCCGTCGCGATGCATCCAGTCCACCGTCTGGCGTCGTGCTGCGGCAGTGCCGAACCGTCACTGCTTTCCGGGTGGTTCGCCCGCGGCCTCCATGACATGTGTCACGCCCGTATCGTGGGGGCATGCGCAGCACTTCTCCGGTCGTCGATCCTGCCGACGACCCACCCCCGGGAGCCCGCCAGCTCGCCCGAGGCATCACCGCGACCTGGTGGTACACGGTGTCGGCCGTGGCCTTCCTCGAGCTCTTCCTGGTGCTGGTCTGGACGCTGCAGGCGCTCGCCGTGCCCGGCGATGCGACGGCGGCGTTCGTCGTCGGCGTGGGTGGCCTGATCTGGTGGGGCTCCACCATCGTGCTGCTCGCGGACTATCGCCACCGGCTGGATGCCGAGCCGGGCATCGCGTGGACGCGCATCGCCCTTCCGCTGCTCATCGCGGTCGGCTACGGGATCGCGGGCGGCCTCGTGCTCGACAGCTGGCTGCTCGCGCTCATGCCCATCGCTCAGTCGGTGCTGCTGCTCAACTGGCCCAAGGGGGTGCGCCTGCGGATGGTCGTCCTGACCACCGTGGTGCTCGTGCTCGTCGCCGTCGCCGACGCCGCTCGGGGCGCGACCGAGATCGCGCTCCCCGGCTGGATCCCTGCGCTGTACGCGATCCTCATCCCGGCGATGTCGGTGAGCTCGCTGTGGTGGTGGGATGTGCTGGTCACCGTCGATCGTGCGAGGGCGTCGGAGGCCCGCCTCGCCGCGACGCAGGAGCGTCTGCGCGTGGCGACCGACGTGCACGACCTCCAGGGGCACCACCTGCAGGTGATCGCGTTGCAGCTCGAACTGGCCGAGCGCCTGATGAGGATCGATCCCGACGCCGCTCTCGAGCAGCTCCGGGCCGCGAGGGTCAGCGTCGACGAAGCCAGGCAGGGGACCCGAGATCTGGCGACGCGCTTCCGCTCGGTGCCGCTGGGTGACGAGGTGGCGAATGCCCGAGACCTTCTCGCCGCGGCCGGACTCTCCGTCGAGGCCGACATCGCACCCGACGCCGATGAGGCGCCGTCATCGGCTCTCGGTCCCGTCATCAGGGAGACGACCACGAACGTCCTGAGGCACGGGGCCGGGCGACGGGCTCGGCTCGACCTTCGCAGGGTCGACGACGGGTGGCGCTACGAGGTCGCGAACGATGTGGTGACCGGCGTGGCGACACACCCCGTCGGGTCGGGCCTCGACGGAGTGCGGCGCCGGATCTCGGAGGCGGGAGGAACCCTGGAGATCCGGGAGGATGCCGACGAGTTCATCGTCTCGGTGACGGTTCCGCGATCCGATGTGTCGACCGCAGATGGGCAGAGCCGATGATCCGTGTGCTCCTCGCTGACGACGAGGGGATGATCCGTTCGGCGCTCGCCGCCCTGTTGCGTCTGGAAGGAGACATCGAGGTGGTCGCCGAGTGCGCCGACGGTGAGCAGGCGCTCGCTGCTGCGCTCGCTCTGACGCCCGACGTGTGCCTGCTCGATCTCGAGATGCCCGGTCTCGACGGTGTGGAGGTCGCGGAGCGATTGAACCGAGCCATCGTCACGCGCTGCCTGGTGGTCACCCGTCACGCGCGTCCCGGGGTGCTTCGGCGGGCTCTCGCATCGGGTGTCGCGGGCTTCCTGCCGAAGTCACGAGGAGCGGATCAGGTCGCCGATGTCATCCGCAGGGTCGCCGCGGGTGCCCGCTACGTCGACCCTGAGATCGCGGCCGACGCGCTGAGCGACGAACGGTCGCCCCTCACGGATCGGGAGCTGGACGTGCTCCGCGCCGGGCGCCGCGGTGAGACGACGACCCAGATCGCCAGGACCCTCTCGCTCGCGCCCGGCACGGTGCGCAACCACATCTCGGCGGTGCTCGCGAAGCTGTCGGTTGGCACCCGCCAGCAGGCGGTGCTGATGGCCGAGGAGCGCGGCTGGATCTGACTGCGCGGACGCCTGACCCGTGAAGCCCGGAAGGGCGGGTGGGGCCGTGGGAGTTGCCCCACCCGCGAGCCGCTCAAAGGGGAGAGTGCGGCTCAGACCCGAACCCGGCTCGTATCCCCCCAGGCCGACTTCAGGTCTCGTATGCAAGACCCCGAACTCGACGGAAAGTGACGCGGGCGGGAATTCTTTCTGGAACTCCGTGTTCGTCAGTGCATGTGACGCGCGTCGTCGTGACGGTGGTCGTCGTGCACGTGCTCGTGGTCGTGGTCGTGGTCGTGGTGCTCGTGCTCGTCCTCGAGGATCATGCCGATCGAAGTGGCACAGGCGTCGCCCTTCCAGGCTTCGAGACCCTCGCGTACCGCGAAGACCGCGATGACGAGGCCGGCGACGGCATCCGCCCACCACCACCCGAACAGGCTGTTGACGCCGAGTCCGATGAGCACGGCGGCCGAGAGGTAGCTGCAGATCAGCGTCTGCTTCGAGTCGGCGACGGCCGTGGTCGACCCGACCTCGAGGCCGGCGCGTCGCTCGGCGAACGACACGAGCGGCATCACGATCACACTGACCGCGGTCAGCACGAGACCGACCGTGCTGTGCTCCGGCCGATCACCGCCGAGCAGCGACAGCACCGACGACGTGACGACATAGGCCGCGAGAGCGAAGAACGCGACGGCGATGACACGGAGGGTGGGCGTCTCCCAGCGCTCGGGGTCGCGTCGCGTGAACTGCCAGGCCACGGCCGCTGCCGAGAGCACCTCGATGCTCGAGTCGAGCCCGAACCCGATCAGCGCGGCCGACGATGCGACTGACCCTGCGGCGATCGCGACGGCCGCCTCGATCACGTTGTAGACGATCGTGAACGCCACGATGAGGCGGATGCGGCGGTGCAGAGTCGCGCGTCGTTCGGCGGTGAGAGTGCTCGTCGACATCAGCAGCTGCATCCTTCGCCGTCGCAGCAGTCCGGTTCGACGATCAGCGTGATGCGCATGAGCTCGTCGAGCGCGGTCGCGAGATGCGGGTCGGCGAGCGCGTAGCGGCTGCGGCGTCCGTCCTGGACGCTTTCGACGAGCCCGCATCCTCGAAGGCACGCGAGATGGTTCGACAGGAGCTGTCGGCTGACCCCGAGCTCGTCCGCGATGTCGGACGGGTACGCCGGCGCCGCTCGAAGCGCCAGCAGAATGGCTGCGCGCGTCGAGTCCGACAGGGCATGACCCAGGCGGGCGACGGCGGCGGTATGGGTGGGCGAGGCGGCGAGGGTCATGATGCAACTGTACAGAAAAGCGTGAATTAAGAGAATCGTGAATCTATGGTGACGCGCGGCAACATCCCCGACATCTTCGCTCGGTACCGTGAATCGGGCGGCGACATCGGATCGAGAGGGCGACATGGGAGTGACGGTCGAGCGGGTGACATGGTCGCATCCGGATGCGGAGCGGCTCAGGGCCGCGCAGCGCAGCGAACTCGATGCGCGGTACGGCAGCGACGACCATGAGCCGGGCGTCATCCCCTCGGCGGACGACGTGCCCGTCTTCCTCATCGCACGAGAGGAGAGCGGGCTCGCCATCGTATGCGGCGGTCTCCGACCCCTCGATCCGGCCGTGCTCGGAACCGACATCGCAGAGATCAAGCGGATGTACGCGGCTCCCTCCGCGCGCGGGACGGGCGCAGCCGTGGCGCTGCTGCGCGCACTCGAGGGAGAAGCGCGCCTGCTCGGCATCCGGTCCCTCGTGCTCGAGACGGGCACCGCTCAGCCGGATGCCGTGCGCTTCTACGAACGCGAGGGCTACGGACCGATCCCGCTGTTCGGCCACTACATCGGCAGCGGTCTGTCCCTGTGCTTCGCCAAGTCTCTCTGACCTGGCCGAAAGGCGATCAGCGCGCAGGTGCGACGATCGCCGCGGACTCGGGTGCGAGCACGATGGTCCGCGCGATCGTCCGCACGGGCGCCGTCTCCAGCAGTATCCGCGAGTCGGGGGCGAGATCGAACTCCACCTCCTGCTCGGCGAGATTCACGAGCACCGACACCTCGCCTCGTTCGATCCGGTAGGCCCGGTTCTCCGGTGCGCCCTCCGTCTTCGACACGATGACGTGGTTGTGCGACATCTCGGGATCGGTCAACTCGGGCACCTCGCGCCGCAGGGCGATCAGGCGTCGATACAGATCGAAGATGCGGGCGTGCGATGCCGATGCGAGCTCGCTCCAGTCCAGCCGCGATCGCTCGAACGTAGCCGGGTCCTGTGGGTCGGGCACGGCGGCCGGGTCCCACCCCATGCGCGCGAACTCCGCGATCCGCCCCTCCGCGGTGGCTTTCGCGAGCTCCGGTTCTTTGTGCGAGGTGAAGAACTGCCACGGGGTGGACGCAGCCCACTCCTCACCCATGAACAGCATGGGGGTGCCCGGTGCGGTCAGAGTGAGAACCGCGGCGACGGCGAGTCGATCGGAGGAGAGCGAAGCGGTCAGCCGATCTCCCGCTGCACGGTTGCCGATCTGGTCGTGGTCCTGCGCGAATGTGACCAGTCGCCAGGCAGGGACGCTCGGCGGCAGCGGCGCGCCGTGCGTGCGCCCGCGGAACGACGAGTACGTCCCGTCGTGGAAGAACCCGGTCTGAGTGACCTTCGCCAGCGCGTCCGGCGCGGCGAAGTCGGCGTAGTACCCGTCGGTCTCGCCGGTGAGCGCGACGTGCACCGCGTGATGCCAGTCGTCTGACCACTGCGCGGTGAGGCCGTTCCCTCCCTCCTCGTGGGAGAGGACCATGACCGGGTCGTTCAGATCCGACTCGGCGATCAGGCTCAGCGGGCGATCGACCTCGCGTTCGAGCGCATCTACGCGCTCGGACAGCTCGTGCAGGAGGTGCGGGGTGCTCTCGTCGTGCAGTGCGTGCACGGCGTCGAGCCGCAGCCCGTCGACGTGGAAGTCACGGAGCCACATCAGCGCGTTCTCGATGATGTACTCGCGCACGGCCGGCTCGTCGAGGTTCACCGAGTCGCCCCACGCCGTGTGCCGGCCCTCGCGCAGATACGGACCGAACTCGGGCAGGTAGTTGCCGCTGGGTCCGAGGTGGTTGTAGACGACGTCCTGGATCACCGCGATGCCGCGTGAGTGGGCGGCGTCGACGAACCGCTGGTATGCGGCGGGTCCGCCGTACCCCTCATGCACGGCGTACCAGAGCACGCCGTCGTAACCCCAGTTCCAGTCGCCGCTGAACGCGTTGACCGGGAGCAGCTCGACATGCGTGATGCCGAGTTCGACGAGGTGATCGAGATGCCCGATGAGCGCGTCGAGCGTGCCGTCCGGTGTGAATGTCCCGACGTGCAGCTCGTAGATCACGCCACCGTCGAGCGGCGCACCGCGCCAGTCCCCGTCGGTCCACTCGAAGCGGGCCGGATCGAAGAGAGCCGAGGGCCCGTGCACGCCCCGCGGCTGCCGCAGCGACCGCGGATCAGGGCGCAGGTCGGTGCTGTCGCCGAGGAGGAAGCCATAGCGCTCGCCCTCGGACATCGCCACATCGGTGCTCCACCATCCCGAACCGTCGTCAGCCGACGTGAGGTCGTGCTCCGAGATCGTGGTGCACGCGGGTGTCAGACGACGCAGCCGCACGCTGTCGGCGCGGGGAGCCCAGACCGAGATCATGGCTCGTCCACCAGCAGCGCGACCGGATACGTGTCGAGCAGGTCGGCCAGCCGGATCGGACCGCGGCCGAAGCGGCGACCGGTGATCGCGTCCGTCGCCGGCAGTTCGCGGCGCAGCAGCACGGTGTCGCCCCATCCGCCGCGGCGCTCGAGTCCGACGGGCAGACGCGACGCCACCGCCAGCACACCGCCCCGGTCCATCGCGACCACATGATCCGACGCCTCACCGGCGACACCGCCCGGGCGATACCGGTAGAAGAGCTCGGGGTTGTCCCGGCGCAGACGCAACGTGCGCGACGTGACGAGCATCTTCGCGAGGCCCGAGTCGTCGATGGGAGGAAGGATGCCGCGAGAGACGTCGGCATCGAGTCGACCCAGCATCGCCGAACGCGCTGCGAAATCGACCGGCCGCCGGTTGTCGGGGTCGACGAGCGAGTGGTCCCACAGCTCGGTGCCCTGGTAGACGTCGGGCACACCGGGAGCTGCGAGCTGCAGGAGCTTCGCGGACAGCGAGTTGACTCGACCGGGGTCGACGATCTCGCCGACGAATCCCTCGAGGATCGGTCGAGCCCGCCCGTTCGCCGCCTCGGCGATCGCTTCGACGCCCTTCTCGAACTCGAGGTCCGGATGCTGCCATCCGGTCGACTCCGCAGCCTCGCGCGCGGCCTTCAGCCCGTAGGCGAGCAGGCGCTCCGACGAGATCGGCCATGCTCCGACCGCGGCCTGCCAGAGAAGGGAATCGAGTGGCCCGTGTCCTGTCGAGGCGACGGCACGGAGCTCGGCCAGCACCTGCGCCCAGCGGTCCGGAATCTCGGAGAGCACCGACAGACGCGCACGGACGTCCTCGGATCGCTTGGTGTCATGGGTCGACAGAGCGGTGAGCGAGTGCGGCCACGACGCGAGCCGCGCCTGCTGGGCGTCATGGAACTCGTCGACCGAGACGGAGGCGATCGAGGGATCGCCGCCGACCTCGGTGAGGGTGCCGAGGCGGGTGTGGCGGTAGAACGCGGTGTCCTCCACGCCCTTGGCCATCACCGCTCCCGTCACCTGCGGAAAGCGCTGCGAGACCTCGAGCGAGGTGTCGAGCAGCAGGGGCGTCAGCTCGGCGATCGATCCCGCGAGGTCGGGGCGGCGCCGTGCGGCGTCGTCGATCGCGTGCTGCAGATGCTCGCGTCCCGCCGGGAGGTAGGACCGGTAGACCGGGAAGCTCGCCACGATCTCGGCGAGCGCGTCCTCGGCGCCGACCACGCCGAACGGCAGAGCCCTGACGAGGCGTCGCACCTCGGACTGCAGGAGGTCGTCGGCGATCATCCGCTTCGTGGAGTGGATCAGGTCGGCCCAGGACTTCGCGGCCGGCAGACCGGTCTCGTCCCGCAGCCGCGAGTCGAGGAGGTCGAGGGCTGCGACTCCGTCGCCGTCGATCAGCACGCGGTCGATCTCGCCCATCGCGTCGTAGCCGGTCGTGCCGTCGGTGCGCCACCAGGACGGCAGCTGCTCACCCGGTTCGAGGATCTTCTCGACGACCGTGTACGCGCCGCCGGTGATGTCGGCGAGTCGCTCGAGGTACTCGCCGGGATCCGTCAGCCCGTCGGGATGGTCGACGCGGAGTCCGTCGGCCAGACCGTCGGTGATCCACCGGGCGATCTCGCGGTGCGACTCCTCGAAGACATCCGGGATCTCGACGCGGATGCCGGCGAGCTCGGACACGGCGAAGAACCGACGGTAGTCGAGGTCGGTGTTCTGGTCCTCCCAGAACCGCAGCTCGTAGTGCTGGGCGTCGAGGAGGGCAGGCAGATCGTCTGCGAGCTCTCCCGATCCCGGTGCCAGGGGAAGCACGTGGTCGAAGTACGACAGCGTTCCGTCGGGGGCATCGTCGGCCGGGGTCGTGTCGACGACGATCTCATCGGCTGACAGCACCTCCGCGAGCGACGACCCGAGGATCGGCAGTCGCACCCGTCCGTCGGACAGTCGCGGGTCGACGTCGAATGCCAGCGCATGGCGCGATGAGCGCCCGAGTCGCAGCAGATCCCACCACCAGAGGTTCGCGCGCGGGACGGCCACGCCGACGTGGTTCGGGACGATGTCGACGAGGACCCCGAGCCCCGCTGAGCGGGCCGCGGCGGAGAAGCGCTCGAGCCCCTCGGGGCCACCGCGGGCATCGTCGACCCGGGAATGATCGACGACGTCGTAGCCGTGGTCCGACCCCGGCACGGCCGCGAGCAGCGGTGAGAGGTACGCCCACGAGGCACCCAGCTCGGTGAGGTACTCCGTGATCGATGCCGCGTCGTCGAGCGTGAAACCCGCTCGGATCTGCAGACGATAGGTCGAGAGCGGGCGGTGGGTCATCGAGGCAGCTCCGGGGTCGGGGCGGGTGACGGAGCTTCGGCGCGCTCGGTCTGGATGCGCAGCGAGGCCTCGACGGAGTCGTCCGTCGGCACCTCGGTCTGATCGACTTCGCGCAGCACCAGCATCGAGTTGGCTTCGAGGGTCACCGGAGCGCCGGCGTCGATCGCGTCGCCTCCGGCACGGTCGCCGGCGGTGTCGACGGCGACCTCCCACGCACGCCCGTGGCGCTCGTCGGGGAGCACGGCGTCGATAGCCTCCGTCCCGCTGTGGAAGTAGACGAGGAAGTTCTGATCCGTCACCGGCTGTCCACGGCGGTCCTTCTCGCGGATGCCCTGTCCGTTCAAGAACATGCCGATCGCGAGACCGAATCCGGAATCCCAGTCCTCGGGCTCCATCCGGCGGCCGTCGGGTCGCAGCCAGACCACATCCGGCACTCGTTCGCCGTCCTCCGACCGCACCGGCCGGCCGTCGAAGAACCGGCTGCGGCGGAACGTCGGGTGCATGCGGCGCAGTCTCGCCACCGCTGCCGTGAACTCGACGAGAGGACGATCCGCCGCCTCCCAATCGACCCAGGTGAGCTCGTTGTCCTGCGCGTAGCCGTTGTTGTTGCCGTCCTGGGTGCGACCGAGCTCGTCGCCGTGCGCGATCATCGGCACTCCCTGCGACAGCAGCAGTGTTGCGAGGAAGTTGCGCTGCTGTCGGGCGCGGACGCGGTTGATCGTCTCGTCGTCGGTGGGCCCCTCGACGCCGTTGTTGCTCGAGCGGTTGTGGGATTCGCCGTCGTTGTTGTCCTCGCCGTTGGCCTCGTTGTGCTTCTCGTTGTACGACACGAGGTCGCGCAGCGTGAAGCCGTCGTGAGCGGTGACGAAGTTGATCGACGCCACGGGACGCCGACCGGAGTGCTCGTACAGGTCGGCGGAACCGGTGAGACGCGATGCGAACTCGCCGAGCGCCTGCGGCTCACCGCGCCAGAAGTCGCGCACGGTGTCGCGGTACTTGCCGTTCCACTCCGTCCACTGCGGAGGGAAGTTGCCGACCTGGTATCCGCCGGGGCCCACATCCCACGGCTCGGCGATGAGCTTCACCTGCGAGACGATCGGATCCTGCTGCACCAGCTCGAAGAAGGCCGCGAGACGGTCGACGTCGTAGAACTCGCGCGCGAGAGTCGAGGCGAGATCGAAGCGGAAGCCGTCGACATGCATCTCCGTGACCCAGTACCGCAGCGAGTCCATGATCAGCTGCAGCGCGTGCGGGTTGCCGGCGTTGAGGCTGTTGCCCGTGCCCGTGTAGTCGGTGTAGTAGCGACGATCCTCTTCGAGGCGGTAGTACGCCTCGTTGTCGATGCCCCGCATCGACAGCATCGGCCCCATGTGGTTGCCCTCGGCGGTGTGGTTGTAGACCACGTCGAGGATGACCTCGATCCCCGCCGAGTGCAGTGCGCGCACCATGGCCTTGAACTCCTGCACCTGCTGACCGTGCTGCCCGCTGGAGGAGTAGTCGTTGTGCGGCGCGAAGAAGGCGAGCGTGTTGTAGCCCCAGTAGTTCGTGAGGCCCTTCTCCTCGAGGGTCGAGTCGTAGACGAACTGATGCACCGGCATCAGCTCGATCGCGGTGACGCCGAGGTGCACCAGGTGCTCGATGACCGACGGGTGGCCGATGGCCGCATACGTGCCCCGCAGCTCCTCGGGGATGTCCGGGTGCAGCTGGGTCAGTCCCTTGACGTGCGCCTCGTAGATCACGCTCTGCGCATAAGGGGTCTTGGGCAGTCGGTCGCCCGCCCACTCGAAGAACGGGTTCACGACGACGCCCTTGACCATCGTCGCGGCGGAGTCTTCATCGTTGCGGGAATCGGGGTCGCCGAAGTCGTAGCCGAACAGGGGCTGCCCCCAGTCGACTCGGCCGGCCACGGATTTCGCGTACGGGTCGAGGAGGAGCTTGTTCGGGTTGAATCGCTTTCCCTGCGCGGGGTCGTACGGTCCGTGCACGCGGTATCCGTAGAGCTGTCCGGGCTGCACGGAGGGCAGATAGCCGTGCCAGACGAACGCGTCGACCTCTTCGAGCGGAACGCGCTCCTCGTTGCCGTCGTCGTCGAACAGACACAGTTCGACCTTCTCGGCGCCCTCGCTGAACAGGGCGAAGTTCGTGCCCTGGCCGTCGAAGGTCGCGCCGAGCGGGTAGGGGGAACCGGGCCAGACCTCGTGGCTCACTGAGCGCGCCGCTTCGAGACGGCGCGGTGCAGGACAGTCCTCACCGCGTCGTGGAAGTCATGCACCTGAGCGATCTCGTCGGCGTGCGGGTAAGGGTGGCCGACGTAGCAGACGAAGACAGGATGCACGTGCTCGACGTATCCGACGGGGCCGTCGTGCAGCACGACGTAGCGATCGAGGTCGACACGCTCGTAGAGGGGTTCGGCCGGCGTCGAGGCTGTCGTGGGAGCCTGGCCGTCCGCGGGCTTGTGGTCATGCGCGGTATGGGTCTTCGCAGTCATGAGGGCTCCTGTTCTGTTGATGGGGTCCACGCTAAGAGATACGAGTTCACAGCGGAACACCATTGCCTCCGCGCGATGAACGCGCTATGTCGTGAGACGCGCATCCTGATCGTGAAATCACCCCGCGCCCACCTGCGACAATGGAAGCCCCGTGCCGATCCCGAACCGAGGAGCTCCCGTGCAGTACATCTCCACCCGAGGCGGCATGCAGCCGCTGCCGTACTGCGAGACCCTGCTCGAGGGGCTCGCGCCCGACGGAGGACTGGCCGTCCCCGAGACGATGCCCACGGTCGACGGAGAGACGCTCGAGCGCTGGCGTGCCCTGACGTATCCGCAGCTCGCCACCGAGGTGCTCGGTCTCTTCGCCACGGACATCCCGCGGGCCGATCTCGCCCGCATGACGGAGGCCGCCTACGAGCCGTTCCCTGAAGAGGTCGTGCCCCTGCGGTCGATCGGCGACGATCTCACCCTGGTGGGTCTCTCCGAGGGGCCGACCCTCGCTTTCAAGGACATGGCCATGCAGTTCCTCGGGCAGGTCGTCGAGTACGCGCTCGAGCGCAAGGGCTCTGTCCTCAACATCCTCGGCGCGACCTCGGGAGACACCGGCTCGGCTGCCGAGCACGCTCTTCGCGGCAAGGACCGCATCTCGGTGTTCATGCTGTCCCCGAAGGGGCGCATGAGTGCGTTCCAGCGCGCGCAGATGTTCTCGCTCGACGATGACAACATCCACAACATCGTCGTCGACGGCGTGTTCGACGATTGCCAGAACCTCGTCAAGTCCCTCGCCGGCGACCTCGACTTCAAGCGCGCTCAGCACCTCGGTGCGGTCAACTCGATCAACCTCGCCCGCATCACCGCCCAGGTCGTCTACTACTTCTGGGCGTGGCTGCGTGCGACGGACGCCGGGGGATGGACCGAGGTGTCGTTCACGGTGCCGTCCGGAAACTTCGGCAACATCCTCTCGGGGTTCTTCGCGAAGGAGATGGGGCTGCCCATCCGTCGCCTCGTGCTCGCCGCCAACGAGAACAACGTCCTCGACGAGTTCTTCCGCACCGGCGTCTACCGGCCGCGGAGTGCGGCGCAGACGCTCGCCACCTCGAGCCCGTCGATGGACATCTCTAAGGCGTCGAACCTCGAGCGCTTCATCTTCGAACTCGTGGGTCGTGACGCGAGCCGCGTCGTGAAGGCCTGGCAGGAGCTCGACACCCAGGGTTTCTTCGATTTCACCTCCGATCTGGCGCGTTTCGTCGAGGAG
Organism: Microbacterium sp. 1.5R; assembly: GCF_001889265.1. Classification (NCBI taxonomy): domain Bacteria; kingdom Bacillati; phylum Actinomycetota; class Actinomycetes; order Micrococcales; family Microbacteriaceae; genus Microbacterium; species Microbacterium sp. 1.5R. The sequence continues at coordinate 725,410 of NZ_CP018151.1, forward strand.
TTCGGCATCGTCAGCGGCACCTCGACGCACGACGACAGGCTCGCGACGATCAGGTCCGTCTACGAGGCGACGGGAGACATCATCGACCCGCACACCGCCGACGGTGTCAAGGTCGCTCGCGAGAACGTTGAGCCCGGCGTGCCCATGCTGGTGCTCGAGACGGCGAAGCCGCAGAAGTTCGCCGAGACGATCCGCGAGGCGATCGGCGTCGAGCTCGAGTACTCCTCAGAGCTGCGCGCGATGCTCGACGCTCCGCAGCGCAGGACCGAGATGGCCGACGACGAGCACGAGCTCCGAGCGTTCATCGAGGCCGAAGCCCTGCGCTGAGCGACTCACTCGGGGTCGCCGTGCAGCATCCAGGGGACTCCGAAACGATCGACGAGCATTCCGAACGTGCCGCCCCACGGCGGGGTGTCGAGCGGCATGGTGATCGCCGCACCGTCGGACAGGGCGTCCCAGACCTGTTGCGTCTTCTCCTGCGAGTTGCCGCTGAGTGAGACCGAGAATCCCTGGGGCGGCTCGAACGGGATGCCGTCGGGGGTGTCTGAGGCCATGAGCACCAGGCCGTCCGGCGTCGTGAGCTGCGCATGCATCACGAGATCGTGCTGATCCGGGTTCTGGACCATGTCGGGGAACTCGCCGAACACGTTGATCTCGAGATCACCGCCGAGCACGCCCTGATAGAACTCCATCGCCTGTCGCGCCTCGGTGCGGAACGAGAGATAGGGATTGAGATTGGCCATGACTGCCCCCAGCCTTGTCAGGCGGGGCCGCCGTCGGTCCCGCTGCGGCTCATTCTGCGCCGGGGGTCGGACATCCGCAAGAGCGACGTCGCGCTCAGGCGGGGAGGGCCTTCACCGCCGCCGTGAGCACCTGAGGCACCGTCGGCACACCTTCGGCGCGGAACACTTCTGCGCCCGAATCATCGCGGATGATGACGGTCGGGGTGAAGCGGATGTCGAGCGCCTCCGCGGCATCCGGTTCTCTCGCGACGTCGATCTCGGTGACGGTCGCGTCGGGAAGGTAGCGCACGGCGTCCTCCACGACCGAGCGGGTGCGCGAGCACGCTCCGCAGAACGCGGAGGTCACGAGCGTCAGTTCCATGGCTCTCCTCTCGGCTCTCGAGGTGCAACCGCGCACCGTCTCGCGGTGTTCCCGAGCCGCGATCAGAACGAGGTGCGCTTGACGAGGCCCCGGTTCGTGTGGATGTGCTCGTAGTCCCATTGCACGACCCGCGACTCCGACAGCCAGACGGCGAGCCGGTCGGTGTCGATCTCCGAGGCGGAGGTGAATCTCTTCTCGGCGGCCTCGAAGGATCCTGAGGCGACGAGTCCGGGCTCTGCGAACGACTGGCCGCTCCAGAACATCAGTCGGACGGCATCCTTCAAGCGGTCGTATCCGACGATCGGATTGCCGTCGAGGAACCAGACCGGGTGCGCGTGCCAGACCTTGGCGGCGGCGTCGGGGAGTGCTCGGTCGATCTCGTCCGCGAGGAGGTCGCAGATCAGCCGATCCTCCGAGCTGAGCCTGCGGTGGTAGTCGGCGATCTCAGGCGCACGGGTCATGCTGCGAGTATGGCGCGTGCGACGGCAGACGTCGAGAGAGTCACACGGAAGACGTGGTCGCGCGCGGATGCAGCAAGCCGGAGATCGCACCCAGAGCAGCTCCGACGAGGGTGTCGACGATCCTCTCCCCGGCGACGTCCATCGAACCGATCTCGCCCGTCGCTGCGCCCGTCAGCAGAAGCACCAGAGGGGTGATGAAGACGAGCGCGAGAGCGTAGTGCCTGACGACGACGAGCTCGATCGTGAACTGCAGCGCGCCCAGCAGCAGAGCGAGCCACAGCCCCGACGGATGCAGCAGCGCGAGCAGCGCGTACACGCCGGCCCCGACCACGGTTCCGAGCATGCGATGGAGTCCGCGCTGGACGGCGGCGCGACGGGCGGCGGCCACGCCGATCACCGCCACCGCCGACCCCACGATCCAGTATGTCCGGGTGGGGTCGATCACCAGTCCCAGCAGAACGCCGATGACGGCGACGATCGCGACCCGGATCACGAGCATGCGCGAATCGGGGGTGAATGCGGGGCCCGGGAGCAGCTCGCTCAGCGGCCGAGCGGAGATCGAGCGCGCTCGAGGACGCAGAAGCGGCGCCATCGCGACCAGATAGGAGAACACGCAGCCGGCCGCGAGTGCCCCGAGATAGGCCAGCGGTGCCAGGGGCGAGCTCGCCACGACGTGCGCCGACAGGCCGAACACCAGCACGAAGAAGAGCGGTCCGGGCGGGCCGAGCCGGAACCCGAACGCCAGGGCAGCGCTGACGACCGCGACCACCACGACGCCGATGCTCACGAGCCAGGCGTTGGCGGAGACAGCCACTCCGAGAGCGGCGCTGACGATGAGGCCCGCGGCGACGAACGGCAGGATCCTCGCCCGATCGATCACCGGTGCCGTCCCGGCGAAGAGGACCGTGAATGCGCCCGAGGCCGCGACGTAGCCGAGCGACGGCTCGCCGAGCACGGTCATGACCGCTATCGGCACCGCGATGCCCAGCGCCGCTTGGGTGGCGAGATGCCAGCGCGGACCGCGCTTGGGTGCCAGGGCGAACAGGCTCATCCCTCCATTGTCTCGCGGCGCCGGCGCCGAGCAGGACGGACGTCGACCGGAGTGCGGCGAGCCGGCGGGAATCGCCCCGGCGATACGATGGCCGACGTGACGGAACCTCGACCGGGAATCGCCGAACGGCTTTCGCAGATGATCCAGCTGCCGACCGTGTCGGCCGAGGTCGAGGAGCGCGGAACCGAGCCGTTCGAGTCGTTCGTCGCCCTGATCGCGCAGCTCTACCCGCTCGTCCACGAGCATCTCGCACTCGAACGGCACACCGATTTCGGGCTGCTCTTCCACTGGACGGGCAGGGACGCCGGCGCTGCGGGGCCGGTCGTGCTGATGGCGCATTATGACGTCGTCCCCGTCGACGAGAGCGACGCATGGACGCATCCCCCGTTCGAGGGCGTCATCGCCGACGGAGTCGTCTACGGTCGTGGTGCTCTCGATGACAAGGGTCCGCTGATCGTCGTGCTCGAGGCGGTCGAGAACCTGCTCGCCGACGGGTTCACCCCCGCACGGGACGTCTACCTGTCGTTCGGGGGCAATGAGGAGACCTTCGGTCGAGCAGCCGAGGAGATCGCCCGCGTCCTGCGCGATCGCGGCATCATCCCGTGGCTCGTGGTGGACGAGGGCGGCGCCGTCGTGGATGCGCCGCTGCCCTTCGTTCCGGGACGGGCGGCGATGATCGGCGTGGGGGAGAAGGGCGTCATGACGCTCACGCTCTCGGCGCGTGGTGAGGGTGGTCACGCCTCGGCACCGCCCGCTCTCACAGCGGTCCGGCGCGTGGCGAGGGCCGTCGATCGGCTCGGCCCCCGCACGTTCCGACCGCGTCCGTCGAAAGCGATCGGACGGATGCTGTCGCAGCTCGGAGCTCAGACTCCCGGTCCGGCAGGGCATCTGCTCAGGCTGCTCGGCTCCGCCCCGCTGGTCACCGGTCGGCTGTTCGCCGCGCTCGGCGGCGAGCCTGCAGCACTCGTGCGCACAACGGTGGCTCCGACCATGCAGTCGGGCGGCACTGCCGCGAACGTCCTGCCGTCGCAGGCCTCGGCGACGGTCAACCTGCGCATCGCGCTGGGTGAGACGACGCAGCAGACGGTGCTGCGGGTGCGCCGGCGCATCCGGGATCCGCTCATCACCGTATCCGTCGAGGAGGCGAGCGAGCCGTCGCCCGAGTCCGCGACCGACAACGCCCAGTTCACGCTGCTCGCCGACGCTCTCGCCGTCTCTCACCCGGGAGTCCCCGCGGTCCCGTACGTGATGATGGCGGCGACGGACTCCCGCCACTTCCACCGTTTCGCCCCCGCCGTCTACCGCTTCGCGCCGCTCGAGATGTCGAACGCACAGCGGGCGTCGATCCACGGCGTCGATGAGAACGTCGAGATCGTCGCGCTCGAGCGGGGGGAGCGGTTCCATCGGGCGCTCCTCGAGCGGCTAGGGTGATCTCACCCCTCCGCGGGCGCTTCGGTGCCCGATCCAGTCCTTTCACCGAGGAGCCGCGATGACGCGCACCCGAACTCTGGGAACCCTCGCCACCGTCGTCGGCTTCCTCGCCTTCGTCGAGTTCACCAGCGGCGTGCTGCAGGGCTACTACACGCCCATGCTCACGGACATCGCGCGGCACCTCGGCATCCACGACGCCGATGTCAATTGGCTCGAGGGCACGCAGCTCATGCTGTCGGCTCTGGTGGTGCCCGCTTTCGCGAAGCTCGGCGACATGGTCGGCCACAAGCGGATGCTGCTCATCTCGACGGCGCTCACCGCCGCGGCGGCGCTCGTCCTGCCCTTCACCGATTCGTTCCCCGTGTTCCTGGTCGGCTGGACGCTGATGGGGTTCTACGTCGTCTGGCTGCCGCTCGAGATCGCGCTCATCTGGTCGCGCTCCCGTCGCATGGAGGGGCGTTCGTCGATCACGGCGAAGGCCGCGGGACTCCTCGTCGCGGCGCTCGAAGGCGGCGCGATCATCGGTGCGCTCGTGGGCGGAGCCCTGATCGATGTCCTGCCCCTGACGGTGGTGCTGCTCATCCCCGCCGTGCTCATCGTCGTGTGCTTCTTCGTGATCCTGTTCGGGGTGAAGGAGTCTCCTGATCCGACCGGCGGTGTCTTCGACACTGTCGGCGTCGTGCTGATCTCGCTCGCCCTGATCTGCTTCACCGGGGGTCTCAGCCTGCTCCGTCTCGAGGGCGGACTCGTCAACCCCTGGTCCTGGGCCGTCGTCGTCCTCGGCCTTCTGCTCGTCATCCCGTTCGTGCTCTGGGAACTGCGCTGCGACGACCCGCTCATCGACGTGCGCATGTTCCGCTCGCCGGCACTCGGCCCGGTCTTCCTCACCGCCGGCCTGTTCGGGGTGAGCGTGCTGGGTGCACAGGCGCCGCTGTCGACGTTCGCCCGCACCGACCCCGGTGTCTACGGCTACGGGCTCGGAACCACGGGTTTCGCGACGTCCCTGATCATCGGGCTCTACCTGATCGCGATGATCGCGGGAGCCCTGCTGTTCCCGCTCATCGCTCGTCTGCTGACTCCGCGGATCACCCTGATGGGCGCATCCCTGCTCGTGGGCATCGGCTTCCTGCTGTTCCTCCCGTTCCACGATTCGTACGTGCAGGTGGTGACCAACATGGTCATCGTCGGCCTCGGCTCGGGTGCTCTCGTGGCCGCCCTTCCCGCGGCTGCGGCATCGGCGGCTCCGGCGACCCAGACGGGCGTCGCGACAGGCCTCACGAACTCGGTCAAGACCGTGGGCGGAGCGATCGCCTCGTGCATCTTCGGGATCGCGCTCCTCAACGGCGTGAGCGGGGCGGTCGAAGGCACTGCGGGATCATTCGCCGGGTACATCACCGTGTGGGTGGTCTGCGGTGTGACCGCGCTGATCGCCGCCGCGATCCTCGTCTTCGTTCCGAAAGAGGCCTTCACCGACCGCACGGATGCCGAGGCCGTCGCCGCACCCGTGGTCTGAGCTGCGGGCGGCCGGCTGCCGGTGTCAGTCGTCAGTCGCGGTCGAGGCCGAATGAGCGCTTGACGACGGCCTGCATGTCGCGGTCGAGTCCGTCTATCCGCGTGTTCACGGCATCGAAGCGGGCGTTCATCTCGCCCCGGAGTCCGCCGATCTGTGCGTTCATCTCCCCGCGCAGCCCGCCGATCTCGGTGCGCACCACGCGGATGAACAACGTCGAGACGACCGTGAGCATGCCGAACATGAGCGCGGTGAAGCACCCGATCATGGTCCAGATCTGAGCGTCGTTCATGAGGTGCACCGTGTCATCCTCGCATCGTTCCAGACGAGGAATCGGAACAGGCGTCGCTGTATACCGCCATCCCGAACAGTGGGAGGAACTCGTGTTCCGGCCTCGGTGTGCAGGAGGGCCGGGCTCACCCGGCGCAGAGCGCGCGCGTCACTGGGACTCGCGCGGCGGGTTGTGCATGAACTCGATCCGGATGCCGTCGGCATCCTCCACGAACGATGCGTAGTAGCGCTCCGTGTATCGCGGATATTCCTTGGGCTCGCGCACGGCCGACCATCCCGCATCGCGCGCGACGGCGTGAAGGCGGTCGACCTCGTCTCGCGTCGACACCGAGAAAGCGATGTGCTGCCATCCCACGCGGCCGTGACGATGGGGCCCGGATTCCTCATCCCAGGCGTACAGGATGATCTCGGTCTCGTCGCCGTTGTGCCACGAGATCGAGTGGTCGTCCTCGCCGCCGCTCTGATAGCCGAGGGCCGTCAGCACGGGATGGAACTGCGCGCGACCGCGCTCCAGCTCGTTGACGGTGATGCCCAGGTGATCCAGAAGAGCCATGCGTCCAGTCTTCCAGTCGGCGCCCGGATCGCACTAGTGCGGAGCGTGGTACTCGGCTTCGCCCCGCTTCCAATAGCCCTTGACCACCGCGTTCGCGGAGTCGACGCCCCACCGGCTGAGCAGCGCGCGCCCGGGCTTCACGACCGACTGCTCGGCGGCGATGAACACGAACGGGTCGTCGCCGACCGAATCGTCGGCGGTCAGGCGGTTGAGGAATGCGATGAGGGCGGAGCCTTCGGCGGCGTCGCCACGGTGCAGCCATTCCACGTCGACCGGGGTGTCGATCTCGATCTCCCGGCCGACGGAGGCCGTCTCGATCACGATGCGGGCGGGCACCCCGGCGGGTATCGACGAGGCGAAGCGTCGGATCGCCGGGATGGCGGTCTCGTCTCCGACGAGAAGCCAGGATCCGGGGCTGCCGCTGAGCACGGCCGAACCGCGGGGGCCACCGACTCCGATCGATGCACCCAGCGGAGCGGTCGCGGCCCACGGGGCGCCGACCCCTGCGTCGCCGTGCACCGCGAACTCGACGTCGAGCCAGTCGTCGCCCCAGGCGAGAGGTGTGTACTCGCGACTCGGCGCCTCCCGCATCTGCTCGAGGGACTCCACGGGACCGGACGGGAAGAAGAGGCGCATGTGGTCGTCGGAGCCGGGAGAGTCGAAGCCCTCGAGGTCACTGCCACTGAGCCGGACACGCACGTAGCCAGGGGCCAGCCATTCCCGGGCGGTCAGCGTGACGGTGCGGAAGCGCAGATCGAGGCCGCGGCGCTCGATGGAGAAGCGGGATTTCGTATCGCTCATAAAGTAAGGCTAACCTATCTTGGAGGTGGAGTTAGGGCATCCTAAGTCCGCCGTTCCCGCGCCGTTTCCGCGCACTCATCACCGCAGAACAGGAGTCTCTCCATGTCCATGCCCAGAATCCTCACCGCTACGAGCGTCGGTCTCGTCGGCCTCCTCACCCTCGCCGGCTGCGCCTCCGGCTCCGACGCCGAGCCGGAGGGGACCGCAGCCGCAGCGGACTCGGTCACCGTCGAGGACAACAGCGGATCGCACGAGATCGCCACGCCCCCTGCATCCGTCGTCGCACTGGACAACCGCACGTTCCAGACCCTCTCCGACTGGGGAGTCGAGCTCTCGGCCGGCGCTGTCGCGCTCATGCCGGACACCGTGTCGTACCTCGACGACGAGTCGATCGTCGACATCGGCCTGCACAGCGAGCCCGACCTCGAGGCGATCGTCGCCGTCGAACCCGACCTCATCATCAGCGGCCAGCGATTCACCCAGCACAACGAGGCGATCGCGGAGCTCGTGCCGGACGCCACGATCATCGACCTCGAGCCGCGCGAGGGCGAGCCCTTCGACGAGGAGCTCAAGCGTCAGACCACCGTCCTCGGCGAGATCTTCGGCAAGCAGGACGAGGCGCAGGCGCTCGTCGACGATTTCGACGCGGCCGTCGAGCGGGCCAAGGCCGCATACGACGACGCCGACACCGTCATGGCGGTGAACACCTCCGGCGGCGAGATCGGGTACCTCGCGCCGACCGTCGGGCGCTCGCTCGGACCGATCTACGACATCCTCGGTCTGATGCCGGCGCTCGAGGTCGATGACGCCTCCGACGACCACCAGGGCGACGACATCTCCGTCGAGGCGATCGCCTCCTCCAACCCCGACTGGCTTCTCGTGCTCGACCGCGATGCGGTCTTCGCCGCCGAGACCCCCGACTACGTGCAGGCGTCCGAGATCCTCGAGAGCTCGGAGGCGCTCGCCGGCGTCACTGCCGTCGCTGACGAGCAGATCGTCTACATGCCCACGGACACCTACCTGAACGAGGGCATCCAGACGTACACCACGTTCCTCGAGGACCTCGCCGACGCGCTCGAGGCCGCGCAGAAGTAGGGCCGACCGGCGGCATCCGCTCCGCGCGGATGCCGCCGTCCGGCGTCGCATGATGACCCGCACCCACACCCGCACCGCATCCATCGAGTCGCCCCGTTCCGTCGGGCGGCTCTTCGACGTGAAGCTGCTCGTCGGCATCCTCGTCGTCGTCGCACTCCTCGTCGTGTCGCTCTTCACGGGCGTATACGACATCGCGGGGGCCGCGGACGGCGCGGAGATGTTCCAGATCACCCGCGTGCCGCGCACGATCGCTCTCGTCCTCGCGGGAGCCGCCATGGCGATGGCCGGGCTCGTGATGCAGCTCCTCACCCAGAACCGCTTCGTCGAACCCACGACCACCGGCACGACCGAGTGGGCAGGGCTCGGTCTGCTGACCGTCATGGTGCTGGTGCCGAACCCGTCGATCCCGTTGAGGATGACGGGCGCCATCATCGCCGCCTTCATCGGCACGATGGTCTTCTTCGCATTCCTGCGCCGCGTCTCTCTCCGGTCGTCGCTCATCGTCCCGATCGTCGGGATCATGCTCGGCGCCGTCGTCGGATCGGTGTCGACGTACTTCGCGCTCGTCACCGACTCGCTCCAGGCGATCGGCGTCTGGTTCGCCGGCAGCTTCACCTCGGTGCTCCGCGGGCAGTACGAGATGCTCTGGATCGTGGCGGTCGTCGGGGTCGTCGTCTTCATCGTGGCGGACCGCCTCACGATCGCCGGACTGGGGGAGGAGATCGCCACCAACGTCGGCGTGGACTACAACCGCGTGATCCTGCTCGGGACCGTGCTGATCGCCGTCATCACCGGAGTCGTCACGGTCGTCGTCGGCAACCTCCCGTTCCTCGGACTGATCGTGCCCAACATCGTCTCGATGGTCCGAGGAGACGACCTGCGCAGCAACCTGCCGTGGGTGTGTCTGCTGGGCATCGCGATCGTCACGGTCTGCGACATCATCGGCCGCACGATCATCATGCCGTTCGAGGTCCCGGTCTCGCTGATCCTCGGGATCGTCGGCGCGATCGTCTTCATCATCCTCCTGCTGAGGCAGCGTCGTCGTGGCTAGCGCACTCGCGGTCGATGCCCGCACCTCCGGATCCTTCACGTCCGCGCATGCGCGCCGTCGCTACGCCCTGGTGCTGGGCGTCCTCGTCGTCCTCTCCGCGGCCTTCGCCTTCGCCCTGCTCGCCTGGGACAACCCCATGCCGATCGGATCGCCTGGGTTCTGGCGCATCGCGAAGCTCCGCGTGACGAATGTGACCGTGATGGCAGTGGTCGCGGTGGCGCAGGCGATCGCGACCGTGAGCTTTCAGACGGTCACGAACAACCGCATCATCACGCCGTCGATCATGGGGTTCGAATCGCTCTATCGGGTGGTGCAGACGACTACGGTCTACCTGTTCGGCGTCGCGGGGCTCGTCGCGATCCAGGGTGTCTGGCAGTTCGGCCTGCAGGTCGTCATCATGGTGGGGCTCGCGATGGCGCTCTACGGATGGCTGCTGTCGGGGCGCTACGGAAACCTCCAGATCATGCTCCTGATCGGGATCATCATCGGCGGCGGACTCGGGGCGATATCGACCTTCATGCAGCGGCTGCTCACACCGAGCGAGTTCGACGTGCTGGCGGCTCGCCTCTTCGGCAACGTCTCCAACGCGGACGCGTCCTACCTGCCGCTCGCGATCCCGCTGTGCATCGCCGCGTCCGCGCTGCTGTGGCTGCGGGCGCGGCGGCTGAATCTCCTCGCGCTCGGACCCGACGTGTCGCGCTCGCTCGGACTCGACCACAAGCGCGAGCTCTACGCCGTGCTCTTCCTCGTCGCCGTGCTGATGGCGACCTCCACCGCGCTGGTGGGCCCGATGACGTTCCTCGGCTTCCTCGTCGCGACCCTCGCGTACCAGTTCGCCGATACATACGACCACCGGCTCATCTTCCCGGTGGCGGTGCTCACCGCCTTCACGATCCTCGCCGGGGCGTACTTCGTCATGAAGAACGTCTTCTACGCGCAGGGCATGGTGTCGATCCTCATCGAACTCGTCGGAGGAACCGTGTTCCTCGTCGTCATCCTCAGAAAGGGCAGGCTGTGATCACACTCGACGGCGTCCGCCGCGACTACAGCGACCAGGTCGCGATCGGCCCTGTGGACCTCCGGATCCCCTCCGGCGGCATCACGGCACTGATCGGTCCGAACGGCGCGGGAAAGTCGACTCTGCTGACGATGATCGGCCGGCTCGGCGGCATGGACGCCGGAGCGATCGAGATCGCCGGATACGACGTGGCGACCACGAAGTCGAAGGATCTCGCCAAGATCGTCTCGGTGCTGCGGCAGGAGAACCACTTCGTCACCCGTCTCACCGTGCGCCAGCTAGTGGGCTTCGGGCGCTTCCCGCATTCGAAGGGCCGGCCGACGCGCGCCGACGAGGAGCTCATCAGCAGAGCGATCGACTTCCTCGATCTCGGGGACCTCGAAGGTCGATACCTGGACGAGCTCTCCGGCGGCCAGCGACAGCGAGCCTACGTCGCCATGGTCCTGGCGCAGGACACCGAGTTCGTTCTGCTCGACGAGCCACTCAACAACCTCGACATGAAGCACGCCGTGCAGATGATGAAGCACCTGCGCCGGGCGTCGGAGGAGCTGGGGCGCACGATCGTCATCGTGCTGCATGACATCAACTTCGCGGGGCACTACGCCGACCACATCTGCGCCATGAAGGACGGAGCCGTCATCGAGTTCGGGTCGCCCGCCGAGATCATGACCGGCGACGTGCTCACCCGGGTGTTCGATACGCCCGTGCGGGTGGTCGAGGGGCCGTCCGGTCCGTTGGCGGTCTACTACTGACGCTCAGAGCTCGACGCCGTGGTCCTCGTCGTTGACGCCGGTGTTGTGGCCGCGCCGGGACTCGTAGCCGATGAACCAGCCGAGCCAGACGATCGCGGCGAGCAGGATGCCGAGCCAGACGTTCTGGAAGATCAGGCCGATCACGACACCGACGATGAGCAGCCCTGCCGTGACGGAGAAGCGGAGTGCGTTGCGGGACATGGCCTCAGCCTAGGGGCGATCCGCGCCGTGCGGCAGGGTCAGCGACTCCGATGATCCTCGGGGGAGAGCCGCGGCCCACGACGGGGTTCGCTCACCCTGCTCGCGAAGATGAGGCGGATCACTCGCTGCCGGTGGCCGGCCCACGGGGCGAGCAGCTCGAGCATCCCGTCGTCATCCGTGCGGTGGCCCGTGAGGGCATAGCCGACCTGATGAGCCAGGTGGTAGTCCCCGACGCTCACGGCGTCAGGATCGCCGAGGGCTCTGATGCGCGTCTCGGCCGAGGTCCAGATGCCGATGCCCGGCAAGCTCGTCAGCACGCGATCGCGCTCCTCGCCGGTGGGGGCGGCCAGAAGTGCGCGCGAGACGCTCTCAGCGCGCTCGGCGGCTCGCACGACGGTCTTCGACTGCGGCGGCTGCACCGCGACCCGGTGCCAGTCCCACGACGGGATGCGGCGCCACTGCGCGGCGGTGGGGGCGGTGTACATCGGCCTCGGGGTGGGACCGGGTGCGCGCTCGCCGAACTTCGTGACGAGCTGTCTCCATGCGCGGAACGCCTCGAGGCCGGTCACCTTCTGCTCGATGATCGCGCACGCGAGAGCGTCGAACACGACGCCCGTGCGAGCCAGGCGGATGCCGACCGACCGGCGTGCGACGTCGGCGATCAGCGGATGATGGGAGGGATCGAAGCCGGTGGGGTCGTCGTTCGCGCCGCACAGCTCCGGGACGCTGTCGAGCGCGTGCTCCGCTCCGTCGCCCCACGCCGTGGCGATGATCTCGGCGCCGCGGGCGCGCAGCGCGAGTGCGGCAGGACCGAGCGGCGTTCGCAGCGTGCGCCAGATCACCGGGCCGTCGAACACCATGGTCGGGTCGCCGGGCCCCCGTCGCAGCATGCCCACCGTCGCGCGAAGATCGACGGGTGCGGCCGGCCGATACACGGTCTCGCGCGGCGTGCCGCGGGAGGCCGCATCGGCGGCTCCGGCATCCGCGGTCAGGGTCATGCGCCCACCATACGTGGCGGGGCTGACACTCGGATCAGAAGCGGTCGGGCGAGGGCGTTCCGTGGCCGTAGCGGATGACGACGTCGGCGTGCCGGTCGAAGCGGTAGCCGATGCCGCGCACGGTGCGGACGATGTCCTCGTAGCGGCCGAGCTTCGCGCGCAGACGCCGCACGTGCACGTCGATCGTGCGCTCGCCGGGAGTCTCGTCGTCCTGCGCCTGCCAGAGCGCGGAGACCAGCTCGCTGCGCTCGATCGTCCGTCCTTCACGGAGCACGAGGTACTGCAGCAGCTCGAACTCCTTGTAGGTGAACGCCGCGGACTCGCCGTCGATCAGCACGCGCTTGCGCGAGATGTCGACCACGACGCCGCCTTCTTCGTCGGTCGCCTCCTCTTCGGCAGCGGCCTTGGTGCGTGCGATCGCACCCGGCTCGTGCAGTGCGAGACGGACGACGTCGAGGTCGCGGCCGCCGGAGCCGTGCGGGGCCAGGGCGACGGTGGCGTGCGTCTCGGCACCCGGTGCGAGCTCGGCGAGGGTGCGGCGCAGGGCGTCGACCAGGAGCGGGAGGCTGACGCCGGCTTCGGCCGCCTTGATCTCGTCGAGACCGACGTAGAGGGCGAATCCTCGCGGCGAGCGGACGGCGGGAAGATCTGCATCGAGCGGTGCGGCGGGCTCCGACGACACGGCGCGGACGGCGGTGGCGGCGGGACGCTCGAGAAGTGCGATGTTCGACATGATGATGTAGTCCTCAGGACGTGAGCCGGAAGAAGGCTCTGATGCGTTGCATGAATGACCGGGCGAGCCGGGAAGCGAGCACGGGGTGGGTGCTCGGAGACCAGTCCTCGCAGATCGCGAGAAGTCAGGTCAGACGGAGTGGCTGTTCGTTCAGCGACACATTCGGCAACACATGCCAACGCGACCGGGCATCATCATCCCGGCAGTCCTGTTCGCCTCCTGGGCGGACAAAGGGCTTGCGTTGGTAGTCATGGGGGGATTATGTCGGAAGAAGTCCGCGCGTGTCAAAACGGCCGCCGGCCGGGGAGCGAGGCGTAACGTGGAGAAGGTGACCACTTCGACCCTCGCTGCCGGCTTCATCCTCACTGATGAGAAGGACGCCTCGCGGTACACGCTGACGCGCGACGGGCAGCTCGTCAGCGTGCTCGACTATCGCGACGACGGGAACACGATCGCCCTGACGCGAGCCTTCACCATCCCGACTTTCCGCGGCCACGGCTACGCGGGCGTCGTCGTGGAGGGAGCGGTCGCCGAGATCGAGGAGCGCGGAGATCGCAAGGTCGACGCCGTGTGCTGGTATGTCGCCGACTGGTTCCAGGCGCATCCCGAGCACGCGTCTCTGCTGCGCTCGCGCTGACGCATCGACGTGTGACGCTGTGTTACGCGGCGTCATTCCTCCGGTAATATGGATGCTCTGCTCAGCCCCGTCGGCTGAGGTGGTCAGGCGCTGACGCGCGCTGGTCCGAGGCTCGAAACCTCCGGCATCGTCCCCGACACCGGAGGTTCTTCCATGTCATCGTCCCTGCGCGCCCGCCCCCAGACACGGTGGTGGGCGCTCGTCGTCATCTCCCTCACGCAGCTGATCGTCGTCCTCGACGGCACCATCGTCAGCATCGCCCTGCCGCAGGCGCAGGCATCGCTCGGTCTGAGCGACGGCCAGCGTCAGTGGGTGGTCACGGCCTACGCCCTCGCCTTCGGCGCGCTGCTTCTGCTCGGAGGACGCATCGCCGACTACCTCGGTCGCAAGCGCACCTTCATGATCGGGATGGTGGGCTTCGGCGCGGCGTCCCTGTTCGGCGGCCTCGCGCAGTCCGGCTGGGAGCTGATCCTCGCGCGCGGCCTCCAGGGGGTCTTCGCCGCGCTCCTCGCTCCCGCCGCCCTCGCTCTCCTCACCGTGACCTTCCCCTCCGGGAAGGAGCGCAACACGGCGTTCGCCGTCTTCGGGACGGTCGCAGGAACAGGAGCGGCCGTCGGTCTGCTCCTGGGCGGATTCCTCACGGAGTTCACCGATTGGCGCTGGTGCCTGCTCGTCAACCTGTTCTTCGTCGCGATCGGACTGATCGGCGGAGCGCTCTTCCTGACGGAGAGCAAGGCGGACGGCGACAACCGCTACGACGTCTGGGGCGCGATCACCGTGACCCTCGGTCTCGGCTCCCTCGTCTACGGGTTCAGCCTCGCCGAGAACGGCTGGGGCGACCCGCTGACCATCACCTTCCTCGTGCTCGGAGTCGTGCTGCTCGCCGCGTTCGTCTGGGTCGAGAGCCGCGTGGCCCAGCCGCTCCTTCCGCTGCGGGTCGTCGCGGACCGGGTCAGGGGTGGTGCGTTCCTGATCCAGGGCGTGGCCGGAGCGATCATGATCGGCGCGACGCTCTACCTGACCTTCCACCTGCAGTTCGTGCTCGGGATGGGCGCGCTTCAGGCGGGCGCGGCGACCCTGCCGCTGCCGATCGCCACGATGATCATCGCCCCGATCGCGACCAAGCTGCTCGGAGTGATCGGACCGCGGCCGATGATGATCGTCGGACCACTCATCGCCGCGGCGGGTCTGTTCCTGTTGTCGGGCATCACCCCGGACGGCGCCTACCTGGTGCAGATCGCCCCGGCGCTCGTGCTGCTCGGCGTCGGCATGGGCTTCGTCTTCATCCCGCTGCAGAACCTCGCTCTCACCGGAGTGGCTCCGCACGACGCGGGCATCGCGTCGGCAGTCGCCAACTCGGCCATGCAGATCGGCGGATCGATCGGCCTGTCGGTGTTCACAGCCGTGTACGCCGCGTCGGTCGGAGGGCACGCCCAGGCGGATCTCGACCCCGGGCAGCTGACCGACGCTTACGGCTGGGTCTTCATCGTCGCGTCGATCCTCATGCTCGTCGCCGCGGTGATCGCCGCGGTGATGGTGCGGGGCACGAAGGACGAGCTGATGCCGGCGCAGCCGGGACTGGCCGTCGCTGCGCACTGACGTCGTCGTGGCGTCCTCTCTCGGCCGGATCGCGGAGATCTCGATGCGGGGAACGGGCGCCACGGCACGCCTCGGACCGAATGTCGGTGGGGGTTCGTAGCGTGTGAGTATGCGAATCCTGCACACCTCCGACTGGCACATCGGCCGCACCTTCCATGGCAACTCGACCATGGACGCGCTGGCCGAGGTGCTCGGGGCGCTCACGGCGCAGGTTCGCGACCACGCGGTCGACGTCGTCATCGTCGCCGGCGACGTGTTCGACTCGGCGACCCCCGCCGGCCCCGCGTACACGCTTCTCGGTGACGCTCTCGTGGCGCTGCACGAGACGGGGGCCCGTGTGATCGTCACGAGCGGCAACCACGACTCCGCCGCGCGGCTGGGGTTCCAGGCGCGACTGCTGCGTGACGGCATCCATGTGCTGACCGACCCCCTCGCGATCGGCACTCCGGTGACACTGACAGACGCCGACGGCCCCGTGCACTTCTTCGGCATCCCCTACCTCGAGCCCGCCATCGTCCGACAGCACTGGAACGGGGCCGAACTGCGCACGCAGGCGCAGACGCTGGCGCACGCCATGGACCTCGTACGGGTCGGTATGAATGAACACCCCGGCCGGTCCGTCGCGATCGCCCACTGCTTCTCCGCCGGGGTCGACGCCACGGTGGGCCTCGAGCGCGAGGTCCGGCAGGGCGGTCTCGACGTCGTGCCGCTGACCGTGTTCGACGGTCCCGACTACGTCGCCCTCGGTCACATCCACGGGCGCCAGCAGATCAGCGAGCGCGTGCGCTACTCGGGCGCCCCCCTGCATTACAGCTTCGGCGAGCAGAACAAGCCGCGCGGGTCCTGGCTGGTCGAGCTCGACGCGACCGGACTGGCATCGGTCGAGTGGCTCGAGCTCCCCGTGCCTCGCCGTCTCGTCACGCTCACGGGCACCCTCGAGGAGATCCTGTCGACCGAGAACGTCGCCGCTCACGCGGAGGACTGGGTCTGCGCGGTCTACACCGACGCGCTCGCCCAGACAGAGCCGATGCGCCGACTCCGTGAGCGGTATCCGCACTGCGCGATGGTGCAGCATCAGCCGTCCCAGACCTCGGAGACGATCGAGCGGTCGTACGTCGAGAGATTGCAGGGTGCCGTGACCGATCCTGAACGGATCGAGGCCTTCCTCGAGCACGTCCGCTCAGGGCACGGGGCGACCGAGCGCGAGGCCGAGCTGATCCGCGAGGTGCTCGATGACCGCGTTCGTGCAGAAGCCCTCGTCTAGTCCGGTGGCCGCTCGACGCGAAGACTCTCCGACAGCGAAGGAGGCGCTCTGATGCAGCTGCACCTCCTCGAGGTCGAGGGCTTCGGGCCGTTCCGCGATCGTCAGGTCGTCGACTTCGACGCCTTCGCAGACGACGGCATCTTCCTGATCGCCGGTCGCACGGGAGCAGGCAAATCCAGCATCCTCGATGCGGTCTGCTTCGCTCTCTACGGTGGGGTGCCACGGTACGAGGGCGGCGAGAAGCGACTGCGCAGCGACCACTGCGAGCCCGACGACGTCACCGAGGTCGTCGTCGAGTTCAGCACTCCGGCCGGCCGATACCGGGTCACACGTTCGCCCGAGTACGAGCGGCCCAAGAAGCGTGGCGGCGGGATGACGGTGCAGTCGGCAGCCGTGCAGCTCGACACGCTGGTCGGCGGCGAGTGGATCGGACTCGCTGCGAAGGAGCGCGAGGCCGCCTACGAACTCGACGAGATCCTGCAGCTCAGCCGTGAGCAGTTCCTGCAGGTGATCCTGCTCGCGCAGAACCGCTTCTCGGAGTTCCTGCTCGCCGGCAGCCGTGAGCGGCAGGCACTGCTGCGGCGGCTGTTCGGCACCGAGCGGTTCGAGGACGTGCAGACACGTTTCGACGAGCGACGCAAGGCGGCGGAGCGGTCGCTCGGAGCCCGTCTCGCCACCGTGTCAGCCCGCCTCGACGAAGGCGAGCGACTGGTCGACAACGCCGACCTCGGGCATGACAGCGACGCGCAGGGAGGCGACACCGCTTCGAGTGAGGCGGAGTCCCTCGTGATGACGACGGACGAGCGTCTCGACCGTCTGCGTCGCGCTCAGGCTCGAGCGGACTACCGCGCCGAGCGTCGCGCGGCGGAGCGTGTCGACGCCGAGAAGGAGTCGGATGCCGCGGATGCGGCGCTCGCGACGCTGCGAGACGAGCAGAGGGCGCAGATCGAGCGCGATCGTGCCAGGGCAGCGCTCGATCGTCTCGAGGCCGAGGAGCCTCGGATCGCGGACGCGCGGACGGAACTGCACGAGGCTCGGACTGCGGAGCTTCTTCGGGGCCCGATCACGGCCGCGGCGACGGCGTCTTCTGCGCTCGATGCTTCGGTCGAAGCCGAGAAGCGCGCACGCGCCGTGTGGGCGGCTCACGACATCGTCACGGACGATCTCGCGGAATGGGCGGCTGAACGCACCAGGCAGACGGGCACGTGGCAGCGGGCGGCGGAACTGGAGGGTTCCGCGTCCGCTCTCGACGCCGAACTCACCGCAGCCGCGGATGCCGTGGCGGCGGCGACCGCGCGCATCGAGGCGGCGGAGGCCGATCGCGTCGCTCTTCCGGGACAGCTCGAACAGCTCACTCTCGACCGTGACGCGGCGAGGCAGCGTGCCGATCGCGTCGCGGATCTGGCTGCAGCGCGAGATGCTGCCGCCGTGCGGCATGCCGCCGCGCTCGAGGCGGAACGCCTCCGTGTCGCGCACGCCGGAGCGGAGCGCGAGCTCGCTGAGGCCAGCGTCGCGCTCGCCGCGGCCCAGACGGCGCTGGCTCAGCTCAGACAGCGCCGCCTCGACGGCATCGCGGGAGAGCTGGCGGCTTCCCTGCAGGACGACGACGCATGTCCGGTGTGCGGATCCCCCGAGCATCCCGCTCCCGCCGTGCACACGGATCCGGTGTCCGCCGACGACGTCGACGAAGCCGAGACCGAGCGCGACATCATCGCCCGGCGTGAGCGGGACGCCGCCGAGCACGTGTCCTCGCTGCGTGCGGATCTCGCCGCCGCAGTCACCCGGGCCGGCGGCCGAGCAGTCGATGAGGCGGCCACAGAGTTGCACGACGCGACCGCCGCACACGCGGAGAGCGTCGAGGCCTCGCACGAGCGGACGAGGCTCGAACAGCGGCGCGACGCCCTGATCGAACGCATCCGGCGGCTCGAGATCGATCGCGAACGTGACACCGCCGCGCTGGCCGCAGCCCGCGAGGAGCACTCGCTCGTGGCTCAGCGCATGGCCGAGGCGCGTCAGGCGATCGCCGACGCGAAAGGACCGTTCGACTCCGTGGCAGCGCGGCTCGCTGCGACGCTCGATGAAGTTCAGGCTGCTCTCGCGCTGGTCGAGGCGTCGGCCGAACGTGAGCGCAGAGCAGAGGCGGCGACCGCGGCGATGCTCGAGCGGGACGCCGCACTCGCCGCGTCCGAGTTTCCCGACGTGGCCGCTGTCGAGCGGGCGCTGCGCTCCGCCGCTTCCCAGGCGGCGCTCGAGAGCCGGATCACGCAGCATGCCGTGCTCAGAGAGAAGGAGCGCGCGATCCTCCTCGACCTCGAACTGCGCACGCTGCCCGAGGAGCCGATCGATCTCGATCCCGCCGAGCTGAGGTCCCTCGCCGCTCGGCAGCGCTGGTCGGCAGCGGTCGACGAAGCCGGGCGAGCTGCCGCCGTGGCGGAGCAGCTCGCGGCACTCATCGAGGCCGCCGCCGCCGAGCACGCGCGCACCGCGGAGGACGCCGCCGAGTACGAAGTCCTGCAGAACCTGGCCGACACCATCGCCGGGCGCGGCGCGAACACGCGCAAGATGACCCTCGAGACGTTCGTGCTGGCCGCAGAGCTCGAGGAGATCGTCGAGGCGGCCAATCGACGCCTCGGTGACATGTCGACCGGGCGCTACCAACTGCGTCACTCCGACGCGCTCGCCGCGCGCGGCGCGGCATCCGGGCTCGGGATCGTCGTGTTCGACGCATTCACCGGCCAGACGAGGCCAGCGCAGTCCCTGTCAGGCGGCGAGACGTTCCTGAGTTCGCTCGCCCTCGCTCTCGGACTCGCCGAGGTGGTCACGGCGCGAGCCGGCGGCATCCGTCTCGACACCCTCTTCATCGACGAGGGGTTCGGATCCCTCGACGGCGACACGCTCGACGTCGCTATGCGCACCCTCGACGAGCTCCGACAGGGCGGTCGCACCGTCGGGGTGATCAGCCACGTCGAAGCGATGCAGGAGCAGATCCCCGCGCAGCTCTCCGTACGCGCGACGCCGAACGGGCCGAGCGTCATCGAGACGCGCTGAGACCCCGCACCGACGCGGTGCCCGTCTCAGACGCCGTACTCCCGACGGATCACCTCGCGCAGCTGCACGCTGCAGCGGGCGATCGCCTCGCGGAAGTCGACGAGCGCACCGTCCTCGGCTCGATCGGAGATCGCACGGAAAGCACGGATCGGCACCCCGAACTTCCCGGCGACCCAGATGTACGCATAGGTCTCCATGTCGACCAGTCCCGCACCGGACGGCCGGATGACGGCCGTGATCCCCGCATCGCCGACGAAGCTGTCTCCGGTCGCGATCAGCACACCCTCGCGGCCCGTCGACACGCGCGCCGGCAGAGACACGTGCTGCCCTGCGACACCGTCGAGGTCGAACACGTCATGCTGCAGCGCGCTGCCGATCTCGTGGACCGTCGCCTCGAGTTCAGGGTCGATCCCACCGGCGGTGCCGACGACCACGACCTCGGAGTACTCCTTGGCGTCGAGCGCACGGGTCAGGGCGTAGACGGCCTGCATCTTGCCCTCGCCGGTCACGAGCTGGTCGAATCCCTCGAGCTCCTCCGGGAACGCTGCGAGTTCGGAGGCCATGGCTGCGACGAGAAGTTTCACTCCGCCATCCTCTCAGGTGCATCGGCCGCCGCGGAGTCACGCGCGTGCGATCCACGTCATCTCGATGTAACACTGGAGGAGGATACTGACGTCGGGTAGACCGGAGGAACACATGACCCTGCAGCAGCAGATCTCTGAAGCGCTCGGCGTGAGGGCCGAGATCGACCCCGAGATCGAGGTGGAGCGCCGCGTGCAGTTCCTCGTCGACTACCTGCGCACCACCGGCGCGAAAGGTTTCGTGCTCGGCATCTCGGGCGGTCAGGACTCGACACTCGCCGGTCGTCTGGCGCAGCTCGCCGTCGAGCGGGTGCGAGCAGAGGGCGGGGAGGCGAAGTTCCTCGCCGTCCGGCTGCCGTACCGCATCCAGAAGGACGCGGCGGATGCCCAGGCAGCACTCGAGTTCATCGAGCCGGATGCGTCGGTCGAGGTGAACATCCAGAACGGCGTCGACGGCGTCGAGGAGGACATCGAGTTCGCCGTCACGAGCGACATCAGCGACTTCAATCGCGGCAACATCAAGGCGCGAGTGCGCATGGTGACGCAGTACGCGCTGGCCGGCCACGACGGTCTGCTCGTGATCGGCACCGACCACGCGGCTGAGGCCGTGACGGGCTTCTACACGAAGTTCGGCGACGGGGCCGCCGACATCCTCCCGCTCTCCGGGCTCACCAAGAGGCAGGGGCGTTCGCTTCTCCTGCTCCTCGACGCTCCCGACCAGCTCGCCTACAAGGTGCCCACCGCCGATCTGCTCGACGGTCAGCCCGGTCGCGCCGATGAGGACGAGCTCGGACTCACCTACGAGCAGATCGACGACTTCCTCGAAGGGCGCCAGGTCGACCCGGAGGTCGCCGGGCGCATCGAGTCGCGCTATCTCGCCACCCAGCACAAGCGCAACCTGCCGGTCACGCCCGACGACTCCTGGTGGCGCTGAGCGGCCCATCGTGATCCCGTGTCGGATGCCGCGGCTAGTGTCGAAGTGTCCGACAGAACGGGAGCATCGTGCGGATCGACATTCAGGCGCAGCGCGTCATCTGGAGCGCGAGCGACCTCAAGGCGGCCGCCGAATGCGAGTTCGCGTGGTGCCGTGCGATCGACGCCAAGCTGGGGCGGGTCCCCGCGATCGACGAGCCCGAAGACGCGACGCTGGCGCGGGCGGCGCTGCTCGGAGACGTGCATGAGCGGAACGTCTTGGCGCGCTATCTCGATGATCTCGGCGCCGATCGGGTGCATCTCGTCGAGAAGGTGTCGTCCGTCGACGCAGTTGCCCTGGCGGCGGCGGTCGAAGAGACGGTCCAGGCACTCGGCTCCGACGCTGTCGTCGTCTTCCAGGCGGCTTTCGCTACACCCGAGTTCGTGGGATTCGCAGATTTCCTGAAGCGCGACGACGACGGTCGCTGGCGGGTGCAGGACTCGAAGCTCGCCCGAAAAGCGCGGGTCACGGCCCTCATGCAGCTCGCGGCATATGTCGATCAGCTCGATCGGCTCGGCATCCCACGATCCGACGAGGTCGACCTCATCCTCGGCGACGGCTCAGTGAGCACCCACTCCGTCGACGACCTCCTCCCGTTGTTCCAGGTGCGACGGGCGCGTCTGCGCGCGCTCATCGCAGATCGTCGCATCGACGACGGTTCCGCCGGGGCCGCGCTGGCGTGGGGCGACGACCGCGGCGATCTCGAGGTCGTGGCGTGCGGGCGCTGCGCCACCTGCGAGGAACAGGTGATCGCGCACCGAGATCTCCTCATGGTCGCCCGCATGCGGCCCGTGCAGCGTGCGCGACTGAGAGCCGCCGGCATCGAGACCATCGATGCCTTGGCAGAGGCGCCCACGCCCCCTGACGGCATGAACACCGACGCGTTCGAGACTCTGAGGGCACAGGCCCGACTGCAGATCCAGGCGGATGCCGACGGTGCGCCGACCTATGACGTGCACTACGCGGCCGCGATCCATACGCTCCCGGTGCCGAGCCACGGAGACATCTTCTTCGACTTCGAGGGTGACCCTCTCTACACCGAGCCGGCGCCGGACGGTCAGGCTCACTGGGGGATCGACTACCTCTTCGGATGGGTCGACAACTCCGATCAGTACACCGCGCTCTGGGCACACGATTTCGCGGCGGAACGCGAGGCGTTCGAGAGGTTCCTCGACTTCGTGAAGCTGCGGCGCGCGGCTCATCCGGGCATGCACATCTATCACTACGCCCCGTATGAGACCTCGCACCTCGTGGCCATGGCGGCGCGGCACGGCGTCCGTGAGGGCGAGATCGATCGACTGCTGCGTGAAGGAGTGTTCGTCGACCTGTATCCGCTCGTGCTGCGGACCGTGCGGGTCGGCACGAGGTCGTACTCCATCAAGAAGCTCGAGCCTCTCTACATGGGCGCGGATGTGCGCACGAGCGACGTCCAGAAGGGCGATGACTCGATCGTGCAGTACGTCGCGGCTCGAGAGCTCGCGGCGGCGGGGGAGCAGGAAGAAGCGGATGCCGTGTTCGCCGACCTCGCCGACTACAACCGCTACGACTGCGTCTCCACCCGGCGCCTCCGCAACTGGCTGATCGACATCGCGAGGGCTGAGGGCGTGAATCCGGCGCCGCCGGATGAAGCGGACGAGGTGATCTACGAGCCGTCACCGCGCTCTGTGTCACTGCTCGCCGATGCGGAGCGCGCGGTCGACGCAGGCGACGACGGTCAGGTGCATCGCATCGCGGCCGCGGCGATCGACTACTTCCCGCGCGAGGCGAAGAGCTTCTGGGTCTCGCACTTCCAGCGACTGCGCGAACCCGTCACGATGTGGGACGGCACGCGTGACGTCGTGCGCATCGACCGCGCCTCATCGCGCGTGCAGAGGGACTGGAGCATCGGCGAGGGCCGACGGGTGATGTCGCGCGACATCGAGATCCGCGGCGAGGTGTCGCCGGGCACCACTCTGGGCGCCGGGGCGCAGCCGTTCGCCCTGTATCCGGTTCCGGCTCCCTTCGACACCGAGGCACCGTCACGAGCGGTGCATGTCCCTCACACCGTCACGATCACCGAGGTGCTCGACGACGGCTACCTGATCACCGAGACGGCGATCCAGGGGCAGACCTGGGACGAGCTCCCCCTCGCTCTCACTCCGGCTGCGCCGCCACGCGTCGTCTCGCTGCAGGGCGCGATCGATGAGTGGGCGGACTCCGTCCACGCGGCCGCACCTGGGTTCCCGCGTGACGCGGCCACCGACGTGCTTCGTCGCATCCCTCCGCGCACGCTGTCCGGTCGTCCGTTGCCCGAGCAGGGCGACGACGTGATCGACGCCATCGTCCGAGGCGTGCTCGATCTCGATCGCAGCTACCTCGCCGTGCAGGGCCCCCCGGGGACCGGCAAGACCTACACGGGCTCGCAGGTGATCGCCCGGCTGGTGAAGGAGCACGGATTCCGGATCGGCGTCGTGGCGCAGTCCCACGCGATCATCGAGAACCTCCTCGAACGAGTCGTCGCCGACGGCGTGCCGGCGAGTCAGGTCGGCAAGGCTCCGAAAGACCCCTCCGTCGAGCCGGGCTACACCGTCATACCCAAGAACGGCATGGCGTCATTCCTCGCCGAGCACGCCGAGCACGGTGCGGTCGTCGGCGGCACAGCGTGGGACTTCAGCAACACCGCCCGCGTCGAGCGCGGAGGGCTCGATCTCCTCGTGGTCGACGAAGCAGGGCAGTTCTCGCTCGCGTCGACGATCGCCGTCGCGGCCGGAGCGAAGAACCTGCTGCTCCTCGGAGACCCGCAGCAGCTTCCTCAGGTCAGTCAGGGCGCGCACCCCGAGCCGGTCGACACCTCGGCGCTCGGCTGGGTCATGGACGGCGACGCGGTCATCAAGCCCGATCACGGCTACTTCCTCGCGAGATCGTGGCGCATGCATCCGTTCGTCGCGGCCCCGGTGTCCAGGCTCGCGTACGCGGGCCAGCTCGCCTCGGCACCCGGAACCGAGAGGCGGTCGATCGACGGCGTCGACGCGGGGCTCCACGTCGTCCCGCTGCGGCATCGAGGCAACGCCACAGAGTCGCCGGAAGAGGCGGCCGAAGTGGTGGCGCTGGTACGCGGTCTCGTCGGACGCACGTTCACCGACAATGACGCAGAGTCCACGGCGCGCCCCCTGGCGCAGAACGACATCATCGTCGTCGCGCCGTACAACGCCCAGCGTCAGACCGTGCACGATGCGCTCGCCGCGGCGGGCTTCCACGACGTCCCGGTCGGCACGGTCGACAACTTCCAGGGCAAGGAGGCGGTGGTCTCGATCACCTCGCTCGCGGCGTCCAGCGGACGCGATGCTCCGCGAGGCCCCGAGTTCCTCCTGCTGCAGAATCGGTTGAATGTGGCGATCTCGAGGGCGCAGGTCGCGGCGTACCTCATCCACTCACCGGCCCTGCTCGACGATCTTCCGCGCACTCCCGAGGGGGTCGCTCGGATGAGCGCCTTCGCGCGTCTGGTCGGAGCGGCGAGCTGAGGTCGCCGTCGGCAGAGGAGAGCGATGACTCACACGATCGATGATGTCCTGCGAGCCTCGGCCGCGTGGGTGTGGTTTCCCCGCGGCAGCGAGCAGCAGCGGAGCCATCTGCAGCTGGTGCGGTATCCGACGCGATTCGGTGGCGGAGTGCGCGGCTCTCAGGTCGACTCGGATGCGGATGCCGCAACCGTCGTAGAACACGCCATCGACCGCACGAGGGCGTGGGACGAGAGCGAGCTGCGGTTCTGGACCAACGCGTCCGACCGCCCCGATCTCGAAGCCGAGCTCCGCAAGCGCGGAGCCGAGCACATCGACACCGTAGCCGTCTTCGCGAGCCGGATCGACAGCGCCACGATCGACAGCGCCGCGAGCGATGTCCCGCCTGAAGCCAGGGCGGAGGTCGTGCGAACGCTCGAGCAGGTTCGCGAAGTCGACGCGATCAATGTGCCGGTCTGGAAGCAGCAGCCGCTCGATGACGAAGGCCTGCGCATCGAACTCGACGAGATCACATCGGCGTACGACGCAGGCACGCAGGTGCGTGTTCTCGCCCGTCTCGGCGCGGACGGCGAGGCGGTCAGCACGGGCGGCTGCACGATCGTCGACGGCTTCGCACGCCTGTGGGGAGCGGCGACGATCGAGCAGGCACGGGGACGAGGAGCCTACCGTGCCGTCCTCGTGGAGCGGCTTCGCCAGAGCGCGGCACGGGGAGCGACCACGGCGTTGGCGAAGGGGCGCACCGCGACCTCCGCGCCGATCCTCGCGCGAGCGGGTTTCACGAACTACGGCGAGGAGCGCTGCTACCTCGTGAGGGCGTGAGTCACACGACGCGGCTGCTCGAGCGCGGTCAGGCGCCGGTGCCGCCGAGTTCGTCGCGCACGATTCGCGCTCCCGCTGACAGGGCGCTCATCTTGTCGAGAGCGACGCGCCTCGGTAGGGGCGCCATCCCGCAGTTCGAGCTGGGGATGAGCAGGTCCGCATCGACGAACTCGAGCGCGCGCCGCAGGGTGTCGGCGACTTCTTCCGGAGTCTCGATCTGCTCGCTCGCGACGTCGATCGCGCCGAGCATCACCTTCTTGCCGCGGATCAGCTCGATGAGGTCGAGCGGCACGTGGGAGTGGTGGCTCTCCAGCGAGACGATGTCGATGGTGGATCGCTGCAGAAGGGGGAACGACTCCTCGTACTGCCTCCACTCGGCTCCGAGGGTCGCCTTCCAATCGTTGTTGGCCTTGATCCCGTAGCCGTAGCAGATGTGGACCGCGGTCTCCGCACGCAGTCCTTCTGCTGCCCGCTCCAGAGCAGCGACGCCCCAGTCCTTCATCTCGTCGAAGAACACGTTGAACGCGGGCTCGTCGAACTGGATGATGTCGACTCCGGCTGCCTCGAGCTCTTTCGCCTCCTGATTGAGGATCGTCGCGAACTCCCATGCCAGCTTCTCGCGGCTGCGGTAGTGGCGGTCCGACAGCGTGTCGATCATCGTCATCGGGCCAGGCAGCGCCCACTTGATCGGCTGGTCGGTCTGCTGGCGCAGAAAGGCCGCGTCGTCCACGAACACGGGCGCGCGGCGGCTCACTGCGCCGACGACGGTCGGCACGCTCGCGTCATAGCGATCGCGGATGCGGACCGTCTCCCGATTCTCGAAGTCGACTCCGTCGAGATGCTCGATGAAGGTGGTGACGAAGTGCTGACGGGTCTGCTCCCCGTCGCTGATGATGTCGATCCCGCGTCGACGCTGCTCGTGCACTGCGGCGCGCAGGGCGTCATGCTTGCCCTCCGCGAGCGCATCGCCCTGCAGCTCCCACGGCGACCAGAGGACTTCGGGCCGGGCGAGCCACGCCGGCTTGGGCAGACTTCCGACGATCGAGGTGGGGAGGAGTTCTCGCACGGTCGACGATCCGCGGCCGGTCATCGGACCGCAACGGGGGAGGCGGACGCGGGGGAGGACGGAGCGGGATACCCGGCAGCCCACCGGTCCAGCACCGTCCGGTGCGGCGTGACGAAGTGCTCATCGGCGTAGCGTCCCTGCACGACGGCGAGCTGGCTGCGCTCCTCGCGGTCGTACGTGATCTCCGTCTGCTGATAGTCGTCGTGGGCGAGGCTCGGACGGTAGACGCTCTCGGCCGGCGCATTCGCATTGTAGATCTCAGGCCGGTAGATCTTCTGGAAGGTCTCCATGGTGCTGATCGTGCCGATGAGCTGCAGATCGGAGTAGTCGCTCAGGAGGTCGCCGCGGAAGTAGAAGGCGAGGGGGGCGACGCTGCCGCGTGGCATGAAGTAGCGGACCTGCAGCCCCATCTTCCCGAAGTACTCGTCGGTGAGCGAGAAGGAGTCCTGCACGTACTCGGCGCCGAGCACGGGGTGGTGGTTGCCGTTGCGGTGATAGGTCCTGCTGGTCGAGACGCTGATGCAGATCACCGGCAGGGTCGAGAAGCGCTCCTGGTACGCCTCGGACTCGAGGAAATGCTGGAAGAGCTTGCCGTGCAGCACGCCGAAGTCGTCGGGAGTGGAGAATCCGCCGGCGGCCGCGCTCGCCGCAGGCAGGACGACGCTGAAGTCGTAGTCGCGGAGGTAGGAGGAGAAGTTGTTTCCCACGATCCCATGGTGGCGTTCGCCGGTCAGCCGGTCGACGATGTGGACGTCGAGCACCTCGAGCACCGGGAACTCCTCATCGTTGCCATCGGCGAATCGCAACTGCACCGAGACGATGTCGAGCTCGACCGTGTAGCGCTCGTCGCCGCCCGCGAGGTCGTTGAAGCGACGGTCGATCATCTCCAGGGCGTTGCGGAGGTTCTGCTGGCGGCGCTCGCCGCGCGCGAGGTTGGCGAAGTTCGTGGTGATGCGCGAGCTGTCGGACGGGGCATAGTCCTCGTCGAAGCGAGTGGTCGTGATGCTGAACGTGATCTCGTTCGCCATGAGGGGCCAATCCGGGAGAGGGGAGGCCCATCGGGCCTCGCGAAAGCGGTGATCTCATAGTGCAGCGATGCCAGAGCTATCGGGTAATTCGGCTCCGCTATGCGGTGATATAGCCTTCTCCTATGCCTAGGCGATCGAGCGGGATCACACTGCAACAGCTCCAGTACTTCATCGAGGTCGCTGCGGAGGGGTCCATCACCGCGGCGGCCGACGTGCTCTATGTCGCGCAGCCCACGATGTCCGCGGCGATGAAAGACCTCGAGAGCCGAGTCGGACGCGATCTGCTCACCCGGTCGGCGCGAGGGGTGACGCTCACGAGCGACGGCACGGAGTTCCTCGGGTATGCCAGACAGATCGTCGAGCAGGCCGAGCTTCTCGAGCAGCGCTACCTCGGGCGGCCACCGTCGCGCCGCCTCCTCGGGGTCTCTACCCAGCATTACTCCTTCGCCGTCGACGCATTCGTGCGGATGGTCAAGCGCTCGAGCGCCGCCGAATACGAGTTCTCGCTCCGCGAGACCCGCACGTGGGACATCATCGAGGATGTGCGGACGCTCCGCAGCGAACTCGGCATCCTCTTCCGCAACGACTTCAACCGCAACGTGATCGACAAGCTCCTGCGGGACTCGGGTCTCGCATTCCATCCGCTCTTCATCGCCGAGCCGCACATCTTCGTCTCACGGCGGAACGCACTCGCGTCGCGAGACCGTGCGACCCTCGACGATCTCGTCGGCCTTCCGCGTCTCACCTTCGACCAGGGCGCGAACAACTCGTTCTACTTCGCGGAGGAGATCCTCTCGACCCTCTCGAGTGCGCGGGAGATCCGGGTCTCCGATCGAGCGACGATCTTCAACCTGATGATCGGTCTCGACGGATACACGATCTCAACCGGCATCATCAGCGACGATCTCGATCCCGAGATCGTCGCCGTGCCCCTCGACGTCGACGAGCGCATCGAGATCGGCTGGATCGGACGCACGGCCATACCGCTCACCGAACAGGCTCAGCAGTACCTCGGCGAGGTGCGAGACGTGGTGGCGAGCTTCGGCGTGCCCCTTCTCGAGGACGAACCGCGCGAGCCGGAGATCCGTCAGACGGTGCCGTAGAGCCGATCGCCGGCGTCGCCGAGTCCGGGCACGATGTAGCCCTTCTCATTGAGGCGCTCATCCAGGGCCCCGAGCACGATCGTCACGTCGCGGTCTCCGACGAGCGCCTCGATGGCGGCGAGGCCTTCGGGAGTGCCGAGCAGGCAGATCGCTGTGACGTCCTTGGCCCCGCGGTCGAAGAGGAACTGGATGGCGGCAGCCAGCGAGCCGCCGGTCGCGAGCATCGGATCGATCGCGAAGCACTGACGATCGCTCAGGTCGTCGGGAAGGCGCTCGGCGTAGGTGGTCGGCTCGAAGGTTTCCTCGTCGCGGACCATGCCCAGGAACCCGACCTCTGCCGTCGGCAGCAGCTTCACCAGGCCCTCGAGCATGCCGAGGCCGGCGCGCAGGATCGGCACGACGATCGGACGGGGCTCCGAGATCTTCACGCCCATCGTCGTCGTCACGGGAGTGGTGATCTCGACCGGACTGACCTTCACGTTGCGGGTCGCCTCATACGCGAGAAGCGTCACGAGCTCTTCGGTCAGCTGCCGGAAGACGGGCGACGGAGTGCGATGGTCGCGCAGCACCGAGAGCTTGTGAGTGACGAGAGGGTGGTCGGCGACGTGGACACGCATGGATACAGGCTAATGCGCCGGGGGCTCCGGTACGACATCGGATGCCGCCGGCCGCCCGAGCGGCTGTCGTAGGCTCGACGCATGACCGCCTCCGACGCCCGTGCGATGCGACGCGCGCTCGAGCTCGCGGCCGAGGCATCGGCGGCCTCGGAGATCCCGGTCGGCGCGGTGGTGCTCGACGCAGAGGGCCGGATCATCGCCGAAGGACGCAATCATCGTGAGGCGACCCACGACCCCACGGGGCACGCCGAGATCGCGGCGCTGCGGTCGGCCGCGGCGTCCGTCGGCTCGTGGAATCTCGACGGCCACACCCTCGTCGTGACCCTCGAGCCCTGCATCATGTGCGCGGGGGCGATCCTGCAGGCGCGGATCGGCCGCGTCGTCTTCGGCGCGTGGGATGACAAGGCGGGGGCCGCCGGCTCCATGTACGACGTGCTGCGCGACCGTCGGCTGCCGTACCGCGCCGAGGTCGTCGGCGGGGTCGAAGCGGATGCCGCCACGGCCCTGCTGCGGAGCTTCTTCGAGCAGCGGCGCTGACGGCTACGGGACCCCGCGCGCGATCAGTCGGAGGACTTGAGCACGAAGACGTCGGTCGACGGCTCGGGGTCGAGCGACGGCCGGTACACGTCGGGCTCGATGTAGATCACGCGTGCGATCGGAAGAGCCTCGCGGATGCGGGCCTCGATCGCATCGATGTCGACAGCTGCCTCGCGCAGCGGCTTGTTCGCGTTGAGTGCGATCTTCGCCGCGACCATGAGCTCGTCCGGGCCCAGGTAGAGGGTCTTCATGTGGATGATCTTCTCGATCTCGTCGCCCGCGTTGATCGCGTCGACGATGCGATCGTGATCGGCCTGCGTGGCGCCCTCGCCCACGAGGAGGCTCTTCGTCTCGACGCCGAGCACGATCGCGATGAGCACGAGCAGGATGCCGATCATCAATGTGCCGAGTGCGTCGAACAGCGGGTTTCCGGTGATCACGGTGAGCCCGACGCCGAGCAGTGCGAACGTGAGACCGGTGAGTGCCCCGACGTCCTCGAGGAGCACGACGGGGAGCTCCGGCGCCTTCGCGCGGCGCACGAACGACACCCAGGACTGGCCCGTGTCACGGACGAGATTGCTCTCTCTGACGGCGGTGCGCAGCGAGAACGACTCGAGGCCGATCGCGACCACCAGCACGACGATCGGCAGCCACCACCACGTCTTGTCGAGTTCATGCGGGTGCGTGAGCTTGTCGATCGCCTCGTAGATCGCGAACAGACCTCCGACGGAGAACAGGATGATCGACACCACGAACGCGTAGACGTACCGTTCCCGCCCGTAGCCGAAGGGGTGCGCCCTGTCCGCCTCGCGCTTCGCCTTGCGTCCGCCCAGCATGAGCAGCAGCTGGTTGCCCGAGTCGGCGACCGAGTGGATCGCCTCGGCGAGCATCGATGCGGATCCCGACAGCGCCCACGCGAGGAACTTCGCCAGGGCTATGCCCAGGTTCGCCAGGAACGCCGCGAGAATGGCCTTGCCGCCGCCGGATGCACTCATGCGTCGAGTCTAGATCGGCTCGTCCGTGGTCGCCCGGTGCGCCCGCCGTAGGATGGCGACATGGCTGACTCGCTTCCCGCTCTCGCGTTCCTCGGTGCCGGATCGATGGGCGGCGCGATCCTCCGAGGGGTGGTCGCATCCGGCATCCAGGTCGACGGGGGAATCACCGCGACGAACCGCACGCCCGAGAAGGCGGCGGCCCTCGCCGACCTCGACGGGGTCAGGAGCATCGCCCTGTCCGAGACCACCGACGGCAACGCGGATGCGGTCGCGAAGGCTCGCATCGTCCTCGTCGGGGTGAAGCCCTCGATGGTGCCCGATCTGCTGCGCGAGATCGCCTCGCATTTGGCCGACGACGCGATCGTCGTGAGCCTCGCTGCGGGAGTCACGCTCCAGACCTTCACCGACAACCTCGGCGCCGACGTGCGGGTCATCCGATCGATGCCGAACACGCCCTCGACAGTTGGCAAGGGAGTCACCGGTCTGGCCGCGGGGGCAGCGGCATCCGACGACGATCTCGCCCTCGTGCACCGCCTCTTCGCCACCGTGGGCGCGGTTGTCGAGGTTCCCGAATCGCAGATCGACGCACTCTCGACGATCTCGGGTTCCGGCCCCGCCTACGTCTACCTGCTCATCGAGGAGCTGACCAAGGCAGCCGTCGGAATGGGCTTCAGCGAGAGCGACGCGCGGGTCATGGTGGAGCAGACCTTCATCGGCGCCACTGCGCTGCTCGATGCGTCGGGTGAGGAGCCGTCCGAGCTCCGCCGCAGGGTCACGAGCCCCAAGGGCACCACCGAGAAGGCCGTGGCGGTGCTGCAGGACGCGCACCTCGATCGCACCTTCGCGGATGCCGCCGCTGCCGCGCTCGCACGCGCGAAGGAACTCGCGGCCGGAGCCTGACATGCAGCTGCGGTTCTCCGGGGAGATCTGGTTCTGGCGCGGTCCCGCGCCGTTCCATTTCGTCACCGTGCCGCCGGCGGAGAGCGAGATGATCGGTGAGGTCGCGAGCGTCGTCACCTACGGATGGGGGATGATCCCCGCATCCGTCACGATCGGCGACACGACGGTGACCACCGCCCTCTGGCCCAAGGACGGCGGCTACATCGTGCCGATCAAGAAGGCACTGCAAGACCGTGAGGGCGTCGCGGTCGACGACCTCGTCGAGATCGCGCTCGACATCGACGCCTGACGTCCGTCGCGCGGATGCCGGTCAGCGGTCGAGGGCGGCGAAGCGCTCGATGTCGCTGTTGGTGCCCGAGACGATGATCAGATCGTGGTTGGTGACGATCGTGTTCGCCTCGGCGTAGCGGAACGGCTTGCCCGGGCTCTTCACTCCCACGACCGTGACCTTGTACTTGCTGCGCACGCCGGACTCGTTCAGACCCACGCCGCGGATGAACTTCGGCGGGTACATCTTGGCCAGCACGAAGTCGTCGTCGAAGCGGATGAAGTCGAGCATCCGGCCGGAGACGAGGTGCGCGACGCGCTCACCGGCTTCTCGCTCGGGGTAGATGACGTGGTTGGCGCCGACGCGGGCGAGGATCTTGCCGTGCGACTGCGAGACCGCCTTGGCCCAGATCTGCGGCACCTTGAGATCGACGAGGTTCGCGGTGATCAGCACTGACGCCTCGATCGACGAGCCGACGGCGACGACGGCGACCTGGAAGTCCTGCGCGCCGATCTGCCGCAGGGCGTCGATGTTCTTGGCGTCGGCCTGCACCGTGTGCGTGACGCGGTCCGACCATTTCTGCACGAGCTCGAGGTTGTCGTCGATCGCCAGGACCTCGCGGTCGAGACGATCGAGTTCGCCTGCGCAGGCGGCACCGAACCGGCCGAGACCGATGACGAGGACGGGAGCGTCGCCCCGGAGGACTTCAACCAACGATCGGCCTTTCCACGGGCAGTGAGTAGTACTGCGTTCGCGATGTCGCGGCGACGGCCGCGGCGAGAGTCACTGTACCAACGCGCCCCATGAAGATGGTGGTCGCGAGGACGTACGAACCGGCGTCGGGGAGATCGGCGGTGAGGCCGGTCGAGAGTCCGACGGTGGCGAAAGCCGAGATGACGTCGAAGAGGACGTGGCTGATGTCCGCCTTGGTGATCTGGGCGATGATGATCGTCGAGAGCGCCACGATCGTGGCTCCCCAGGCGACGACGCTCAACGCGACGCGCTGCACGTCGCTGGGGATGCGACGGCCGAACGCCTCGACGGACTGACGGCCCTTGGCCTCGGACCACACCGCGATCGCGAGCACCGCCAGGGTCGTCACCTTGATTCCGCCTGCGGTGGAGGCCGAGCCGCCGCCGACGAACATCAGCATGCTCGCGGCGAGGAGGGATGAGCCGTTCAGATCGTCCATCTCGATCACGTTGAAGCCGCCCGACCTCGTCATCGCGGACAGGAAGAACGCCTGGAAGGTCGTGTCCGCGGCATCCATCGACCCGAACGTCTTCGGGTTCGCGTACTCGAGGATCAGGAAGACGGCGGCGCCGAGCACGAAGAGCAGCACCGTGGTGACCAGGGTGAGCTTGGTGTGCAACGACCACTTCTTCACGTGCCACACGTGCTTGGCCAGGGTGTAGATCACCGGGAAGCCGATGCTGCCGAGGAACACGCCGGCCATCAGCAGCGTGAGGACGAGATAGTCGTCGGCGAACACGGCGACTCCGCCGGCGTTCGGCGCGAAGCCGGTGTTGGTGAAGGCCATCGCGGCGAAGTAGGGGGCCTCCCAGAGCGCTGCGATCGGCTCGACCCCGGCCATCACGAGTGCGGGGTAGAGGAGGACCGCGAGCACGCCCTCGATGATCAGCGCGGAGACGGCCACGGTCGTCAGGAGCTGACCGACTTCGCCCAGCCGGACGGTCTGGCTCTCGTTCACCACGCCACCGTGCGCGCGAAGGGGGTTGGTGTCTCCCGCGGCGAGGAGCTTGGCGCGGAGTCCCAGTCTCTTGGAGATGAGCATGCCCATCAACGAGGCGAGGGTGAGAACGCCGAGCGCGCCGATGTTGACGCCGATGAAGATCAGCACGTGACCGAAGGGCGACCAGTACGTCGCCATGTCGACGGTCGCGAGTCCCGTGACGCAGATGGTGGAGACCGCGGTGAACAGTGCATCCGCCAACGGCGTGACCGTGCGCGAGGCCGAGGCGATCGGCAGCGAGAGCAGCACCGTGAAGACCAGGATGAGCAGCGCGAAGATGACGATCGCGAAGCGCGAGGGCGACGACGTGATGATGTGCTTGCCCCAGGAGGCGGCGTTCTGGAGACGCTGTCGAGGCGACGACGCCGAAACGATGCCCGACATCGCGTCCCCCTTCGATCTTCCTGCTCCGACGTGCGCGGATGCACGGCGCTGATCGCCGAGCCTTCGTCATGGTACTCCGTGCCGGGGACGACTACCCTGATCACATGACGGACATCTTCGACGTGATCGCAGACGGTACGAGGCGAGACATTCTCCAGCTTCTCCTGCGACGCACCGCCGAAGGGGATGCCGGAACGAGCGTGAGCCAGATCGTCGCCGACCTCGGCATCAGCCAGCCGACCGTCTCGAAGCATCTGAAGGTCCTGCGCGAGGCCGAGCTGGTCAGCGTCCGCGAAGACGGGCAGCGTCGTTTCTACAGCTTGGCCGTCGAGCCGCTCGAGGCCGTCGACGACTGGCTCGTGCCCTTCCTCATGGATGCCTACGGCGACGACGCACCCGACATCGACTACCCCGGACTGCCGCTGCCCGACGGAGCCGCACACGCGGCCGAGGTCGTCGGCCGTGCCGCGGCATCGGCCAAGCACGTGGTCGCGACGGCTCTCAAGCGTCTCGGCGGCTGATCGCGGCCGGAGACACACATCGCCCCTGACGATCGGGGGGCGTGTCGTCAGGGGCGAGGCCGCGGGCCCCAGCCCGCGTGACTCGGATGGTGCCATCGTGAGTCGTGTGGTCAGCCTCGCAGGGCAGTCTGAGCGGTTCCGGCATACGTCCTATGTCTCCGCTGTGACCTCGCCCGTTCCGCGGGCCATGATGAGGGGATGACCACAGTTTCCGCTTCGAGTCCCCGCGTGATCGACCTCAGCCACACGATCGAGGCGGGGCTGGTGACCTACCCGGGTCTTCCGGCACCGACGATCACTCCGCACCTCACTCGCGAGGACTCGCGTTCGAAGTACGCGCCGGGGACGGAGTTCGCGATGGACATCATCACGATGATCGGGAACACGGGCACCTACCTCGACGCGCCCTACCACCGCTACGACGACGGCGGAGACCTGGCCTCGCTCGACCTGAGCTCGCTGGTCGGGCTGCGTGCCGAGGTGTTCCACCTGCGAGGCGCCTGGCGTGCTGAGCATCGCGGGATCGATGCCGACGCACTCGTCGACCGCGACCTGAGCGGAGCAGCGGTCCTGCTCGACACCGGATGGGATGAGCACTTCGGCACACCGGAGTACGGGCGCGGGGCGCCGTTCCTCACGGAAGGAGGGGCTCGTCACCTCGCCGCCGCGGGGGTAGGCCTGGTGGGAATCGACTCCCTGAACATCGACGACACCGAGAGCGGAGGAGAGCGGCCCGCCCACAGCATCCTGCTCGCCGCCGGCATCCATGTGGTCGAGCACTTGACGCACCTCGACGCTGTGCCGTCGCAGGGGGCGCGGTTCACCGCTGCACCGCCGGCCGTGCGCGGATTCGGGACCTTTCCCGTGCGCGCCTTCGCGACCGTCGGGGATGCACACTGATCACACAGGCCACATGGGTTTACACGTGTCCCACCTTGCCCATAGAGTGTGCACACAATCCAGAAAGGGGTACGTGGGATGCCCGAGGTTCCAGATGTCCGGTTCCTTACGGTGGCCGAGGTCGCCGAACTCATGCGTGTGTCGAAGATGACGGTCTATCGGATGGTGCACGCTGGGGAGCTGCCAGCCATCCGCTTCGGTCGCAGTTTCCGTGTTCCGGAATCCGCGGTCGCCGAGGCCCTGCAGCGACCGATAGCCGACGTCGGCTGACGTCCTCGGCGTCGTCTCGTGAGCGCGTGCAGCAGAAGCTCCACGGTTTGCTAGACTGATCCGAGGCATTTTTCCGTGCCCGTACCCGGGTGTCCGTCACCGACGACACCCAGCCACTGACTTAGTGAGGTTTCCGTGGGTTCTGTCATCAAGAAGCGCCGCAAGCGCATGGCGAAGAAGAAGCACCGCAAGCTGCTTCGTAAGACTCGCCACCAGCGTCGCAACAAGAAGTAAGCGACCAGACACGAGCGCCTGTCTCCGGACGGGCGCTTTGTGTCTCTGCCCCCGGTTTCCCACTCGTCGCAGGAGCATGCCATGAAGTCGATCACCGTCACCGAGCTCGCCGAGCGGTCGAACACCCCGCTCATCGATGTCCGAGAGGTGGATGAGTTCGCCGCCGGTCACGTACCCGGGGCCGTCAACATCCCGATGTCCGAGATCGGCAACCGGCTCGAAGAGCTGCCCGCAGAGTCGTTCGACGTCATCTGCCAAGCGGGTGGGCGGTCGGCGCGCGTCGTCGAAGCGCTCGAGTCCCGCGGATACGACGCCACCAACGTCGAGGGCGGAACGGGCGAGTGGATCGCGCAGGGCCGCGATATCGAGGTGCCGTCGGCGTGACCACGCTGACCCTCATCGGCAAGCCGGACTGCCATCTCTGCGATGTCGCGTCCGAGATCATCGACGCCGTCGTCGCCGACCTGCCTGACGCGGCAGCCGAGCGCATCGAGATCGTGGAGGCCTCGATCGCCGACGATCCTGTGCTCTACGAGCTGTGGTGGGAGAAGATCCCCGTCGTCCTGATCGACGGCGACCTGCACGCGCACTGGCGTCTGTCCGCCGACCGACTGCGCGACGCGCTCGAATCAGCCGTGCAGCAGGACGCACTCGAGAAGGAAGCCCGATGATCCGTCACGTCGTCACCTGGAAGCTCGCAGCCGACGATGCGGCGACACGCGCCGAGCAGGCCGCCGAGGTCGCCCGTCGTCTGAACGCTCTCGACGGCGTCGTGCCGCAGCTGCGCTCGATCACCGCGGGCGCGAACGTCGCTTATCCCGACGCGAACTGGGACGTCACCCTCGTCGCGGACGTCGATTCGATCGCTGCTCTCGAGGAGTACCAGGTGCACCCGGCGCACGAAGAGGTCGTGGCGTACGTGCGCTCGGTCGTCGCCTCCCGTGTGGCCGTCGACTTCGAACTCTGAACCTCTGAACCTCTGATCGGCGGTTCTCGGTGTGATGAGCGCAGGGGGAATCGCAGGCGAGACCACCTGGCGTGACATCACGATCGCCTGGGCATCGCCCTCGCAGCCGCACGATTTCACTGAAGCCGATGCCGCGGCGATGGGTCAGCGGGAACGCCTCCGCGAGCTGAGTGGCAGCCGTGCCCAGGCGTTCCTCGCCGGCAGGGCGCTGATGCGCGCCCTCGTGCGCCGGATCACCGGAACGCACGACGTCGTCATCTCGAGCCGCTGTGCCAGGTGCGGGGCGGACCATGGTCGGCCGCGCGCCGACGGCGTCTTGCTCAGCGTGAGTCATGCGGAGGGTCTCGTCGTCGTCGCAGTGGCTCCGGCAGCGGTGGGGACTGCGGCGTCGCTCGGCGTCGATGTCGAGCAGGCATCTGCGGCCGGCCGGGTCGACGAGCTGCGAACGATGTTCCCCGACGGCGCCGCCCCGGATCTCGCGGGGTGGACGCGCATCGAGGCGGCGGTCAAGGCGGATGGTCGCGGATTCGAGACAGAGCCGTCAGAGGTGCTCCTCCGACTGCGCGAGAACACGGATCCCTGCGTGTGGTCGGCAGCGCTTCCGGGTCGTGCCGCCACGATCGACGTCACGACGCTGGTCGGCCCACCGGGGTACGTGCTGAGCGTCGCTCGGGGGTGATCCCGCTCGGTCTCAGGACCGGGATGCAGGAAGTGCGGGCAGCGGGAGTTCGTCGATCCAGGTCCGCACCAGGGTGCGCGCCCGGTCGTCGGCCACCTCGCCGACGAGGCCGAGGAAGTCGTCGCTGGTGACAGCGAGTCGCGCGAACCGCGCGGTCCACTCCCGCGTCAGAGCGAAGAACCGCTCATCGCCGATCGTGAGTCGCAGGGCATGCAGGGTGAGGGCGCCGCGCTTGTAGACGCGATCGTCGAACATGTCGTTCGGACCGGGATCCGAGAGCAGCAGATCATGGGGGAGGCCGCGGAGGGCGGCGTGATGGGCCAGAGCGTTCTCGTGGGCGGTCGACGCGCCGGACGCTTCCGACCACAGCCACTCGGCGTAGCAGGCGAATCCCTCGTTCAGCCAGATGTCCCGCCAGCGGGCGACGCCGACGCTGTTGCCGAACCACTGGTGCGCGAGCTCATGCGCGATCAGCCGCTCGCTGCCCCCAGCTCCGTCCACGTGATTCGCACCGAAGATCGCCATGCCCTGCGCTTCGAGGGGGATCTCGAGATCGTCGGGTGTGATGACGACCTTGTAGGACTCGTAGGGATACGTGCCGAAGGCTCCGACGAACGTCTCCATCATGTGCGGCAGCGGGGCGAAGTCGGAGCGCACGCGACCCGCGAGAGCCCGCGGGTGGAACAGACGCCCGGGAGTCGTACCGAGAGCGACCCTGTCATCGTCGTACTGGCCGATCTGCACGGTCATCAGGTATGTCGCGGTCGGCACCGGCTGCTCGAAGATCCATCGGGTGCGACCGCGCTGCGTCGATCGCGTGGCTGCGCCGCCGCTGACCACGGTGTACTCGGGATCGGCCGTGAACTCCAACCGATACGTCGCCTTGTCCGAGGGCAAGTCGTTGCAGGGGAACCAGGTTGGCGCGCCGGTCGGCTGCGACGCGACGAGCACGCCGTCTTCGAGTTCTTCCCACCCGAGGAGCCCCCATCGAGTGCGCCGGGGCGACGGAGAACCGGAGTACTCGACCGCGACCGTGAGCTCCTGACCGCTCTCCCGCTCGCCCCCGAAGACCACTTTGAGCCGCCGGTCGTCCTGTCTGAACGAGGCGGCGCGATCACCGACGACCCGCACCTTCGTGACTTTGAGCCCGACGAGGTCGAACGAGACGTGCTTCGCCGATTCCTGCATCTGCAGCCGGATCGTCGCCGTGCCCGCGATGCGGTTCGTGGTCACGCGATAGTCGATGGCCAGGTCGTAGTGCAGCACCCCGTAGCGCCGATCGCCGCTGTGCGGGGTGTAGGGGTCGACGGTCATGCGTTCGAGGCCTGGTAGGAGCGCACTTTGACGGCACGCCACGGTCCGATGGGGTTGCCGCTCCATCGACTGCCGATCGGCACGAACTCGCCCCGCATCACGAGTGAGGCGGGCCCGACCGTGGCATCCGATCCGATCGTGGCCGCGGGCAGGATCACGCTGTGCGGACCGAGGGTCGCACCGCTCTCGAGGGTCACTGCGTCGATGCTCATCACTCGATCATGGAACAGATGCGTCTGAACCACACATCCGCGGTTCACGGTCGCACCGTCCCCGAGGGTGACCAGGTCGGGCTCGGGCAGCCAGTAGCTGTCGGTCCAGACGCCTCGGCCGATCTTCGCGCCGAGGGTGCGCAGCCAGATGGCGAGTGCAGGAGTGCCCGATGCGGCGTTGGCGAACCAGGGTGCGGCCACCATCTCCGTGAAGGTGTCCGACACCTCCGTGCGCCACACGAAGCTCGACCAGAGCGGATGCTCGCCGGCACGGATCGGCCCCACGATCAGCCATTTGGCGGCGGTGGTGATCAGAGCGGCGAAGGCGCCTGCGGCGAGCATCACGGCGCTCGAGAGCAGCACAGCCCATGCGAGTCCCCAGGCCTCGACCACCGCGGCGAGCGTGAGCATCACACTCACTCCGATCGCGCAGGTCACGAACACCGGGATGATGCGGCACAGCTCCCACAGAGCCCGCGCGAGGCGGAGTCCCGGGCGCGGGCGATACGTGCGCTCGAGATCGGAGTCGTTCACCACACGGCGCAGTCGCGCGGCGGGCGAGCCCAGCCACGATGAGCCCGCCTTGGCCTTGGGCGGAGCGACGGACAGGACGGCGACGAGGCCGTCGCGAGGCACGTTGTGCCCGCCGGCGGCCATGCCGGAGTTGCCGAGGAACGCGCGCTTGCCGATGCGCGCGGTGCCCAGCCGCATCCATCCGCCCTGCAGCTCGTAGGTCGCGACCATGGTGTCGTCGGCGAGGAACGCTCCGTCGGCGATGGTCGTGAGCTTCGGGATGAGCAGCACGGTCGACGCCTCGACGTCGCGCCCGACCTCGGCCCCGAGGGCCCTGAGCCAGAAGGGAGTGGCACTGCTCGAGTACAGCGGGAAGAGGAAGGTACGGGCGGAATCGAGCAGACGCTCGGTCGTCCACGCCTGCCAGGCGATGCGCGAGCGCACCGGGTACACGCCTTCGCCGAGACCGGCTCCGAGCACACGCACGAGGACGAGCACGAGACCGGCGAAGACGAAGCCGGCGAGCAGCACTGCGGGAACCAGCAGCGCCAGGATGCTCGGGACGGCCGCTGTCAGGGAGTCGGACCCGCGCATGCCCAGCGCGAGCACCCAGGCGCCGGCGGCGAGCGAGAGGACAGGGAGGACGCCGAGCGCGGCGGAGGAGGCGGCGTAGGCCCACAACCACCGGGTGCGGCTGGGTGGGCGGCCCTCCTCGAACGGCCGCGACACTCCGCCGACGCGTGCCGCCGGCGATCCTGCCCAGCGCTGCCCGGCGCGGACCCGACCGAACACGGCCGAGCCGGGTGCGATCTCGGCTCCGCGACCGATCTTCGTGCCGGGGGCGAGGGTGCTGCGGGCTCCGATGGTCGCTCCCGCGCCGATGCGGATGCCGCCGATGCGCACGGTGTCGCCATCGATCCAATAGCCGGTGAGGTCGACCTCGGGCTCGATGGAGGCTCCGGAGCCGATGTCGAGCATGCCCGTGATCGGCGGGACGGTGTGCAGATCGACATCTCTGTGGATGCGGGCGCCGAGAGCTCGTGCGTAGTAGACGACCCAGGGAGCACCGGCCAGGCCGACCGGGTCGACCTGCTGGGCGATCTGCTCCGCGAGCCACAGACGCAGATGCACTCCGCCGCCGCGAGGATAGTCGCCAGGGCGGAGTCCGGCGAGCAGCAGACGCGCGGCGACGGCGGCGATCGTCATCTTCCCCACCGGGGTGACGAAGATCAGCAGGCCGACGATGATCGTCCACACCGGAACAGCGGGCAGGAATTCGAATCCGGGGGACAGCCGCAGGAGCCAGCTCGCGGCGAGCAGGTACAGCAGCCAGCGGATGCCGGTGAACACGAACAGCGGGAGACCCGCGATCGTCTGCACCCACTGCATCCGTCGGGGGGTCGGGACGGGCTGGCTGAAGACGCGTTCCTCGGCGTCCTCGTCATCGGCCTCATCGTCGACGGCATCCGACATCTGGCGCAGCCGCGGCAGATCGTAGACGTCGGTCATCGTGAACTCCGGCGCCCGGGTGCGCAGGCGGGAGACCAGCTGGGCGGCCGCGAGCGACCCGCCGCCGAGCTGGAAGAAGTCGGCGTCCTCGTCGCCCGGGCGCACGCCGAGCACGGCGAACCACTGCTCGGCGAGCCACGCCGCCGTGCCGGACAGGGACGAGTCGTTCGCGTCGCCGGAATCGAGCGGCCAGGGGAGAGCCGCCTTGTCGACCTTCCCGGACGTGCGGACGGGCAGATCGTCGACCATGGCGAGCAGAGGGATCAGCGGAGCGGGAAGCGTCTCCGAGAGCTCACCACGCGCCACCTGCCGGTCGAACCCCTCGTCGGGCACGACATAGCCGACGAGGATCGGCATGCCCGTCTCGGTCTTCTGCACCACCACGGTCGCCGCCGAGACGGAGCTCAGCGCCTGCAGCGCCGCCTCGACCTCGCCGAGCTCGATGCGACGGCCGCCGATCTTGACCTGGTCATCGGCGCGCCCCTGGAAGATCAGTCCCTCGGACTCGACCCGCACGACGTCGCCGGAGCGGTAGGCCCGGTCCCAGCCGAGAGTGGGCATGGGTGCGTACTTCTCGGCATCCTTCGCAGGGTCGAGGTACCGGGCGAGACCGACTCCGCCGATGATCAGCTCGCCGGTCTCGCCCTCGGCGACGCGCTGTCCGTCAGCATCGACCACGGCGAGCGACCACCCGTCGAGCGGGAGGCCGATGCGCACGGGACCGGTGCCGTTCATCAGTGAGGCGCAGGCCACGACCGTGGCCTCGGTCGGGCCGTAGGTGTTCCACACCTCACGTCCGTCCGACGCCAACCGGGCGACGAGCTCGGGCGGGCAGGCCTCCCCGCCGAAGATCAGCAGGCGCACGTTCTCGATCGCGTCCTGCGGCCAGAGGGCGGCGAGCGTCGGCACCGTCGAGACGACGGTGATGCCGTGGCCGAGCAGCCAGGGCCCCAGGTCTTCGCCCGAGCGCACGAGAGCTCGCGGTGCGGGCACCAGGCAGGCGCCGTGGCCCCACGCGAGCCACATCTCCTCACAGGACGCGTCGAAGGCGACCGAGAGGCCTGCGAGCACGCGATCACCGGGACTCAGCGGTGCGGCCTGGAGGAACAGACGTGCCTCGGCGTCGACGAAGGCCGCGGCCGAACGGTGCGAGACCGCGACGCCCTTGGGCACGCCGGTCGACCCGGAGGTGAAGATGATCCAGGCATCGTCGTCGACCGTCGGCGGCGCGACGATCGGGATCGCGGAGGTGCGCGGATGAGGTGACTCGCCGCCCAGGAGATCGACCGCCTCGGTCGCCCCGGCCGGCATGTAGCCGGCGTCGGTGATCGTGCCCGCGATGCGGGCCTCGTGGAACACGAGATCGGCACGCTCCTGCGGGTCGTCGGCATCGACGGGGACATAGGCGGCACCCGCCGCGATGGTGCCGAGGATCGCGATGTACAGCTCGCGGTGTCCGGACGACATGCGGATGCCGACGCGGTCGCCGCGGCGCACGCCTCTCTCGTGCAGCAGGGCC
Source organism: Microbacterium sp. 1.5R (assembly GCF_001889265.1). NCBI lineage: Bacteria > Bacillati > Actinomycetota > Actinomycetes > Micrococcales > Microbacteriaceae > Microbacterium > Microbacterium sp. 1.5R. Next base: position 768,167 of record NZ_CP018151.1, read on the forward strand.
GCCGTGCGCCAGACGTGCGCGAGCAGCTCGGCGTAGCTGAGCGCCCCGTCCGCGTCCTCGATGGCCGAGGCGTCGGGATATCGCCGGGTCGTCTCCTGAAGGATGTCGATCAGCGTGCGGGGAGGAGGCGCGTCGGCGCCCCGGTCGAGCGCCTCCTGCACGTCAGCGCGCAAGGAGGTCGAGCAGAGCGGCCTTCGTCAGGCGCGAGTATCCGGTGCGGCCCTCGGCGCGGGCGCGGGCGCGCAGCTGGACCAGGGTCAGCGCGCTGAGCTCCGGTGCCGCTGCAGAGGTCTCTGTTGGTACCGGTGCCGGTGCCGGTGCTGGTGCTGGTGCCAGTGCGGGTGCCGACGTCGGGGTCGTGATCGTGACCGTCGGCTCGACGGTCGGAGCCGCGACCACGGCCTTCTTGGCCACGGCCTTCTTCGCCTCGGCCTTCTTCGCCTCGGCCTTCTTGGGGGCCTTCTTCGGGGCCGGCTGCTTCGCATCCGGCGTCGGCTCGACGGCGGACTTCTTGGGGGCCTTCTTCTGATCCTTCTTCGCCGCGGACTTCCTGTCCGACGCCTTCTTCTCGGCCTCCAGGCGTGCGGTCGCCTGGGTGAGGCGCGCGGTCGCCGCGGTCGCCGACTTCGCGACCTTCTTGGGCCGGTCCGCGACCTTCTTCTTCGAGACTTTCGCCGCGTCCTTCGCGTCCTCGACGAGAGGCTTCAGCTTCTTGGCGTCCTTCTTGGGCAGGGACTTGATCAGCTTCTTCGCGTCCTTCGCCGCGTCCTTCGCCGCGTCGAGAGCGGCTTCGGCGGTGCGCTGTGCTGAGGTCTTCTTTGCCATGATCGGGTCTCCTCTGAGTCCGGAGCGTGTCGGCTCGGGCTGTCGGCACAGAGGATACTCAGGCAAGGTGAACAATCGGTGCCGCATCGTGCGTAACACGCCCGTCATATTCGGTCACACTTGCAACACAAATGTGATCCGCAGAAGGCGGCCGACGGCGGGTTCGGCCCGGTGGTGCATGTTTAGATGTTCTCCTACCCGTCCGTGGGGAACCACACCCTCGTCCTTCAGGAGCTGACATGCAGCGTCGCAACATCATCGCCGGGATCGCGCTCGCCGCGACCGCCACCCTCGCCCTCGCCGGATGCGCGACCGGCGGCAGTGACGCGGGATCGGGTGAGCCTGCGGCCGGCGACGAGTACGACCTCATCGAGGCGGGCACCCTGACGGTCTGCTCCGACATCCCTTACGCACCGTTCGAGTTCGAGGGCGGCGACAACGGCACGGGTTACACCGGCTTCGACATCGACCTGCTCGACGCGATCGCGAAGGAGCTCGACCTGAAGCTCTCGGTGCAGGACGTCGGATTCGACGCGCTGCAGTCGGGCACCACGCTCGCCGCGGGACAGTGCGACGTCGGCGCCTCGGCCATGACGATCACCGACGAGCGCAAGGCGAACATCGACTTCTCCGAGCCGTACTACGAGTCGCTGCAGTCGCTGCTCGTGCGCACCGACTCGGGCATCGAGTCGATCGACGACCTCTCGGGCAAGAACGTCGGAGTGCAGCAGGGCACCACCGGAGAGGCCTACGCGACCGAGAACGCCGAGGGCGCAGAACTCGTCCAGTACCCCTCTGACGGAGAGCTGTGGCCCGCGATGCAGGCCGGACAGATCGACGCGATCCTTCAGGACCAGCCGGTGAACCTCGAGCACGAGAAGGCCGACAGCGCGTACAAGATCGTCGAGGAGTACGAGACCGGCGAGTCGTACGGCTTCGCATACGCGAAGGGCGAGAAGGACGCTCTGCGCGAGGCGATCGACGGCGCGCTGCAGGATCTCCGCGACAGCGGCGACTACCAGACGATCTACGACACCTACTTCACCGCGAAGTAATCGGCGAGCGACGTAGGACAGGGAGACCTTGACAATGGCGTTGAGGCGCACCACGAAGAGCAAGCTGTATCGGTACACCGTCTATGCGGTGCTGATCGCGGTCGCCGTCTGGCTGATCGTCAGCACCGACTGGGCCCGCATCGCGCAGCTGTATTTCAACCCGGAGGTCGCGGCGAAGATGCTTCCGGGCATCATCACCACGGCGCTCGTGAACACTCTGTGGTTCACGGCCGTCGCGTTCGCCGGCGGTCTGCTGCTCGGCGTCGTGCTCGCGCTGCTGAAGCTGTCGTCCATCGGACCCTTCCGATGGATCGCGACGGCGTGGATCGAGCTCTTCCGCGGGCTTCCCGCGATCCTCACGATCTTCGCCATCGCGTTCATCCTGCCGATCGGACTCGGCGTGCCGGGCACGAAGCTCGGCGGACCGGTCGTGCTCGGCCTGATCGGTCTGATCCTGGTCGCATCGGCGTACATGGCCGAGACGATCCGCGCCGGCATCCAGGCCGTTCCCAAGGGGCAGACCGAGGCGGCACGTTCGCTCGGCATGTCGCCCATGAAGACGACGTTCTGGATCGTGGTCCCGCAGGGGTTCCGCATCATCATCCCGCCGCTGACCAACGAGTTCGTCCTGCTGTTGAAGGACACGTCGCTGCTCTTCGTGGCAGGTTCCTTCATCTGGTCGAAGGAGCTGACGAACTTCGCGCGTGACGCGAGCACGCAGAACGCGAACGGAACGCCGCTCATCATGGCGGCGGCCCTCTACCTGATCGTGACGATCCCCCTCACGCGCTTCAGCGCGTACCTGGAACGAAGGATGTCGAGGCAGCGATGATCACCGATCTGATTGACGTCCACGCGCCCGCGATCGACCTGCAGGGGCTTGTGAAGAGCTTCGGCGACAACGAGGTGCTCAAGGGCATCGACCTCACCGTCACCGCCGGAGAGGTCGTCTGCATCATCGGCCCGTCGGGCTCAGGCAAGTCGACGCTGCTGCGCTCGGTGAACCTGCTCGAGGAGCCGACCGGCGGCAAGGTGCTCATCGAGGGGATCGACATCACTGATCCCGATGTCGACATCGACCGGGTGCGCACCCGCATCGGCATGGTGTTCCAGAGCTTCAACCTCTTCCCCCACCTCGACGTGATGGGCAACCTCATGATCGCGCAGCAGCGCGTGAAGAAGCGGTCCAAGGCTGAGGCTGAGCGGGTCGCGAAGGAGATGCTCGGACGCGTCGGGCTCGCTGAGAAGGCGGACGCCTTTCCCGGACACCTGTCGGGCGGTCAGCAGCAGCGTGTCGCGATCGCGCGGGCGCTGTGCATGAACCCGGACATGATGCTGTTCGACGAGCCGACGTCGGCGCTCGACCCCGAGCTCGTCGGCGAGGTGCTGCAGGTCATGCGCTCGCTCGCGGACGAGGGCATGACGATGCTCGTCGTCACGCACGAGATGGGCTTCGCCCGCGAGGTCGGATCACGTCTGATCTTCATGGACGGCGGCTACATCGTCGAAGAGGGCGACCCGCGCGAGGTGCTCGCGAACCCGCAGCATCCGCGTACGCAGGACTTCCTGGCTCGCGTCCTCTGAGCTCGCGTCTCACCTGTCACGACGAGACCCCCTCCTGCTGAGTCAGCGCGAGGGGGTCTCGTGTGCGGAGAGTGCTGTGCGAGGTCAGGCCTCCACGACCTCGGCATCCGCGGCATTGCGGCGCACCGAGTCGATGCCGTTCAGCGCGGACGATTTCGACGAGTAGCCCTCGCTGATCGCGATCACCTCGCCGTTGCCGGACTTGAGGCGGAACCGGTACTCGCCGGATTTGTCGGTGTACAGCTCGAACGTGCCTGCCATGAGGTGTCCTTTCTCGACGGTGAGGAGGGAACGAGGCCCTCGAGTGTCACGGTATCTCGGAGTACTGCGCCAGCGATAGGGCTCGGTCAGCCGCGCGGATGCACGGCGACGGGCTCGGGAGCGACGGCGATCCGCACGCGATCGCCGAAGGCCAGGTGGATGCCCGGAGCATGCTGGAGGCGCACCAGCTCGCCGGATTCGGTGCGCACGAGCGTGCGGCGCATGCTGCCGAGGAACGTGCTCTCCTGCACCAGCGCATCGGTCGCGGCATCGGCCTCGGATGCGAAGTGCACGTTCTCCGGGCGCAGATACACGTCGACGGGCCCGTCGGCCGGCGACTGCAGGGGAAGCTTCTGACCCCACACGACCACGTGATCACCCTCGGCGACACCCGAGACGACGCTCGAGAGCCCGACGAAGGCGGCGACGCCCGCCGTGGACGGCGTCGTGTAGAGCTGCTCCGGGGTTCCGATCTGCTCGATGGTGCCGGCGTTCATCACGGCGATCCGGTCGGAGACCGCGAGGGCCTCCTCCTGGTCGTGCGTGACGAACACTGTGGTGATGCCGAGCCGCAGCTGGATGCGCCGGATCTCATCGCGCAGCTGCACCCGCACCTTCGCATCGAGGGCAGAGAGCGGCTCGTCGAGAAGCAGGACCTTCGGCTCGGTGACCAGAGCGCGGGCGAGCGCGACGCGCTGCTGCTGACCTCCGGAGAGCTGATGCGGGTAGCGATCGGCGAAGTCCGAGAGCCCCACGAGCGCGAGGGCGTCGAGGGCGCGCGTTGCCGCCTCGGCCTTGCCGACGCCGCGGCGACGCAGCCCGAACGCCGTGTTCTCCGCGACCCGCAGGTGCGGGAACAGGGAGTACGACTGGAACACCATGCCGATGTCCCGCTTGTTCGTGGGCACCCGCGAGACATCGTTGCCGCCGAGCAGCACCGCACCGCTGTCGAGCCCCTCGAGTCCCGCGAGCACGCGAAGCAGCGTCGTCTTGCCGCAGCCGGAGGGGCCGAGCAGCGAGACGAACTCACCGGGGGCGATGTCGAGATCGACGCCGTGCAGCACCGTGTTGCCCGAGTAGCTCTTCACGATGCCCTGCAGTTGCACGCGCGTGCCCTCTCCGGCTTCGGCGAGCAGCATGTTGTCGGCGGTCTGGGGGAGGGTCATGAGCGGGCCTTTCCGGTGCCGCGGGCGACGCGGCCGATGAGAAGCAGAAGCAGGAAGACGAACAGCAGCGCCAGCAGGGTGAAGATCGCCGGAGCGTACGGATCCTGCTTCTGCACGACGACCATGGCCGTCTGGAACACCTGGCGGTTGAGGAGCGAGGCGATCGTGAACTCGCCGAGCACGACGGCGATCGAGATGAGAGACGCCGCGAGGAGTCCCTGACGCAGGTTGGGAGCGAGCACCTTCAGCACGACGGTAGGCCAGCCGGCGCCGAGGGATCGGGCGGCTTCGGCGAGCGTGCGCAGGTCGGCGGCGTCGATAGAGGCCTGGATCGAGCGGTACGCGAACGGCAGCACGGTGATGCCGTAGGCGAAGGCCAGCGTCCACGTGCCGGTGCCGAGGGTGCGTCCGATCTGCAGGTAGATCGGTGCGAGACCCACGACCAGCACGATCGCGGGGATCGAGATCGGCAGCAGCACGGCGAACTCGAAGACGGGTTTGAGCTTCGCGAAGCGCAGGTTCACCAGGATCATGGTCGGTGCGAGCAGCAGGAGCACGATCGCGACGGTCACGACCGCGAGGACCAGGGAGTTGCCCAGGCCCATCCAGATCGGCCTGATCGCCGCCGACTTCGCGGGATCGAAGAGCGCGGCCCACCGCTCGAGGCCGAGACTGCCGTCGGTCTGGCGCAGCGTGTAGAGCAGGGTCGAGACGAGCGGGATCGCGAAGAATGCGCCGACGACCACGCCGATGATCCAGCGGGTCGCGAGTGACGGGCCGAGGCGGTTCATGACTGCCACCTCGCTGCCCGACGCTGGATGAGCGAGTACAGGGCCATCACGACTCCCACGATGACGATCATGCCGAGCGCGAGCGCGCCGGCGAGATTCTCACGGCCGAGAAGGGTCTCGCTCGTGAGGGCGGCGCGGATCTGCAGCGGCACGATCTGCGAACCCTGACTGGCGAGGGCGGCGGCGGTGGCGTACGACGAGAAGGCGTTCGCGAAGAGCAGCAGGAGGCTCGCGAGGAACGAGGGTGCGAGCACGGGGACGCCGATGCGCAGCCAGAAGCTCGCGCGCGTGCCGCCGAGCGTGAGGTTCGCCTCGGCCCACTGCGGCTTGAGGGCTGCGAGGGCGGGCATGAAGGTGATCACCATGAGCGGGATCTGGAAGTAGATGTACGGGAGGATCAGCCCGGGAAGCTCGTAGAGCCACGTGCCGTTCGCGAAGATGTCGATGCCGAGGTCGTTCTTGAGGAAGAGGGTGACGACCCCCTGGATGCCGATCGTGGCGATGAAGGCGAAGGCGAGCATCACGCCGCCGAACTGGGCGAGGACGCCGGCCGCAGCATCCACGGTCGAGCGCACGGCGCCGTCCGGGTTCATGCCGAGCAGGGCATAGCAGACCAGAGCACCCGCGATCGCGCCGACGACGGCGGTCAGCAGCGACAGGCCGGCGGAGTTGGCGAACGTGGTGAGGACGACGGGGTCTGCCAGGGCCGACACGTTCGACCAGGTGAACGACCCGTCCTTCGTGAAGAAGCCGGAGCCGATCGCGAGGAGGGTCGGAACGGCGAGGAAGAGCACGACGTAAACGGCGAACGGCACGAGACCGAGCCAGGCGACGGACGGCGCGGAGCGCTGGGCCCGCGACGAGGTCGCAGGCCCAGCGCTGTGCGCTGCGGGGGAGACGGGGGCGGATGCCGTGGCATCCGCCCCCGCTGCGGTGGCAGTCGTCACTGGACCGCCGCGGCCCACTTCTCGCCGAGCAGCGTTCCGGCGTTCGTCGACTGCTCCTCGGTCGGGACGACCGTCTCGCTGGGGACCTCGGGAAGAGCAGCAGCCAGGTCGGCGTCGATGGTGCCGGCCTCGGTCATGGCCTCCATGCGGGCCGGGCGTGCGCCGCCCTTCAGCCACAGGTTCTGCACCTCGTCGCTGTAGAGGAACTCCTGCCACAGGCGTGCGGCGGCCGGGTTCGGAGCATCCTTGTTGATCGCCTGGTTGTAGTAGCCCGCGTAGCCGGTGCCGTCGAGGACGACGACCTTCCAGTCCTTGTTGTCGGTGGCGTGCGCCGCGTTCAGGTAGTCCCAGTCGAAGACGACAGGGGTCTCGCCGCTGGCCACGGTCGCGGTGGTCACATCGACCTTGAGCAGGTTGCCGGCCTTCTGGAGGTCGGAGAAGAAGTCGATGCCGGGCTGGAAGTCGTCGAGGGTGCCGTCGGACTGCACGGTCGCGAGGCCCACGGCGGCGAAGGCCGCGCCGGCCTGCGTCGGGTCTCCGTTGATGGCGACGGCGCCCTTGTAGGCGGCATCCTTCAGGTCGTCGAGCGACTCGGGAGCGTCGAACTTCGACGAGTCGTAGCCGATCGACATGTATCCGCCGTAGTCGCCGACGAAGAGGCCGGTCGGCTCCTTGAGAGCGTCGGGGATCTCGTCCCACGTCTGCACCTGGTACGGCGCGAAGACGTCGGTGTTCTGCAATGCGACGGTCAGACCCAGGTCGAACACGTCGGGCGCGGTGTCGAGGCCCTCGTTCGTCTTCGCAGCCTGGATCTCCTCGGCGCTCGACACGTCGGGAGAGGCCTCGTTGATCGTGATCTCGGGGTACTTCTCGGCGAAGAGGTCGAGGATCTCGCCGTAGTTCGCCCAGTCACGCGGAAGCGCGATGACGTTGAGCTGCCCCTCGGCCTTCGCGGCCTCTTCGAGGTCGGAGAAGGAACCGAAGTCCTCGACCGAGGTCGCGGATGCGGCGTCGACAGCGTCGCTGCCTGCGGCCGGGGTCTCCGCGCCGGTGGCGCAGGCGGTGAGACCCAGCGCGGCGGTCGTGAACAGGGCGATGCCGGCGCCGATTCGTGCGCGGCGGTGGAAGTTGGTCATCAGGGTCCTCTCGGTGCCCGGCGCTGTGAGCCGGATTCGGGTTGCGAGAGGACACTATGAGCCGAGGGTTGCCGATGATCGCGGCTCGGGTGAACGACAGGTGTCGAGGGTGTGACGGGTCGGACTGCAGTGGCGTTCGAGGTGCCGCGTGGTCTGACATCCTGGACGGATGGACATCGGCAGTGTGCTCGGGCTCGAACAGCTCACCTGGGGCACGCTGATCCTCGTCGTCGTCGCGGCCTTCGCTGCCGGGTGGATCGATGCGGTGGTGGGCGGCGGTGGTCTGCTGCAGCTCCCCGCCCTGCTGCTGATCCCCGGGATCTCGCCGATCCAGGCTCTCGCGACCAACAAGCTCGCGTCCGTGTTCGGCACGGCCACGAGCAGCGTCACCTACTACCGACGTGCGAAACCCGATATCCGCACGGCTCTGCCGATGGCCGCGATCGCCCTGGTCGGATCATTCGGGGGAGCTGCCGTCGCGACTGTTCTGCCGGCCGCCGCCTTCAAGCCGATCATCGTGGTCGCGCTGCTCGCCGTCGCGCTCTTCACGGCCTTCCGCCCGCAGATGGGCGCCGCGACGCGGCTGCGCTTCAGCGGGCACAAGCACCACATCATGGCGGGTCTGTCAGGGCTCGTGATCGGCTTCTACGACGGTCTGATCGGGCCGGGCACCGGCACGTTCCTGGTGATCTCGCTCGTCGCGCTGCTCGGCTACGACTTCCTGCAGGCGAGCGCGAAGGCGAAGATCGTCAACCTGGCCACGAACACCGGCGCCCTGCTGCTCTTCATCCCGCACGGCGCCGTGCTGTGGCTGCTCGGCGGCATCCTCGCGGTCGCGAACGTCGCCGGCAGCTACCTCGGATCCCGCATGGCCATCTCGCGCGGCACGACCTTCATCCGCGTCGTGTTCCTCGTCGTGGTGGTCGCCCTCATCGCCAAGCTCGGCGTCGACGTGTGGAACGAGAACATCGTTCCGGCGCTCGCGCAGCTGCACTGAGCATCCGCCCTGGCGCACCTCCGCCCCCGCGCCTGCGCTCCGGCATCCGCCTGCGCACCGGCATCCGCTCGCCGTCCGCGCGGTGTTCTGCGCGTGTCACGGCCAGATTCGGCGAGTCCGGCCGATGCTGACGCGTTCGGCCGAGCGGGGGATGCGCGGTGCATGCGTCCGGGATCCGGCCCGGCGCATACGCAGAGACCCCGCTCCGCTGAGCGGAACGGGGTCTCGGTGCGACGGGGCGATGCGGCGTCAGGCCTCGTCGTCCGCGGGCTCGAAGTCGACGCCGGCCTCGGCGCGCTGCTCGGCCGTGATCGGTGCCGGAGCGGCTGTCAGCGGGTCGAACCCGTTGCCCGACTTCGGGAAGGCGATGACGTCGCGGATCGACTCGGTCTTCGACAGGTGCTGCAGCACGCGGTCCATGCCGAGGGCGATTCCACCGTGCGGCGGGGCGCCGAACTTGAAAGCGTCCAGCAGGAAGCCGAACTGCTCCTGCGCGACCTCGTCGCTGATGCCCATGACCTCGAACACGCGCTTCTGCACGTCTTCGCGGTGGATGCGGATCGATCCGCCGCCGAGCTCGGAGCCGTTGCACACGATGTCGTATGCATAGGCGAGAGCCGAACCGGGGTCGGTGTCGAACGTGTCCTGGAACTCGGGCTTCGGCCCCGTGAACGCGTGGTGCACGGCCGTCCAGGCTCCGGCGCCGACGGCGACGTCACCCGACGCCACGGCATCCGCTGCCGGCTCGAACATCGGAGCGTCGACGACCCACGTGAACGCGAACTCGTCGGGGTTCAGGAAGCCGAGACGACGTCCGATCTCGACGCGGGCGGCGCCGAGCAGTGCACGGCTCTCCTTCGTCGATCCGGCGGCGAAGAACACGCAGTCACCCGCGGATGCGCCGACAAACTCGGCGAGGCCCGCCTGCTCCGCCTCGGACAGGTTCTTGGCGGCGGGGCCGCCGAGCGAGCCGTCCTCGTTGAAGAGGACGTACGCGAGGCCACGCGCACCGCGCTGCTTGGCCCAGTCCTGCCACGCGTCGAGCTGCTTGCGGGGCTGGCTCGCACCGCCGGGCATGACGACCGCGCCGACGTACTCGGCCTGGAACACCCGGAACGGGGTCTCGGCGAAGTACTCGGTCGCCTCGACCAGCTCGAGTCCGAAGCGCAGGTCGGGCTTGTCGGAGCCGTACTTGGCCATCGCCTCGGCGTAGGTCATGCGGGGCAGCGGGGTCTGCACGTCGACGCCGATGGTCTTCCACATCGCGACGATGAGCGACTCCATCAGCGTGATGACGTCTTCCTGGTCGACGAAGCTCATCTCGATGTCGAGCTGCGTGAACTCCGGCTGGCGGTCGGCGCGGAAGTCCTCGTCGCGGTAGCAGCGGGCGATCTGGTAGTACTTCTCGACGCCGCCGACCATGAGCAGCTGCTTGAACAGCTGCGGCGACTGCGGCAGGGCGTACCAGCTGCCCGGGTGCAGACGGGCGGGCACGACGAAGTCGCGGGCGCCCTCGGGCGTCGAGCGCGTGAGGGTCGGCGTCTCGACCTCGGTGAAGTCCTCGCCGTGCAGCACATCGCGGACGGCCTTGTAGACGTTCGAGCGCAGACGCAGAGCGGATGCCGCGGCGGGGCGACGCAGGTCGAGATAGCGGTACTTGAGGCGCGCCTCCTCGCCGACCGTCTCGGTGTCGGCGACGGCGGTCGACACCTGGAACGGCAGCGGAGCGGACTCGTTCAGCACCTCGACGTCGGTCGCGATGAGCTCGATCTCGCCGGTTGGGAGGTTGGGGTTCGCGTTGCCCTCGGGGCGACGCGAGACCTCGCCGGTGACCTTGAGGACGAACTCGTTGCGCAGCGGGTGCGCGATCTCCTCATCGCGGATGACGACCTGCGCGATGCCGGACGCATCCCGAAGATCGATGAACGCGACTCCTCCGTGATCACGACGGCGATCGACCCAACCCGAGAGGGTGACGGTCTGACCGATATGCTCGGCTCGCAGTGAGCCTGCCGAGTGGGTGCGAAGCACGGAGGATTCCTCCTGATCTGGGAAATGATGAACCCGCCCATTCTACGTGGGCGGGTGTCGCCTCCTCTGCCCGCGGCATATCGGTCAGTAGGATCGCCACGACAGAAAGGGTCACCATGGACTCCAACGGCATCTCCGACCTGTACGCGTCGATCTTCTCCGGCACGACCGGACTCATCGTGCTCGTCTTCTACGTCCTCGTCGCGGTCGGTCTGTGGAAGGTGTTCACCAAGGCGGGGTACCCCGGCATCCTCGCCGTCATCCCGATCGTGAACGTGGTGTTCCTCGTGAAGATCGCCGGGATGTCCGGCTGGCTCGCACTGCTCTATCTCATCCCCATCGTCGGCTTCGTCTTCGGGATCATCGTGGCGGTGCGACTCGGCGAGCGGTTCGGCAAGGGAGGGCTCTTCTCCTTCTTCCTGCTCTTCGTCTTCCCCTATATCGGCTATCTCATCCTCGGCTTCGGCGACTCCCGCTACAGCAGGGCGTGACGTGGTGGCATCGCGACTGCACCTCGTCCGCCACGGCGAGGTGCACAACCCCAAGCGCGTGCTCTACGGTCGGCTCCCCGACTATCACCTGAGCAGGGCGGGACGGAAGATGGCGCGAGCCGCCGCCGATCACATCGCCGGGCTCGATCGTCCGGTCCGGGGGCTCTACTCCTCTCCGCTCGAGCGGGCGCAGGAGTCTGCTGAGCCGTTCGCCGAGCGCTTCGGCCTCTCGCCCGAGATCGACATCCGTCTGATCGAGCCGACCAACGTGTTCGAGGGCACGCAGATGCGCCGCTCGCTTCTGAACCCGCTCAAGTGGTGGCACCTGCGGCAGCCGTCGCTGCCCAGCTGGGGTGAGCCCTACGCGTCGATCGCCGAGCGGATGCTGGGCATGATGGCCGAGGCGTGGCGGTCGGTCGACGACGGCGATCTGGTGATGGTGTCCCATCAGGCGCCGATCTGGATCACCCACCTCCGGGTGGCGGGTCTGCCCCTGCAGCACGACCCGCGCACCCGGCGCTGCGCACTGTCGAGCGTCACCTCGTTCGAGCTGGTGGGCGACGTGTGGCGTGAGGTCGATTACGCCGAACCTGCGGCGACCGGCGGTGCGGTGGACGTGGGAGCAGTCTGACCCCTCGCCTCGGTCTCCCTTCCGCTGCGGTCAGTGCGCCATCAGCGACTGGATGACGCCGACCGCCGCCATCTGACCGGCAGCGGACGCGAGCAGCACCGATGCCATGGGTCCGGGAAGCGACGCCCGGTGCGCGAGGTCGCCCGCCGCGAAGACCCCGGGCTGCGATGTGCGCCCGAAGTCGTCGATCTCGATCGAGCCGGAGGGCAGCAGTTCCAGGCCGAGCTGATCGGCGAACGGCGCACGGTGGCGCAGTGAACCGGATGCCACGAACACGCCGGCCACGGTGTGCGCGGTCGACGCCGTGGTGATGCGCACATCAGCCGCCTCCGGCGCGACGGCGGCGACCGGTTCCGCACTGACCCGAACGCCCAGGCCTTCGAGAGTCCGCGTCTCGTCGGCCGAGAACGGCTGCTCGACGGGGAACACCGTGATGTCGCCGACGATGCGCCCGAGCAGCCCGATCAGGTGCTCGGCTCGAGGAGCGGGCCCGAGGATGCCGATCGAGCGACCGGCGTGCTCGTGACCGTCGCAGAACGGGCAGCTGAAGGCCTTCGTGCCCCAGAGGTCCTGAAGTCCGGGGATGTCGGGGAGATCGTCGGCGACGCCGGTCGCGAGGATGACATGTCGGGTCTCGACCGTCTCGCCGTCGGCGAGTCGTACGACGAAGCCGCCGTCTGAGCCGGTCACCGTCTGTGCTCCGACGTCGCGGAGCTCGACATCCGGGTACTCGGCGAGCTGCGCTCGCGCCGTCGCGCGGAACTCCGCCGGGGGAGTTCCGTCGTTCGCGATGACGTTGTGCATGTGCAGCACGGTGCCGTTGCGGTATTCGCCCGAATCCAGAAGCAGCGTGGGGCGGTGCATCCGCCCGAGGGTCAATGCCGCCTGGAGGCCGGCGGGGCCTGCGCCGATCACGATCGCGTCGTACATGTGGGGTCCTTCCGAGGGGTGCTCGCTTGCGTTCGTCCTCAGTCTGTGACTTCATGTCAACATGAAGTCAAGCATCGAGAGTCCGTGGTCCGTGGGAGAGGTCGCCGAACGCTTCGAGCTGCCCACGAACGTGCTCAGGCACTGGGAGTCGGTCGGCCTGCTGCGCCCCGCGCGGGACACCGCAGGGAGGCGCCGCTACGGCCAGGACGACGTCGTGCGCATCGCCGTCATCCAGCGCAGCAAGGCAGCCGGGATGACCCTCGATCAGATCGCCGTGCTCCTCGACGACGGCAGCGCGGGGCGTCACGAGGTGCTGCAGCGGCACCTCGACGATCTCGATCGGCGCATGGAGGACATGCGCCGTTCGCGGGAGATGACCGAGCACGCGATGGGATGCCGGTCGCACGACATCGCCACCTGCCCGCGCTTCCGGGCCAGCGTGGAGGACGTCCTCGCGCGTCTCTGACGGCGGCCGAGCACCCCCGGGGCTTCCGGCCCATGCATAGGAACCCCCGCGTAAACTGGGAATCGTGCCACTCGCCTCGACGGTTCGTCCGATCCGCAGCGGCCGCTCCTCCCGCATCCGGCCATCTCGCCGCGCGGTCGGGGCCGCGCTCGCCGCGGTGCTCGCCATCGGTCTGAGCGCCTGCGCTCCCGATCCCGTGAACGACTCGTTCCTCAGCGGTGACAACCCGGGCTATGTCGCGGCAGACGGAGCGATCGTCGAGATTCCGGTCGCCGAACGCGGCGAACCCGTCACCGATTTCGGCGGACTCACCGAGGACGGCGAGGACTTCTCCAGCTCTGACCTCGCGGGCAAGGTCACGGTCGTCAACTTCTGGTACGCCGGATGCGCCCCGTGCCGCCTCGAGGCGGAAGACCTCGAGAGCGTCTGGCAGGAGCATGGCGGCGACGACGTCGCCTTCCTGGGCATCAACACGCGCGATCAGGCCGACACCGCGAAGGCGTTCTCCGCCGAGTTCGGTGTGACCTACCCGAGCCTCATCGACGTCGACACGGCCGAGGCGAAGCTCGCCTTCGCGTCGTCGGTGCCGATCCAGGCGACCCCCACCACTCTCGTGCTCGACAAGCAGGGTCGCGTGGCCGCCCGCATCATCGGGCCCATCGATGGCACCTCGATCCTCTCGACGCTCGTCAAGGACGCGCTCGCGGAGGACTCGTGAGTCTCCCGGGAGCGGCGTGAACCCCGAAGTCATCATCGGATCGGGAGCCCTCTGGCTCGCGATCCCCGTCGCGCTGCTCGCGGGCCTCGTGTCGTTCCTGTCGCCGTGCGTGCTGCCCCTGGTGCCGGGCTACCTCGGATTCCTCGGGGGAGCGGTCGCCCCCCGCCGCGTCCCGAACCCGACGGACGGCACGGCGGTGTCGACGGTCGAGGCCCCCGCTCGCGGCCGACTCGTCGTGGGCGTGCTGCTCTTCATCCTCGGCTTCAGCCTCGTGTTCGTGTCCCTCACCGCGCTCGGCGGGCTCGCCAACGTCTTCCTGTTGCAGTGGGGCGAGCTGATCACTCGCATCCTCGGCGGCGTGATCATCCTGATGGGCCTCGTGTTCCTCGGTCTGTTCGGGTTCGCCCAGCGCGAGCTGCGATTCCACGTCGACTCGAAGGCCGGCCTGATCGGCGCACCGCTGCTCGGCATCGCCCTCGGCATCGGATGGGCGCCGTGCCTCGGACCCACGCTCACCGCGATCTTCGCCCTCTCGTTCAACGCCGGCGACCCGGTGCGGGCGGGCCTGCTCGGGCTGGCGTACTCGCTCGGCCTCGGCATCCCGTTCCTGCTGGTCGCGCTCGGCTTCGGATGGGCGACGAAGGCGATCGGATTCCTGCGCCGGCACATCCGCGTCGTGAACGTGATCGGCGGCGTGCTGCTCATCCTCCTCGGCCTGCTGATGGTCACGGGGCTCTGGACGGAGATCATGTCCCGACTGACGGCGGTGATGAGCAGTGTCGACCTCCCGATCTGATCAGAAGAAGACGCATCGGAAGGATGACGTGAGCAGCACAACCGAGAGGTCGAGCGATCCGCTCCGGCCGTCCGACCACGTCGACGGCGAAGAGTCGATCACCCAGCCCCGCCTCGGATTCGTGGGCTGGCTGCGCTGGGGATGGCGTCAGCTGACCTCGATGCGCACCGCGCTGATCCTGCTGCTCGTGCTCGCGATCGCGGCGATCCCCGGCTCGATCTTCCCCCAGCGGATGGCCGACCCCAACGGCGTCACGCAGTGGGAGCGCGACAACCCCGATCTCTTCCCCGTGCTCGACGGGCTGAAGATGTTCGACGTCTACCTCTCGCCGTGGTTCTCGGCGATCTACCTGCTGCTGTTCGCCTCGCTCGTCGGCTGTGTCATCCCGCGCATCCGCCACCATGCGAAGGCCCTGCAGGCACGCCCCCCGCGCACCCCTGCACGTCTGAAGCGCCTCGCCGACTTCCGCGCGGTCGAGCGCGCCTCGACGGACGCTCCGGCAGAGGCCGCCGCATCGATCGACATCGCGCAGAAGCAGCTCAAAGCCCTGGGCTACCGGGTCGAGCGGTACGACGACAAACGATCGTCGTCGGTCTCGGCCGAGCGCGGCTACTGGCGTGAATCGGGCAACCTGCTCTTCCACCTCGCTCTCGTCGGCGTCCTGATCACGGTGGGCGTCGGGGGAGGGTTCGCGTACACCGGACAGCGCGTCCTGGTCGAGGGCGAGACGTTCGCGAACACCCTGCTCGACTACGACTCGATGAACCGCGGCCGCTTCGTGAGCGACGGAGCACTCGCGCCCTACTCGATGCGTCTCGACAGCTTCGACGTCACGTACCAGCCGTTCGGCGAGCCGGGCTCGGGCCAGGCCGGCGACTTCTCGGCCAACGTCACCGTGCAGGAGAACGGCGAGGAGCGCACCGGATCGGTCAAGGTCAACGAGCCCCTCGGCGTCGCCGACGACAACGTCTTCCTGCTCGGCAACGGCTACGCGCCGACGATCACCGTGCGCAACCCCGATGGGGACGTGGTGTTCACGAACAGCACGCCGTTCCTGCCGCAGGACAACAACATGACCTCGCTGGGCGTCATCAAGATCCCCGACGGCCTCAGCGAGCAGGTCGGCCTCGTCGGCTTCTTCTACCCGACGACGGGGGTGCTCGACACCGGCGCGTTCTTCTCGGGATTCGGCGACCTCACCAACCCGACCCTCACGCTCGACGTCTACACCGGCGACCTGGGCATCAACGAGGGCATCCCGCGGTCGGTCTACGTGCTCGACACCACTGGCATGACCAAGGTCACCGGGCGCACGACGGACCTCGAATCGATCGAGCTGGCACCCGGACAGACAGCCGACCTGCCGAACGGCTTGGGAACCGTGACCTTCGAGGACGAGTCCCCGGCGGGTGCGACAGACGCGTCGCAGTCGGTCAAGCGCTTCGCCTCGTTGCAGATCCACCGCGACGCGTCTGGTCCCTGGGTGCTCGGCTTCGCGCTTCTCGCGCTCGGCGGTCTGATGCTCGCCCTGTTCATCCCGCGACGCCGGGTGTGGGTCAAGGCGACGGCACAGGACGGCGCCGTCTCTCTCGAGTACGCCGGTCTCGCTCGCGGCGAGGACCCGACGCTCGCGACGGCCGTCGACGACCTCGTGGCAGGTCATGCGCGTCTGATGGACGCGGCCGGGGTCACGACGGCGGTCGAGGTCGAGGAGCCCGACACCGACACCTCAGAGGCGGAAGACACTGAGGCTGACGGCTCCGACGCCGATGGCTCCGACCAGGCGGCGACGGCACCCGAGACGCCCGCCGACCGCGACTCCGCGCGCCCCGCATCCGACACCCCGAAAGTAGACTGACACCATGTTCGATCTCGAAGTGATCTCGCCGATCCTGCTGTGGACGGCGATCGCGATCTATGCGGCGGCCTTCGTGGCCTACGCCTTCGACCTCGCCCGTCGGTCGCAGCTGTCCGCGGACGCGGCGACCGTGCAGGAGTTCGAACTCGTCGGAGCCGGAACCCGTTCGCGCGGCGGCAAGGCGGCGACGGCTGCCGCGGCATCCGGATCCGATGTCGCTCCGCAGCGCTTCGTGATGGCCCGCATCGGGACCTCGCTGACCGTGCTCGCGTTCATCTTCCATCTCGCCGCCACGCTCACCCGTGGTCTCGCGGCCGGGCGAGTGCCGTGGGCCAACCTCTACGAATTCGCGATGATGGGAACGCTGCTGATCGTCGCCGTGTTCCTGGTGGTGCTGACGCGCATCGATCTGCGCTTTCTCGGCACGTTCATCACCGGTCTGGTCGTCGTGCTGCTGGGTCTCTCCGCCACGAACTTCTACGTCGACGTCTCGCCCCTGATGGACCCGCTGAAGAGCGTGTGGCTGGTGATCCACGTCTTCGTGGCCTCGCTCGGCACCGCGTTCTTCGCTCTGGCCTTCGCCCTCTCGGTGATCCAGCTGATGCAGTCGCGTCGCGAGCGCCTCATCTCCGAGGGCGCGGAGAAGACCGGCCCCGGATTCCTGCGCACGTTCCCCGGGTCCGAGCGACTCGAGAGCATGGCCTACCGCTTCACGATCATCGGCTTCATCCTCTGGACGTTCACGCTGATCGCCGGCTCCATCTGGGCCTACTACGCCTGGAGCCGCTTCTGGGGCTTCGACGTCAAGGAGACCTGGACCTTCGTCATCTGGGTTCTCTACGCCGGGTACATCCACGCTCGCGCGACGCGCGGCTGGCGCGGCAACCCCTCGGCGTGGCTGGCGATCGTCGGCTTCTCGGCCGTGCTCTTCAACTTCACGATCGTCAACGTCTTCTTCAAGGGTCTGCACGCATACTCGGGCCTCAGCTGAGCGCCCGAGCGCGGCTCATCTGAACGAGCGCAGTCCGAAGGGGATGACCTCGGAGTGCTCGGCTCCGTCTTCGTACCAGACGAGCTCGACTTCGCTGATGGTCTCGGCGGGGCGCGAGCTGAGCGAGCGCCGCGACTTGTGCGACAGTTCCGTCCACGCCGCGGGCGCGAGCGTCTTCGCATAGATCACCGACAGGTGGAACGTCCAGTCGTCCGTGCTGCGCTCGTCGAGACGGCGGAAGTCCGTTCCCTCGAGCGCTTCGCTGAGCGTGGAGTACGCCGACACGATGGATGCGGTGCGCCGCAGCCGCAGGATGACGACCTGCCAGGGGGCGGGGAACACGTCGACGGCCTCGGCGACGACCTCGATCGGACGCTGCGCCACCGCCCACTCGCGGATCAGCGCCAGCAGCTCTTCGCGGCGCTCGGGCTCATGGAACGCGCGCAGGGTGACGTGCTCGGTGTGCGGGTGCGGAGCATCCATCCGGCCGAGCGCCGACCTCTGCTCGGCCCGGTACACGTCCGACACGGCCCGCGTGGGCCGCAGCACGAGATACTGCTGTCCCTCGAGTGACTCGAGCTGGGCGGGAGAGGTCATGAAGGGGCGACGCATCCTCTGATCGTACGTGCGCGGGCACACGTCCGAATACCGGTCGATCTCGAGCGGGCACGGATTCGGAGCGGATACAGGACGCGCCGCGCATCGTGATCGATGCGCGGCGCGTCCTGCGTCGTGGTCCGAAGCGGTGCTCGGTGGGGTGGTTCACGCCGTCGCGAGGGCCGCCTTCACGGAGGTGGTGCGCCGCAGTGCCACCGCGACGGTGGTCGCGACGAGCGACAGCACGCCCCAGACGATGAGGCCTGCGGCTGCGCCGCCGTTCGCGGTGATCAGCCCGGCGAACGCGGGGGAGGTCGGCAGCGATGCGCCGAGATCCGCCAGCCATCCCGGCACGGTCGAGATCAGACCGGTCGCGATCGCGAGCACACCGACGAGCGCGCTGACCCAGCGGCCGACGCCGCCGAAGACCGCGACGAGTGCCTGGTTCACGGCCGCGAAGGCGACCCCGGCGAGCACGGCGATTCCTGCGAAGGCCCACCAGGCCGCAGCGTCATAACCGGCGACGATCTGCACGATGAGCGACACCAGCAGACCCTGGGCTGCACCGATGGCGGCAGCCGGGGCGAAGGCGCGCAGGGCGAGTCCGGCCGACGAGCGTCGGGAGGTCAGGGTGCGCGCGGTGTAGGCCCGCATGACCAGGAACGAGGCGAGAGACCCGAACCACAGCACCACGGCGGCGAGCAGCGGAATCGCGGTCGGGCCGAAGATCGTGGCGCCGTCGGCGCCCTTGGACGCCACCGGATCGGCGATCACCGACGCGAGCGAGGTCGACTCGGAGTCGCTGAACGAGGGGAGCGAATCGGATGCGGTGCGCAGGCCGCCCGCGAGATCGCCGGTTCCCGTGGCGAGGGTGTCGAGGCCGGTCGCGAGCTCGCCGGCCCCGGTCGCGAGCTCGGTCGCTCCGTCCGACAGCTGGGATGCCCCCGTCGCCAGTGCTCGTGCACCGCTCGCCGATTCGTCGAGACCCTGCGACGCCAACTGGTTCAGACCGTCCGCGAGACCCGTCGCCCCCGCACCCGCCTCGCCGAGCTGGGCCGCGAGAGTGGTGAAGGCGCCCGGGAGAGTCGCGATCTGGGGAGAGACGGTCGTGAGGTACCCGGATGCGGTTCCGGCCGACGTCGCGGCATCCGCAGCGTTCGCGGCCTCGGCGGCGAGCTCGGCGCACAGATCACCGGAGGTCATGGGGTCACAGCTCGCGGCCATCGCGCCGAGGCGCTGAGCAAGCCCGGCGGTCTGGGTGGCGGCATCCGTCGCGGCCGCGGTCCCGGTCTCGACAGCTCCCACGAGAGCGGGCAGCTGACCGGCCTGATTCTGCAGCTCCGTCGCGCCTGCGGTCAGCCCGGTGCCGATCTGGCTCGCGCCGTTCGCGGCCTCGCGGGTCTTCGACGCGAGTGTGTCGAGCCCGGATGCCAAGGAGGATGCGCCGTTTCCGAGCTCCGTGGCACCGGAGGCGAGCTGAGTCGCGCCGTCGGGGATCGCCGCGGCTCCCGTGGCCGCATCCCGCGCGCCGGTGGCGAGTTCGGCGGCGCCGTCCGCGGCCTCGCCGATCTGGTCTCCGATCGTGGTGAAGCCGACGAGGATGTTCTCCGTCGTCGCCTCCGACAGCAGTGTGCCCATGCTCGAGGCCGCCACGTTCGCGATCTGACTCGTGATCAGGTCATCGGCGACGAGCCCGTCCTCCGGGGTGGTGACCTGGATCGTGGCCTGCTCCGCGTCGCCGCCGCCGTCCGAGATCGCCTGCCCCGCCGAGGTCGCTGCGGCCGAGAACTCCTCGGGGATCGTGATGACGGCCTGATACGAGCCGTCGGCGAGACCGTCGGCGGCATCGTCCTCGTTCGAGATCACCCAGGTGAGGTTGGAATCGAGCTCGTCCGATCCTTCGACGAGCCCCGAGGCGAGCTGTCGACCGAGCGGAGTGAGCTGCCCGTCGATCTCGACGGGCTCGTCGAGGTTGACGATCGCCGCGGTCATCGACTCGAGACGCTCGGTGGGATTCTGCAGGGCAGCGACCAGGATGCCGCCCACTGCCGCGGGAAGCAGCAGGACGCCGAGGATCGTCAGCCACGTGATGGGCTTGCGCGAACGGGCGCGTTCGATGGGGAGGGTCATGCGTTCACCTCGGTCGATTCGGTGGTGCCGTCGACGATGCGGGGCACCGGGGACTCGGATTGCGACTGTGCGGCTGGCGCGTCGATGTCGATCGTGTCAGCCGATGAACGGCCGGCATCGGCCAGGATCTCCAGGGCCGCCTGGGGATCGAGCGCGGTGAGCAGCATCGCCGTCGTGCTGCGGGAGTCGCGCAGTCGCGCCGCGAGCTGATCGCGTTCGGGGCGGGAGAGCCGGTCGGCTCCGTCGATCACCACGAGAGCCGGCCGTCCGCGCAGTGCCTCGGCGAGGTCGGCCGACAGGCTCGCGGCATCGGCGGCCATGACCGCTCCGACATGCGCCCGTACCCACGCGGATCGACCGGGCAGAAGATGGCCTGCGACCCGGAGGCGGCCGTCGTCCGCAGTCGCCCGCCCGGCGATCGTCAGAGCGAGCGCGCGCAATGCGCCGGCTGACGATCCGGTGAGCACGGCGGAGGCCCCGGGTGCGAGGCGCAGGTGGAGGCCGTCGATGCCGGCATCCGTCATCGTGAGGTCGTCGGCGGCGACGATCGAGTCGTCGCCCGGCCAGCCCCCCAGGTGACGCTCGCGTTCGACCGCCTCTCCTTCGATGTCGACGCTCGGGAGGATCCGCTCCAGCCAGGCCGGGATCTCCCACGCGCGCTCCCCGAGGACGGCCATGAGTGCAGGGATCAGCGTCATCCTCACCAGGAACGCGTCGATCGCGATGCCGGCCGCAAGGCCCAGCGCGATCGGCTTGAGCGACGAGTCGCCTTCGGGGACGAACGCCACGAAGACGGCGAACATGATGAGGCCGGCAGCGGTGACGACCTTCGCCGATCCCGTGAAGCCGCTGCGCACGGCACGCAGTGCCGCGGCTCGGCGAGTCGCGCGATCGGGGCTCCTGCCGTCGGGATCGTGCACGAAGTCCTCGCGCATCCGAGACACCAGGAACACCTGGTAATCCATCGCGAGCCCGAACAGCACACCCATCAGGATGATCGGCATGAAGCTGATGATCGGACCGACCTTCGCGACATGGAGGGCGTCGGCGAACCAGCCCCACTCGAACACGGCTCCCACGATGCCGAACGCGGCGACGATCGAGAGCAGATAGCCGGCGGCTGCCGTGACCGGCACCCAGAGTGAGCGGAACACGATCGTGAGCAGGATCAGGGACAGGCCGATGACGAAGATGCCGAACGGGAGAAGGGCGTTGCCCAGCTGGTCGGAGATGTCGATGCCCACCGCGGTGAACCCGGTCACCTTCAGGTCGATGCCGAACTCGTCGAGCCACTCGTCGTGGTGCGAGCGCAGCTCTCGCACGAGATCGGCCGTCGCGGGGTCATCGGGTGCGGTCTCGGGGATGATCTGCACGATGCCGGTGTCTGCGGTCTCGTTCGGGGTGGCGAGGGCGACCTCCTTGACCCCGTCGATCTGGGCGACCTCGTCGCCGAGATCCTCCATCAGGGTCAGCGGATCGGTCGACGTGACGATCGTGCCCGTCAGGATCAGCGGTCCATTGAACCCGGGACCGAACTGCTCGCCGACCAGGTCGTAGCTCTGCCGCGCTTCGGAGTCCTGCGGCAGCACGCCCGCGTTGGGCAGCGCGAGATTCAGGCTGAGGGCGGGCACGGCGACGATGCCGAGCCCGAGCACGACGGCCAGGGACACGAGGATCGGACGCCGGGTGACGCCGGTCACCCAGCGCTCGCTGAAGCGACGGCGCTGCGCGGGGGCTGCCTTGCCCTTCTTCGCCTTCGGAGAACGGCGCGGTCGACCGGCGACGCGGCCCTTCATGAAGCCGAGCAGAGCGGGGGTGAGCGTCACGGCGATGGCGACGGCGACCGCGACGGCGGCGGAGGCCGCGATGCCCATCGTCGTCAGGAACGGGATGCCCGCGAACCCGAGTCCGATCAGGGCGATCAGCACGGTCACGCCCGCGAACACCACCGCCGAGCCTGCCGTGCCCACAGCCCGCGCTGTCGACTCCTCGGGGTCGACTCCCTCGCGGACCTGATCCTGGTGCCTGGCCATGATGAACAGTGCGTAGTCGATTCCGACGGCGAGCCCGAGCATCAGGGCGAGGAGGGGAGTGGTCGACGAGACCGTGGCGAAGGCGGTGGCGGCGAAGATGCCGGCCATCGAGATGCCCACACCGAGCACTGCCGTGAGCAGCGGGAGTCCTGCGACGACGAACGAGCGGAACGTGACGATCAGCACCAGCAGCGCGATCAGCAGACCCACGGCCTCGGTGAGCGTGACGCCGGGGATGGAGGTGGCGAAGAGCTCTCCGCCGAGGGAGGTCTGTGATCCGTCCGGCAGCTCGTCGGCGAGTTCGGCCACGACGGCTCGCAGGTCATCCTGCGTCTCCGCCGAGACATCGCTGGCCTGGCCGTCGAACTGCAGGCGGATGATACCGGCCGTCTCGTCGTCGTTGATCATGCCGCTGACCATCTCGTCGAACGGGGAGGTCGCCGAGAGCACCGAGTCGTCGAGGTCGGCGAGCTGGTCGACGGCATCCTCGATGTCGGTCTTATATGCGTCATCCGTGATCGAGTCGCCGTCCGCGGCGACCACGATGATCTGCGCGCTGGTGCCGCTGACCGCGGGGAACGAGCGGTTGAGCTGCTCGAGGCCGGCCTGGGACTCGGTGCCCGGGATCGAGAAGGAGTTGTCCGTGCCAGCCCCGAGGACGAGGGCGCCGGCCCCCGCGATGCCGAGGGCGAGCAGCCAGGAGACGAGAACGCGCCACGGGTGCCGGTAGGACCAGCGACCGAGCGAGGACAGGAGTGTGGACACGAGGCTCCTCAGGGAATACGGGCTGGATACACAGGTGTATCCAATACATACCTGTATCGTAAGGTGGTCCGAGCCCCGGAGTCTGTGTGCGGGGTGTGAGAATGAGAGGCAGGAGGATTCGATGACGACACCCGCCACCCGCAGCCGGGAGAACACGCGAGCCCGGCTTCTCGATGCGGCCGCGCAGGTCTTCGCCGAGGTAGGCCTCGACGGTGCCTCCGTCGAAGCGGTCTGCGATCGCGCCGGGTTCACCCGCGGCGCGTTCTATTCGAATTTCGAGTCGAAGGACGAGCTCTTCCTCGTGCTCGCCGGCAGCGTCGGCGAGCAGCGCGTCAATGCGGTGCGTGACCGCGTCGACGAGATCGCCGCCGAGGGCGGTCTGTCAGAGGGATGCGACCCGGTCGAGCTCGTCCAGCGGATCATGGACGCGGGCGGCGATGACCGCCTGGGCGTCATGCTGATGAGCGAGATCCGGATCCGTGCTCTGCGTGACCATCAGTTCGGCGCTGCCTACCTCGTGCAGGAGCGCGAGATGGTGTCGAGCATCGCCGTGATCATCACGGACATCGTCTCGGTGAGCTCGCTCGAGCTGAAGGTTCCCGCCGAAGAGGCCGCGCGCATGCTCATGATCATCTGGGAGGGCATGACCGTTCGCGGAGCGATGGCCGGTCAGGACTCCGACCAGCTGCGGCATTCCAGCGGCGAGGAGCTCGGGCGCCTCGTGCAGCTGCTGCTCGCGGAGTGACCTCGCAGACGAACGGCGGTCAGCGCGCGTCGAGCACGGCGTAGCACCGCGCGAGGCGATCGAGCCACCAGTCCCGTCGGTCGTCCGAGGCGGCGAGCCGCGCCAAAGCATCGGGATCCGGGGTGACCCGAGCTGCCGGGATCGAGCCGTCCACCGGGCGCAGGTCGGCGACGTCGTCGAGGAACAGGGATGCCGTGCCGAGCCCGCAGTCGTAGTCGAGAGTCGGCAGGGCGGCGGCGAGCGCCGCACCCTGGGAGAGTCCGATCGCGGTGTCGAGCGCGCTGGAGACCACGACGGGCAGGCCCGCGGCGGTGATGATCTGCAGCGCATGCGTGATGCCCCCGAGCGGCTGCGCCTTGATGACGAGCAGGTCGGCGGCCTTCTCGCGCGCGACCGCGAGCGGGTCGGAGGACTTGCGGATGCTCTCGTCGGCGGCCACCGGAATGCCCATGTACTTCACCCGGGTGCGCAGTTCGGCGAGCTCCGGCACTGTCGCGCACGGCTGCTCGACGTACTCGAGATCGAACTCGTTGAGCGCATGCACGGCGTGCTCGGCCTCGTCGACGTTCCACAGGCCGTTGGCATCGACGCGGATGCGACCCTCCGGCCCCATGGCCTCGCGCACGGCCCGCACACGGGCGATGTCGTCTGCGAGCGTCTGCCCGGGTTCCGCGACCTTGACCTTGGCGGTGCGGCAGCCGGCGAAGCGGGCCAGCACTTCGGCGACCTGCGCCGCCTCGACAGCCGGGATGGTGGCGTTCACGCCGATGCGCTCGCGGAGAGGTTCGGGCTGCGTCCTCCAGGCGAAGTCGATCGCCGCCGCGAGCCAGGTGGCCGACTCGAGATCGTCGTACTCGACGAACGGAGAGAATTCCGCCCATCCCTCCGGCCCTTCGACGAGCAGCGCCTCTCTCTTGTCGACCCCGCGGAAGCGGGTGTGCATCGGAAGCGAGACGACCCTGGCCGAGCCGAGCAGATCTGCGAGCGGTGGGAGCATGTGCTCATTCTGCTCTGTCGGCGCCTCGTCGGGGATCCGCCGTGCCGACGGGTCCGCCTCAGCGCAGGCGATTCTGCAGTTCGCCCATCCGCTCGCTGGGGCGGAACCCGAGCGCGGTGTTGACGGCGAGCATGTGCGCGTTCGACTCGGCGTTGTAGGTGTAGACGGCGCGGGTCTGCGGCGCCTCCCTCTGCAGCATCCGGAGATTGGCTGCCTTGACCGCGATGCCGAGCCGGTGCCCCCGGTCCGCGGTGCGCACGAGCGTGCCCCACTGATAGGCGTTGCCGTCGTCGGTCGACACGACGAGCTGCGAATACGCCGCGGCCTCGCCGTCGGCCGCGAGGGCGATGGCCCCGAACGACACGCGCCTCTGTCGGTCGAGCAGTTCCTCGCTCTCGCGGATGCTGTCGACATCGGGTCTCTGAGGTTCGATGGCGAGTTCGCCGGTCGGGGCTTCGGTCTCGAGGGCGGCGTCGAGGATCGTCCAGCGTTCCACGACCTCATCGGGGATGCGGCCGACCCAGCTACGGATCTCGTACGGAGCGATCGCCGATGCGATGTCGCTCTCGATCCGGTCGAGCAGTGCGGGGTCGACCGGGAGGTCGAGCCTGCTCTGCACGTCGCCGAGCGCCAGGCTGTAGCCGCGGGCGCGTGCGAACTCACGCCCCGGCGATCCGGCACCTTCCGAACCGAGTGCGTGGCGCCACGACGTCGCCCCCTGCGCGATCGTCCGACCGGACGCCGTGACCTCCGCCTCGAGGAACGCGAGGGCCTCGGAGCCGATGCCGCGCCGTCGGTGCTCGGGCGGCACGCTGATCGCGAGATGGGCGACGTGGGTGTTGTCCTTCAGGGGGAGCGCGAGGCTCGCGGAGCCGACGATCCGGTCGGCGTGGCGCAGCAGATAGGCGCGTCGATCGACGACGGCCGACTCCTGCTGCAGCTCGCTGCGCGACTCCTCGAGCGACCACACGACGGCATCCGCGCCGCGATCCGCGCGTTCGGCGGTGGCGTACGCATCCCACCACGCATCGACGGACCGGTCATCGGTCGCGTCGATGCGGAGGATCTCGATCGCCATGCGACCACCGTACGCGCCTTGTCCTTCACATGAATGTGTGATTGACAATGGTGTGTGACGCACAGTAATGTGATGGACATGAACGAGACCCTCGACACGCATCTGCAGGAACTGCGCCGCGGCACCGTGGTGCTGGCGTGCCTGCAGCTGCTGCGCACGGCGGGGTACGGCTACGGGCTGCTCGAAGACCTCGAGCGCCGCGGCTTCGCCACCGATGCGAACACGCTGTACCCGCTGCTTCGGCGTCTCGAGAAGCAGGAGTACCTGACGAGCGAGTGGAACACCGACGAGGCGCGGCCCCGCAAGTTCTACCGCACATCGGAAGCCGGCATCCGGCTCGCCGACACCCTGACCGAAGAATGGCGATCGCTCACGACGGCGATCGCGACCCTCACAGCTGAGGAGAACTGACATGCCCTCGACAGCCACGCTCACCGAGCGATACATCAGCGCCACGATCCGCAGCCTCACACCCGAGGTGCAGGACGACGTCCGCGCCGAGCTCGAAGGATCCATCGCCGACGCGATCGACGCGAGACTCGAACAGGGGGACGACCCGGCCGAGGCCGAACGGGCGGTCCTCACAGAGCTGGGCGACCCCGGCGTCCTCGCCGCCGGCTACGCCGACCGGCCGCTGCACCTGATCGGACCCCGGTACTACCTCGTGTGGTGGCGGCTGCTCAAGCTGCTGCTCATCATCGTGCCGGTGTGCGCGATGGGCGGTGTCGCGATCGCGCAGGCGATCGAGCGCGCACCCATCGGAACGATGATCGGCGCCGCCGTCACGGTCGGCATCTCGGTCATCGTGCACGTCTGCTTCTGGGTGACCCTGGTCTTCTTCATCCTCGAGCGCACCGGAGCGGACACCGGGGTGAAGTGGGACGTCGACCAGCTGCCCGAGCCGACACAGAACGGAGCCGGCAGGGCGGATGCGATCGCGTCGCTCGTGTTCCTCGTGCTGGGGGTGGGCGCGGTTTTCTGGGACGCATTCATCGGCTTCTTCCCGACGGAAGGAGATCCGATCGCGATCCTGAACCCGGGTCTGTGGCCCTGGGGGATCACGTTCTTCCTCGGGCTCTTCGTCGCCGAGGCGCTGCTGACGGTGGTGGTCTACGCTCGCCGCCGCTGGACGATCGCCGCCGCTGTGGTCAACACCCTGCTCGCGGCGGTGTTCGCCGTCTGGTCGCTGACGCTGCTGGTGCAGGGCGAGCTGCTCAACCCCGAGTTCCTCCGCTTCGTCTTCACCGACAACGGCGTGACGGATGAGACGATGCGCATACTGACCGTGATCACCGGGTTCGCCCTCATCGCGTTCCCGATCTGGGACATCGTCGACGGCTGGATCAAGACCGCTCGCGCTCGCCGCGGCTGATCACCGCACGCAGACGGCGTCGCCTCTTCGGGGCGACGCCGTCTCCGTGTGCAACCCGGGCGGGAATAGGCTGGATGCTGTGACCAGCGCATTCGTCTCAGACCTGTTCGACCCGGACGAATGGGTGCTCGCGCCCGGTGCCGAGGACTACACCGACATCACCGCCCACGTGAGCACGGACGGCGGAGTCGAGCGCATCGCGTTCAACCGCCCCGAGGTTCGCAATGCCTTCCGCCCGCACACGGTCGACGAGCTCTACCGGGCACTCGACGACGCACGGCAGAACCCCCGCATCGGCGCGGTCCTCCTAACCGGCAACGGACCGAGTCCGAAGGACGGCGGGTGGGCGTTCTGCTCGGGCGGCGACCAGCGCATCCGCGGCCGCGACGGATACAAGTACTCCGATGACGAGACGACCGTGCACGATCCGGCTCGCGCCGGTCGCCTGCACATCCTCGAGGTCCAGCGTCTCATCCGTTTCATGCCGAAGGTCGTCATCGCCGTCGTGCCGGGCTGGGCGGCCGGCGGAGGGCACTCGCTGCACGTGGTGTGCGACCTCACGATCGCCTCCGCCGAGGAGGCGCGGTTCAAGCAGACCGACGCCGATGTCGGCAGCTTCGACGCGGGGTACGGATCTGCGTACATGGCGAGGCAGACCGGGCAGAAGTTCGCGCGCGAGGTGTTCTTCCTCGCCGAGGAGTACTCGGCGCAGCGGGCGTACGAGGCCGGGGCGGTCAACCGGGTCGTGCCCCATGCCGACCTCGAGCGCGAGGCGCTGAAGATGGCGCGCACCGTGCTCACCAAGTCGCCCACGGCGATCCGCATGCTGAAGTTCGCCTTCAACGCGGTGGACGACGGGCTCGTGGGGCAGCAGGTGTTCGCGGGCGAGGCCACGCGTCTCGCCTACGGCACCGATGAAGCGGTCGAGGGCCGCGACTCGTTCCTCGAGAAGCGGGACGCCGACTGGACCTCGTTCCCCTGGCACTACTGAGCGGATCGAGACGCACATGGTCGCGCTGACGCCGACGGATGCCGAGGATCCGGCCGAACTGCGGGCCGCTCTGGCGCGCGCGCTCGACGGCGGGCCGGCGCTCGGATTCGGGATGCTCGGAGACGCCCCGAAATGGGTGCCGGACGGCACGGCCGTCGTGATCGCCACCTCGGGCTCCAGCGGGGTCCCCAAGCGGGTCGCGTTGAGCGGCGAGGCGCTGCGGGCGAGTGCCGAGGCGACGGCGTCGAGAGTGGGCGGCGGGCGCTGGCTGCTCGCCCTGCCCGCCGGATACGTGGCCGGACTCCAGGTCATCGTGCGGTCTCTGATGGCAGGCACGCACCCTGTCGCGCTGAGCGGTCGGTTCTCGCCCGATTCGTTCGCCGACGCGACGCTGTCGATGCTCCGCCCGCTGCCGGGCGGTTCCGCCGGCATCCCCGAGCTGTACACCTCGCTCGTCCCCGCGCAGCTGTCGACACTTCTCGATGCGGCTGACGACCGACCTGTGCGTGCGGCCCTTCAGGCGTACCGGGCGATCCTCGTGGGTGGCCAGGCGCTGCCGGAACCGCTGCGCGACCGCGCCGCCGATCTCGGCATCCGACTCGTCCGCACCTACGGTTCCACCGAGACCAGCGGCGGGTGCGTCTACGACGGTGTCCCCCTCGACACGGTCGCTGTGCGCACCGTGGACGGAGAGCTGCGCATCGCCGGTCCGATGCTCGCAGACGGCTACCTCGGCGACGGGGAGCTGACGGCGAAGAACTTCTCGCGCGACGAACACGGCATCCGCTGGTACCACACCGGCGATCTCGGGCTCTTCGACGACGGCGTGGTGCGGGTGCACGGCCGCGCCGACAATGTGATCGTCTCGGGCGGAATCAACATCTCCCTCGACCGCGTCGAACGGCTGGTTCGCAGTGTCCCGGGACTCACCGGCGCGGTGGTCGTCGGCGTACCGGACGAGCGATGGGGTGAGGCCTCGGTCATCGTCGCACCCAGAGGCGAAGCTCTGCGACGAAGCGAGTCGGAGCAGCTCGCGCACGCACGAGACCTCGTCGCCGAAGAGCTGGGCAGGCACGCGAGGCCGGCGCGGCTGATCATGGTCGACGAACTCGCCGTGCTGGCCTCAGGCAAACCCGACCGCGAGTCGATCAGACGGGCCGTCGTCGAACTGCACTGACGGTCGATTCGCCGGAGTGGGAACTCTCCTGCCAGAGTGAGGCATGGCCACCTACACGCACGGACATCACGAGACCGTCCTCCGCTCTCACAGCAGCCGCACCATCGCGAACTCGGCGGAGTACCTGCGCCCCCACCTCACCGCGAACACCAGGCTTCTCGACGTCGGAGCGGGGCCCGGCAGCATCACGGTCGACTTCGCGGGTGTCGTCGCCCACGTGACGGCGACCGAGATCGATGAGAACGCGCTCTCACTCTCGCGCGATCTCGCGTCGAGCAGAGGGCTCACGAACCTCGACTTCGCGGTCGAAGACGTGCACGCGCTGAGCTTCGCCGACGACACCTTCGACGTCGTCCACGCGCACCAGGTGCTGCAGCACGTCGGCGATCCGGTGCAGGCGCTGCGTGAGATGCGCCGGGTCGCAGCGCCCGGCGGTGTCGTGGCGGCACGTGACGCCGACTATGCAGGCTTCATCTGGTTCCCCATTCTCCCTGAACTCGACCACTGGCTCGACCTCTACCGGCGAGCGGCGAGGGCCAACGGCGGCGAGCCCGATGCGGGGCGCCGCCTTCTCGCCTGGGCCCGCGCGGCCGGATTCGATGACGTCACCGCGACGACCTCCAACTGGACCTACGCGAATCCCGAGGATCGCGCCTGGTGGGGCGGCATGTGGGCCGATCGCATCCTCGAGTCCGCGCTCGCCCGGCAGCTGGTCGACGGCGAGATGGCGACGCGGCGCGACCTGCAGGAGATCAGCGACGCGTGGAAGCGCTGGGCCGACGACGGCGACGGCTGGTACCTCGTGCCGCACGGCGAGATCATCGCCCGCGCCTGACCGGACCGCGGATACATCTGCAGGCGGATGCGAGGCGGATGCCGTGCCGCGTAGCGTGGGGGAGTGATCCGCCCGCTCTCCCGTACGGCGCTCGTGCTCGACATCGTCGGGGCGACGCTGCTCTTCGTCATCCTCACGCCGTTCTCCGTCGTCTTCTACGGCCCGGGGGCGGTCGGCGAGGGGATCAGCGGTGCGGCGGTCGCGGCGATCGTCACCGCGGGCATCCTGATGTTCGGCGGAGTCGCGATCGGCAGGCTCGCCCCCGGACTCGCGCTCGCCGCGGCCTGGGCGGGCGCGATCGTGCAGATGCTGTCCGGATTCGGTCCGCTGCCGATCGATGTGGCGATCCTCCTGGTGCTCTACGCGACCGCCGCCTGGGGGTCCCGCGCGGTGCTGTGGTGGGGTTTCGGCTCGGCGCTGCTCGGTGCTCTGGTCTCGGCGGTCTACCTGGTCGTCGTCACGGGCGTCACCTCCGGCGCCAGCGGGTGGGATCAGCTGACGACCGGCACGCTGCTCCTGGTCGTCTCGGTGCTCGCGCTCGGATTCGCGTGGGTCTGCGGTCTGCTGTGGCGGGTGGTGCTGCGCGCGCGGAGCACCCGTTCGGCGCAGCTGAAGGCGGAGTCGCTCGCGGCGGAGGAGCAGGAGCGTGTGCGGATCGCCCGCGACATGCACGACATCGTCGCGCACTCGCTGGCCGTGGTGATCGCGCAGGCCGACGGCGCCAGGTATGCGGCCGCCGCGAAGCCCGAGATGGCCACCGAGGCCCTCGGGACCATCGCCCAGACCGCTCGCAGCGCCTTGAGCGACGTGCGTCTGCTGCTCACGCAGCTGCGCCACCGACAGGGGGACGGTCCCCAGCCGACGCTCGCAGACCTCGAGTCACTGTTCGCGCAGGTGCGTCAGGCGGGAGTCGAGCCCCGGATCACCGTCGATCCGATGCCGCCGGGGGAGCCGCCGGGAGCCATCCAGCTCGCGGTGTACCGGATCCTCCAGGAGGCGCTCACGAACGCCATCCGTCACGGCGACGGCGCGGTCGACGTGCACCTCGCGTGGCTTCCCGACCGTGTCGACATCCAGGTGCGCAACACCGTGGGACGGGATCAGCCGCAGATCGGCGGCGGTCACGGGGTGATCGGCATGCGTGAACGGGCGCAGCTCGTCGGCGGTAGCCTTCAGGCGGAGCGCCAGGGAGCGCAGTTCGTCGTCCGCGCCTCGCTCCCGATCGGAGAAGTCGCATGATCAGGGTCGTCCTCGTCGATGATCAGGCGCTGTTCCGCGCCGGAGTCCGCATGCTGCTCGCCTCGCAGCCCGACCTCGACGTCGTCGGAGAAGCGGGCGATGGCCGCGAAGCCGTCGCTCTCGTGCACGCGACTCGACCGGACGTGGTGCTGATGGACATCAGGATGCCGGTCATGGACGGGCTCGCTGCGACCGCCGAGATCCTCGCTCAGCCCGACCCGCCGCGCATCGTCATGCTGACGACCTTCGACCTCGACGAGGCCGCCGCTCGCGCGATCCGTCAGGGGGCGAGCGGATTCCTCCTGAAGGACGCCGACCCCGAGTTCCTCCTCGCCGCGATCCGCACCGTCCACGCGGGCTCGAGCGTCATCGCCGCGTCGGCGACCCGCGAGCTGTTCGAGCACTTCGCCGAGGAGCCGAAGCCGGTGCCCGTGCAGTTCTCCGCGCTGACCGAGCGTGAGCGCGAGATCTTCGCGCTCGCCGCCCGGGGGCTCTCGAACTCCGAGATCGCCGCTCGCGAATATCTCAGCGAGGCGACCGTCAAGACCCACATCAGCCGCATCCTGACGAAGCTCACCCTCCGCGACCGGGTGCAGCTGGTGGTCTTCGCGTTCGAGCACGGACTCGCCTGAGCCGATTCCTGTCCGCGGGATCATCCTTGCGATGTAGGCGGATGCGCCGTCAGGCCGACGCGGCGGAGCAGCCGGCGTCCGTAGCGTCGAAGGCATGGAGATCACGACCACCGACCTCGGGCTCGCAGCCCGCGTCCAGCACCTCAAGAAGACCTACGGCGCCGGCGAGGGCACCGTCCACGCGCTGGACGACGTCAGCGTCGGCATCCGCCGCGGACAGTTCACCGCCATCATGGGACCGTCCGGTTCGGGCAAGTCCACGCTCATGCACATCATGGCCGGCCTCGACACCCCGACGCAGGGGAGGAGCTGGATCGGCGACACCGAGATCACGGAGCTCGGAGACCTCGATCTCACGATCCTGCGCCGCCGCCGGGTCGGCTTCATCTTCCAGGCGTTCAACCTCGTGCCGACGCTCACCGCCCTCGGCAACATCATGCTGCCGTTCGAGCTCGACGGGCGGCGACCCAGCGCGATCGAGAAGGCGCGCATCGATGGACTGATCCAGACGCTCGGGCTCGGATCCCGTCTGCAGCACCGACCGCATCAGCTCTCGGGGGGCCAGCAGCAGCGCGTCGCCATCGCCCGTGCGCTCGCCACGGCGCCCGATCTCGTGTTCGCCGACGAGCCCACGGGCAATCTCGATTCCCGCACGGGGCGCGAGGTGCTGCAGCTGCTGGCCACCGCGAGCCGCGAGCACGGACAGTCCATCGCCATGGTCACCCACGACGCGATCGCGGCGAGCCACGCCGACCGGGTGCTGTTCCTCGGAGACGGCCGGATCGTCGCCGACCACCCGCGCCAGACCGCCGAGGAGATCTCGGCCTACATGCTCGCCGCCGAGGTCGCGGCATGAGCGCCGTCATCGAGTCTCCGACTCTCGCCGTCGTACCGCAGACGTCCGCGACCGGTCCGCGCCTCGCCTGGCTGCGCGACCGGGGCATGGGCGCCAGCATCCTGGTCGCAGCGCTCTCGGCCGCTTTCGGAGTGGTGCTGGTCGAGACCACGGCCTACCTCGGAGCCGTGCTGCAGGCCGACCCCTTCATCGGCGACAGCGAGACGCTCGCGTTCATCGTGGGACTGCTCTCGGTTCTGCTCACGGGCGTCGCGATGTACGTCGCCGCGATCGTCACCGCGAACACGTTCTCGACGATCATCGCCGGGCGCACTCGTCAGATCGCCCTGATGCGCCTCATCGGCGCGACCGCGAGGTCCCAGCGGGCCGTGGTCGGCCGGCAGGGCTTCGCGGTGGGGGTCATCGGCGCGGCACTCGGGCTTCTCGCCGGCCTCGTGATCGCCGCGGTCGGCGTGCAGATCGGTTCCGGACTGATCGAGAACGTGCCGCAGGGGTTCTCTCTCGCCCAGCCGTTCATCGCCTTGCCGGTCGTCGGCGTCGCGCTCACGACCTGGGCGGCGGCATGGGTGGGCTCCAGACGCGTCCTCGCCGTCACGCCGCTGCAGGCGATCGGCGGGTCGGTCGAGCGCACTCACGAAGAGCTGTCCCGCCCCGGGCGGCACATCGGCGCATGGATCCTGCTGGCTTCCGGCACCGTGCTGCTGGCGGCAGGGGTCGTCGTCGGCCTCGTGCACCCGCTCGGGGTGGTCGTCGCCTTCGTCGGCGGACTGCTCTCCTTCACCGGACTCGCGCTCGGATCGGTGCTGTTCATGCCTCCCGTGCTGCGTCTGGTCGGGCGGATGTTCGGATCGAGTGCCACGGCACGACTCGCGGCCGAGAACGCCCTCCGCTATCCCGAGCGCTCGTCGCGCATGGCGATCGGCGTCGTGATGGGGGTCACACTGGTCACGATGTTCGCGGTCGCGCTCGAATCGGTCAAGCAGATGCTGATCGGTCAGGTCGAGGGTGAGACGCCTGCGGAGTTCTTCACCCCGTTCGACGCCTTCGCATCGGTGATGATGGTGCTCGTGGCGGTGTCGGCGGTGATCGCCGCGGTCGGTCTCGTCAACCTTCTGACGATCGGCGTCGTGCAGCGTCGTCGCGAGCTCGGACTCCTCCGGTCCATCGGCCTGTCCAATGGGCAGGTGCGCCGCATGGTGCTGCTCGAGGCGGCGCACATCACGGTGGCCGCCACGCTGACCGGGTTGATCCTGGGCATCGCCTACGGATGGATCGCGGCGCAGTCGCTGCTCGGCTCCGTGCCGACCCTGCCCGACTTCGAGGCCGCCGGGCTCGTCGCACCGCACGTGCCCTGGCTGCCCGTGGTCATCATCGTCGCGGCGACCGCTGTGCTGACCCTGGTGGCTGCCGCGACGCCGACCCGCCTCGCCACCCGCGTGGCGCCCGTCGACGCACTGGCCGCCGACTGACGACGACGCCCGGGGATGCCCCGATGACCGAATCCGTCATCGGGGCATCGGCACCCGGGCGGTCGTTCTAGGCTGGACGGATGCCGTCTCCGTTCGACCAGTCCACGTATCAGGTGCGTCTCGAGTGGGGCGTCGACGGGCTCGATCGCCTCGCGCCCGCCGATGTCGTCGTCGTGGTCGACGTGCTCCGCTTCTCGTCGACGGTGGCAGACGCTGTCGCGTCGGGGTCCGCGGTCTCGCTCGACGACGCGCGTGAGTGGTCCCGCAATGGCGCCGCGGTCGCCGCCCGCGCCGGCGACGCGGTCGTGCTGATCGGAAGTCTCCGCAACGCGGCGGCAGTGGCACGAGCGATCGCGACGCTGCAGGAGCGCAACCAGTCACGCACTTCCGTGAGCGTGATCGCCGCGGGCGAAGCCGACGCCGCGGGCGCCGTGCGCTTCGCGGTCGAAGACCACCTGGGAGCCGGCGCGATCGTCGCCGCGCTCACCGAACTCGGCATCGACCACACGGCGCCCGATGCGGCCGTGGCCGCCGAGGGATTCCGCGCGCTGAAGAGGGCGCTGCGCCACATGGTCAGCGCGAGCGGTTCGGCGCGTGAGCTCGCGGACGGGGTCGCCGCGACCGAGCGGATGCGGGCATCCGGTGCTGCGCCGACGACGGTGTCGGACGCCGCCGAGCTCGACGCCCTGGATGTCGTCCCCGTGCTGCGTGATGGGCTCTTCGTCGCCTTCGACTGAGCGGTCTGCGGTCGTCCCCGGCGCGCAGGTCATCCCCGCTCGGGGGTGAGGCGCCTGTGGATCTCGTCCCTGCACGCGCTCGGCAACAGGCCGTGCATCCGGCACGGGTTTCGTGTTCCGCGACGTAGGGTCATGGCATGAGGTTCGTCCCCGCTTTCATCGTCGATGCCGTCCTGGTGCTCGTCTTCGCCGTGATCGGCCGTGCCTCGCACGGAGAAGATCCCGGCGGGTTCCTGTTCACCGCCTGGCCGTTCATCGTCGCCCTCCTGCTGGGTCACGTCGTGGCGGCGCTTCTGCCGGCGAGGCCGCGTCGACCGTGGTCGCTGGCCTGGGGTGCCGTCGTCTGGCTCGTCACCGTGGTCGGCGGGCTGCTGCTGCGCGTCGTGGCGGGGGACACCGCGCAGATCGCGTTCATCATCGTCACGACCCTCGTGCTCGGCGTCTTCCTCGTCGGGTGGCGAGCCCTGGCAGCGCTCCTGCGTCGGCGTGCGGGGCGTGCGAGCGATGCCGGTGCGGCGCGCGGGCGGCCTGAGGAGCGGGAGGATGACGACACTCCCGTCGACCGGGACGCACCCGCCGACGCGGCAGCCTCGGATCGAGCGCAGGAGGAACCCTCGCCCGAGGCCGATCCGGAATCAGGTCCTCACGCGCGCTGACCACACTCTGTGGGTTCGCGGCGCTCGGGGCGGGTCGACGTCGTGCGCGGATCAGCGCGACATCTGCGCCGCGAGCCTCGTGTCGGCCGTGATCTCGCGCCGAGTCCAGTCGAACAGGTAGCGCGCGTCGTACGAGCGGGAGCACCGCGCGCACGATGTGGCGCGTGACGGACGCCGGTGGCGGTAGGTCACGTGACCAGCGGGGCACTGGCCGACCCACGGCGCGAGTTCGACCGCCGTCTCGCCATGGTGGGTGGTTCCGCCGACGTAGCCCAGGTCTCGGGCCACGCGCTTCCAGGTCGGGCCGTGGGCCGCTTCATGACCCGCGAGGGCATGCGCCACCTCGTGCAGCAGCACCTGATGGATCTCGTCGTCCTCGAACCGCGCAGCCAGATACCGCGACACGGTGATGCGCTTCTTCGTGTAGTCGCACTGCCCCGCCCGACGCTTCGCGTGGTCGAAGCCGAATGACCAGCTGTCGTCGAGGTGCAGCGTGATCAGTGCCTCGCCCCAGACGCGCACCCGGTCAAGTTCCGCCATGCGATCAGGCTAAGCCATACCGCCGACATCGCCCCTCAGCGGGGCACCGGCGGGCGTGTGCTGCCGTCAGCCCGCGACGAGCTGCGTCGTGCGGCGCCGCTCGGCGGCTTCGATGGCGAGCAGCACCGTCTCGAGCTCTCGGTCCTCGGCCCCGGCCTCGCGGCGCAGGAAGAGGGACTGCTTGAAGCTCTCGCGAGCGGTCTCGTAGTCGCCGGCCTCGTAGGCGTTCCTGCCGTGATGGTGGTGCGCGAACGCGGCGATCGACAGCCAGCGCTGTCCCTCGGCTTCGGCGGCGCACGTCGCGAGCTCCTGCTCGGCGGCGGCGTGGGCGCCGCGGTGCTGCAGGATCGTGGCGTGCAGCACCCTCGAGCGCAGGACGTCCTTGCGTGTGCCCGCCATGCGCGACTGGCGCACGGCCTCATCGGCGAGGGGGAGCGCTTCGTCCAGACGGTCGAGGACCTTCAGCAGCCAGACCCGCTCCAGCAGTGCCGGAAGGCTCCGCTGGCTCTCGATCTCCTCCAGCCGTGCGGCGCATTCACCGAGGTCGACCAGCTCGCGAAGGCTCTCCGGGTCGTATCCCTGGATGAAACTCATTGCTCTCCTTCCGCAGCGTCCCCCGTCAAGTGTGCCTCGCGTCGGCGCAGTCGTCGGGGCGGCACGCCCCACGGCCCCGCATCCGATCTCGATCGAGGCCTCAGCGGAGGAACAGCGAGGCGTCCGGACGAGGGGAGGCGACGGCATCCGCATCGGTCACCACGCGCGCACCCTGCACGAAGGCGGTCACCTCGGCACCCTGCGCGATCTTGGCGGGATGTGGCCCCGCGGCGAGCATCCTGGGCAGCCATTCGGTGGGCAGGGGAGCCGCCGATGCGGCGATCACGAGGTTGCCGAACCTGCGCCCCTTCAGCACCTGGGTGTCGGCGAGGACGCCGATCTCGGGCAGAACCTCCGCGATCGTCGCGACCTGTCGCCGGGCGAACGCGAGGCCCGGCCCGTCGGCGACGTTCACGAGCAGCACGCCGGCGGGCGCGAGCAGTTCGGCGAGTTCGCGGTAGAACTCGATGCTGGTGAGGTGGGCCGGCGTCTGGGCTCCGGAGTAGACGTCGGACACCACCAGATCGCAGGTGCCGACGATCGCCGGGGGGAGGCGGCGGACGCCCTCGCGGGCATCTCCGATGCGGAGCCGGATGGCCGCGCCTCGCGGCAGGGGGAGGTGCTCGCGCACGAGGGTGGCCAGCGGTGCCTCGAGCTCGATCACCTGCTGCCGAGAACCGGGGCGGGTCGCTTCGATGTAGCGGGGGATCGTCAGTGCGCCCGCGCCGAGGTGCACCGCCGTCAGGGGACCGGCGGCGAGCTGGTCGATCACGGCGCCCATCCGCACGATGTACTCGAAGTGCAGGTGCGTGGGGTCATCCAGGTCGACGTGCGACTGCGGGGTGTCGTCGACGATGAGCTCGAATCCGCTGGTGAACTCCGACGGC
Organism: Microbacterium sp. 1.5R; assembly: GCF_001889265.1. Taxonomy (NCBI): domain Bacteria; kingdom Bacillati; phylum Actinomycetota; class Actinomycetes; order Micrococcales; family Microbacteriaceae; genus Microbacterium; species Microbacterium sp. 1.5R. Next base: position 806,171 of record NZ_CP018151.1, read on the forward strand.
ACGATGCGGGCGATGCCTCCGTGGTCGAGACGGACCTGCGGGTGCTCGGTGTCCTTCGCTCGCGTCCTGCCCATGCTCCGAGACTACGCGCTCACTCCGCCTCGACATCGTGTGGTCGGCTCACGCGATGGGAGGATTGAGGGCTGCTGACTCGCCGCGAGTCTGCCGCGGAGGCTCGATGTTACGGCCGCATGACGTTTCCGAGAATAACTTGCAGGGAATTAGTTAGTGATGAATACTTTTTCCTACGTGGTAGGCACCCGATGCCGCCAGGACGTTCAAAGAGGAGATCCCTGATGCACAAGCGCATTCTTCCGGTCGTGGCGCTGGGCGCCGTGGCCACCCTGGGCCTGGCGGCCTGTGCCGGCGGCGGAGCCGACACCGGCGGAGCCGTCGACGGAGAGGGCCAGGAGCTCACCGTCTGGATCATGAAGGGCACGAACCCGGACGCGAGCGCGTTCTACGACGAGGTCTCGAGCGCCTTCGAAGACGAGACCGGCGCCACGGTCAAGATCGAGGAGATCCAGTGGGCGGACGCTCACGATCGCTTCGTCACGTCGATCGCCGGCGGCACCACGCCCGACATCGCCGAGACCGGAACCACCTGGACCGCGGAGTTCGCTGACGCCGGTGCCCTCGAGCCGCTCGACGAGTACGTCGACGCCGAAGACGGCCTGCGTGACGACCTCGTCGAGGGCCTCGCGGTCGCCGGCACCTACGAAGACGAGCTCTACGGCATGCCCTGGTACGCCGGAGTCCGCTCCATCGTCTACCGCACCGACGTGTTCGAGGAGCTCGGTCTCGAGGCCCCGAAGACGTGGGACGACATCGTCACCGCTGGCGAGGCCATCAAGGCCGCCAAGCCCGACATGCTGCCGTTCCCCGTCGCGGGTGACGCGGAGTTCCAGGTGTACCCCTGGGTCTGGGGCGCCGGCGGCGAGGTCGCGACCCTCGACGGCAAGACCTGGACGAGCGAACTCGACAGCAAGGAGTCGCAGGCCGGCATCGAGTTCTACACCGGACTCGCGACCGAGCACGGCTTCTCCTCCGCCGGGGCCACGACCTGGAAGGAGACGGACCTCCGTGACTCGTTCACGCAGGGCAACGTCGCCATGATGCTCTCGGGCTCCTGGACCCCGAAGGCTCTGATCGAGGCCAACCCCGAGCTCGAGGGCAAGATCGGCGCCGCCGTGATCCCCGGCGAGGACGGCGGCATCGCTCCGTCCGTGCTCGGCGGCTCGCACCTGTCGGTCTTCAACACGACCGAGAACGCCGACCTCGCATGGGAGTTCGTCAAGCTGATGACCACGGGCGAGTTCGCCGAGAAGTGGGCTGACGAGACCGGATATTTCCCGGGAGTGCAGTCCGCGATGGAGGAGGCCCTGGCCTCGACCGACCCGCTCGTCGCTCCGTTCGCGCAGCAGATGGTCGAGGGCGGCGCATCCGTGCCGGTCACCCCGAACTTCGGTGCCGTTCAGGCGAAGAAGACCACCAACTCGATGATCCAGGCGATCCTCAGCGGGCAGAAGGACGTCGCCACGGCGACGAAGGACGCCGCCGCTGAGATGACCGATCTGCTCAACCAGTAAGGCTGTATCCCTTCATGTCGATGGTGCAAGCGCCACTGCCGGTCACGAAGGCGGAGTCCACCTCCGCCTCCGTGGCCGGCGGCCGGCCGCCCAAGCGGGGTTTCTCGCTGATCACGGCCCGCCCCTGGCTTCTTCTCGCCCCCGGGCTGGTCATCCTCGCGGTGCTCATGCTCTGGCCGCTCATCCAGGTCGTCATCTTCTCGCTGCAGGACTACGGTCTTCGCGAGATCAACACCGGCGAGAACAACTGGATCGGCGTCGACAATTACGTCGAGGCGCTCACCAACCCGACACTGTGGACCGTCGTCCTGCCGAACACCGTCGGCTTCGCCGCCGTCGCCGTGTTCGTCACGGTCGCGGTCGGCACGCTCGTGGCGCTGCTGCTCGCGAAGCTGGGCACGGTGTGGCGCACCATCGTCTCGAGCTGCATCATGGTGGCGTGGGCGATGCCCGCCGTCACCGGAACCTACGTCTGGACGTTCATCTTCGATGCCGACCGCGGCATCTTCAACACCGTCCTGCAGGATCTCGGCCTGATGGACGACCCGGTGAACTGGTTCACCAATCAGTGGTCGTTCTACGCGATCGTGCTGCTGAACGTCGTGCACCACGGCTTCCCGTTCGTCGCCATCACGGTGCTCGCGGGCCTGCTCGGCGTCTCGAAGGAGATGCTCGAGGCGGCCGCGCTCGACGGCGCGAACGCGTGGATGCGGTTCTGGAAGATCATCTTCCCCACTCTCAAGCCCGTCTTCTCGGTCGTGATCATCCTGTCGACGATCTGGGACTTCAAGGTCTTCGCGCAGGTCTACCTGATGCCCGGTGGAGGCGGCGGCAACCGGTCGGTGCTGAACCTCGGCGTCTGGTCGTACGTCGAATCCTTCGGCCAGAACCGCTACGGCTTCGGTGCCGCGCTCGCCGTGCTGCTCACCCTCGTGCTGATCGGCATCACGATCGTGTACATCCGCTCCCTCATGAAGGAGGACGAGCTGTGAACCCCCGCCCGTCTGTCATGTCGCGCGTCGGCACCGGCATCGCGATCGCCGCCGTCCTGATCTTCACGCTGTTCCCCGTCTACTGGATGGTCTCCAGTGCGCTCGACGCCAAGGCGTCCAGCGGAGGGCAGTCGCTGCTGCCTCAGGAGTTCACGTTCGACAACTTCGCCTTCGTCCTCACCGACGGCGGTTTCGGCACCTACCTCCGCAACTCCGCGATCGTGGCTCTCGTCACCGTCCTGGTCAGCGCCCTCGTGTGTCTGCTCGCGGCTGTCGCAGTCGCCCGGTTCCGCTTCAAGTTCCGCACGACCATCCTGATGATGATCCTCGTCGTGCAGATGGTTCCGCTCGAGGCCCTCGTCATCCCGCTCTTCCTGCAGGTCAAGAGCCTCGGGCTGCTCAACAGCATCCTCGGCCTGATGGTCGTGTACGTCGCGCTCTCGCTGGCGTTCGGGATCTGGATGCTGCGCGGATTCGTCGCCGCCGTGCCCGTCGAGCTCGAGGAGGCCGCGTACATCGACGGCGCCAGCTGGTGGCGGATGTTCCGCTCGATCCTGCTGCCGCTGGTGATGCCCGGTCTCGTCGCGACCAGCATCTTCAGCTTCATCACGGCCTGGAACGAATTCATCTTCGCCATGACGATCCTCGGCAGCGCGACCGACCAGTACACGGTCTCGATCGGACTGAAGTCGTTCTTCGGCCTGCACTCCAACGACTGGGGCAGCATCATGGCCGCGTCGACGATCATCACGATCCCGGTGATGGTGTTCTTCGTGATCGTGCAGCGTCGTCTCTCGGCCGGCATGGTCGCGGGAGCGGTGAAGGGATGACCGACGACCTCGTCCGCCTCGCCAACGGGGTGCTCTGGCCGGGGTTCCTCGGCACGGAGGCCCCCGAATGGCTTCTCGACGAGCTGCGCGACGGCCTCGCGGGTGTCATGTACTTCAGTCAGAACGTCGGCGAGGGACTTCCGGCTCTGAGCGACGAGATCCTCCGGGCCAATCCGGACGCGCTGATCGGGATCGACGAGGAGGGCGGCAACGTCACACGCCTCGAGTCCGCAGCCGGCTCCACGCTTCCGGGGGCGGCTCAGCTGGGCATCGTCGACGACGTCGAGGCGACACGGGCATCGGGTGCCGAGCTGGCTCGACGAGTGGCCGCGATCGGCGGCAACGTCGTGCTCGGTCCCGTCGCGGATGTGAACACCGATCCGCGGAATCCTGTGATCGGCGTCCGTTCCTTCGGCAGCGACCAGAAGCTCGTCGCCCGACACGTGCAGGCGGCGGTGGAGGGACTGCAGAGCACGGCGGTCGCGGCGTGCGTCAAGCACTTCCCGGGGCACGGTGACACGCACACCGACTCGCACCACGCACTGCCCGAGATCTCGCTGGGGATCGAGGAGCTCGAGCGCGTGCACCTCGAGCCGTTCCGCGCGGCGGTGGCCGCAGGTGTCGACGCCGTCATGACCGCGCACATCGTCGTTCCCGCCTGGGGCGCCGAGCCGGCGACGCTGAACCCCCGAGTGCTCGGGCTGCTCCGTGGCTGGGGCTTCGACGGCGTGATCATCACGGATGCCCTCGACATGGCGGCCATCCGCGAGACCGTCGGCATCGGCGAAGGCGCCGCGCGTGCCCTCGCGGCCGGAGCGGATCTGCTGTGCATCGGCAACCCGACGAACCGCGGTGAGGCCACGCTCCCCGACCAGGACCGTCGAGACTTCCTCGCCGCGCGCGACGGGATCCTCGCGGCGGTGGACGACGGCTCACTCTCTCGCGAGCGACTCGCCGAAGCGGCCGGGAGGGTCTCCCGCCTGGCTCAGACGCTGAGCGTCCGTGCCGAGACTGCGACTCCCGTCGACTACGACGGATCGGACATCGTCCGACGCGCGATCACAGGAGTGACGCGCGATGCCGAGGCGCTCGCCGTCGTCGACGCTCGCCGACGTTCGACGCTCGCGGTCGACAGCGCGTCGGCGTACGTGGCTGAGACTCTGGCGGCAGACGGTCATCGCGTGCGCGTCGACGTCGCACGGACGACGATCGACGAGCAGGATGGGGCTCTCGACGCGGCTGTCGCGGCAGACGGACTGACGGTCGTCCTCGTGGATCGTCCAGACACCGACGACGGGCAGCGTGCGCTCGTCGAGCGCGCCGCTCTGCGTGATCCCGACGCGGTCGTGGTCAACGTCGGACTCGCGGCACGGCGGCCTCTGCCCCTCGCGCTCGTGGAGGTCGGATCCGCGAGCCGGATCGGAGCCCAGGCCGCCAGAGATCGACTGATCGGGGGCTCGTCGCGCCGCGCCGATCCGTCGCCCGACAGCGCAGGTGCCGCCGACTGAGGCAGGATGACACCGTGGACGCCGATGTTCTCGCGCTGGTGCGCCGATCCGTTCCCCGACTGAGTGCTGCAGAAGCACGGGTCGCGGAGACGATCCTCGGAGACCCCACGCTCGTCGTCGACCTCGCCATCAACGACCTCGCCCAGCTCTGTCACACATCGCTGTCGACCGTGGCTCGCTTCGCGCAGTCGCTCGGCTTCAGCGGATACCGGGAGCTGCGGGTCGCGGTCGCCCGCACGATCACGCTCGCCCAGGCGCAGCAGGCGCGCTTCGGCCTCGACACCACGGCGATCGATCCCGATGACGAGCCGTCCGCCATCGCCGCGAAGCTCGCGGCACAGGAGATCGACGCGATCGAGAAGACGGCGCTCGGACTGGACGCCGACGCGCTCGACCGCGTCGCCAGGGCCGTCGTGGCGGCGCGACACGTCGATCTGTTCGGGCAGGCCGCATCGTCGTTGACCGCTCAGGACCTTCAGCAGAAGCTCGCGCGCATCGGGTGCTCGGTCGCGCACTCCGCCGATCCGCACCTCGCCCTCACGACGGCGTCGCTGCGGACCCCGGAGGACGTCGTCATCGCGTTCTCCCACGGGGGCGAGACGCAGGAGGTCGTCCGGGCTGTCGAGATCGCCAGAGATGCGGGCGCCTTGTCGGTGGCCATCACCAGCGCGCCCGACTCGACGCTCGCGCTCGCCGCAGACGTCTCGCTGATCACCTACGCGCAGGAGTCGCCGTTCCGCATGGCCGCGATGTCGAGCCGCATCGCGCAGCTGGCGCTGGTCGACATCCTCTTCGTCCGGGTCGTCCAGCACCGGGGCGAACCCGTGGTCATCCCGCTGCAGCTGACGCACGACGCTGCGGCGCCGCGTCGACGTCGCTAGAGGCAGGCGATGAGATACCCGTCGACCGTCACCGGTGCCCGTGTCGACCGGCAGGAACAGCGCCGCTGATCAGTCGATGTGGTCTCGGGTGCTGACCAGTGCCCTGGTCGCGATCCGGTGCGCGCGAGCGAGGCTGCCGGTGAGCGAGAGTCCCGACAGGACGCCGGCCAGGAATCCGGCGGCGAACGCGTCTCCGGCGCCGATGGACTCCACGACGGGGACATCGAGCGACCTGCTGTCGGTGCGCTCGGCGCCGTCGAAGGCCACAGCGCCGTCTGGACTCGTGGCCAGCAGGTACCTCGGTTCGGGGAACAGCTCGCGCAGTCGATCGGGCTCGCCGGTGCCGAAGACCGCCTCGGCGTCGGGGCGTGTGCAGAACGCGATGTCGGCGCGGCGGACGTAGTCCGCGATCACCGCGCGCCCCTCCTCCTGTCGCCCGCGCCACAGCGCAGGTCGCCAGTTCACGTCGAAGCTGAGCAGCCGCCCGTCGCGCGGCGCATCGAAGAGGGCGTTCTGCGCTGCGTGGGCGGTGTCCGAGAGAGCAGGCGTGATCCCCGAGGTGTGCACGAGGGCGGCCTGTGACAGCAGCGCGGATGCCGCGTCGGAGTCGAGCGTCGCCGGCGACAGGGCCGCGGCCGCGGAGCCCGAGCGGTAGTAGTGCATGGTCCCGTCGACGGAGCCGTCCGGACGCGGTGACAGCTCCTTGACGTAGAGGCCGGTGGGCGCCTCGGCGTCGATCTCCACGGCGGAGTCGTCGACCTCGTGCCGGCGCAGCTCGGCGGTGAGGAAGCGCCCGAACCCGTCGTCGCCCACACGGGAGACGACGGCGGTGCGGATGCCGGCCGAGGCCAGTGCGATCGCCGTGTTCCACTCCGCTCCGGCGAGCGAGCGGTGGAACGTCCGCACGTCCTCGAGGGGCGCGGCGATGGCCGGGACGAAGGAGACGAGGCCCTCGCCGACGCAGACGGCGAGGGGAGACGTGTCGGGCACGCTCTGGAGATTACCGGATCGGCCACACCCCCGGACATCCGTAACAGGAATGAAACCTGCAGGTGTTTGGCATCGGTCTGCGCACTGGGTAGTTTCAAGGAATCACCGTTTCCGAAGTCGACGATGTCTTCGGAACGCGCACAGCAGCGCTCGACAGGAAGGTCACACAATGCACCACTCAGTCATGCGTCGGCGAGGTCTCATCGCCGTCACCGGAGCGGCAGTCGCCGCGATGGTCCTCTCAGGATGCGTCGCCAGCGAGCGCGGCGACGACGGCGGAGAGGCGTCCGGCGATGTCGACGGAACCTTCGTGTTCGCGGCGTCCTCCGACCCCGCGAGCCTCGACCCGGCCTTCGCCCAGGACGGCGAGAGCTTCCGCGTCTCGCGTCAGATCTTCGAGGGCCTCGTCGGCACCGAGCCCGGCACGGCCGACCCGGCACCGCTGCTGGCCGAGTCATGGGAATCGTCCGAAGACGGCATGAGCCACACCTTCACGCTGAAGGAGGACGTGACCTTCCACGACGGCACGCCGTTCAACGCCGAAGCCGTATGCGCGAACTTCGACCGCTGGTTCAACTGGACCGGCCTCGCGGCCTCCGAGGCGTTCGGCTACTACTACAACAAGCTCTTCAAGGGCTACGCGGAGAACCCGGCTGACGCCGTCTACAAGTCCTGCACCCCCGACGGCGACTACTCCGTGACGATCGACCTGAACAAGCCGTTCGCAGGGTTCGTGGCGTCGCTGTCGCTGCCGTCCTTCTCCATGCAGAGCCCTTCGGCCCTGCAGGAGTTCGGTGCTGACGAGGTCAGCGGCTCGGCCGAGGCACCCGTCCTCTCGGAGTACGCGATGGGGCACCCGGTCGGTACCGGCCCGTACCAGTTCGACGAGTGGGCGCCGGGCGAGCAGGTCTCACTCAAGGCGTACGACGACTACTGGGGCGAGGCGGGTCAGATCGACGAGATCATCTTCCGCACGATCGACGACCCGACCGCGCGTCGTCAGGCTCTCGAGTCCGGCTCCATCGACGGCTACGACCTCGTCGGTCCGGCCGACACGCAGGCACTCGAGGACGACGGCTTCACCATGGTCTCCCGTCCTCCGTTCACGATCCTGTACCTCGCGTTCAACCAGGCGCTCCCTGAGCTGCAGGACCCGAAGGTCCGCGAGGCGCTCTCGTACGCGGTCGACAAGGATGCATTGATCAGCCAGGTCCTGCCCGAGGGCACCGAGAAGGCGATCGAGTTCGTGCCCGACACCGTCAACGGCTACAACCCCGATGTCACGACCTACGACTACGACCCCGAGAAGGCCAAGGAGCTGCTGGCAGAGGCCGGCTACGACGAGGCCAACCCGCTGAAGCTGACCTTCAACTACCCGGTCAACGTCTCGCGTCCCTACATGCCGGACCCCGAGCAGATCTTCACGGTCCTCTCGTCGCAGCTCGCCGAGGTCGGCGTCGAGACCACCCCGGTCTCGGAGGAGTGGGTCGAGTACCTCGACCGCACCACCGGCACGTCGGACCACGGCATCCACCTGCTCGGCTGGACCGGTGACTACAACGACACGGACAACTTCGTCGGCGTCTTCTTCGGGCAGCAGAGCTCCGAGTGGGGCTTCGACAACCCGGAGCTGTTCCAGAAGCTCAACGAGGCTCGCGGCGTCTCCAACCTCGAGGACCAGACGGCCCTCTACGAGGAGATCAACGAGATGGTCGCGCAGTTCATCCCCGGTGTCCCGCTCGCGCACCCGGCGCCCACACTGGCGTTCGACCCGCGTGTCGAGAGCTACCCCGCCAGCCCGGTGAACGACGAGGTCTTCACGGACATCGTCCTCACCGAGTAGGTCTGACCGACTGAGTTGCCCACCCGGGTCCCCGCGCTCGCCGCGGGGACCCGGGCCCGGCGTACCTTCTGATCAACGGAGACCTCTTGCTGCGCACCATCGGCAGACGACTGCTTTTCCTCATCCCCACCCTGATCGGCCTCAGCATCCTGCTGTTCGCCTGGGTCAGGGCCCTCCCCGGCGGCCCGGCCGTCGCGCTTCTCGGCGAGAAGGCGACACCCGAGGCCATCGCGAGGGTCAACGAGCTCTACGGCTTCAACAAGCCCATCATCGAGCAGTACTTCATCTGGGTCGGCCGCCTGCTGCAGGGCGACTTCGGCACATCGATCCAGACCAACCGGCCGGTCACGGAGGAGTTCTTCCGCCGATTCCCGGCCACGATCGAGCTGAGCGTCGTCGCGCTCATCTTCGCGGTCGGCGTGGGCATCCCGCTCGGATACTGGGCCGCTCGCCGCCACGGCAAGTTCACCGACCACGCGTCGGTCGTGCTGAGTCTCATCGGCATCACCATCCCGGTGTTCTTCCTCGCCTTCATCCTCAAGTACGTGTTCGCCGTGCAGCTCGGCTGGCTGCCGTCGGACGGCAGGCAGAATCCACGAATAGACGCCACCCATCCGACGGGGTTCTATGTGTGGGACGGCATCATCACCGGCGAGTTCGACGCCTCCTGGGATGCCCTCATGCACCTGGTGCTCCCGGCACTCGCGCTCGGCACCATCCCGCTCGCGATCATCGTCCGCATCACCAGGGCGAGCGTGCTCGAAGTGCAGAACGCGGACTACGTGCGGACGGGGCGGGCGAAGGGCGTCGGCTCGTCGACGCTGCGCAGTCGCTTCATCCTCCGCAACGCGATGCTGCCGGTGATCACGACGATCGGTCTGCAGACCGGGCTCCTGATCTCGGGGGCAGTGCTCACCGAGACCGTCTTCGCGTTCCCCGGCATCGGGTCCTTCCTCGCGAGGGCGATCTTCACACGGGACTTCCCCGTGCTGCAGGGGTTCATCATCTTCATCGCGATCGCCTACGCGCTGATCAACCTGGCCGTCGATGTGTCGTACAGCTTCATCGATCCGAGAGTGCGGGTGCAGTGATGATCCGTCTCGTTCTCCGAAAGGGGGTGGCGTCATGACCATCTCGCTCCCACCCGCGCAGGGACCGTCCGCGGCGAGCGGCTCGGTCGTCGACACGGTCGCCGTGAATCAGGCCGGCCTCAAAGAGGGGCCCGGGGGGTTCTGGCGCGACGTGTTCCGCCGCCTCCGCCGCAACCCGACGGCCTGGATCGGCGCCGGCATCGTGCTGGTGTTCGTCCTCGTCTCGGTGCTCGCGCCATTGCTCGCCCCGTACCCCGAGACGGCGTTGCCCGGCGCGAAGTACATCACGCCGACGCACATCCCCGGTCCGGGGGAGCTGCCGGAGTTCCCCCTCGGGCTCGACCGCTTCGGCGGCGATGTGCTCTCCAAGCTCATCTGGGGCGCGCAGGCGTCGCTGCTGATCGGTGTGATCTCGACCGCGCTCGGTCTGGTCGGCGGAATGATCCTCGGACTCCTCGCCGGCACGTTCGGCGGATGGGTCGACACCCTCATCATGCGCATCGTCGACATCATCCTGTCGGTGCCGAACCTGCTGCTGGCGGTATCCATCGCCGCGATCCTGGGTCAGACGCCCTTCGCGGTGATGATCGCCATCGGAGCATCCCAGGTTCCGATCTTCGCCCGCCTCCTGCGGGCGTCGATGCTGCAGCAGCGATCGAGCGACTACGTGCTCTCCGCCCAGACGCTGGGGCTCGGTCGCGGGCAGATCACCATGTCGCACGTGCTGCCGAACGCCATCGGACCTGTCATCGTGCAGGGCACGCTCACGCTCGCGACGGCGGTGATCGATGCGGCGGCGCTGTCGTTCCTCGGTCTCGGCGGCGGTCGCCCCGAGACGGCCGAGTGGGGCCGCATGCTCACCTATGCGCAGGCCGAGCTGGCCATCGCGCCATGGCTGGCATTCCTGCCCGGCATCTGCATCGCGGTCACCGCGCTCGGCTTCACCCTGTTCGGTGAAGCCCTGCGCGAGGCCATGGACCCGAGGACGAGAGCACGATGAACGCTGCGAAAGAGACACGGACCACGGACGCTCCGCTGCTGTCCGTTGAAGGGCTGGCGGTCGACTTCGCCACCATGGACGGCGTCGTGCACGCCGTCGAGGGAGTCGACCTCGAGATCGCGCCGGGCCAGACCGTCGCGATCGTGGGGGAGTCCGGGTCGGGCAAGTCGACCACTGCCATGGCCATCATCGGGCTGCTCGCCGGTGGCGGGCGCGTGGCCGGCGGCAGCATCCGCCTCGACGGCAAGGACATCACCCGCGCTCCCGAGAGCGAGCTGCGCACCATCCGCGGGCGCGACATCGGCCTCGTGCCGCAGGACCCCATGTCGAACCTGAATCCGGTCGCGAAGATCGGCACCCAGGTCGCCGAGACCCTGCTCGCCCACGGACTCGCCACCAGGCAGAACGTGCAGCAGAAGGTCGTCGAGGCGCTGACAGCCGCCGGACTGCCGGATCCCGAGAAGCGCGCGAAGCAGTACCCGCACGAGTTCTCCGGCGGCATGCGCCAGCGCGCGCTGATCGCGATCGGCCTGGCGTGCAAACCGCGCCTGCTGATCGCGGACGAGCCGACGAGCGCGCTCGACGTGACGGTGCAGCAGACGATCCTCGACCAGATCGGCGACATGACGCGCGAGCTCGGCACCGCCGTGCTGCTCATCACGCACGATCTGGGACTCGCGGCCGAGCGTGCCGAGCGCGTCATCGTGATGCACCGCGGCAAGGTGGTCGAGCAGGGGCCGGCGAAGCAGATCCTCGAGAATCCGCAGCACCCCTACACGCAGTCGCTCGTGCAGGCGGCGCCGTCGGTGGCTGCCGCGCGTCTGCGCCCGGAGGCGTTCCACGCCGAGGAGCGTCCGTCCGATCCGAACGCAGCCGAGGACGCCTCGAGCGCGCTCGCCCTGCCGACAGCGGACAACATCGTCGAGATCGAGAACCTCACCAAGGTCTATCCGGTCCGTGGGCAGAAAGAGGACTTCGTCGCCGTGGACGACGTGTCGCTCGCCATCCCGCGCGGCGAGACGGTGGCGATCGTGGGCGAGTCCGGTTCGGGCAAGACGACGACCGCGCGGATGCTGCTGAAGATCATCGAGCCGACGAGCGGTCTCATCCGCTACGAGGGAAAGGACGTCTCCTCGCTGACCCGTGCGGAGACCCGGGACTTCCGGCAGAAGGTGCAGCCGATCTTCCAGGATCCGTACTCGAGCCTGAATCCGATGTTCACCATCGAGCGCCTCATCTCCGAGCCGCTGGACTTCTACAAGCGGGGGAGCGGCGCCGATCGGCGCAAGCGCGTCCGGCAGCTGCTCGACGACGTGGCGCTGCCGCAGTCGATGCTGCGCCGGTATCCGTCCGAGCTGTCCGGCGGTCAGCGTCAGCGTGTCGCGATCGCCCGTGCGCTCGCGCTCTCGCCCGAGCTGATCGTGTGCGACGAACCCGTGTCAGCGCTCGACGTCCTCGTGCAGGATCAGATCCTGAACCTGCTGGGCGACCTGCAGACCGAGTATGGACTCAGCTATCTCTTCATCTCCCACGACCTCGCCGTGGTCCGCCTGATCAGCGACTACGTGTGCGTGATGAAGGACGGCTCGCTCGTCGAGGCGGCATCCTCGGAGGAGATCTTCACGAATCCTCGAGACCCGTACACGCGACGTCTGCTGGCGTCGATCCCGGGGAACGAACTCAACATCGCCTCCTGACGACGACGATGCGTCCCGCCCCGAGCGCGAGCTCCGGGGCGGGCGCACCGGGTCGACGGACGACGCTTCCGGGTGCCATTACCGCAGCATCCGAAGAAGGTCAAGGATTGCGCTTGCCATGTCGCAAGATCGCGCGTATAGTTGGTAGTTGCGCTCGCTTCTCCGTGCCCTCATATGGTGGTCGGCATTTCGTTGAGTCTTTGAGCGCACACTCCACCTGACGACAAAGGAATCGAGAAGCCCTGCGGGGCTCACGGAGGTTATTCCCTTGGCTGCTGCTCGCAACGCATCCACATCCACCACCACCAAGAACGGACGCGGAGCTTCCCGTCTTTCGTTCGCCAAGATCTCCGACACGCTGACGGTCCCTGACCTTCTCGCTCTGCAGACGGAATCCTTCGGATGGCTCGTCGGCAACGACGCCTGGAAGGCTCGAGTCGCAGAGGCCAAGAAGGCCGGCCGCACCGACGTGAACGAGAACAGCGGTCTCGGCGAGATCTTCGAGGAGATCTCTCCGATCGAGGACCTCGGCGAGACGATGCAGCTGTCGTTCACCAACCCTTACCTCGAGCCGGAGAAGTACTCGATCGAGGAGTGCAAGGAGCGCGGCAAGACGTACGCCGCTCCGCTGTACGTCGAGGCCGAGTTCATGAACCACCTCACGGGTGAGATCAAGACCCAGACGGTCTTCATGGGCGACTTCCCGCTGCAGACCGACAAGGGAACGTTCATCATCAACGGCTCCGAGCGCGTCGTCGTCTCGCAGCTCGTGCGTTCGCCCGGTGTGTACTTCGACAAGACCCCCGACAAGACGTCCGACAAGGACATCGTGTCGGCTCGCGTCATCCCGAGCCGTGGTGCATGGCTCGAGTTCGAGATCGACAAGCGCGACCAGGTCGGCGTGCGCGTCGACCGCAAGCGCAAGCAGTCGGTCACCGTGTTCCTCAAGGCGCTGGGCATGACCAGCGAGGAGATCCTCACGGAGTTCGCCGGCTACACCTCGATCGAGGAGACGCTCGCGAAGGACACGATCGTCACGAAGGAAGATGCGCTCCGCGACATCTACCGCAAGCTGCGTCCGGGCGAGCAGGTCGCCGCCGAGGCCGCCCGCGCGCTCCTCGACAACTTCTACTTCAACCCGAAGCGCTACGACCTCGCGAAGGTGGGTCGTTACAAGATCAACCACAAGCTCGGTCTCGACGCTCCGCTGACCGACTCGGTCCTCACGGTTCAGGACATCGTCGCGACGATCAAGTACCTCGTGCGTCTGCACGCAGGCACCGAAGAGACCTTCCCCGGCATCCGCTCGGGCAAGAAGGCCGACATCCGCATCGCGACCGATGACATCGACAACTTCGGCAACCGTCGCATCCGCGCGGTCGGCGAGCTGATCCAGAACCAGGTCCGCACCGGTCTGTCCCGCATGGAGCGCGTCGTCCGCGAGCGCATGACCACGCAGGACATCGAGGCGATCACGCCGCAGACCCTGATCAACGTGCGCCCCGTCGTCGCCGCGATCAAGGAGTTCTTCGGAACCTCGCAGCTGTCGCAGTTCATGGACCAGAACAACCCGCTCGCGGGTCTGACCAACAAGCGCCGCCTCTCGGCTCTCGGCCCCGGTGGTCTGAGCCGTGACCGCGCAGGCGTCGAGGTCCGTGACGTCCACCCGTCGCACTACGGCCGCATGTGCCCCATCGAGACCCCTGAAGGCCCGAACATCGGTCTGATCGGTGCTCTCGCGACGTTCGCGCGCATCAACTCGTTCGGTTTCATCGAGACCCCGTACCGCAAGGTCGAGGGTGGCGTCGTCACCGAGCACATCGATTACCTGACCGCTTCCGAAGAGGTCGACTTCAACATCGCGCAGGCGAACGCCCCGCTCGACAAGAACGGTCGCTTCCGCGAGAGCCACGTCCTCGCGCGCCCCAAGGGCGGTAGCGGTGAGGTGGACCTCTTCCTTCCGGAGGAGATCGGCTACATCGACGTCTCGCCGCGCCAGATGGTGTCGGTCGCGACCTCGCTCGTGCCCTTCCTCGAGCACGACGACGCACAGCGCGCACTCATGGGCGCCAACATGCAGCGTCAGGCTGTGCCGCTGCTCCGCAGCGACTCGCCGCTCGTCGGAACCGGTATGGAGGGCTACACGGCCATCGACGCCGGCGACGTGCTCACGGCTGAGAAGCCGGGTGTCGTCACCGAGGTCTCCGCAGACCGCGTCACCGTCATGCTCGACGAGGGTGGAACGCAGGACTACCACCTGCGCAAGTTCGACCGCTCGAACCAGGGCACGTCGTACAACCAGAAGGTCGTCGTCAACGAGGGCGACCGCGTCGAGGTCGGAGAGGTCATCGCCGATGGCCCCGCCACCGAGAACGGCGAACTGGCACTCGGAAAGAACCTCCTCGTCGCGTTCATGACGTGGGAGGGCTACAACTTCGAGGACGCGATCATCCTGAGCCAGGACCTGGTCAAGGACGACACCCTCTCCTCGATCCACATCGAGGAGTACGAGGTCGACGCGCGCGACACGAAGCTCGGCAAGGAGGAGATCACCCGTGACCTCCCCAACGTCAGCCCCGAGCTCCTGAAGGATCTCGACGAGCGCGGCATCATCCGCATCGGTGCCGAGGTCCGCCCCGGCGACATCCTCGTCGGCAAGGTCACGCCGAAGGGCGAGACCGAGCTGTCGGCGGAAGAGCGTCTGCTCCGCGCGATCTTCAACGAGAAGAGCCGCGAAGTCCGTGACACCTCTCTCAAGGTGCCCCACGGCGAGCAGGGCACGATCATCGCCGTCAAGGAGTTCAACGCCGAGGACGGCGACGACGAGCTCGGCTCCGGTGTCAACCGCCGCGTCGTGGTCTACATCGCCCAGAAGCGCAAGATCACCGAGGGTGACAAGCTCGCCGGTCGTCACGGCAACAAGGGTGTCATCGCCAAGATCCTCCCGATCGAGGACATGCCGTTCCTCGCGGACGGAACCCCGGTCGACATCGTCCTGAACCCGCTGGGCATCCCCGGTCGAATGAACTTCGGCCAGGTGCTCGAGACCCACCTCGGGTGGATCGCGAAGCAGGGCTGGAAGGTCGAAGGCACCCCGGAGTGGGCTGCGCGACTCCCCAAGGACGCGTTCGAGGCTGCCCCCGGCACCAAGGTCGCGACCCCGGTGTTCGACGGTGCGAGCGAGGAGGAGATCTCCGGTCTCCTCGACGCGACCACCCCGACCCGTGACGGCATCCGCCTGATCGACTCGACCGGAAAGACGCAGCTGTTCGACGGCCGCTCCGGTGAGCCGTTCCCGGCGCCGATCTCGGTGGGCTACATGTACATCCTGAAGCTGCACCACCTGGTCGACGACAAGATCCACGCACGTTCGACGGGTCCGTACTCGATGATCACCCAGCAGCCGCTCGGTGGTAAGGCGCAGTTCGGTGGCCAGCGATTCGGTGAGATGGAGGTGTGGGCCCTCGAGGCCTACGGCGCCGCATACGCGCTCCAGGAGCTCCTCACGATCAAGTCCGACGACATCCTCGGCCGCGTCAAGGTGTACGAGGCGATCGTCAAGGGCGAGAACATCCAGGAGCCCGGCATCCCCGAGTCCTTCAAGGTGCTCATGAAGGAGATGCAGTCGCTCTGCCTGAACGTCGAGGTCCTCTCGGCAGACGGCACGCTCGTCAACCTGCGTGACACCGACGACGAGGCCTTCCGCGCTGCGGAGGAACTCGGCATCAACATCTCCAGCCGCTTCGAGGCCGCCTCGATCGACGAGATCTAAGGTCCAGGCCGCCGACCGCGCGTCACGCCCGGTCGGCGGCCCACCTCCCCGATTTCTTCAGAAGAATTCCTACACAGGAGAATTTGTGCTCGAGTCAAACACTTTCGATGAGCTTCGCATCGGCCTGGCCACCGCGGACCACATCCGCGCCTGGTCCTACGGCGAGGTCAAGAAGCCTGAAACCATCAACTACCGCACCCTGAAGCCGGAGAAGGACGGTCTCTTCGGAGAGCAGATCTTCGGCCCGTCCCGCGACTGGGAGTGCGCCTGCGGCAAGTACAAGCGTGTCCGCTTCAAGGGCATCGTCTGCGAGCGCTGCGGCGTCGAGGTCACCAAGTCCTCGGTCCGTCGTGAGCGCATGGGTCACATCGAGCTCGCCGCTCCCGTCACCCACATCTGGTACTTCAAGGGTGTTCCCTCGCGTCTCGGGTACCTGCTCGACATGGCGCCGAAGGACCTCGAGAAGGTCATCTACTTCGCCGCCTACATGGTCATCTCGGTCGACGAGGATGCTCGTCACCGCGACCTGGGCACGCAGGAGAACAACATCCGTCTCGAGCTGAAGACGCTCGGAGACCGCCGCGACGCGAAGATCGCCGAGCGCCTGGCTCGCCTGGAGGAGGAGCTCGCTTCCCTCGAGGCGGAGGGCGCCAAGGCCGACGCGAAGAAGAAGGTCAAGGACGCCGCCGAGAAGGAGATGTCGCTCATCCGCAAGGGTGCCGACGAGGCGATCGCCAAGCTCGAGCGCGTGTGGGAGGACTTCCGCACGCTCGAGGTCGGCGCACTGCGTCCCGAGGACGACGTCTTCCACGAGCTCCAGGACCGCTTCGGTCAGTACTTCGAGGCCTACATGGGCGCCGAGTCGATCCAGCGTCGCCTCGCGGCGTTCGACCTGGCAGCCGAGGCGGAGAGCCTGCACCTGCAGATCTCCGAGGGCAAGGGCCAGCGCAAGATCCGCGCGATCAAGCGTCTGAAGGTCGTCAACTCGTTCCTGGAGACCGGCATGAGCCCGGCCGCCATGGTCCTCGACGTCGTTCCGGTGATCCCGCCGGAGCTGCGCCCGATGGTGCAGCTCGACGGTGGCCGCTTCGCGACCTCCGACCTCAACGACCTCTACCGTCGTGTGATCAACCGCAACAACCGTCTTCGTCGTCTGATCGACCTCGGTGCTCCCGAGATCATCGTCAACAACGAGAAGCGGATGCTGCAGGAGGCCGTCGACGCACTGTTCGACAACGGTCGCCGTGGTCGTCCCGTCACCGGTACCGGTAACCGTGCCCTGAAGTCCCTCAGCGACATGCTGAAGGGTAAGCAGGGTCGTTTCCGCCAGAACCTGCTCGGCAAGCGCGTCGACTACTCGGGCCGTTCGGTCATCATCGTCGGCCCGCAGCTGAAGCTGCACCAGTGCGGTCTGCCCAAGCAGATGGCTCTGGAGCTCTTCAAGCCGTTCGTCATCAAGCGCCTGATCGACCTCGGTCACTCGCAGAACATCAAGGCGGCCAAGCGCGCCGTCGAGCGCACGCGTCCCGAGGTCTGGGACGTGCTCGAGGAGATCATCCGCGAGCGTCCGGTGCTGCTCAACCGTGCGCCCACGCTGCACCGTCTCGGCATCCAGGCCTTCGAGCCTCAGCTCGTCGAGGGCAAGGCCATCCAGCTGCACCCGCTCGTCTGCGCGGCGTTCAACGCCGACTTCGACGGTGACCAGATGGCTGTCCACCTGCCCCTGTCGGTCGAGGCTCAGGCCGAGGCCCGCGTGCTGATGCTCGCGTCGAACAACATCTTGAAGCCGTCCGACGGACGCCCGGTCACCCTGCCTTCGCAGGACATGATCATCGGTCTGCACCACCTGACCACGGTCAAGGCGGGCGCAGCCGGTGAGGGCCGTGCATTCGGTTCGGTGGGCGAGGCGATCCTGGCGAAGGACGAGGGAACCCTCGACCTGCAGGCCAAGGTCCGCATCCGCATCCCGGGTCTCACGTTCCTCGAGGGCGAAGCTCCCGAGGGCTACGAGCGTCACGGTCTCGTCGACGCATCGCTCGGTCAGGCGATCTTCAACGACACGCTGCCCAAGGGATACCCGTTCGTCCGCGAGCAGGCTGACAAGAACAAGCTGTCGCAGATCGTCAACAAGCTGGCCGAGGAGTACCCCAAGGTCGAGACGGCTGCGTCGCTGGACCGTATCAAGGACGCAGGTTTCTACTGGGCCACGCGCTCGGGTGTGACCGTCGCCCTGAGCGACATCCTCACGCCGCCGAACAAGGCTGAGATCGTCGCGGGCTACGAGAAGCAGGCCGCGAAGGTCCAGTCCCAGTACGAGAAGGGCCTCACGACCGACGTCGAGCGTCGTCAGGAGCTCATCAAGATCTGGACCGAGGCGACCGACGAGGTCCAGGCTGCGATGAAGGCCAACTTCCCCGAGGACAACACCATCAACCGCATGGTGTCGTCGGGTGCTCGTGGTAACTGGCTGCAGATCCGGAACATCGCCGGTATGCGTGGTCTGGTGAACAACCCCAAGGGTGAGATCATCCCGCGTCCGATCATCTCCTCGTACCGCGAGGGTCTGTCGGTTGCGGAGTACTTCATCGCGACGCACGGTACCCGTAAGGGTCTCGCCGACACCGCTCTGCGTACCGCCGACTCGGGTTACCTGACCCGTCGTCTGGTGGATGTCTCGCAGGACGTCATCATCCGCGAAGAGGACTGCGGCACGTCGAAGGGCCTCGAGCTCCCGATCGCCGCTCCGAACTCGCAGGGTGAGCTCGTGCGCGACGCGAACGTCGAGAACTCGGTGTTCGCTCGTACGCTGGCCTCCGACGTGGTCGACAGCAAGGGCGAGGTCCTCGCCTCTGCCGGCGACGACGTGGGTGACGTTCTCATCGACAAGCTGGTCGGTCTCGGTGTCGAGAGCATCAAGGTGCGCTCGGTCCTCACCTGCGACTCCGCCGTCGGTGTCTGCGCGCAGTGCTACGGCCGTTCGCTCGCGACGGGTAAGACCGTCGACATCGGCGAGGCCGTCGGCATCATCGCGGCACAGTCGATCGGTGAGCCCGGTACCCAGCTGACGATGCGTACGTTCCACACCGGTGGTTCGGCGTCGGCAGATGACATCACGCAGGGTCTGCCCCGCGTGCAGGAGCTCTTCGAGGCTCGCACCCCGAAGGCCGCATCGCCGATCGCCGAGGCCGATGGCCGCATCACGATCGACGAGACGGACAAGGCCAAGAAGGTCATCCTGACGCCCGACAACGGTGACGAGGAAGTGATCTACCCGGTCCTGAAGCGTGCGACGCTTCTGGTCGAGGACGGTCAGCACGTCACGGTCGGTCAGCCTCTCCTGGTCGGAACGCTCGACCCCAAGGAGGTCATGCGCGTCATGGGTGCCCGCGAGGTGCAGCGTTACCTCGTCGGCGGCGTCCAGGGCGTCTACCGCTCGCAGGGTGTGCCGATCCACGACAAGCACATCGAGGTCATCGTCCGTCAGATGCTCCGCAAGGTCACCGTCGTCGATCACGCCGATACGACCCTGCTCCCGGGTGAGATGGTCGACCTCAAGCGCTACCAGGCGATCAACCGCGAGGCTGTGGCAGAGGGCAAGCGCCCCGCGTCCGGCCGTCCGGAGCTGATGGGTATCACGAAGGCGTCGCTCGCGACCGAGTCGTGGCTGTCGGCCGCTTCCTTCCAGGAGACGACCCGCGTTCTCACGCAGGCCGCCATGGAGGGCAAGCGCGACCCGCTGGTCGGTCTCAAGGAGAACGTCATCATCGGAAAGCTCATCCCCGCCGGAACCGGTCTCTCGAAGTACCGCGACGTCACGGTCGAGGCGACGGAGGAAGCCAAGAGCGAGCGCTACCCGAACCGGATCTTCGCATCCGACGGTGCGTACGCCGACGGCGACTTCGGTTACGTCGACTTCGACGCGTTCTCGACGGACGACATCACGCCGGGTACGTACAACTGATCGAGTGAGTGAGTGAGAAGGCCCCGGGCGATTCGCCCGGGGCCTTCTTCGTGCCCGGATCCGGGGTGCCTGCCGTGGACAGGGGGACGGATCAGTCGAAGAGGTGCGCCACGATGCTCGAGGTGTATCCCTCGGGCGCGAGATTCGAGTACTGGGAGTCGATCAGCACGTCGTCCCGCCAGAAGAGGGTGCGACCGTCGGTGACAGGGTACTGCTCGTTCTGCCAGGTCTTCTCGCAGCGCGTGCCGCCGTCGGGAGTGAAGCACGTGTAGCCCTCGTCGGCCACGAGAGCGTTCAGCATGTCGAGGGCCGGCCCTCGGTTCATCAGGGAGACGGTGGTGACCAGCCGGGTGGTGTCCGCCTTCGGATCCGCCCAGATGCAGGTGAGCTCGCCGTCGTCTCCGACCCCGGACGGTCCGAACGCCGCGTCATTGAGTGGCACTCCCTCGAGCTGTGCGAGCACGTCGTCCGAGAGGATCGCCCTGCAGTCGGTCGGCAGAGCGATCGGAGTCTCTGTCGGTGTGGGGGAGGGCGACGGGCTCTCCGATTCGTCCGGTCCCGGACTCGACGACGGTTCAGCGGAATCGTTCGACGGAGTGGTGCCCGAACCGGTCGGATCGCAGCCGGTGAGCACGGCGAGGAGCAGGAGAGCCGCAGCGCCGGCGGCGATTCGAGCGTTCATGCGCTCACCGTAGCGCTGTGCCCAGCCCGCGCAGGGAGGCTGACCGAACCGCCGAAGAAGCCGCTCTCGCGGTAGTGTCGGCGGAATGAGTGATGATTCCTCCCGTATGCCCGGTGCAGTCGTCGTCGGAGACGCGCTGATCGACGAGATCCACGACGTCGGCGGGGTGCGTGAGCTGGTCGGCGGCGCGGCACTGAACGTCGCCGTCGGTCTTCGCAGGCTCGGCGTGCCGACCACCCTGATCGCGATGGTCGGGGACGACGAAGCGGGGGCGCACATTCGCGAATACCTCGACGATCACGACGTGCGGCTGATCGCCAGCGAGGCGCCGCTGGGCTCGTCCCGGGCGATCGTGCAGCGTGGTCCCGACGGCGAGCCCGTCTACGTGTTCAACGAGGCCGCGCAGCGGCGCAGCATCCGCTATTCCGACGAGGCTGTCCGTGCGATCGCCGATTCGGATCTCGTGGCCGTCAGCTGCTTCCCCTTCGACGTGCCCGGTGAGGTCGACGCCCTGCTCGACGCCGTCGGCGACACTCGCCTCGCTGTCGACCCGAACCCACGGTCGGGGATGCTGAGCGACGGTGCCGAGTTCGTGCAGGGCTTCGAGCGCGCCGCCGCAGGAGCGTCGATCGTCAAGATCGGCGCCGATGATGCGGCTCTCCTCTATGACGGCGATCTCGATGCGCTGAGGGCGCGGCTGCGCGCGCTCGGGGTGAGCGCGGTGCTCGCGACCGCAGGCGCCGATGGTGCAGCCCTCGAGTCGGATGCCGGCATCGTCACGGCGCCCATCTCGACGCTGCCCGGTCGCGTCGTCGACACCGTGGGAGCCGGAGATGCGACTCTCGCGGCCGTGGCGGCCGGCCTTGCTCAGGGGACACCCTCCGATGCGGAAGGCTGGCAGCACCTGCTCGATCGAGCCATGGATGTGGCCGCTGCGACGTGCCGGGCCGAGGGCGGCCTGCTCCGGACTCCGGAGTCGATCGCTGACGCCGATCGCGGCGTGTTCGGCAGCTGAGCGTTCGATTTCTCACGCTTGCCCTCGGCAGGTATGATTATCTATCGTGCCCCCGGTTGGCTGTCGAAGTCGGACGGGTGCGCTCTGGCGAGTTACCCAAGCGGCCAAAGGGATCTGACTGTAAATCAGACTGCTCAGCATTCGGGGGTTCGAATCCCTCACTCGCCACCATGGGGTATTCCCGGATCTCGAGGATTTTGTTCTCGTATCTCAGAATGCCAGGTCAAACGAGGAAAGCCCCCGGGAATACCGGGGGCTTTCCTCGTTTCGGTGCCAGTTCTGCTTCTTGCGTGAGCTGTCGGCAGGCCGCCCAGAGGTCCCTGGGCTGGCTGGGTCGCACTGTGCGCGACCGTCGGGCAGTGGCAGCTCACCCGATCAGACAACAAGCACGACGAGAGCGTCGCAAGGCGAGCTCAGTCTCGACGTAGCAGGTGTATGAAGCGGAGGGTGTCGAGGTGGAAATCAATCCGGCGGCTTTGCCCTACCTGCGTGTCCTCACTCCCACGAGAGCGCTCCTGTTCGGCTTCGTCGTCTGCGCGGTTCGGAGCCCGGCACTGACCGGCGCCCTCGAGGTCGCGTTCCGTGGCGAGAGCAAGGAGACACGAGACATCGTGAGGGGGATCGACGCGGAGCTGGACCGTCTCACGGGAGGCCTGTTTCGGTTCCCGGCTTGAAGACCGCGCCCCCGGTGCGTCGAAGCTGACGCTTGCAGGCAGCACAGCGCTCGCCTTGGACGAACGACTCACCGGACGAGGCAACCGTGTTGCCGCCGCGGATCCGATTCTGGCTTTTCTCACAGAACATCGTGTCGAGATGGGTTTTAGCGTCCCAGGTCTTCTCTGGACCGTTGTCCGGGGTGACACCCTCCGAAAATGTTTGTAAGGATTCTGCGGCAGCTGCAAGGGCGCCTCCTAGCCACCGGCTGCGAACACGCCTCGGCAGATACTGAATTCACGGGCGCACCCACGCCCTGACCCGTGTGTGTACGAGGTCCACGCCCGCCTGCCTCGGAGGCATCATGAAACGAATCCTCAGCGTCGCTGTCGCAGTGCTCGTCGCCGCGACTTTGAGCCCTGCCGTCGCGCACGCGTCCGACGACGTCCATCCCGATGTCGATTATGCGCTGGAGGCTGTGCCGGGCGGTATCGCCCTCAGTGACACCACGGTCGTGTGGCCCGAACTGGGGATGACACTCACCACCGAGTCGACCTCAGCCCGCGCAGTGGGAAACTGCGCCACGGGCACGTACTGCGCGTACAGCGGGAGCGGGATGAGTGGATCGAAACTGACGTTCACCATCTGCACGAACGTGAACACCTCGGCGCTTCGGTCGGTCGGGTCTATCGCGAATGGGCGCAGTTCTGGTTTGGTTCGCGCGCGCAACTCCGCCGCGACCGTCCTCGGGACCGCTGGTCCGAACAGTTCAACCGATGTGGGAACCGGCACGACGAACCTCCTCTGCACTCTTTAGTCGGGTTAGCCTGAAAGGTACGTGCGATGAGTGAGGCGGCTGCAGTGATGCGATGGGGGTTCGGGGACGGACTCCGTGTCGTCTTCGCTGTCGCTGAAGAGTTCCCATTCGTCCCGACACATATTGCTGCAGGTGCACCGGCCCCGAACAAGGCCGTGGTCTTCCGGTCGCTGTTCAACGAGTACTGGCCGAAGGTGCACCGGCATCTCGAGTGCTACCTCGACAACTCCGACGAGGTCAACGAGATCGCAGCTGAGGTGTTCGTCATCGCATGGCGGAAGTTGGACGCGGTGAAGCCGATGGGCTTGCGATGGTTCATCCGCACCGCCGACAACAAGCTACGTGACGTCGACCGAAAGGCTCACTCTCGCGCGCGGGCGATGGAAGCTCTCACCCGCGGACTGCGCAGCGCAGCTGACACCATCCATCCGCTGGACGCGTTGGCGCTGCAACAGGCGATGAAGTCGCTCAGCGCCCGAGAGCGACAGGTCGTTGTCCTCACCTACTGGGATGAGCTCAGCGCCGGAGAGATCGCCGATGTCCTTCGTTCCAGTCAGGCGGCTGTGTGGACGACCCTCACTCGCGCACGAGCGAAACTGCGGGCACAGCTTGAACCGAGGGAGCGGAGATCGTGATCATTCCTGACGACGAGATCGACCGCCTGCTCCGTGCTGTCAACCCCGCCACGGCGTCCGCTGACGAGCTCAGTGTTCAGGCCATCGCTGTGCGCGAGAGCATCATCCGAGGCACGTACGCCCCCGCGCGACAACGGCGAGGATGGGCGTGGGGGCGCTTTGCCGTCGCAGTGGCGGCCATCGTGGCCATTGTGATCGTCGCGACCAACGTTCTCGCACCGGCCCAGCGGGCCACAGCGCTCACACCTCCGCCGTTGCAGTATGACAACGCTCAGCCGCTTGCGACAGTCGTGCAGGAGGCGAAGGAGCGCCTCGGGTCGACGGTGAGCGTGGTCCAGGAACGTCGAGTCTCCTCGCTCGTGTGGGGGTGGAGTATCGACCTGGCGAAAGAACGCGTCGAGTCTGTGCCCCAGAGGGTCACATTCGAGTGGGCGCCCGAGACCGGGTCCCGCAGCAGCATCATCGCCGGGGAATCTCACTGGCCAGCCGGTGTGCGACCCGAAGGCATCGAGGAGAGCCCGTATCAACCGGGTGACACCATCACACAGCTGGTGACGGCACCACAGGATCTGAAGATCCCCGCCGATGTGATGAACCTGAATGACGGGTCTCGCGAGTCGATGGACAAGGCACTCACCAGCCTCGGCGCGACGGAGTCCTCATCATCGGGCGAGGTCCTCGTCGTCATCGGCCGGCTGTTGAGCTATTGGACCTTGACGAATGAGCAGCACAACATCCTCATCGACCGGCTGGTCGAGGCCGGTGGTGTCACCGTCCTGGGCGAGTCAACGGACCGACTGGGGCGCGATGTCATCGGATTGCGCGTCGCGGACCCGGCAACGACCTACCAAGACACGGTTCTCATCTCCCGCGACACCGGCCGGATCGTCGGCATGGAGAACGAGCTGACGGCTGCTCAGGATTTCATCCCCGCTGGCGTCATTGGATACACACTCTGGGACGCCAATTAGGCGCCTCTCGGTGACCGGTCCGGTTTCCTACCGAGCAACTACGGGACTTCGGGCATGGTGCTGCCGATGACTCTCAATCCGAACTTCGCGTTCTGGGAGCCCGAGATCGGCGACATGACGACCGCCAGTCACGCGGAGGTGTACTTCACCATCTCGTCGGTGCTGCATCGCGCACGTCACACAAAAGACGCCAAGTTCTCACTGTTCGAACAGCCCGGGTTCGGCCATGTCCTGTCGCCGGCGAACTTCGACCGATTCAACGACCCTGTCATCCAAGCTGCGATCCTCCACGGTGCCCGGGGAACAGAATTGCATTTCGACAACCTGGAGCAGCAGAGCCAACACATGGCCTCAGTCATCGAGCGCTCGCCCAGCTACACGGAGCTGGCGACCAACCTCCTGGAAGCGGCGGCACCAGACAATGGATCTCGCACCCGTTACTCCCAGCTGTCGGGTGTTGCCCACGGTGAGCTGAGTGCGCTGCAGATGTTCCTCACCACCGAAGGCTTCGTTCTGCCACGAAACCTGCTGGTGGAGGCCGCCGCGATGGTGAGCGCGGCCTGCATTCTGGTCGGTGACAAGCTCCGCGATGTCGCGACATCGTTCGGGTCGCAAGAAGCGGCGAGGTGGACGGCCGCCCGAGACCGTGCCATCGCTGCGGCCCTCGCGCTGCAGCCCTGGGGAGAGCCAGAACCTGAGGACGACGGCACCGCGGCCGAATCCTGAGTTTCGCCCGCTGGCACCTCAAGCAGGAGTAGGGCAGTCGGGGGTATCCGTGGGAATCGCGAAAGGAACGCGTGGGAAACGCGTAGGAATCGCGGGCCCCGATCCCTGTAAAGGGTAGGACTCGGGGACACGGGAAAAGCCCACCCTCTGTTCGTTGTTCTCGATCACGAGATCCACGAGCCGGAGAAACGCCCCCGTCCTCGGGGGCGTTTCCTTTTCACGGCGTGCTCACATCGCAGGAACCAGGACGCGATCGATCGTGTGGATCACTCCGTTGTTCGCGGTGATGTTCACGCGCCACAGCACCAGGGCCGGGTCCCGCAGGGTGGGGCTCTCGTCACGCAAGAAGACGCCGCGCGGCCGGACGACCCCGCCGTTGGCCATGGTGAGCGACTTCGACGTGATGACCTTGATCGGGCCCAGCTTCTTGCCCGCGACGACGTGGTACAGCAGGATGTCGGCGATCTGGTCGGTGGTGAAGGCGGTCGTGAGCGTGGTCAGTGCCGCCACCTCGGATGCGGGTGCGGTGCCCGTCAGGTCGGACACCAGCCGCAGGAAGGCTCGATCGTTCGGAGCGAAGACGGTGAACGTTCCCGCCGGATCTGCGAGCGTGCTGTCGAGGCCGGTGGCGAGCACCGCCTGGACGAGCAGGTCGTAGTCGTTGGCGTTTCGGTCTGGAGCGCCTCCTCCTGAGGCGGTGGCGAGAACATCGACGATGTTCCCCGAGGGGCGTGCTGTCTCTGCGGCCTGTGCGGGCGCGGCGGTCAGGACGAGGGCGAGTGCGGCCACCCCTGCGAGGGAGGCGCGGATCTTTCCAGTCATCGTTCAACTCCATTGTCGATCGGAGTCACGGCGAGGGTCGTGACACAGGGTTATTCCGCTGGTCACCACCGTTCGGATGCACCGGCCGCGAAGTTTCTCTGAGCTGCCTCGGAGAGCGGAAGAGAGTTTCTGGACTGTATTCAAAAACATATGGACAGAGTGATCGGGGGCGCGCATAATCGCTTCAACACCACCGGGCACCAGCGAAGGAGCACCCCATGAGTGATGAGAAGGAAACGTCCGAACTGTTCTCCGAGGCCTCGGGGCCGAGTGGAGCATCGATCACGGACTGGACGGATCTCGGCCGAGAGATGTGGGCCTATCTGACCGGTCGCGGAGCGGCGGTCAACTACACGTTCGAGGACATGACCGTGGAAGTCCCTCGGGATATCGGGCCGGATGCGCCTCGCGCGACGTGGAAGTTCAACGGCACGCTGCGCGTGACGACCAGCGACAGCGAGTCCGGCGAGAGCCGGCCGGCCTGACGGCCTGCCACCATGATCCGTCTCGATATCGACCTGAAGGTCGAGCACGTCGCTTCGGACGGCGCATCTCCGACTCGCTTCACGGTGCGTGCCGCGGGTCGGGAGGTCGTCATCTCGTTCGAGTCCACTGCGGGCCTCACCGGCATGGGTCGCCGCGAGCTCACGCAGCTGGCACCTCTCGCCGATGCCTTGTCGCGACGAGGCCTCAGCGTGCGTGTGGAAGGGCCGAAGGGGACTCTGCTCCAGCTCGGCGACGTCAGGTCAGGGCCTGTCGGCCGTGCGATCGCCGGGTCGTCGCACATCAGGCTCGGACATCTGTCGGCGCTGCTCTCGGAGGTGAAGCAGCGGGACGATGGCAGCCGGTTCCGCCTCCCCGCCCCGCCGACCACTCTCTTCCCCCTCGTTCCCACGTTGGCACGTCGGGTGCCGCGGCGGGTGACGACCACCCACTACCTTCCCGGATCCGGTCGACCACGGCTGATCTTCGCGGTCGGGAACGGCGACTGGAACAGCACCAGGCCGCGTGAGTTCGATCTCCTTCCCGGACGGACGACGATCGGCTCGGGCAAGGACGCCGACCTGCGGCTCGAGGGAGTGGAGGCGCTGCACGCCGAAGTCCGCCACAACGAGGACGACGAGTACGTCCTGTATTCGTACGCCCCCACCGGCGGCGGGCGGCCCAATCTGCCGCACAGCTCGGAGGATGCCCGGATTCTGCGCACCGGATCGCGGATCGAGATCGGATCCTGGCGGCTGGCGTTCTATCGTGAGGAGTTCGCCGATCACGGACGCCCCTTCGGAGGGCGTCAGGGTGGCGAGTACGCCTTCCAGAGGCAGCAGCCGATTCGACCGTACGGATCGGGGGAACTCGGCTGAACAGACGCACACGAGAGGTACCGGACATGAGTGACCAGACACGGATCGCGCAGCTCGAGAAGGAGCACGTGGAACTCGTCCTGCGCCGCTTCGACCGCAGGGACGCATGGGAGCTGGGTCGCTCGATCGCAGAACGGGCATTGGCCGAGGGCCACCCGGTCGCCGTGGACGTGCGCACCCCGTCAGGGGTCCTCTTCCACGCATCTCTGCCGGGCGCGACGGCCGACAACGACGCATGGGCGGCGAAGAAGGCGGCGACCGCTCTCAGGTTCGAGACCAGCACGGCTCTGCTCGAAGCGCGCATCGAGCAGGGCGGCCGGGACATGTACGAGCCGGGATGGCTCGATCCGGTCGTCTACGCGGTCGCGGGTGGGTCGGTGCCGATCCGCGTCGACGGTGTGGGTGTCGTCGCGGTCGCGACGGTGTCGGGACTTCCGTCATCGGACGACCACGACCTGGTCGTCGAGGGGATCGCAGGGCTGGGTCTGCTCACGGAGTAGCGGCGCGGATCTCGATCTCCGCGTATCGCGTATGGATAGTGGCAGTCGCCGGTCGCACCTGATCGCTCGCAATCGAGATCGGGTACGAGCATCAGCATCGGCGTCCCCGTGAGATCGGGCGGCACCTCGACCGACACCGAGGTCGCTCCGACCTCGAGACGTGAACCGGTGCGCAGATCGCCCTCGGGGGAGCGGATGATCACCTCGCCCGCCCAGAGCTCGTCGAGGCACTCGGGGGGATGCACTGACACGGAGACCGTCTGCCCGGCGGTGGCTGACAGCGGATCGACCGTCAACATCACAGCCACGCCATCGCAGCTGAGAGGGCTCGCACGAGGGGCGTCGCTGACCGAACCGGCGCCAAGGGTCGTCTCAGCAGTCGACGCATCGTTCGCAGGCTGAGTTCCGCCGGAGGAGGGCGAGCAGCCGGTCAGCCCGACGCTGAGCGTCGTCGCCGCGACAAGGATCCGCACAGCGCGCCGCATCGAGTTCTTCATGACTCAGAGTGTCGCGGGCCGAGGCATCGTCTCAGTAGTCCGGGTGCAACCGCAGCCGTGACGCGATCTGAGCGGCCTGCTCAGCCGGCGTCAGAGCGATGTCGATCTCGATGGCCCGCTCGTCCGCCTCCAGGGGTTCGAGCGTCGCGAACTGCGAGTCGAGCAATGTGGCGGGCATGAAGTGCCCCTGGCGGCGCAGCATCCGCTCGAGGATCAGCTCGCGCTCGCCGGCGAAGTGCACGAACGTGACGGCATCCCGGCGAAGCACGTCGCGGTAGCTGCGTCGCAGAGCGGAGCAGGTCACGATGCCGGGCTCGCCGGCGTCGATGCGCTCATCGATCCACTCGGCGATGCGGTCGAGCCAGGGCCAGCGGTCCTCGTCGTTCAGAGCGTGGCCGGCAGCCATCTTGGCGACGTTCGCCTCGGGATGCAGGTCGTCGCCCTCTTCGAACGCCCAGCCGAGACGGCCGGCGAGCATCGCTGCCACGGTCGACTTTCCGGTGCTGGCGACGCCCATGAAGACGAGGACGGGTGCGTTGACGGACATCATGGCGCGCTCAGACGAACATGCTCAGGACGAGGACGCCGGCGAGACCGGTGACGGAGATGAGGCATTCGAGTACTGTCCATGACTTCAGAGTCTGCGGGATGCTGAGGCCGAAGTACTCCTTGATGAGCCAGAAACCCGCATCATTGACGTGCGACAGGAACACCGAGCCCGAGCCGATCGCGAGCACCAGCAGCGCGACCATGGGGGAGTCGAGGGTCTCGGTGAGCGGCTGCAGGATGCCGGCGGCGGTGATCGTCGCGACGGTCGCGGATCCCGTGGCGATGCGGATGACCACGGCGACCAGCCACGCGAGGATCAGCACGGAGACGGACGACCCGGAGACGAACTGGGCGATCACGTTGCCGATGCCGGTGTCGACCAGCACCTGCTTGAATCCGCCACCCGCGCCGACGATCAGCAGGATGCCGGCGATGGGGCCGAGCGACGAGCCGACGATGTCGTTGATCTTTGTGCGGTCGAATCCGGCGCCGCGGCCGAGGATGAAGAATCCGGCGAGCACGGCGATGAGCAGGGCGATGACCGGCGTGCCGAGGAAGTCGAGCGCGACCTTCCACGGGGCGTCGGAGCCTGCGGCCGAGATGTCGGCGACAGCCTTGGCGAGCATGAGGAACACGGGGAGCAGGATGCTGAAGAGCGTCGCGCCGAACGACGGGCGGCGACGCTGCTCGATGCCCTCGTCCTCGTCCGTCACGAACAGCTCGGGGACCGGGACGTCGACCCAGCGCTCTGCGAAGCGGGCGAACAGCGGCCCAGAGATGATCACGGCGGGGATCGCGACGATCACACCGAAGGCGAGGGTGAGGCCGAGGTTGGCTCCGAGCGCGTCGATCGCGGCGAGCGGGCCCGGGTGCGGCGGCACGAGGCCGTGCATGGCCGAGAGGCCGGCGAGCGTCGGGATCGCGATGCGCATGAGTGGCGCCCCGGAGCGCCGTGCGACGAGGATGATGACCGGCACGAGGAGCACGAGGCCGACCTCGAAGAACATCGGGAGACCGATGACCGCACCGATGAGTCCCATGACCCACGGCAGCGACCGTGCGCTGGCACGGCTGACGAGCGTATCGACGATGCGGTCGGCACCACCCGAGTCGGCGAGGAGCTTTCCGTAGATGGCACCGAGGGCGATCAGGATTCCTACGCCGCCCATCGTGGTGCCGAATCCGGTCGAGAAGCTGGTGACCGATGCCGCGATGTCCATGCCGGCGATCGCGCCGGTGGCGAGCGCGCCGATGGTGAGCGACAGGAAGGGATGCAGCTTCACCCACGTGATGAGGACGATGATGATCGCGATCCCGAGCACTGCGGCGGTGATCAGCTGACCGGCGGGGCGGTCGGGGGCTGCCGTGTCGGCGACTGCCGTCATGAGCGCGTCGGCGGCGGGGGTGAAGAGTGCCATGAGCTTCCTTGATCCGGGCGTGGTTTACGACCTTATGCCGTACATAATAAGCACGCATACCACGTCATGCGCAACATAACCGAAACAATCGCCTGAGACGTCCCACGTCAACGACCCTGTGGCGGGCATACTCGACATATGACCGTCGCCGGCCCTGCAAGCCCTGTCCACGACTCGCTCGTCGCCGAGCTCGGTCGCGCGATCGTCGACGGCGAGCACCCCCCGGGGTCGCGGATGCTGACGGTGGAGCTCGCTCAGGAGCGGGGAGTGTCCCGCTCCGCCGCCCGTGAGGCGGTGCGGGTCCTCGAGTCCTTCGGTCTTGTCTGGGTGCGGCGGAAATCGGGTGTCGAGGTGCGGCCGCGCGCCGATTGGAACGTCTACGCGCCCGAGGTGATCGCGTGGCGACTCGCGGGCCCCGGTCGCGATGAGCAGCTTCGGGAGCTCAGCCAGCTCCGTTCCGTGATTGAACCGCTCGCTGCACGACTCGCTGCGGTGAACGCGACGTCGGAACAGAAGGTCGAGCTCGTCTCACTCGTCGTCGCGATGCGCGAGGAGGACCACGAGGCCGACCGAGAGCGCTACCTCAGCGCGGACATCAGGCTTCACCGTCTTCTGCTGGATTCGTCCGGCAATCGGATGCTCGCCGCTCTGGGCGGCATGGTCGAGGCGGTGCTCAGGGGGCGCACAGCGCATGACCTCATGCCGCACGTGGCCAATCAGAGCGCTGTGCAGTGGCATCGGGATGTCGCGTTCGCGGTTGCGGGAGGAGATGCCGATGCCGCCGCGTCAGCGATGCGGAGCATCGTCATGGAGGCCGACGAGGCGATGCAGCGCGCTGCCGAATAGCCGAAGAGCGGCATGCTCAGCCGATATCTCGGTATACGTCGGCTTTCGCAGTATTCCGGAATCGTTCGCAGACCTACGATCGGATCGCGGAGAGTTTCGCGTTCTCGGGGGAGGCCGGCGATGGAGCAGGGGACAGGCGGACGTGCGCGCGGCGCGCGTCTTCCCCTGCACATGCTCGATCGTCCGCGGCTGACGGAGATCTTCGATCGAGGGCATGCCCTGACGGTCATCAGCGGCCCCGCCGGAGGTGGGAAGTCGGTTCTGCTGAGCCAGTGGGCGACGATGCAGGAAGAACGAGCGGCTGCTGCGGTGCGACTCGGGTTCGACGAGAGCGTCACGAACGAGCACCTCATGCTTCGCGAGATCCTGACCAAGGTCATCGTCCAGGACTTGATCGCTGATCGGAGCACCGCTCGCTCGGCGCTGCGTGGGTTCGACAGCGTCCGGGATCCGGGCGGCGAACTCGGGCGCCTGCTCGGCGACCTGAATCGACCGTGCGTCCTACTGATCGACAATGCGGAGCGGGCCGATGAGCGGTCGCTTCTCGGGCGGGCTCTCGATCTTCTCGACGCCGCACCGCTCCTGCGGATCGTCGTGGCGACGCGCCGCTCGACGGTGACGCGGACGCTGCAGATGCTCGCGTCCGCGGACGTGTGCGTCGTCGGACCCCCGCATCTCTTCTTCACGTGTGACGAGGCTCGGGCGGTGGTGGAACGCGTATCCGGTCAGGCGCTCCCCCCGCATCCGCTCGGTGAGGAGAGCGCACTGCCCCTCGCAGCCCGAGCGTTGGGGCTTGCTCTCGCGACCCATCGGGAACCGGTCGAGATCGCCGCCGTCGAGGTGCAAGGGCTCGCTGATGCTCTGATGGCCAGCCTGATCGGTCCGGATGCTCCGGCCGACTTCCAGGAGTTCCTGCTTCGGACTTCGGTGCCGGGGAGAGTGACGCGCGAGATCGTCCGGCGTCTCGGATGGCCGGATGGCGGGGACGAGCACCTCGATCGGGCCGAGCTCTACGGACTGGGCATGTGGGAACCGGCGGATGACGGTCTCGGGTTCGTCTACACCCCGCTGCTGCGCGAAGCGCTCGCGCGCCGACTCGATCAGCGGCCACTCGACGCCGTGGCACCGATCCGCCGAACAGTCGCGCTGTGGGCTTCCGAGCACGGCCGCCATCTCGAGGCGCTGACCAACGCGATGAGAGCGAGGGACTACGTCCTCGCGGTGCGCCTCGGGCGCAAGTCGTGGTTCATCCTCTCCCGGTCGAGTCCGCGCGAAGTCGAGACGCTGCTGCGTCGCGAGAATCCTCTCGTGCTCGCGCGTCATCCGCTGCTCGGCATGCTGCTGGCTTTGGTCCTGCTGCGTCTCGGTCAGCGGCTGCGTGCGTTCGCCTATTTTCAGGGCGCCGCGCTGTCACTCGGCCGCCGGGGCGTCGACGATGACCCCGTCGAGCGGTTCTGGATGCTCAGCGCGAAGGCGCTGGCCGAGCGGTTCGCCGGGCAGTTCCGGCGATCCGGGATGTCCGCCGATCTGGTTGTTCAGGTCTTCCACACGATGGATACCGAGCAGCGTGCGGAGTGCACCGGATTCGCGGCGCTGCTGCTCAGCAACTGCGGGCTCAGCTTCTTTCAGCTGGGTCGGATCTCGGATGCCATCGAGGTCCTGGAGCTCGGCATGACGATTCAGGTCGCGCATACCGTCATGATCCTCGAAGACGGTGTCGGTCTGCGGATGCCCGATGACGACGGCGGCTGGTATCACTGCGCTGCGACTCTCGCCGGCGTATACGCCCTGCGGGGACGGCTGTCCGATGCGCGGCGGGTCCTCGACGAGATCGACGGCGTCGATCCGCCGCCCGCCTGGCGATCGGAGCAGTTCGGGATACTGGAGCAGATCGCCCACGCCGTCATCGCCATCGCGGCGCTCGATCTCGACGAGGCCAGACGCCGTACGGATTCGATCGCACACCACCTGGGAACGACGGAGCTCTGGCCCTACCTCGTCTGCGTTCAGAGCGAGATCGAGGTGCGCGAGGGGCGCGCGGCCGAGGCATCGCTGGCCATCGCCCATTCGCTCGGGCGGGGCGTGAACTCGGCGGTCTCCGACTACGGATCGTCCCGGCTGACTGTCGCGCAGGCGATGGCGTCGCTGGCGCTCGGCGACCAGACGGCGGCCCGACGGACTGCGGCCGGGCTCCCCGGCGATGATCCGGCTCGGCTCGCCGTCGAGGCGTTCGTCGCGCTCCTCACCGGTGACGACGCGCGTTCCTACGCCGCGGCCGAGGTCGCCCAGGCCGAACGCGACCCGGACCTCGACCGGCTCTGCCTCGCAGCCATCACGTCCTCAGCCGCGGCAGCACGGTTGGGCAGGCGTGAGGCGTCTGCCCGCGCGATGTCTCGCGCCGTCGCCGTGATGCGGGAGCAGCGCTCTCAGGCTCCGCTCGCGCTCTTCGCCACTGACGTGCTGAGCGAGGTGCGCGAACTGTGCGCGCCGACCGAGCAGGAATTCCTCGACTCCTATCTCGCGCGCGCCTCGGACGGATGCCCGTTCCCGGCGCTGCCGCCCCCGGTCAGGCTCACGTCGAGAGAACTCGCGGTGATGCGAGAGCTGCTTAGGACGTCGTCCACCGACGCGCTCGCCGCGGCACTCTTCGTCTCACCGAACACGGTGAAGGTCCAGCGTCGCAGCGCGTATCGCAAGCTCGGTGCGTCGAACAGGGAGCAGGCTCTTCTGCGCGCCGCAGAGCTGGGGCTGCTCGAGGAATGAGCGACTGACCGGTCGATCGAGGCGCACCCCGAGTTCGGGTGACGCGCGGTGCGCCTCAGAGTCGGGAGCGTGGGAGGGGTGAACCTGGGGGTTCGTGCTCTCGTCGACCTGTGTTCACGATAGGTGCGGGCGCGTCGGGGTCGTGAGGGAGCGCATCCAACACGCGGTATTTCGCCCTGGAACTCACCCTGGCCGCGCCTCGCCGCGATCTCGGACGCCTGGCCGCGACCCCATGCGCACCGGTGTTCATAGACTGGAGCGATGCGAGCGCTCACCGAAGCAGACGTCCGTGCCTCGTTCGTCAATGCGGATGCCGACGAGCTGCGGGTCATGGAGATGCCCCACGACTTCGTCCTGATCGACTGGGACTACCTGGACTTCTTCGCGTGGCGGGACCCGAGTGCGGGTCGGCGCGGCTACGTGCTCACTCAGCACGACGGTGAGGTCTCGGGGTTCGTGCTGCGAGTCTCGGACCCCGGCCGGGGTCGTTCGGGCATGTGCAACATCTGCCACACCATGCAGCCGGGAAACCAGGTGGCGCTCTTCTCAGCACGGCTCGCCGGTGAGGCCGGTGAGCGGGGCGACTCCGTCGGCACCTACATGTGCGCCGATCTCTCCTGTCACGAGAACGTGAGACTCGCCCACCCGCTCGCCCCGAACGAGATCCTCGCCCCCGGACAGGTGGACGTCCGTCTCGATGGCACGAGGCGGCGAATGGAGGCCTTCGTGGGCCGCGTGAGGCAGCAGGCCTGATCACGGTTAGCCTGGTCGCATACGTCTGCGCTCGAAGGAGAAGCCATGAACGATGCCATCCTGTTCACCGTCGATGAGGGGCTGGCCCGGCTCACACTGAACCGTCCCTCACGGCTCAATGCCTTCAACTCCGATCTGGCGCACGCGTGGCGCGAAGCGACGGCCGAGGCGACGTCGCGCACGGATGTGAAGGCGATCCTGATCGATGCGGCGGGCCCCGCGTTCTGCGCCGGCGGTGATGTCATCGAGATGGCGACGACGATGGGATCGGGTGACGAGATCACGGCCCTGGCCGAAGTCATCAATTCCGGGATCCGGTCGCTGACCGAGTCTGCGGTGCCGGTCGTCGCCGCAGCCCACGGGACGACCGCCGGCGGCGGGCTCGGCATCCTCCTCAGCAGCGACTACGCCGTGGTCGGCTCACGCTCTCGGCTGGGCAGCCTCTATGCGAACATCGGGCTGACACCCGACCTGTCGGTCTCGGCTCAGCTCGCTCGAGCGGTCGGACAGCGCCGCGCGCTGCAACTGGTGCTGCAGGACCGCCTCCTGACGGCCGCGGAAGCCGTGGAATGGGGCCTCGTCGCAGAGGCCGTCGACGGGGCCGACTCTGCGGACGAAGCCGACCGGGTGAGAGCGCGTGCGGAAGAGATCGCCCGCTTCTGGCTCGCCGGTGCGGCTGAAGCGTACGGTCACGCGAAGCGCCTCGTCCGCTCTCAGCCCGAGCGGACGTTCGCCGAGCAGCTGAGCGAGGAGGCGCGCTCGATCGGCGCCTCCCTGGCGACCCCGGACGCTCAGGCCCGGATCGCCGCGTTCGCCGCGGCATCCGCACGCAAGGGCTGATTCCCGCGGGAGCCGGTTCGCCCCGATGTATCCACGGATCATGTCGACGCTCCTGCCTCCGCGCCGGCGCATGCAAGGATGAACGCAACGCCGCTCAACGAGAGGAACGCGATGTCGCAGCCGGAGATCACCCAGCAGCCCCCCGCGCTGGTCGAGAAGAAGAACATGTCCCTTCTCATCAGAGGGGCGATCTGGATCGCCATCGGCGCACTCATCGCCGCGGCGCTCGTCTGCGTCGTCTGGGTTCTGATCGGTGATCAGGACGGGCTGATCGGGCGGGCATTCCTCACGATCCTCCTGCTCGCCGCGTTCGCAGGGATCGCGATCCTCGAGGCGGGACTCGCCCCCAACCGTCCCGACTGGCTCGCGCTGTCGAGCATGGTCAGCTGGATCGTGGCTCTGCTGGTCGGAGCGGTCAAGATCTGGCTACCCGAGGACGACGCGTTCTTCACCGGTGCAGAGCGCTTCTTTCAGCTGCTGCTCGTGGTGGGAATCCTCCAGCTCGCCCTGCTGCATGTGAGGCTGTTCACTCCGGCCGCGCAGCGTCACGTGACGACGTTCACCCGCATCATCTACATCGCGACGATCGTGTTCCTCGGCGGCCTCGTGGCCATGCTGATCTTCTTCCTCACCTTCCCGCACACCTTCGACTACGGCGAGCTGTACTGGCGAATCGTCGTCGCACTCACGATCCTGGCCGCGGTCGGAACCACGCTGATCCCGCTGCTCAACGCCCTGTTCGCTCCTCGCAAGCCGGCCGGCGCTCGTGCCGCCGCCGCGGCGCAGAGTGTCGCAGCCGCTCCGGCATGGCCGACCTACGCAGACGGTGTGACGCCGCTGCCGGTGCTGCCCGACGGCTCGCCGGACTGGAATGCCTACTACACCGGCCACCCGTCGCCGCAGCCGCAGCAGGCGCTCCCTGTCGCTCCCGCGCCGCAGGGATTTCCCGTCGCGCCGTTCCCGACCGCGCCTGAGCCGTACTCGCAGGGCCCGGCGACGCCTCCGGCTCCGCCCGCGCCCGCGGCTCACGACGCCTATCCGCCGGCTCCCACTGCTCACGACGCCTACCCGCCGGCTCCGCCGCTGCCTCCCCAGTGAGCATCGAACTCGAACTGGCTGACCTCGCCCGCCGGATCGCACGCGAGGCAGGCGACCTGGCGCGGCACCGTCGCGACGAGGGCGTGCACCTCGCCGCCACGAAGTCGACGCTGGCGGACATCGTCACCGAGGCCGATCGCGAAGTCGAAGCGCTCGTCCGCGACCGGCTGAGGGTCGCTCGACCCGGCGACGGCTTCCTGGGCGAAGAGTCGGAGGCTGAACCCGGCGTGACCGGCATCACCTGGGTCGTCGATCCGATCGACGGCACGGTGAACTACGCCTACGGAATCCCCTCCTATGCCGTGAGCATCGCGGCAGTGAGGGGCAGCGCAGTCGCGGGGGAGTGGGAGGCGCTCGCCGCTGCCGTCTACGCGCCCGCAACCGCCGAGATGTTCACCGCCGCTCGAGGTCATGGCGCCTTCCTGGGCGACGTGCGGCTGTCGGTCACGACCGAGACGCCGGCGGGAGCGCTGCTCGCCACCGGATTCGGCTACGACCCCGCGACGCATGACGGCGACCTCGCGACCGTGCGCAGGATCATGCCGATCGCGAGAGACCTCCGCCGCGCAGGCTCTGCCGCCCTCGACCTCGCTTTCGTGGCCTCCGGGCGGCTGGACGGCTACTTCGAGCGCGGCCTGAAGCCGTGGGATCACGCGGCAGGCGCGCTGCTGGTCACCGAGGCGGGGGGCGATGTCTCGCTGATCGACCGTGCCTCCGCGAGACCCATGCTCATCGCGGGTGGCACTGAGGTCCATCAGCGCGTCCTCGATATTCTTCGAGATGAAACGTGAACGATTCATGGCATTCACAGGTGGATCAGGCTAGGGTTTATCCGATCGTTACTTTCATCGGCCCGAATCGGTGAAGGTCGTAAGCGCCCCCGAGCTTGACGTTTGAACCCGAGAGAATCTGATTTGCCCTTCGAGAATCCCCAGGCTGCCTCTGCGCCCACGCGCCGCTCCAGCCGTCCCCGCACTGCGGCCTTCGAGGCCTCCGCGGCAGGAGTGACGGAAGCCGTCTCCGAAGCCGCGCCCGTCTCCGAAGCCACGGCCGTCCCCTCCGAGGCTCCCCTGTCTCGCCGTGCCGCCCGCCAGCGACTGAACACCGCAGAGGTCTTCATCGCCGCGACCGCGGTCGCGGCGGCGTCAGCAGCATCCGACTCCGCCGACGTCGTCGTGAGCGAGACCGATGAGGCTCCCGCGGACGTCGCCGAGCCGATCGTCATCGAGCCGATCGTCGCCGAGCCGATTGCGATGCCCGCAGCAGCCGAGCACGATCAGCCCGACTCGGAGCGCGCGGACGACGCAAGCCACCGTTCGAGCGACGAGGATGCCTTCGAGACGGCTGCCCGTGCATTCCGTCGCGTGGCACCCGAGGCCGCGGCCGAGCCCGCCGAGGACCCGACTGAGGCCGCCGAGGCTGACGAGACTCCGGTCGAGCATGTCGTGCGCCGTCGCCCGTCTGCACGCAAGTTCCTCGCCGTCGGCGCGACCGTCGGCGTGATGAGCCTCGCCGGTCTCCTCGCCGTCGGCATGACCCTTCCTGCCGAAGCCGTCGCCGCAGTGCAGGGAACGCCGTCGCTCGCGGCGACGTCCCTCGTCGCTGCATCGGGTACGGCGTCGAAGGCTGCATCCGACGACGAGATCCAGGCGTTCGTCACGTCTTCCGACGTGCAGAACGAGCCGCTCGCGCGCTCCGACAGCTTCTCGAGCGTGTCTCTCATCCAGGTGGCATCGGAAGAGGGCATCAACTACTCGAACGAGGTCTTCACCAACGACGCCGAGGCTGCCATCCAGTGGCCGTTCAAGGTCGGCGTGGGTATGAGCTCGGGATACGGCATGCGCTGGGGTCGTCTGCACGAGGGAATCGACTTCGTCCCCGGTGAGGGAGCGCCCATCCAGGCGATCGCCGACGGCGTGGTGCGCATCGCCACCGAGCAGGGCGGCGCCTACGGCGTCACCGTGTACATCGACCACGTGATCGACGGACAGATCGTCACGAGCCACTACTCGCACATGCAGTACGGCTCGCTGCAGGTCAAGCCCGGGCAGACCGTGAAGGTCGGCGACGTCGTCGGCCACACCGGAAACACCGGTCGTTCCTACGGAGCGCACCTGCACTTCGAGATCATCATCAACGGCGGCACGATCGATCCGCTGCCGTGGTTGCGCGAGAACGCGGGTCGTACCTCGTACTGACACCTCGATTTCATGAGGACGCCACAGTGATGGTATTCTCGTGTGGTTGCCCCGCGAGGGGCAGCACGCCCCGATAGCTCAGTGGCAGAGCACTTCCATGGTAAGGAAGGGGTCGTCAGTTCAATCCTGACTCGGGGCTCACAGCGTTCGTATCTGCGATGCGGATGCGGTGTGGCAGGGTAGCTCAGCTGGTCAGAGCGCACGACTCATAATCGTGAGGTCGCGGGTTCAAGCCCCGCTCCTGCTACAGATGAAAACCCCCGGGATTCCCGGGGGTTTTTGCGTACCCGGGCTCACGATCGACCGACACGCACTCCGGGCACGATGTTCGCACGGTGCCCACCCGACCGGGTGAGGTTCGGCGTGCGCGATGTCAAGGGGATGCCGTGGCGAGGCCTGCGGCGGTCACACTGGTCGTCCAGTACCCGGACGATAGGAGCGACTCATGTCAGACCCCCAGGCAGCACCGGACGAAGGCGCCGAGATCGACGCGACCGGCGTGGACGCCGACTTCGTGACGAACGACCCGGACCCCGAGGTCGACCCCGCCACCCCGGGTGAGAGCCAGAAGGCCGACGGCGACAATGCGGATCACCCGGACGAGCTCGAGGTCGGCGACCTCCCCTGACCACGCACGAAGACGGGCCCGCTCCTCATCTGAGGAGCGGGCCCGTCTTCGTGAAAAGGTCAGCGACCGGCGGGCGGGATGTCGCGCCGACCGGCTGCGATGCGGTCCTCGTCGCCGGGGGCGGCATCACTTCGACCGGAGCCGCCGCGCTGCTCCGCCTCGAGACGCTCCGCCTCCTCGCCGCTGATGGCCTCGCCCCGAGCGACGAGCCCCGCCTGATCCGACAGCGGGATCTGCTTGAGGAACAGCGAGAGCACCAGAGCGAGAGCGATGAAGGGCACCAGGTACCAGAAGACCGGTGCGAGGGCATCCGCGTAGGCCGTGACGATGCCGTCCCTGACCTCGTCCGGCAGCGAGTTCAGCGTGGCGGGGTCGATCGTCGACGCCGCCTGCGAGGCGGCATCCGGTGATGCTCCGGCGTCGGCGAAGACGCCGAGCAGGTTCTCGGTCAGGCGGGTCGTGAAGATCGTGCCGAAGACGGCGGTTCCGAGTGATGCACCCACTTCGCGGAAGTAGTTGTTCGTACTCGTCGCTGTGCCGATCTCGCCGGCGGGGACGGCGTTCTGCACGACCAGCACGACGACCTGCATGATCAGGCCCAGACCGGCGCCGAACACGAAGAGGAAGGCGCAGATCAGCCAGATCGGCGTCTCGGCCGAGAGGGTGGTCATCGAGATCATCGCGATGCCCGTCAGGATCGTTCCGACGATCGGGTAGATCTTGTACTTCCCCGTCTTCGAGATCGCGATGCCCGAGAAGATCGACGTTCCGATCAGTCCCACCATCATCGGGATCATCAGCAGACCGGATGCGGCGGCCGACGTGCCCGACGACATCTGCAGGAACGTCGGGACGAACCCGATCGCCGCGAACATCCCGATGCCGAGCACGAGACCGATCGCGGTCGCGTTGACGAAGATCGGATTGCGGAAAAGGCTCAGCGGGATGATCGGGTCCTGCACCTTGGCCTCGGTGATGACGAACGCGGTCGCGGCAACGATGAGCCCGGCTCCCCAGGCCCATGTGGCGAGCGAATCCCAGCCGAACTCCTTGTCGCCGCCGAAGTCGGTGAAGAAGATCAGACAGGTCGTCGCCATCGAGAGGAAGATGACGCCGAAGATGTCGATCGGCTTCTGGGCCTTCTTGCTGGGCAGCTTCAACGCGACGAGGGCGATGATGAAGGCGGCGATTCCGACCGGGATGTTGATGTAGAACGCCCACTGCCAGGTGAGGTGGTCGACGAAGAACCCGCCGAGCAGGGGGCCGGCGACGGCCGACAGACCGAAGACGGCGCCCAGGGGACCCATGTACTTGCCGCGCTCGTTCGCGGGGACGATGTCGGCGATGATCGCCTGCGACAGGATCATCAGACCGCCGCCGCCGAGGCCCTGCAGTGCGCGGAAGATCACGAACATCCAGAAGTCGGTGGCGAAGGCGCAGCCGACGGACGCGAGCGTGAACAGCGCGATCGCGACGAGGAAGAGGTTGCGTCGGCCCAGGACGTCACCGAACTTGCCGTAGATGGGCATGACGATGGTGGTCGCGAGCAGATAGGCCGTGGTGATCCAGACCTGGTGGTCGACGCCGCCGAGCTGTCCGACGATGGTCGGCATGGCGGTCGAAACGATCGTCTGGTCGAGGCTCGAGAGCAGCATGCCCGCTATCAGGGCGCTGAAGATGATCCAGATGCGGCGCTTCGTGAGCAGGAAGGGCGCATCCTTGGTGGCGGTGGCGGACATTCAGTGGGCTTTCTGTGATGGTGCGAACACGGAGCGAGCGATCTCGAGGCGTCGGCTGACGAGGTCGCTGAAGGAGTCGGTCGAGTGGTGGTGCAGCAGCTGGTCCATGCACAGGCGCACCAGGGCGCCGACAGTGTGGACCATGACCTCGGCGCGCAGCTCGGCATCGTCGCCTCCACCGCTTCGCTGAACGACGAGCTCGCCGTCGCGCCTCTCGTTCTTCGCCAGCTGCTCGAATGCGGCCTTGAGCAGTCGAGGCTCCTGCTCGATCACCGCGAACAGGGCCGGCGCGTCGTCGAGGGGATTGAAGAGCTCGAATCGCGCGATCGTCAACCCGATGAAGTCGTCGAGCAGCTCGCCGTCCTGCGCGACGAAGGCGGCCTCGAGCGCTTCCTGTCGCGAGTCGATCGCGGCGAACCCGAAGACGGCGTTCTCCTTGCTCTCGAAGTAGTTGAAGAACGTACGCCGCGAGACGCCGACCGCAGAGCAGAGCTCCTCGACGGTGAAGCCGGCGAAACCGTGCTCGGTCGTCAGTCGGCGAGCCTCGTCGGTGAGTGCGCGGGACGTCTCCCTCTTGCGCTGCTCTCGCAATGAATCTGCACTCTCGCTCATGAAGTGCAATCTTGCACTCTGAACCTAAGAGTGCACTGTGAGCTCCGTGCTCCGATCGTGTCGGTATGGGCTTCCTCCTCGGAGCTCTCCCCGCGCTCGTCGCCGAACTGGCCCCGAGCGATTCGACCGGGATCGCGGCCGGGGTCTACAACTCGCTGCGCACCCTCGGAGGGTCGGCTGCCGGCGCGGTGTTCGCCGTGCTGCTCGCGGGCTTCACCGCATCCGGATCCCTCAGCTCGTCGATCGGCGGTTACATCACCATCTGGAGCGTCTGCGCCGGCGCGTTCATCATCTCCGCCCTCGCGCTCGCATTCATGCGGATGCCGCGCCTCACCGACTCCTCCGCACGAAAGGCCCACTCGTGAGCGCCCCCGATTTCGCGGCCGATGCCGTCGCGATCCTGCCTGACCTGGTCGCCCTGCGACGAGCTCTGCACGCCGACCCCGAGCTCGGACTCGACCTGCCGCGCACGCAGCAGAAGGTTCTCGACGCGCTCGAAGGACTGCCCCTCGAGATCACCACCGGCACGCGCACCACCTCGGTCGTGGCGGTTCTGCGCGGAGGGCGGCCGGGGCCCGCGGTGCTGCTGCGCGGTGACATGGACGCCCTGCCGATCGAGGAGACGACCGGTCTGGAGTTCGCCTCCACCAACGGCACCATGCACGCGTGCGGGCACGACCTGCACACCGCGGGCCTCGTGGGCGCGGCGAGGCTTCTCTCGGAGAGACGCGACGAGCTGCACGGCTCGGTGATCTTCATGTTCCAGCCGGGGGAGGAGGGACACGGGGGCGCGAAGGTCGTGATCGAGGAGGGGCTGCTCGACGCGGCCGGTGAACGTCCGGTCGCCGCGTATGCGATCCATGTCGCACCCGGTCCGCGCGGCCTCTTCGCGACGAGGAGCGGAGCGGTGGCCGCAGGATCCAACCAGCTCTTCGTCACGGTCAACGGCAGGGGAGGGCACGGTTCGCAGCCTCATCAGACGCTCGATCCGGTGCCCGCCGCGGCCGAGATCGTGCTGGCGCTCCAGAGCTTCGTGACGCGGCGGTTCGATGCCTTCGATCCCGTGGTGCTGTCGGTGACCCGGCTCTCGACGGGTGAGGGAGCGGTCAACGTCATCCCCGAGCAGGTCGAGCTCGCTGCGACCGTCCGCAACATGTCGCCCGCGTCGCTCGCGACCCTCCAGGAGGGGCTG
This sequence comes from Microbacterium sp. 1.5R, assembly GCF_001889265.1. NCBI lineage: Bacteria > Bacillati > Actinomycetota > Actinomycetes > Micrococcales > Microbacteriaceae > Microbacterium > Microbacterium sp. 1.5R. Next base: position 849,641 of record NZ_CP018151.1, read on the forward strand.
CCTCGGGTGATCGAGGGGGTGGCGGCCGCGCACGGCCTCACCGCCGACGTGCGCTTCGACACGATGTATCCGGTGACCGTGAACGACCCCGCAGAGACGGCCGAGACCGTCGACGTGCTGCAGGGTGTCTTCGGCGAGCAGCGCGTCGTCATCATGCCGACGCCGATGATGGGATCAGAGGACTTCGCCTTCGTCCTCGACGAGGTGCCCGGCACGTTCATCGCGCTGATGACCTCGCCGCCCGACGCGGACCCGAGCACGATCGAGTGGAACCACTCGCCGAGGGTGCTGTTCGACGACGCGGTGCTCGGCGACCAGGCTGCGGCGCTGGCATCCGTCGCATTCGCCCGCACGGCTCGCTGACGTCCCCTCTCAGCGGAGGCCGCTCCCCGTCGGGGAGCGGCCTCCGTCATGAATGACGACCAATTTGTGACGAATCGTTCGTAGCATCCGTCTTAGTGGTGTCGCTGCACTGCGGCCCTCCCCGCAGGGGATCGGAACACACTGACGAAGGAGCACATGATGGCGAACGTCTCGAACGCACAGCAGCCCAAGGTCCAGGTCGCCCCGGCAGGTTCGACCGTCGCCTCGACGGGTGCGACGATCATCGAGAACGGCGTGGTCGCGAAGATCGCGGGAATCGCGGCTCGCGAGGTTCCCGGTGTGTACGCGCTCGGTGGCGGAGCCGCTCGCGCCGTCGGAGCCATCCGTGATGCTCTCAACTCCACCGACCTGACCCAGGGTGTCAGCGTCGAAGTGGGCGAGACGCAGGTCGCGGTCGACGTGACGATCGTCGCCGAGTACCCGGCGTCGTTGCAGAAGGTCGCGGACGATGTCCGCGCGGCGATCTCCGTCGCGATGAGCGAGTTCGTCGGCAAGCAGGCGGTCGAGGTCAACGTCACCATCAACGACGTCCACATCCCCTCCGATGACGCGTCGGACGACGACGGCGCCGCCGCCGACGACGCCGTGGAGACGCGTGTCCTGTGATCCATCGAGATGCGAACGAGTGATCGGATCAGCATCTCGTGACCTCGTGACCTCGTGATCGGGTCGATGATCCGATCCGATCACGGGTCCGCTCCGAATCTATTCGGGGGAATGGAAAAGGGAGTCGACGCATGGCTGGGGAACGCTTTCGCTCTGCACTCGAGCAGGCCGACGACCGGATCGTCGCCGGTCGGGCGATGGATGGGGACGTCGCCGCATTCGCGGTGCTGGTGCGCAGGTACACGCCGATGATGCGCGCGTACACGCAGCGGATGCTGAACGCCTCGGCCGATGTCGACGACATCGTCCAGGAGACGTTCGTGACCGCGTGGCAGCGGTTCTCCGAACTGGACGACCCCGCGAAGGTCAAGAGCTGGCTGATGCGCATCGTGAGCCGCAAGGCGGTGGATCGCATCCGCGCACTGCGACCGATGATCGACGTCGACGACGTGGAGCAGGCCGCGCCGCCGCAGGGTGCTCCGGCGCGCGTCGTCGAGGCCCGCGCGGGGATCGAGGCGCTGGGGGCGGCGTTGCAGGAGCTGCCGGCCGCCCAGCGGGAGTGCTGGGTGCTCAGGGAGATGGGCGGGTACTCGTACGACGAGATCGCCGCCGAGCTCGACATATCGGTGTCGACGGCGCGTGGCCTTCTCGCCAGAGCCCGCAAATTCATGATCGTGCGAATGGAGGCCTGGCGATGAGCGATGATCAGGCGACCCCCGACGTCCGTCAGCTCGGTCTCGAACCGGGCGATCTCGACGGGCACACGCTCGAAGAGCTGAGCGACTATCTCGAAGCAGGGAGGGTTCCCCTCGACCCGTCGATCGAGGGCTCGCCGGGATGCCAGCTCGCTCTCGACGCACTCGAGCGGCTGCACGGCCTCGGCGGTCAGCTGATCGACGCCGATGCCGCCGCCATGCCCGAGGTCGATGACAGCTGGGTCGATCGCATCCTCTCGGGCATCGCCCTGGACGCCCGCGCCGGGCGTCGGATCCCGTTCGCAGAGACCGACCCCGCGGTCGACTTCGGAATCACCGAGGGTGCCGTCCGGGGCCTCATCCGCTCGGCGGAGAACGCTGTGCCCGGCATTCTGGTCGGCCGGTCGACACTCGACGGCGACGTCACCGCCGTGGGCGAGCCGATCCGCATCACGATCGAGGTCAACGCCGTCTACGGCGAGTCGATCCCGCAGGCGGTGGACCGGCTCCGCGAAGAGGTCGCCGAGCGTCTGCGGCGGCAGACGTCCCTCACGGTGACTGCGATCGACGTCACCGTGCGGGACATCCAGAGAATCAGCAGCGCGGCGGAGGAGACACCATGAGCGTTACCGATCCCACGGGACTCGCTGAGAGGATCGAGGCGGCCGTGCTGGCCACGCCGGGTGTGCGCAGCGTCTACCGGGCGGGCTCACTGGTGTCGAATCTCGTCGGAGAAGGTGCGGTCGCGATCGGCATCAGCCGGGTCGACGAGCCGCTCGTGGCGGTTCGCGTCGCCGACGAGGGCGTCGTGGTCGAGGCATCGCTCGGCATCGAGTACTCGGCGAGTGCCGTCGAGCTGCTGCAGGACGTCCGCGCGGCCTTGGGGAAGGTCCTGGCGGAGGACGGGCTGGGGCCCGTCGAGATCGTGCTCACGATCGCGTATGTCCATCCTCGGGAGGCATCGTCGGACTGAGTCCGCGTGAGCGCGCTGAGGCGCCGGTCCTGGGTGAGGATCGGCGCCTCCTGGTGGGGCGGCCGGCCTGATGCCGAACGGCGGATCAGGCGATGGCGCGCAGGCCCTCGACGAGAGGCGTCGTGGGACGGCCGATGAGGCGCGCGAGCGTGCCGTCCGACTCGGAGAGCGCGCCCGACGCGATGCCGGCATCCAGAGCGACGACGAAGCCCGCCGTGCCCTCGTCGAGACCGGCCGCCTGGAGTCCGGCGAGCTGCTCGTCGGCCGTGAGCGGCTGATAGGTCACGTCGCGGCCGGAGACCTCCGCGATCGCGGCTGCGAGCTGGGTGTAGTCCCACGCGACGTCGCCGCCGAGTTCATACACCTGCCCGATATGACCGTCTTCGAGCAGCACGACGGCTGCGGCCTCGGCGAAGTCCTTGCGGCTGGCCGACGCGACGCGGCCGTCGCCGGCTCCGGAGGCGAGCACTCCGGTCTCGGCTGCACGGGCGAGGTCAGCGGCGTAGTTCTCGGTGTACCAGTTGTTGCGCAGGATGACTGCCGGGAGACCGGACGCCGTGATGAGCTCCTCGGTGGCCTTGTGTTCGGGGGCGAGCACGAGATCGCTCGTCGTGGCCTTCGGAGCGCTGGTGTAGACGAACTTCGTGACACCGGCGGACCGGGCGGCGTCGATGACCGCCTGGTGCTGCGCGACGCGCTGCCCGACCTCGGAACCCGAGATCAGCAGGACGCTGTCCACGCCCTCGAGGGCGGAGGTGACGGAGGAGGGGTCGGTGTAGTCGAGCCGCGCGACCCGCACGCCGAGATCCTCGGCCTTCGCGACATCGCGGGCGCCGGCGATGATCGACTGCGGGTCGGCGCCGCGCTCGAGGAGGCTGGCGATGACGAGGCGTCCGAGGTTGCCGGTCGCACCGGTGACGAGGATGGTCATGGGGTGTCCTTTCGTAGGTGACAGAGGCGATAACCTGGCCACCGTGTCGGAACATTCCATACTGCGGGTACCCACTTTGAAGTAAGGTACCTACATGACGGTTAGTTATGCACAGATCCGCGAGTCGACTCCGCAGATCTTCGAGCCGGGATGCAGCACCCGCGTCATCCTCGACCACGTGATGAGCAAGTGGGGCGTGCTCGTGCTCTCGTCCCTCTCCGACGGCACCCATCGCTGGGGCGAACTGCGCCGCGAGGTCGGCGGCATCAGCGAGAAGATGCTCGCCTCGACCCTGCGAACCCTCGCCGACGACGGGCTGGTGCGTCGTGAGTCCTTCCCGACGGTGCCTCCGCACGTCGAGTACAGCCTGACTCCTCTCGGGCGGGATCTCATGGGGCGGATGCTGCCGCTCGTCGAGTGGGTCGCCGACCACGCCGACGGAATGATCGTTCGTGACTCACTCGACTGATTCCGTCGCTCAGTTGCGCAGACGCCCACGGAATCCGTCGGTATAAGAAAAGGATTGACGCGATATACGCGGTACCCGTATGTTCTGAGCATGTCAGCTACGACGCCGATCCATCTCGAACGCCCCGACGGCAAGGGCCTGGCCGCCGGCACCCTCGGTCTGTGGGGCTCGACCGTCATCGGCCTGGCCTCGACGGCCCCCGTCTACTCTCTCGTCGCGACGCTCGGCTATGTGGTGCTGGCCGTCGGAGCTCAGGCACCGATCGCGTTCATCATCGCGTTCGTGCCGATGCTGCTGATCGCCTTCGCCTACCGTGAGCTGAACAACGCCGTCCCCGACTGCGGCACCACGTTCACGTGGGGGACGAAGGCGTTCGGTCCCTGGGTCGGCTGGATGGGCGGCTGGGGTGTCGCAGTCGCCGGCATGGTGGTGCTCGCCAACCTCGCCCAGATCGCATCGGTCTACTTCTGGTCCCTGATCGGGTTCGATCTCGAGAACAACGACTGGCGGATCGTCCTCGTCGCTGTGCTGTTCATCGCCGCGATGACCTGGGTCAGCTGGCGCGGCGTCGAGATCGGTGAGCGCATCCAGAACGTTCTGCTGGGCATCCAGTACCTCGCCCTGGCGATCTTCGTCGTCGCCGCTCTCTGGCAGTTCTTCGCGGGTACCGCCCCGAACCCGACGCCGTTCGAGATGGAATGGCTGAACCCGTTCGCGTTCACCAGCTGGCCCGGATTCACCGAGTCGATCCTGCTCGCTCTCTTCATCTACTGGGGCTGGGACACGTGCCTCGCGCTCAACGAGGAGACCAAGGATCCCAAGAAGATCCCCGGCCGCGCGGCGCTGCTGACGACCGTCATCCTCCTCGTCACCTACGTCGGCGTCACGATCGCCGCGATGATGTACGCCGGTCTCGGGTCGGAGGGCACCGGGCTCGGCAACGAGGCCAACGCCGACGACTTCTTCCTGGCGATCAAGGACGGCCTGCTCGGCCCGTTCGGCTGGGTGCTCGTGGTCGCCGTCGTGCTCTCGGCCATCTCGTCGACGCAGACCACGATCCTCCCCACCGCCCGCGGCACCCTCGCGATGGGCGTGTACCGCGCTCTGCCGGCGAAGTTCAAGGACGTGCACCCGACCTACAAGACTCCGTCGTTCTCGACCATCGTCATGGGGGTCGTGGCCATCGCGTACTACATCGGCATGACCCTGATCAGCGACGACATCCTCCAGGACTCGATCCTGTCGCTCGGTCTGGCGATCGCGTTCTACTACGCCATCACCGGGTTCGCCTGCGCCTGGTACTTCCGCAAGGACCTCACCCGCTCGGCGCGCGACTTCCTCTTCAAGGGGCTGTTCCCGGTGCTGGGCGCGGCCATGCTCACCTGGGCCTTCGTGCAGTCGGCGATCGACATGTGGGACGTGGACTACGGCTACACGGTGCTCTTCGGCATCGGCGGCACCTTCGTGATCGGCATCGGAGCGCTCGCGTTCGGCCTCGTGCTCATGTTCGTCTGGTACCTGTTCCCGCGGTCGAAGAGGTTCTTCCGCGGCGAGAGCCTCAACCGCGACACCCAGGTGATGGTGCCCGACGAGCCGGGCCTGATCCGCTCGATCGACGGCGGCATCTGAGCTGCGGCATCCTGTCCGAGCCGGATCGCGCGCGGGTACGCCCTAGGCTTTATCCGTGCGCATCCGGCTCGACATCGCCTACGACGGCACCCACTTCCGCGGGTGGGCCAAGCAGCCCACCCTGCGCACAGTGCAGGGGACTCTCGAGGCCGCGCTTGCTCGCATCGTCGGCTCCGAGGTGCAGTTCGTCGTCGCAGGACGGACGGATGCCGGGGTCCACGCCCTGGGTCAGGTCGCGCACGTCGACCTCGACGAGGAGCAGTGGGCCCGCATCGAGTCGCGTCAGGGTCGTGCGCCGCAGGACCCTGCGGCGTCGATCGCGCGACGGATGAGGGGAGTGCTCGGCGCCTACCCCGATGCGACCGTCACGCGCTCGTCCATCGCTCCCGATGGATTCGACGCCCGATTCTCTGCGGTCTGGCGGCGTTACCGCTACCGTCTCGCCGACTCGACGGCGGGGTACGACCCTCTTCGACGCCACGACACGACCGCGCACCGCGGCGTTCTCGACGACCAGGCGATGGATGCCGCGGCGCGGACGCTCATCGGACTCCACGATTTCGCGGCCTACTGCAAACCTCGCGAGGAGGCCACGACGATCCGGACGCTCCTCGACTACCGCTGGTCGAGGGACGCCGAGGGTGTGCTGGTCGCCGAGGTGAAGGCCGACGCGTTCTGCCACAGCATGGTGCGGGCCCTCGTGGGCGCGTGTGTCGCCGTGGGGGAAGGGCGTCTCGACATCGACGATCTGGTCGTGCTGCGCGACGCGCTCACCCGCACCAGCGAGTTCAAGGTCCTGGCGGCGCGGGGACTCACGCTCACCGAGGTCGGCTATCCCGCCGACGATCTGCTGTCGACCAGGGCGGAGCAGACGCGCGCCCGTCGTGACGGCACGAGCGCATGAGTCGGCGGGCTGCGATGTTCGTCGAAGTCACCTCCCCGGGCTGGGCGTTCTGGCGAGCGCTGGTCGACACCTGCATCGGGCTGATCGTCGGCACGCTCTACACGTTCGTCGGCATCATCGTGGTCGGCATCGTGGGGGAGGAGGCGCTGTCATCCCTGTACTGGCAGATCGACCTCGACCCTCTGTTCCGAGCGAGCATGGGCGTCTTCCTGCTCGCGGCTGCGCTGCTGGCAGCCCTCGTCCCCGTCGTCGTGGTCGCCGAACGCTTCGCGGCACTGCGCGCCGTCGAAGCCGCTGCGCTCGAGAACCCGGATGCCGTGCCGCAGCACTCCCTGCGCCAGACGCTGCAGGCGTCACCGGCCGCACTCCTGCAGAAGACCGGCACGGTGATGTTCTGGTGCGTGGTGGGACTCGGCGCCCTCTTGGCGCTGGGGGTGCTCTTCACGGAAGATCTCCGTGAGGATGCGGTGAGCTGGGTCGCGCTCCTCGTCATCGCCGTGCTGGCCGCCGGCGCCGCGGCGGTGCGACGACTCGGGCGACGAGCCGTCGAGCGCGTTGGGCCGCGGATGAGCACGCAGTGGAGCCGGTGGAAGCGGCTGGTGCCGCTCGCGGAAAGGCGCGACGCCGACCGCAGGGACGCGGCGATGCGCACCGTCGTGCCCCGCTGGCTCGCGGTGCCGAGCGCGCGGACGGTCGGCCGGATCGCGAAGATCCTGCTGACGGCGACGCTCCTCTCGCTCGCGGCCTTCATGCTGTCGGTGTTCATGCGACAGCAGTGCCGCACCTGCGACCCGGTCTACTGGGACGAGCCCATCGAGAACGGCATCGATGTGCTGAGCCTGACCAGCGGCGCAGCGATCGCGATGTGCGCCGCCCTCGGCATCGTCGCCTGGCTCGGGGGAGTCGTCCTGCAGTTCTCGCGCGAGCGCGCGCTGGTGCGGTGGGTCTCTGACGGCCTGCCGCGTCGCGTCGACACGAGCCTGGTCGAGTCCCTACTCGCGGGCAATCGGTCGATGGTCCGGCTGCAGATCGGTCTGTCCGTGGTCGGGGCGGGTGCTCTCATCGTGGGCACCGGCGCGATCTGGGCGGACTGGACGGCGATGGACGCACGGTGGCCCCTCGTCGCCGCCGTCGTGCTGATCGCCTCGGGCTTCGTCATCGGCTGGGCGGATTCGCGCCGACGTCGCAGAGAGCGCCAGCTCGCGCGGGATGCACTGTTCCCCGGCGACGTCGGACGCCGCGGCGACGCGACGACGCGAGGGCGGGCGATTGCCACCGGAATCCAAGACTGACGCACTACCGTGAAGTGCGATGAAGGTCATCTCGTACAACTTGCAGAAGCACCGCGCCGCAGGAGAGCTCGCGGCGCTGGTCTCGACGCACGATCCTGACATCCTGTGCCTGCAGGAGTGCGATGTCGCGGACCTGCCGGAGACCATCGGAGACCTCACCCTCGCAGATGCGACACAGGGCAACCGGCTGGGACTCGCGATGTTCTATCGCGCGAGCGAGTTCCACCTGCAGGGCATCCGCACGATCGAGCTGAAGAAGTCGCTGCACGACCGCATCGCCAAGCCCGCGCACGAGCGGGTCCTGGGCGCACGGCTGCGGGACATCGACGCGGGGCGCGAGTTCATCGCCGCGTCGTTCCATGCGGCGCCGCTCACGGCCCTGAACTCCCTGCGGCGGCATCAGATCCGGGCGGCGCTCACCGAGCTGGCGACGCTCGGCGAGGGACTGCCGCAGCTGATGGTCGGCGACTACAACTACCCCGTGTTCAAGGAGAACCTCGGTCAGACGATCCGCGAACACGGATACGCGCTGACACTGAGCGACGATCACACCTACACCCGGTACCGCGTGTTCCGCGGCCACTACGACTTCGCCACCTCTGTCGGCTTCGAGATCCAGCGGGTCACCACGCTCCCGCAGGGGATGAGCGACCACCGTCCGATCCTGGTGACCACCCGCTTCGACTGACCGCCGACCGGCCCGGTTTGGGAGAACGCTCGGAATGACGTAAGCTGTCACTTTGGTACTCGACTGCCGAGTGCCACGAACGTGAGCCCTCCACTGGCGTGTTCCTCCCTGTAGGGAAGAACCACCCCGGAGTGGGATTCACGAACTTCTCCGTTCGAACAAGAAAGCAGCACTATCGTGACGCGCACTTACACCCCTAAGGCCGGCGAGGTCCAGCGTGACTGGGTCGTCATCGACGCCACTGACGTCGTTCTCGGCCGTCTGGCCTCGCACGCCGCTACGCTCCTGCGTGGCAAGCACAAGCCCACCTTCGCCAACCACATCGACTCGGGTGACTTCGTCATCATCGTGAACGCCGACAAGGTCGCGCTCACCGGTCAGAAGCTCCAGAAGAAGCTGGCCTACCGCCACTCGGGTTACCCGGGCGGCCTGAAGTCGGTCACCTACGCCGAGCTCATGGAGAAGAACCCGGTCCGTGCTGTCGAGAAGGCCATCCGTGGCATGCTCCCCAAGAACAGCATCGGCCGTCAGCAGCTGTCGAAGCTCAAGGTCTACGTCGGTGGAGAGCACCCGCACGCCGCTCAGCAGCCGAAGACGTACACCCTCGACCAGGTCGCCCAGTAAGCGCCGTAAAGACTTAAGGACATACTCGTGGCTGACATCCAGGACACCACCGAAAACCCCCAGAACTTCTCGACGTCGACTCCCGAGACCGACGCAGTCGAGGCGGCTCCCCGCCCCGTGCTGAGCGTCCCGGGTGCCGCTGTCGGCCGTCGCAAGCAGGCCATCGCCCGCGTGCGTCTCGTCCCCGGCTCGGGAACGATCACGGTCAACGGCCGCACGCTCGAGGACTACTTCCCGAACAAGCTGCACCAGCAGCTGATCAACGACCCGTTCACCATCCTCAACCTCGCCGGCGGCTACGACGTCATCGCGCGCATCTCGGGCGGTGGCCCCTCGGGCCAGGCCGGTGCACTGCGTCTCGGCATCGCTCGTTCGCTCAACGGCATCGACGAGGAGAACAACCGTCCGACCCTGAAGAAGGCCGGCTTCCTGTCGCGCGATGCTCGCGTCAAGGAGCGTAAGAAGGCTGGACTCAAGAAGGCCCGCAAGGCGCCTCAGTACTCGAAGCGTTAAGGTCCACCGCTCCGATGCCGATCTTTGGCACGGACGGCGTGCGAGGGCTTGCCAATGGCATCCTCACCGCCGACCTCGCGCTCACCCTGGCCCAGGCGACTGCTGTCGTCCTGGGCCAGGGCCGTACTGCGGAGGCTCGTAAAGCCGAAGGCAAGCGACTCACTGCAGTCGTGGCCCGCGACCCCCGAGTCTCCGGTCACTTCCTGACAGCTGCCGTCTCCGCAGGACTCGCATCCTCCGGCGTCGACGTGCTCGAGGCCGGAGTGATCCCGACGCCGGCTCTCGCGTTCCTCGTCGCCGACCGCGACGCCGACTTCGGTGTGATGATCTCGGCCTCGCACAACGCGGCACCCGACAACGGGATCAAGATCTTCGCGCGCGGCGGCGTGAAGCTGCCCGATGTCGTCGAGCAGCGGATCGAAGAGGCCATGGCCGGCGAGAAGCTGCGTCCGACCGGTGCCGGCGTGGGCAGGATCATCCGATTCTCCGACGCCGAAGACCGCTACGTCGTCCACCTGCTCGGCTCGCTGCCGAACCGACTCAACGGCATCAAGGTCGTGCTCGACTGCGCCCACGGCGCCGCATCCGGCGTCTCGCCGGAGACCTTCCGCGATGCCGGGGCCGATGTCACCGTGATCGGTGCCGATCCGGACGGCTGGAACATCAACGACGGCGTCGGTTCGACGCACCTCGACCAGCTCGCCGAGGCTGTCGTCCGTCTCGGTGCCGACATCGGGATCGCACATGACGGCGATGCCGATCGATGCCTGGCTGTCGACGCTCAGGGCAACGTCATCGACGGCGATCAGATCATGGCGATCCTCGCGGTCGCGATGAAGGAACGCGGTCACCTCACCGACGACACCCTCGTCGCCACCGTGATGAGCAATCTCGGTCTGCACATCGCCATGCGCGAGCAGGGGATCACGGTTCGACAGACCGCGGTGGGCGACCGCTACGTCCTCGAGGACATGAACCGGGGCGGCTACGCCCTGGGCGGAGAGCAGTCCGGACACGTCATCATGAGCGAGTTCGCGACCACCGGTGACGGTCTGCTCACAGGGCTCCACCTCGTCGCCGAGATGGCGCGCCAGAACAAGACGATCGCCGAGCTCGCGAGCGTGATGACCGTCTACCCGCAGGTGCTGATCAACGTCCGCGACGTCGACAAGGACGCGCTCGAGTCCGATGCCGTCGTGCAGCAGGCCGTTCGCGAGGTCGCAGCCGAACTCGGCGAGACGGGCCGGGTGCTCCTGCGCAAGTCGGGCACCGAGGCGCTCGTCCGAGTCATGGTCGAGGCACCGGATGCGGAATCCGCGCAGTCGTACGCGGACCGCCTCGTCGATGTGGTGCGGGAGCGCCTCTCCCTCTGAACCGTCGAGCGCGCCGTGCGGCACCGACCCCTGGTCAGTCGCGCGGCGCGCTCCAGTTCAACTGCTCGATGTATCTCAGCAGCACGCCCTCGCGCAGAGCCCACGGCGACACTTCGAGCTCATCGACGTCGAGCGCCGTCATGGCCGTGTGCAGCGATACCGCGGCGGCGACGATCTGGAACGTGCGATCCGCCGTGATCCCGGGCAGCTCCTGCCGCGCGGATGCGGGCAGGCGAGCGAGTCGAGGGATCCACGATCCCAGCGCTGCTCGCGGCAGCACCATGCGCTGGATCCCCGACCAGCCGGGAACCGGATAGCCGGCCAGTCGAGCCAGAGATCGGATCGCCTTCGAGGAGCCGACGACGTGATCGGGCCGCGGGAGCGCGGTGAATCGGGGAAGCACCTCGGCAAGGGTGGCGCTCGCGTGCTCGCGAAGCCGCTCGACGTCGTCTTCGCCCGGCGGGTCCTGCGGAAGGAACTGCACGGTCATCCGACCGGCTCCGAGTGGGACGGATGCCGCGGCGTCGGGAAGCTCGTCACCGCCCGCCGCGACCTCGAGCGATCCGCCGCCGATGTCGAGGAGAAGGAGCTGGCCGGCCGACCAGCCGAACCAGCGCCGAACGGCGAGGAAGGTGAGTTCGGCCTCGGTCTCTCCATCGAGCACCTGCAGAGGCTGGCCGAGGGCGGCTTCGATGCGGGCGATCACGTCGGCACCGTTCCGGGCGTCGCGCACCGCACTCGTCGCGGTGGCGAGCAGCTCATCGACCCGCTCGGCTTCCGCGACCGCGCGCGCCTGGGCCACGGCCGCTTCGAGTGCGCGCACCCCCTCTTCCGAGATCGATCCGTCATCCGTGAGGTAGCGCATCAGGCGCAGGACGGTGCGGTCGCTGGTGGTCGCCAGCGGCCTGCCGCCGGGCCGGACATCGGCGGCGAGCATGTGGACGGTGTTGGAACCGATGTCGAGTACTCCCAGGCGCACGGATAGAGACTACTCGTGCGCCGTTACGATGTATCCGTGACCACTGCCGACCCCACGCTGCCGCTGTCTCCGTATCGCGAGATCGGGCGCGATGAATGGGCGCGATTGGCGGCGGGACTCGACCAGCCGCTCACCGAGACCGAGGTCGTCGAACTCCGGGGCATCGGCGACCGGCTCGACCTCGCCGAGGTGCGCGAGGTCTATCTGCCGCTCAGTCGACTGCTGAGCCTCTACGCGACGGCCACCAAGCGTCTGGGCGCCGCGACCAGCTCGTTCCTTCAGGAGGACGATTCCACGACCCCGTTCGTGGTCGGAGTCGCCGGCTCCGTCGCCGTCGGAAAGTCGACGATCGCCCGTCTGCTGCGCGAGCTGATGAGCCGCTGGCCGGGCACCCCTCGCGTCGAGCTCGTGACGACGGACGGGTTCCTGTATTCGAATGCCGAGCTCGAGCGCAGGGGGCTGATGGAGCGCAAGGGTTTTCCGGAGTCCTACGACCGGAGGGCGCTGCTCGAGTTCCTCACCGAGGTGAAAAGCGGTGCGGCAGAGGTGCGGGCGCCGTTCTACTCGCACATGCGCTACGACATCGTCCCCGACGCCCATGTGGTCGTCCGTCGCCCCGACGTCGTGATCGTCGAGGGCCTAAACGTCCTCCAGCCGCCGCCCGCCCCCAATGACGTGGCCGTCAGCGACCTCTTCGACTTCTCGATCTTCGTCGACGCCGACACCTCGCACATCGAGAAGTGGTACGTCGATCGGTTCCTCGCACTGCGCCAGGGCGCGTTCTCGAATCCCTCGTCCTACTTCAACGTCTTCGCCCACCTGACCGATGACGAGGCGATCACGACGGCTCTCGGCTATTGGAACGAGATCAACATGCCGAACCTGGTCGAGAACGTGATGCCGACCAAGCATCGCGCGCGTCTCGTGCTCAACAAGGGCGTCGACCACAGCGTCGAGAGCGTGCTCCTGCGGAAGCTCTGACCGGTCGGCTATTTCGTTCGGAACCTTCGCAAAAAGCCCGCCTTACTCTTGACGACATGTGTGGAATCGTCGGATACGTGGGCCCGCGGCCCAGCCAGGACATCCTGCTCGCAGGCCTCGCCCGTCTCGAGTACCGCGGGTATGACTCCGCGGGTGTCGCCGTCATCGACGGCGACGGTTCCCTCGGGATGCGCAAGAAGGCGGGAAAGCTCGCCATGCTGCGCGATTCGCTGAAGGATGCCGAGCTGTCGGACGGCAACACGGGCATCGGCCACACCCGCTGGGCCACCCACGGTGGGCCCACCGACGAGAATGCGCACCCGCATCTCGCCGATGACGACAAGCTCGCCGTGATCCACAACGGCATCATCGAGAACTTCGCCTCGCTCCGCGACGAGCTGCTCGCCGATGGCGTCAGCTTCCGCAGCGAGACCGACACCGAGGTCGCTGCCGCGCTGCTCGGCCGCGAGTACCGCAACAACGGCGGAGACCTGCAGGGCGCGTTCCGCGCCGTCGTCAACCGCCTCGAGGGCGCTTTCACCCTGCTCGCGATGCATCAGGACCACCCGGGCCTGGTCGTGGGCGCTCGCCGCAACTCGCCCCTGGTGATCGGCCTCGGCGAGGGTGAGAACTTCCTCGGCTCCGACGTCGCCGCGTTCATCGAGCACACCCGCAAGGCACTGGCCATCGGCCAGGACCAGATCGTCTCGATCACCCCGGACGCCGTCACCGTCACCGACTTCGCCGGCACGCCTGTCGAGGCCGAGCCGTTCGACGTCTCGTGGGACGCCGCCGCCGCCGAGAAGGGCGGCTGGTCGAGCTTCATGGCCAAGGAGGTCGCCGAGCAGCCCGAGGCGGTCGCTAACACGATCCGTGGCCGCATCCAGGGCGACCAGGTCGTGATCCCCGAGCTCGACGGGCTCGACGACCTGTTCCTCGGCATCAACCGCATCATCATCACCGCCTGCGGTACGGCCGCGTACTCGGCGCTCGTCGGCAAGTACGCGATCGAGCAGTGGGCGCGGGTCCCCGTCGACGTCGAGCTGGCGCACGAGTTCCGCTACCGCGACCCGGTGATCGGCGACGACACCCTCGTGATCTCGATCAGCCAGTCCGGTGAGACGATGGACACGTTGATGGCCGTCAAGTACGCGAGGGAGCGCGGCGCGCGCACCCTCTCCATCTGCAACACGCAGGGTGCGACGATCCCTCGCGAGTCCGATGCGGTGGTTTACACCCACGCCGGGCCCGAGGTCGCAGTGGCGTCGACGAAAGCCTTCTCGGCGCAGATCACCGCTCTGCTGCTGCTCGGCCTGCACGTGGGGCGCGTGCGCGGCTCCGTCCAGGACGCGTCGGTCGACGTCGCCGAGCTCACCGCACTTCCCGAGAAGATCGCCAAGGTCCTCGAGAGCGAGCAGGAGCATGTCACCCAGCTCGCGAGCTGGATGGCCGACACTCGTTCGGTGCTGTTCCTCGGTCGACACGTGGGCTTCCCGATCGCACTCGAAGGCGCGTTGAAGCTCAAGGAGATCTCGTACATCCACGCGGAGGGCTTCGCCGCCGGCGAGCTGAAGCACGGCCCGATCGCACTGATCGAGCCCGGACAGCCCGTCTTCGTGCTGGTGCCTTCGCCTCGACACTCGGCTGTGGTCCACTCCAAGGTCGTCTCGAACATCCAGGAGATCCGTGCTCGCGGAGCTCGGGTGATCGTGGTGGCGGAAGAGGGCGATGCGGCCGTGCTGCCGTTCGCCGACGAGGTCATCCGCATCCCGCTCGCCGGCGCGATGTTCGAGCCGCTGCTCGCTGTCGTCCCGCTGCAGATCTTCGCGATGGCGCTCGCCACGGCCAAGGGGCTCGACGTCGACCAGCCGCGCAACCTCGCCAAGTCCGTCACCGTCGAGTAAGCGTCGTCGGCCTCCGGAGGCGGCTCGTCGAGACACGTCACCCATCCGGGGCACGGGCGCCGTGCAGAGGCTGGGCCGACCGATTCGGGATGCCGCGACTAGGCTGAACTGGTGATCATCGGGACCGGCATCGACCTCGTGGACATCCCGCGGTTCGAGCGGACGATGGAGCGCACGCCGCGGCTTCTGGAGCGGCTGTTCGCGCCGGGGGAGCGGGGTCTCCGGCTGCCGTCGCTCGCCGCGCGCTATGCCGCGAAGGAAGCGCTGATCAAGACGCTCGGCGGCTCTGACGGCGTGCACTGGATCGAGATCGAGATCGCCTCCGAGGCATCCGGCCGCCCGCATTTCGTGCTCTCCGGTTCCACCGCCGACGTCGTCGCAGAGCGCGGGATCACCCGACTGCACCTGACCCTCACCCATGACGCGGGGCTCGCCGCAGCGTTCGTGGTCGCCGAAGGAGAGCCGCTGTGACCGTTCCGTTCCGCGAAGCCCGCATCGAGCTGGATGCCATCAGCGACAACGTCCGCCATTTCCGCAGACTCACCGGCGTGCAGGTCATCGCCGTCGTGAAGGCGAACGCCTACGGCCACGGGGCTGCCGCGGCTGCCGTCGCCGCCCTCGCCGGGGGTGCCACTCGTCTGGGGGTCGCCGAGATCCCTGAGGCGCTCGAACTTCGTCGTCAGGGCATCACCGCTCCGATCGTCGCCTGGCTGCACGCGCCGGGCGAGCGTTTCGACCAGGCTGCGGCGCACGACATCGAGGTGGGAATCTCGTCGTTCGACCAGCTCGAAGCGGCGGGAGCGGTCGCCTCGGTCGACCGCCCGGTCGGCGTGCACCTCAAGTTCGAGACCGGGCTGTCGCGCAACGGCATCGCCCCGGCGGACTGGCGTCGTGTGCTCGCCGAAGCCGCGCGCCTCGAACGCATCGGGCGGCTGCGCATCGTCGGGCTCTTCAGCCACCTCTCGAACACGTCGCCCCAGGACGACCGTGAGGCACTCGCGAAGTTCGAGGAGGCGGTCACGGCGGCGGCGTCGTTCGGCATCCATCCCGAGATCCGGCACATCGCGGCGACAGCGGCCGCGATCGACCTTCCGGAGATGCGTCTGGACGCCGTGCGCATCGGCATCGGTATCTACGGCCTCTCGCCGTTCGACGACCGCTCTTCTGCGGAGCTGGGGCTTCGCCCGGCCATGACGCTGCGGGGGGCGATCGCCGCCGTCCGCCGCGTGCCGGCCGGCGCCGGGGTGTCGTACGGATACGACCACCGCACCTCCCGTGACACGACGCTGGTGCTCGTCCCGCTGGGATACGCCGACGGCGTGCCGCGCCACGCATCCGGGCGCCTGCCCGTATCGATCGCCGGGCGCCGATACACGAACGTCGGCCGCATCGCCATGGATCAGTTCGTCGTGGACGTCGGGGACGCCCCGGTGTCGATCGGCGACGAGGTCGTGCTGTTCGGCGACCCGACGCTCGGCGTGCCCTCGGCATCGGAGTGGGCGAACGCCGCATCGACCATCGACTACGAGATCGTAACGCGCATCGGCGCCCGTGTCCCCCGGCGGTCGGCATGAGCGTCGACCCGTCCTTCCTGGGGCGCCGCGAGATCGAGACCTCGGACGCGATGGAGCAGCTCGGCTTCCGCATCGGCGAGCAGCTCGAAGCGGGCGACCTGCTGATCCTCACCGGCCCGCTCGGCGCAGGCAAGACGACGTTCACCCGCGGACTCGCGGAGGGTCTGGGCGTACGCGGCCCCGTGCAGAGCCCCACCTTCGTGATCGCCCGCACGCACCCGTCGCTCGTCGGACGCGCGCCGCTCGTGCACGTCGACGCCTACCGGCTCGGTTCAGGGGCAGAGCTCGACGATCTCGATCTCGACCTCGCACGATCGGTCGTGGTGATCGAGTGGGGACGCGGGATGGCCGAGGACCTGGCCGAGACCTGGTGGGACATCGAGCTGGAGCGTCCCGTCGGCGGCGACGACGAGCTCGACCCCTCGGAGCTCGACGCCGACGCACCGCGGCACGTGTCGATCACGCGTGGCGGACGCTCAGCGATCACCGGCTGAACGACGACTACCCTGGAGAGGTGATCCTCGCCGTCGACACCTCCCTGGGCACCGCCGTCGCCCTCATCGACGATGACGGCACGCGTCTGTCAGATGCCTCGGCCGCCGATCCGCTCCGTCACGCGGAGGTCATCGGCGAGCTTCTCGTGCGGGCCCTCGACGCGCCCGGATCAGGCCCGATCGATCATGTGGTGGCCGGTATGGGCCCGGGGCCGTTCACCGGACTCCGCATCGGCATCGCGACGGCACGCACGTTCGCGCTGGGGCGTGGCATCCCCGTCGTCCCCGTGCCGAGCCACTTCGCCGCAGCGCTCACGGCCGTCGAGCATCACGCCGTGACCGGGCCGTTCGCCATCGTGACGGACGCCCGCCGCCGAGAGGTCGCCATCACCGTCTTCGACGGAACGGATGCCGACGGCATCCCGCACGTCATCACCGACACCGTGCTGGTCGCACGCGTCGACGCCGACGAGCACCTCCAGGGGATCCGCCGTATCGATGTGGAGACGCTGTCGGGCGTCGATCTGGCTCGCGTGGGCGCGAGGGCGTTGGCTGCCGGGCGCGCACTCGCGGGCACCGAGCCGATCTATCTGCGTCAGCCCGACGTCACCGTGCCGGGAGCGCCCAAGAAGGTGGGGTCATGACGCTGCGCGACGCGACGCCAGACGATCTCGACGCCATCATGGCGATAGAGCACCGCTCGTTCCCCACCGACGCGTGGAGCTCGGAGGCGATGGCCCTGGAGCTCGCGAGCCCGCACGGACGCTATCTGGTCGACGAGCAGGACGGCGCGATCATCGGCTACGGCGGAGTCCGTGCACTGCAGGGGTCGAGTGACGCCGACATCCAGACCATCGCGTTCGACGTCGAGCACCGCGGTCGCGGTCGCGGCCGGGCGCTTCTGCGGTCCCTTCTCGATGCCGCGGTGGAACGCGGAGCCAGAGAGGTCTTCCTCGAGGTGCGGGCAGACAACCCCGGTGCCGAGGGGCTGTACCGCTCGGAGGGGTTCGAGGAGATCGGACGTCGCCCCCGCTACTACCAGCCCGACGACGTCGACGCGATCGTGATGCGCCTCGCCCTGCAGCATCCGCGCTCCGAGCATCGAGATGAGACGGCGTCGGATGCCGCGAAGGAGGCGACCTCATGACCGAGCCGCTGGTGCTGGGCATCGAGACGAGCTGCGACGAGACCGGCATCGGGATCGTCCGCGGACGCACGCTGCTCTCGAACACGATCGCGTCGAGCATGGACGAGCACGCCCGCTACGGCGGAGTGGTTCCCGAGGTCGCCGCCCGCGCCCATCTCGAGGCGCTGCAACCCTCGATCGACGCCGCCCTGGCCGAGGCCGGCGTGCGGCTCGGCGACCTCGACGCGGTGGCCGTCACGAGCGGACCCGGCCTCGCGGGAGCGCTCATGGTCGGCGTCGGCGCCGCCAAGGGGCTGGCGGTGTCGCTCGACAAGCCGCTGTACGCGGTCAATCACCTGGTCGGACACATCGCCGCCGACATCCTGACTCCCGACTCCGACCCATTGGAGTACCCGACGATCGCGCTGCTGGTATCGGGCGGGCACACCTCGCTGCTGCACGTGCGCGATCTCACGACCGACGTCGAGATGCTGGGCGAGACCATGGACGATGCCGCGGGGGAGGCGTTCGACAAGGTCGCCCGACTGCTGTCGCTGCCGTACCCCGGCGGACCCGAGATCGATCGAGCGGCACTCGACGGAGATCCGAACGCGATCCGCTTCCCTCGAGGGCTTTCGCGCGCCTCCGACCTCGCGAAGCACCGTTACGACTTCTCCTTCTCCGGGCTCAAGACCGCTGTCGCGCGCTGGGTCGAGCGCTGCGAGGCAGACGGCGTTCCCGTGCCCGTCGCCGACGTCGCCGCGAGCTTCCGTGAGGCGGTCGTCGATGTGCTCGTGACGAAGGCGCTCGCCGCGTGCGCAGACCTCGGCGTGCCCCGCCTGCTGCTCGGTGGAGGAGTGATCGCCAACCGACGACTCCGCGAGGTCGCCCTCGCGAGGGCGGAGAAGGCCGGCGTGACGGTGCGCATCCCGCCGTTGTCGCTGTGCACCGACAACGGCGCGATGATCGCGGCGCTCGCCGCGGAGCTCATCGCGTCCGGCCGTCGCCCGTCGACGCTGGCGTTCGGAGCCGACTCGACGCTTCCCGTCACCGAGATCCAGGTCGACGAGCGCGTCGCGGTGATGTGATGAGCGACGTGCCTCGCACTCCGGATAGGGCGGGTGCAGAACCGGGGCCCGCCTCGAGTGCCGCGGTGCCGCCGACCAGGATCGAGCGCCCGAGCGGCGAGGTCGAGCATCCGGCGGGGTCGGCACGCATACCCGGGTCGCGCCGCGAGGGATACACGAAGCTCCCCACCGGCCCGGTCGGAGTCGAGCCGGTGGTCGTCACGGGGCCAGTCGCCGAGGACATCGGTCGGGAGAGCGACTGGGAGCCGGCGACGGGCACGTCCGCCGTGGACGACACCCGCCTCGCTCCCTGGGCGCTGATGGCGGCGGTCGTCGCCTTGGCCGCGTCGTTCTTCGTCGGTTGGGGCATCCCGATCGCCATCGTCGCCGTGATCGCGTCGATCATGTCGCTGCGCCGACCGGTCGAGAGCCGCGCCATCGCTCGTTGGGCGCTCGTTCTCGGTCTGTGTGCGACCGTCTACAGCCTCGGCTGGCTCGTCTGGGCCGGGATGCAGTTCGAGAGACTCGGATAGCCGATGCACGACGCGGACCGATCCGTCGAGCTGCGCGCGCTCCAGGCGCGGGCGTACGGCCGTGCGGGGGCGTTGAGCGCGGCGGATGCAGCGCGGCTGCGCGAGCTGGAATCCGCGAAGACGCGTCTGGCGGGGCCGCCGGCGACGAGAAGTCCGGAGACGCGTGCGCCGGACCCTGCGCAGGCTCCGCGGGGCGTTGCCGAGGAGGAGGGGAGCGCGTCACCTGCCGACCCGGCCGTGGACATCGAGCGCCAGGGCGGGTCCCCGCTCATCGCGCTGCGACACCATCGGCGTCTCGCGGTCGCGGTCGCCACGGCCTTCGCGGTCATCGGCCTCGCGCTGGGCTGGCTTCTCTTCACCGACCGGGGTCCCGCGCCGATGCAGCTCAGCGCCCAGCAGGAGGAGTGGCAGAGCGCGATCGTCGCATCGGGGGACTTCGATCCGGGGTCGGTGCGGGCGATGGCGGAGGAAGAAGGCGTCGTGATCTGGTTCGCGACGAAGAACGAGCGCGCTGACGTGTGCCTGGTGCTCGGACACGAGGATGCGACGGCTCCCGCGTGCACGACGCGGGAGCAGGCCGTGGTCCAGGGCGTGAATGCCACTCTCACGAAACCTGTGAGCCAGAGTCAGACTTACGACGTCGAGGCGCAGATGCTCCTCACGCCGGCCGGCGAGCCGGCGGTCATCACCCGCAGCTACATCACCTCACCGCAGTCCACGGCGATGTTCGCCAGCCCCGACGAGGCGGAGGCGGCGACCGCCCTCGCCGAGCGCACGGGACTGGACCTGCGGACCATCCTGGTCGCCGGCTACGACGATGACGTGCCGATCTGGACGGGGATCGACATGTCCACGCAGAGGTACTGTCTCGTCTACGACGGGTCGATGCCCGACCCTCCGATGGCCTGCGATGACAGCATCATGCTCGCCGACGCGGACAGGACGCTCGTGCTCGACGTCGTGGGTGAGGGGAAGACGACCCGCTACGAGTACCGGTTCGGCTACGGTCAGCAGTACCTGACCGTGACGAAGGGCTGGGAGGGCGACGATGCTGCAGGAGAGTGACTCTGCCGAGCTGCGCGCACTGCAGGTCAAAGCGTACGGCCGCGACGGTGGCCTGACCGAGGCCGAGGCGGCGAGGCTGAGAGAGCTCGAATCGCTGCGCGGCGAGCCTGGCAGGCCTGACCGGGTCGACCCTGGCCCGCGTGACCGGGTCGACGCGCCGGTCGGGCAGGGAGCGGCCCACGAGCCGCCGACGTCGGAGAAGCCGTTCCGTGACGGTCAGGCACCCGTCGCCGACGCTTCCCCCAGCGCGCCCGGCGAACACGCGGACGACGGAAGTCAGTCCACCGAGACCGGAGGCCTCCGCGCGGCATTCCGTCAGCACTGGAAGGCGGTCGCCGCGGCATCCGCACTTCTGCTCGTGATCGGTCTCGGCACCGGCTGGGCGCTCTTCGGGCGTTCCGGCGATGCCGTCGCGTTGACTTCCGCGCAGCAGGAGCGGCGTGCGGAATTGCAGGCCGAGGGCGGGTTCGACCCGGGCAGTCTGCGCGCGATCGGACAGGACGAGGACGCCCTCGTCTGGTACGCGACGAAGGACGACGGCGAGACGGTGTGCCTGACGCTCGATGCCGCCGACAAGTCGGCGGATCAGTGCCAGCCCGCGGCCGATCTCGACAACGGGAACGGCATCGGCCTGAACGCGAGCGTCGCGGTGCCGGGGGAGGGGGACGAGGGCCTCGAGGAGATCTGGGCGTCCGCCGCGCGAGCGATGAACGGGGAGGTCGTCGGCATCATCCAGCGATGGCGTTCGGACGAGAACTCCTGGCTGTCGCAGTTCCAGGGCGACGAGCGGGAACGCGCCGAGCAGCTGGTCGAGGAGGGTTTCGAAGAGTTCTCCTTCTCGGTCGTGGGGTACTTCCGCGATGCGCCGGTCTGGCGCGCACAGCGCGTCGAGAGCGACGACATCCAGGACTGCCTCATCGTCGATGCCGTCCAGGCCGTCGAATGCCGCCCGGCGAGCGAGGGACAATCGTCGGCGGACGTCATCGAGGTCGCCGGAACCATCGTGGACGAGGCCGGAGGGATGATCTCCGACTGGAGCGTGCGTCTCGCGTACACGTCGAACGGCATGCCCTACCTCGTGGTGTCCGGAGACAGCACGACGGCGACGGCAGAGCCGACGGTGAGGCCCGGTGAGACGCTCGAGCTCGGCGGCGAATTCCAGGATCCGATCCAGGTCGACATCCCGTCGGACGACTCCGAGGGCTAGGCGCCGGTTAGACGTCAGCCGGCTGCCGGCACCCGATCGGCGAGGATCGCTCGTCGCTGATCACCCACGCGAGTGAGGATCAGCGTCGCGGTCTGCTCGCCCCGCAGCGCCAGCTTCTTGCGGAAGGCCGCGGGGTCGATGTCCATGCCGCGCTTCTTGATCTCGAGAGAGCCGATGTCGTTCGCCTTGAGGACTGCGCTGATCGCCTTCGGGTTCGCCGGCATCGTCTCGCGCACCCGGAACGACTGCACGAACGGACTGGTGACCGCGGCGTCAGAGGTGAGGTACGCGATGCGCTCGTCGAGCATTCCCGCGTCGAGGCTGCGCGCGACATCGCCGATCAGACGCGCCCGGATCACCGCCCCGTCCGGCTCGTGCAGGAACGCGCCGAGTTCCCGCACGGGCTCGTCGACGGCGTCGGCGCCTGCGGTGAGTTCATGTGAGCGCTCGCCGCGGATCACGAGGGCGGAACGGCGGATGCCATCGCGGGCGAGTGCGCGCGTCCAGAGCACGAGCTCGACCACGCTGCCGTCTGCGCTCACCCACTGCGCCTCGGCGTCGACGGGAAGCGAATCGCGGTCGTGACCGGGACCGAGCTTGATGCCCGTCGATGTGCGCGAGGCCACATCGAAGGCCCAGTCCAGCGGCGGAGAGTAGTCATCGGACGAGACCCGGCGCGTCTCGCTGTGCCCGGCGGTGCGGCGGGCCGGATCCATCCAGATCGCCTGGTTCTCGTCGCCCTCGACGGGCACGTGCGCCTCGGCCGTGCCGTGGATCACCCTCGCGCTGTCTCCGAGAGGCGCCAGGTTGTACGCCGCGATCGCCGAGGTCACCTCGTCGGCGTCGACGGCGACGACGTCGAGCCCTGCACCGGCGAAGGCAAGAGAATCCCCGCCGATGCCGCAGCCGAGATCCGCGACGCGAGTGATGCCGGCGCGGCGCATCCGCTGGGCATGCCGGGCGGCCACGCTCAGCCGCGTCGTCTGCTCGAGTCCGGCCCGGGTGAACAGCATCCGGGCCGCGAAGTCGCCGAACTTGCCTTTCGCCTTGGTGCGAAGTCGTGCCTGTCCGACCACGGCCGAGACGAGCTCGGGCGAGTGGCCGGCCGCACGCAGCCGGGATACGATCCTAGCGACGTCGGCGACCTCGTCGACGGGGCCGAGTTCGTCCAGCGCCTTCAGGCCCTCGGGGGTGAGCAGTGCGCGCAGCTCGGAGATCTCCACTGCCCCAGCTTAGGCGGCGGGCTGTTCGCCGCATTGGCACTCGCATTGCGTGAGTGCCAGCGGAACGCCTAGACTGGATTAGCACTCTCGGGTTGAGAGTGCGAAAAGTCTTCCTGTCAGCGTCAAGAAAGAAGAGGTAGACCGTGTCGGTTTCCATCAAGCCGCTCGAGGACCGCATCGTCATCAAGCAGGTCGAGGCCGAGCAGACCACCGCGAGTGGCCTGGTCATCCCCGACACCGCCAAGGAGAAGCCCCAGGAGGGCGAGGTCGTGGCCGTGGGCCCCGGCCGCATCGATGACAACGGCAACCGCGTTCCGCTCGACGTCGCCGTGGGCGACCGTGTGCTCTACAGCAAGTACGGCGGCACCGAGGTGAAGTTCGGCGCAGACGAGTACCTCGTCCTGTCGGCTCGCGACGTGCTCGCAGTCGTCGTCCGCTGAGACAACGTCTTCGGAAGGCCCGGATGCATCACGCATCCGGGCCTTCCTGCGTGTTCGGCCACCGGTGTATCGATTCCTGCCAATGTCCGGATGGCGGGTCTCGTGGGGCGGAGGCGGCGCGGCGACGGGCATAGGGTTGTGCGGTGACCCCGACGAATGCCGCCTCCCGAGCCACTCAGACGGCGGG
Source organism: Microbacterium sp. 1.5R (assembly GCF_001889265.1). NCBI lineage: Bacteria > Bacillati > Actinomycetota > Actinomycetes > Micrococcales > Microbacteriaceae > Microbacterium > Microbacterium sp. 1.5R. Next base: position 873,502 of record NZ_CP018151.1, read on the forward strand.
AGTCGCGTACGCGGGGGGAGCGTATCTGCTCTGGGGCGTGCTGCCCCTCTACTTCCTGCTGCTCGTGCCCACCGGTCCGTGGGAAGTCGTCGCGTGGCGCGTGCTGCTGTCGTTCGTCTTCTGCCTGCTCCTCCTCACCGTGATGCGCGGCTGGGCCGCCTTCGGCGTCATCGTCCGACAGCCGAGGCTGCTGGGATGGACGGCTCTGGCGGGTGTCCTGATCTACGTCAACTGGCAGGTGTTCCTCATCGGAACCCTCTCCGGGAACATCGTGGAGACCAGCCTCGGGTACTTCATCAACCCGATCACCACCGTGCTGCTCGGGGTGTTCGTGCTCAAGGAGCGCATCCGCAGGCTCCAGTGGGCGGCGATCGGCATCGCGGCGGTCGCCGTGATCGTGATCGTCCTCTTCTACGGCGAGTTCCCGTGGATCGCCCTCTCGCTGACCGCCTCGTTCGGCGTCTACGGACTCATCAAGAAGAAGATCGGCCCCGCGGTCGATGCGGTCAGCGGACTCACGCTCGAGTCGTTCTGGCTGATCCCGATCGCCGTCGTGCAGCTGATCCTCGTCGCCGCCACCCCCGCCGGGATCACGATGGGCTCCCACGGTGTGTGGCATGCGGTGCTTCTCGCGTTCGCCGGTGTGGCCACGGCGGTGCCCCTGCTGCTCTTCGCCGCGGGCGCCCGGCGCATCAACCTCACCGTCATCGGGATGATCCAGTTCATCACCCCCGTCATGCAGTTCATCATCGGCGCGGTCGTGCTCGGCGAGCCGATGCCGGCCGAGCGGTGGGCGGGCTTCATCATCGTCTGGGTCGCGATCCTCGTGTTCCTGATCGACCTGCTGCTCGCCGCGCGTCGCGGACGCCGGATCGATCAGCCGACACTCGTCTGAACTCCCGGTTCACCCGTCCGGAAACTCGGTGTCGGATCGTTAACGCACCGAAACATCGGCGACCCCTACGGGAAGCCTTTCAGTCCTAGTGTTAGAGCACCCGACCGTGGTCACAATCCACGGCCAGTCACGCAAGGGAGCATCATGACCTCATTCACGCGCTCGCGCAGCGCCAAGATTCTCGCCGGAGTCGCGCTGCTGAGCGTCTCGGCGATCGTCGTCGCAGGCTGCAGCGGCACGCCCTCTGAGGAGCCGTCCGACGGTGGCGGCGGCGGCGGATCGTCGGCCGACCTCACGCTCGAGCTCGGCTCGCTGCTGCCGCAGACCGGTTCGCTGTCGTTCCTCGGCCCGCCCATGGAATCCGGCGTCGGCCTCGCGGTCAAGGAGGTCAACGATGCTGCTGCCGGCGTCACGATCAACCTGACGGCTGAAGACGAAGGCGACACCGACACCAAGGCCTACGAGACGTCGATCAGCAAGCTCCAGGGCGCGGGCGTCACCGCCATCGTCGGTGCCGCGGCGTCGGGCGTCTCCCGCCTGATCCTCGACGGAAACGTCAGCGCCGGCATCCTGCAGATCTCGGCCTCGAACACCGGCCCGGACTTCACCGACTGGGACGACAACGGTCTCTACTTCCGCACCGCGCCCAGCGACCTTCTGCAGGGTGAGGTCCTCGGCAACCTGATCGCCGAAGACGGACACAAGACCCTCGGCGTGATCTACCAGAACGACGCCTACGGAACCGGACTGTTCGACAACATCAAGTCGACGTTCGAGAACGCGGGTGGCGAGGTCGTCGCTGACGCGTCGTACAACGTCGGTGACGGTCAGTTCGACGCACAGGTCGAGACGATCAAGGCTCAGAACCCCGACGCCGTCGCGATCGTGTCGTTCGACCAGTTCAAGACCATCGCCCCGCTGCTGGTCAACGCCGGCATCTCGCCCGACAAGTTCTACCTCGTCGACGGAAACCTGTCGGACTACGGCTCCTCGCCCGACACGAACTTCCCGTTCTCGCTCGAGGGCGCACAGGGCACGAAGCCGGGACCGGCGCTCGAGGACGACTTCACCGACCGTCTGCAGACGTTCTGGACCGGTGAGGGCAACCCCGAGGTCAACGACTTCACCTACGCAGCCGAGGCCTACGACGCGGTCGTGCTCGTCGCACTCGCGTCTCTCGCCGCCGGTTCGACCGAGGGCGCGGACATCGCGGCCAAGATGGCCGAGGTCTCGGGCGGCAGCGGAGACGGTGAGAAGTGCACCAGCTTCGAGGACTGCGCGGCGATCATCAACGACGGTGGAACCGCCGACTACGACGGCTACTCCGGCGAGATCACGTTCGATGAGAACGGCGACCCGCAGGGTGCATCGATCGGCACGTACGAGTACGGCGCCGACAACCTGATCTCCCGCACCAACTGATCACGAGCGGAGGCCCCGGATCCTCGATCCGGGGCCTTCGTCGTGTGCGTGCCCCGAGCTGCGGCCGCGTGTCCGGAGCTGCGCGGGGGACAGAAGAGGGGCGGATGCGAGTCGCATCCGCCCCTCTGTCGTGGGAGCCCTCAGGCGGCGTCGGTGCCGAGAGTTCCGAGGTAGAGGCCGATGACCTTCGGATCGTTCAGCAGGTCGCGTCCGGTGCCCTCGTACGCGTCCTTGCCCTGGTCGAGCACGTAGCCGCGGTCGCAGATCTGCAGGCAGCGCCGCGCGTTCTGCTCGACCATGATCGTCGTCACGCCCGCCTTGTTGATGTCGGAGACGCGGATGAACGCATCGTCCTGACGCACGGGGGAGAGGCCGGCGGAGGGCTCGTCGAGCAGCAGCACCGACGGGTCCATCATGAGTGCCCTCGACATCGCCACCATCTGCCGCTCGCCGCCCGAGAGCGACCCGGCGCGCTGCTTGAGGCGCTTGCCGAGTTCGGCGAAGATGCCGGTGACGAACTCGAGGCGCTCGGCGTAGATCTTGGGGTTCTGATACAGCCCCATCTGCAGGTTCTCCTCGATGGAGAGCGAGGGGAACACATTGTTCGTCTGCGGCACGAAGGCGACGCCCCGCTTGACGAGCTTGTCGGCCTTCAACCCGATGATGCTCTCTCCGTTCACGGTGATCTCGCCGCTGCGGACGTTCACCATCCCGAAGATCGCCTTCAGCAGGGTCGACTTGCCGGCGCCGTTGGGGCCGATGATGCCGATCAGCTCGCCCTGTCGGGCGACGAGGTTGGCGCCGTTGAGGATGTTCACACCGGGCAGGTAGCCGGCGTGCACGCCCTTCAGCTCGACGACGATGTCGTCGGTTAACGGTGCCGCAGCGGAGGTCTCGGCGCTCATGCGTTGTCCTTCTGGTCGTGATCCGGCGTGCTCGTCGCTTCGAGCTCCGCCTCGGCTTCTGCTTCGATCTGCTCGCGGAGCTTGGCGGCGGTGGCGTTCTCGATCACGGGGATGCGACCGGTCACGGCACCGAGATCGAGGTCCTGGTGGGCGCCGAGATAGGCGTCGACCACGGCCGGGTCCTCCATGACCTCGTCGGGCGGGCCCTCGGCGACGACCTTGCCCTCGGCCATGACCACGACCCAGTCGGCGATGTGGCGGACCATGTGCATGTCGTGCTCGACGAACAGCACCGTCATGCCCAGGCCCTTGAGGTCGAGGATGTGATCGAGGAGCGACTGGGTCAGCGCCGGATTGACGCCGGCCATCGGCTCGTCGAGCATCACCAGGGTCGGATCGCTCATGAGCGCTCGCGCCATCTCGAGGAGCTTGCGCTGGCCGCCGGAGAGCGCCGCGGCGAAGTCCTTCTCCTTGGCGTCGAGCTTGAAGCGGGCCAGCAGCTCGCGGGCCTTGACCTCGATCTCCTGATCCTGCTTGCGCCACAGGAACGGGAACAGGCTCGACCAGAAGCCCTCGCCGCGCTGTCCCGGAGCACCGAGCTTCATGTTCTCGAGCACGGTGAGCAGCGACAGCGACTTGGTCAGCTGGAACGTGCGCACCTGTCCCATGCGCGCCACCTTGAAGGAGGGGACGCCCGAGAGGCTCGTGCCGTCGAACGACCAGGTCCCGCTGTTCGGCTTGTCGAAACCGCAGAGCAGGTTGAACAGGGTCGTCTTCCCTGCTCCGTTCGGGCCGATCAGAGCGGTGATGGCACCGCGAGGGATCTCGACGTGGTCGACGTCGACGGCCGTCAGACCGCCGAAGCGCCGCTGCACGGCATCCGCGATCAGGATGGGATCGACCTTCGGCACGCCGGGGGCCGCAGGGCCCTTGGCGAGTCCGGTGGTCTTCGGTCGGCGGATGCTGCCGGTCGCGGGCGCCGTCTGGGCGCTCTCGTCGGGGGTCAGTTCATTTGACAAAGGTCATCTCCCTCTTGTCTCCGAGGATGCCCTGAGGTCGGAAGATCACGAGCAGCATCAGGGCGATGCCGACGAAGATGAACACCAGGGTCGAGGCCTGGCTGTCGGACATGGGCAGGATTCCGGACCGCGCCATCGCCGGGAGCAGGTTCGCCATGAAAGCGAAGACGACCCAGAAGAGGATGGCCCCGAGTGTCGGGCCGAACACGGTGGCCGCGCCGCCCAGCAGCAGGATCGTCCACAGGAAGAACGTGAGCGAGGTCGTGTAGCTGCCCGGCACGACAGCCGAGGGGAGGACGAAGACGATTCCTCCGGCTGCGCCGATCACGCCACCGACGACGAGCGCCTGCATCTTGTACGCGAAGACGTTCTTGCCGAGCGAGCGCACGGCATCCTCATCCTCGCGGATTCCCTTGAGGACGCGTCCCCACGGGCTGCGCATGAGCGACCACACCAGCAGGATCGCGACGAGCAGCACGATGAGTCCGAACACCCGGTTCCACAGGTCGTTCGCGCTGTAGGTCCACGGTCCGAAGCCGTAGGTGCCCGGCGGGAACGGATTGGCGTCGCGGAACCCGCCGTTGAACTGCGCGAGACCGTCGGCCGAGTTGGTGTACTCGTCGAAGATCTGGGTGGTGAAGAGCAGTCGTACGATCTCACCCGCGGCGATCGTCGCGATGGCGAGGTAGTCGGCGCGGAGCCGCAGCGTCGGGATGCCGAGGAGGACTGCGAAGAACGCGCCTCCCAGGAGACCGATGAGCATGCCGACCCACCAGGGGAGCCCGAAGGTCAGCACGGAGATCGCGTATCCGTATCCGCCGACCGCCATGAAGGCGGCCATGCCGAAGTTGAGCAGGCCCGCATAGCCGAAGTGCACGGCCAGACCGGTCGCCGCCAGCGCGTAGGCGAGGGTGACGGGGCTGAACAGATAGACGGCTGTGTTCGAGAAGATGCTTCCGAAGTCCATGGCGATCAGCCCAACCTTTCCCTGCGTCCCAGCAGGCCCTGAGGTCTGACGAGGAGGATCACGATGAGCACGACCAGGGCGCTCGCATACTTCAGATCCGAGGGGATCCAGAGGGTGGAGACCTCGACCGCGATGCCGACGATGAGGGAGCCGACGAGCGCACCGAACGCCGTGCCGAGCCCGCCGAGGGTGATGGCGGCGAAGATGAGCAACAGCATCTGCATGCCCATGTCCCACTTCACGCCGGGGCGGAAGTAGGCCCAGAGGATGCCGGAGATGGCGGCGAGCGTGCCGGACAGGATCCAGACGTAGCGCACGACCTTGTCGACGTCGATGCCGGATGCTGCGGCGAGCTGCGGGTTGTCGGAGATGGCGCGGGTCGCCTTGCCGATGCGGGTGCGGGTGAGGAAGAACGCGACGCCCACGATCACGACGATGCTGACCACGATGCCGATCAGGTCGATGTAGGACAGCGAGATCGGACCGAACCGGAACGGCTCGGGGCTGGCCCCGGGGAGCTGGCGAGTGCCACCACCGATCATGTACTGGAACGCATAGCGCAGGGCGAGAGACAGACCGATGCTGACGATCATCAGCTGCACGACACCGAGGCCTCGTCGTCGCAGCGGACGCCAGATGCCGGCATCCAGGGCCCAGCCGAAGAGACCGCCCCCGATCACGGCGGCGATGATGCCGAGCCACAGCGGCAGATGCCAGAAGCTCGTCGTCACGAGGGCGACCAGGCCGCCCCAGGTGACCATCTCGGCGTGAGCGAAGTTCGACAGCCGCGTCGTGCCGTAGATGAGCGCCGCGCCCATGGAGGCGAGCGCCAGTAGCAGACCGAAGTTCAGGCCGCCCACGAGACGTGAGAGGAGCTGGTCGATGAAGGACGTCGTCATCCTCTCGCCCTCACCGAGGAAGAGGTTGAGGATCTTCGTGCCGGTCAGGCCGAACTCGACCTCGAACGACGCCGTCGTGCCGGCGATGGGCTGAGTGCCCTCGGGCAGCTGCGCCGCATCGACGATCACGCCGTCGGGGAGGGTCTCCTCGTCGACCGTGAGCGTGTACGTGTCCTTCTCGGGCACGTACAGGCGCCACTTGCCCTCGGCGTCGGTCTCGGTCTCGCCTTCGAAGCCGCCGCCCTCGATCGTCATCACGACGCCTTCGACGGGGTCGTCATCGAAGGTGATGACACCGGCGAAGTAGAAGTCTGTGATCTCCTGGCCGTCGTCCGTTTCTTCGGCGGAAGCCGCAGCAGGAGGCTGCAACCACAGGAAAGCGATGGCGAGGAGCGACGCGAGCAGGATGATGACCCACCGCATTCCGCTTCGATTCGCCGAGATCGTCGGACGCACAGAACCTCCAGCCCAGTACACAGGCCATGACGGAGTTGTTCATCGGCCCTGATGTACGACGGTATGAGCGTAATGTGTCGGCTCTGTTTCGACCAAGGCACGATCTGCTCACGGTGAGAACGATCCCATCACGAAGTTGCGAAATATCGATAGGTCACCCGGGGCGTCCTGCGCGCGATGTCAGCGGGCGCAGGGAATTTCCTCAGCCGCTCCGCACTTAGAATTGGTACACCCTCGCCCCAGATCGCGCCCGCAGGAGGACTATCCATGGACCAGCACGACCCCTTCGGCTTCGTCGGACTCACGTACGACGATGTGCTGCTCCTTCCCGGGCACACCGACGTCATCCCCAGCGAGGCAGACACCTCGTCGCGGATCACTCGCCGTATCTCGGTCGCGACTCCGCTGCTCTCCAGCGCCATGGACACGGTCACCGAATCCCGCATGGCCATCGCGATGGCGCGAGAGGGCGGCATCGGCATCCTGCACCGCAACCTCTCCATCGCCGATCAGGCGGCCCACGTCGACCGCGTCAAGCGCAGCGAGTCGGGCATGATCACCGACCCGATCACGACGTCGCCCGACGCGACCGTGGAAGAGGTCGACGCGCTCTGCGCCAAGTACCGCATCTCGGGTCTGCCGGTCGTCGACCCCGACGACCGCCTCGTCGGCATCATCACCAACCGCGACATGCGCTTCGTCTCGGGCTTCGAGCGTCAGACCACCTTCGTGAAGGACGTCATGACGTCGGAGGGTCTCGTCACCGCACCGGTGGGCGTCGCCGCCGGCGAGGTCATCGCCCTGTTCGCGCATCACCGTGTCGAGAAGCTGCCGCTCATCGATGAGGACGGCAAGCTGGCCGGTCTCATCACCATCAAGGACTTCGACAAGAGCGAGAAGTACCCCCTCGCCACGAAGGACGACCAGGGTCGTCTGCGCGTCGGCGCGGCCATCGGCTTCTTCGGCGATGCCTGGGAGCGCGCAGAGGCGCTGCGTGACGCCGGAGTCGACGTCCTCGTCGTCGACACGGCCAACGGCCAGTCACAGGGCGTGATCGACCTCGTCACGCGGCTCAAGGCGGACGAGAGCTTCGCGCACATCGACGTCATCGGCGGCAACGTCGCCACCCGCGAGGGCGCTCAGGCGCTCATCGACGCAGGTGTCGACGCGGTCAAGGTGGGCGTGGGGCCAGGCTCCATCTGCACGACGCGCGTCGTCGCCGGCGTCGGCGTGCCCCAGGTCACGGCCGTCTACGAGGCGTCGCTCGCCGCACGTCCGGCCGGCGTCCCTGTGATCGCCGACGGCGGTCTGCAGTACTCCGGCGACATCGCCAAGGCGCTCGTCGCGGGTGCTGACGCCGTGATGCTCGGCTCGCTGCTCGCCGGCACCGACGAGTCGCCGGGCGAGATCGTCTTCCAGTCGGGCAAGCAGTTCAAGCAGTACCGCGGCATGGGCTCCCTCGGGGCCATGCAGACCCGCGGCAAGCAGACCTCGTACTCGAAGGACCGCTACTTCCAGGCCGACGTGCCCAGCGACGACAAGCTGATCCCCGAGGGCATCGAGGGCCAGGTGCCGTATCGCGGCCCCGTGTCGGCCGTCGCGTATCAGCTGGTCGGCGGACTGCGGCAGTCGATGTTCTACGTCGGAGCCCGCACCATCGAAGAGCTCAAGCAGCGCGGCAAGTTCGTGCGCATCACCGCGGCGGGACTCAAGGAGTCGCACCCGCACGACGTGCAGATCGTGGTCGAGGCGCCGAACTACAAGCGCTGAGACGAATCGAGAAGGGGCCGGATGCGATCGCATCCGGCCCCTTTCTCGTTCGGCTGCGAACTCAGCTGCAGGTGTAGGTGACTCCGCCGACCTGCCACACGCCCGGACCGAGGTCGGCGCACATCGCGAACAGGTTCGCGAAGACGCTCACGAGCACGATGATGCCGATGATCCAGATCACGGTGATGACGGCGCCGACCGCGATTCCCGCGATGGCGAGGCCGCGCGGTGCCCCGGCCTTGCCGAGCCTGACGGCGGCGACGATGCTCAGGATCAGTCCGAGCGGAGCGATGACGAAGGCCAGGACGAGTCCCGCGACCGCCAGCCCCTGCCCGGCGGGGGAGGTGTACGGCGTGGGCTGTCCCGGGCCGGCCAGCGGGTAGGCGGCAGGATCCACGGCGGCATCCGCCGGTCGCGCTCCGTCCCACGCGGGAGGGCTGTACTGCGGGTCTTCGGGCCGCGTCGAGTCGGTCATGGTCGCTCCGTTTCGAGAGGGGCGGCCGTCCGCAGACCGCTTTCATCCTCGAGAGTACTGAGGGAGCAGCCGTGGCCGCCATCGCGGCGGTCTGTTGATATGCCAGTATTTAGAGACACCCGCTCGACTTTCCCTCGAGCTCCCGGCGCGAAGGGCGCAGGGAGTGCTACGCCGGCCGCTGACCGGCAGGGGGACTTCCCCACTGAGAGCTGCAGATATGCCCCAGGATGCTCCCCGCGTCCTCGTCGTCGACGACGACCCAGACGTCGCCCTGCTCGTCAAGACCGTGCTCGAGAGGCGGGCCGGCTGCGAGGTCGTGGTCGCTCACGATGGCGAGTCCGCCGTCGCGCGGCTCGAGACCTTCACGCCGGACGTGGTCGTCACGGACATCGAGATGCCCGGACTCGACGGGCTGGAGCTGCTCGCGCAGCTGCGTCGGAACGACCCGCTCCTGCCGGTGGTCGTCATGACCGCGCACGTCTCGGTCGAGTACGCCGTCTCGGCTCTGCGCGCGCAGGCCGACGAGTTCCTCACCAAGCCGCTCGACAACGTGAAGCTCGTCGAGGCGGTCACCCGGCTCGTGACGGAGGGCCGCACGCGCCGCGAGGCCAACCGCACCAAAGAGGTGGTGCTCGCCATCGGCGCGCACCCCGACGATGTCGAGATCGGCGTCGGAGGACTCCTCGCCGCGCACTCCCAGGCGGGCGACTCGATCACGATCCTCACCCTCTCGCGCGGTGCGCGTGGGGGAGACGCTGACAGCAGGCAGCACGAATCGCTCGCCTCGGCGGAGATGCTCGGTGCGCGACTGTTCGTCAAAGACCTCATCGACACCGAGATCTCCGGCGGCGGAGCCACGGTCCGGTTGATCGAGGAGGTCGTGCAGGAGGTCCAGCCGACGATCGTCTACACGCACTCGTCGAACGATCGGCACCAGGATCACCGAGCGGTGAGCGAGGCGACGATCGCCGCGACCCGGCGGGTCGGAACGGTCGCCTGCTACCAGAGCCCCTCGGCGACGATCGACTTCCGCCCGACGCGTTTCGTCCGCATCGACCAGTACATCGGTCAGAAGCTGCGGCTGCTCGAATGCTTCGGCTCGCAGACGGCGACCCGGGACTACCTCGAACCCGAGTTCGTGACGGCCACCGCTCGCTACTGGTCGCGCTTCGGCGGAGGATCGGCGGTCGAGCCGCTCGAGGTCGTCCGTGAGACCGCCGAGTTCATCGGCGCCCACGAACTCACACGACGGGAGAGCTGATGAGCGCGCGCGTACTGGTGACGGGCGCCGGTGGCCCGGCGGGCGTCGCCGTCATCCGCTCGCTGCTTCGTCGTGAAGACCTCGAGGTCTTCGCCGCGGACATGGACGGCTGGGCGAGCGGCATCTACCTCGTGCCGCCGACGCACCGCCGTCTCGTGCCGCCGGGGCGCGATGACGACTTCGTCTCGGCGATAGCCCGCATGGTCGAGGACGACCGGCTCGATCTCGTGATCTCCACCGTCGATGTCGAGCTGATCGCGCTCGCCGGCAGGCGCGAGGAGCTGGCTCCGGCTGTGCTCGCCGCGCCCTCGCAGGACACGCTCGCCGTCGCCCTCGACAAGCTGCTGCTCGCCGAGCGGTGCGAGTCGACCGGTCTCACGCCGCGTACTGTCCTCGCGGGCCCCGATGCGCTGGCGGTCGATTGGGAGTTCCCCGTCTTCGCCAAGCCTCGTCAGGGAGCCGGCAGCCGCGGCGTACGGCTCGTCCCCGACCGGGCGGCGCTCGAAGCGCTGCCGCAGGACGAAGGACTCATCGTGCAGGACTTCCTCCCGGGCGAGGAGTACTCGGTCGATGTGATCGCAGATGCCTCCGGCTCGGTGGTCGCGGCGGTGCCGCGGACCCGAGCCAGGGTCGACTCCGGTGTGGCCATCGCGGGGCGCACGGTGCACGACGACGAACTCGAGAACGCGGCGGCATCCATCGCCCGGGCGATCGGACTCGTCGGCGTCGCCAACGTCCAGCTCCGGCGCGACCGCGACGGCCGAGCGGTGCTCCTCGAGGTGAATCCCCGATTCCCTGGCGCGCTTCCGCTCACGATCGCCGCGGGAGTAGACATCCCCTCGCTCGTCGCCGACCTGTTCCTGGGCCGCGGGATCCCGTCTACGGTCGCCTTCCGCGAGATCGCGTCGGTGCGCTTCCTCGAGGACGTGATCGTCGAGGTCGACGAGATCCTCGTCTCCGCGCACGCGGGACATCAGGAGGAACTGTGAGTCACGCGCTGCTGCGAGGCGACCACCACGTGCATTCGACGTTCTCGGATGACGCGGTCTCCACTCTCGCCGAGAACGTCGCCGCGGCATCCGCTGCCGGTCTCACGACCGTGCGCCTGGTCGACCACGTGCGGCAGTCGACGCCCTGGGTGCCCGAGTACCTCGCGGCGGTGAGGGCGCTGCGCGTGCCCGAGGATCTGACGGTACTGACGGGAGTCGAGGCGAAGATCCTCGATGCCTCGGGAGAACTGGACATCCCCGAGCTGCCGAGCGGGATCGATCGCATCCTGATCGCTGACCACCAGTTCCCCGGAATCGACGGACCCCTCGGTCCGAGCGCCGTCCGCGAACGGCTCGACGCCGGCTGGGCCGCCGAGGACGCGCTCGATCAGCTCGTGTCGGCACTGATCGCGGCGATGCGACGTCACCCCGGCAATCAGCTCGCCCACTGCTTCTCGATCCTGCCCAAGATCGGTCTCTCCGAAGCGGAACTCGGTGCCGATCGCATCACCGCGTGGGCGACGACGGCGGCCGAGACCGACACGCAGGTCGAGGTGAACGAGAAGTGGGGCTGCCCCGGCATCCCCCTGCTCGACGCGCTGCGCAGCGCCGGCGCCGAGATCGTCGCGTCCACGGACAGCCACATCGCGTCCGACGTCGGACGCTACGCGCGCGTGACAGAGATCCTCGACCGATGGAGGGCGAGCTGATGGCCGAACTGAACTGGGTCGAGACCGTCGTCGTCGTCATCCTCCTGCTCTGCGTGCTGGTCGGCACCCTGCCGGTGATCAACACCGGGCTGCAGTTCCTCGCCCTGCCCGTGCACGCGTTCCGCAACCACTACGGCAAGGCGGCACCGCACCATCCCCGCGTCGCGGTGCTGATCCCGGCGTGGAACGAGGGCCTCGTGCTCGGCCAGGCGATCGAACGCCTGATGCAGCTCGAGTACCCGGCCGACCGCCTGCGCATCTTCGTCATCGACGATGCATCGACCGATGACACCCCCGAGGTGGTCGCCGCGAAGGCGGCGGCATTCCCCGGACGGGTCGTGCATCTGCGTCGGGACAAGGGCGGCGAGGGCAAGGCGCACACGCTCAACCACGGACTCGACATCGTGCTCGCGGACGAGTGGACCGAAGCGGTGCTGATCATGGACGCCGATGTGATCTTCGCGCGGGATTCGCTGCGCAAGATGAGCCGGCATCTCGCCGATGAGAAGGTCGGCGCCGTCACCGCGTATATCGCCGAGGGCAGTCGCGACCGCAACTATCTCACCCGGTTCATCGCGATCGAGTACGTCATCGGGCAGCTCTCGGCCCGGCGGACGCAGAACGTCGGGGGAGCGATCGCGTGCCTCGCCGGAGGTGCGCAGCTGCATTCGCGCGCGAATCTCGAGGCGATCGGCGGCCGGATCCCGACGGGAACGCTCGCCGAGGACACCATGACGACCTTCGAAGGGCAGCTGGCCGGGCGCAGGATGGTGTTCGAGCCGCACGCGGTCGTGCTGGCCGAAGAGCCGCGCACGATCGACAGTCTGTGGAAGCAGCGCCTCCGGTGGGCCCGCGGCAATGTGCAGCTGACGTCGATCTACCGGCATCTGTGGTTCCGCCCGAGCCGAGTGCACAACCTCGGCAGCTTCGCCTTCGGGCTCGCGTGGTTCACCATCCTGCTGCTGCCGGCCTTCATGATCCTCGCAGCCACCGCGCTGCTCGTGCTGCTCGTCCTGCACAGCGACATCGCCGAGTTCGTGTTCCGATTCATGTGGATCGCCGCCGCGTGCATCTATCTGTTCTCGATGCTCTACGCCGTGCAGCTCGATGGGCGGATCGGCCGACAGTCGTGGCGTGAGGCGCTGATGTTCCCCGGGCTCGGCGCCCTCATCCTGATGGCGATCGCCCTGTTCCCCTGGCTGTTCGAATCGGGCCTGAACGACCTCGGGCTCGCGCTCACCGACGAGACGCGGTTGATGTGGGCTGTCGTCTTCTACCTCTGGGGACCGATCTCGATGCTCGGGATCTGGCTCGCCCGTGTCGTCGAGCCCCTGCCGGCAGGACGGTTCTTCGCCGGGCTGCTGCTCTACGTCTGCGGGTACGGCTCGCTGCTCTGCGCCATCACGGTGGACTCCTACATCAAAGAGTGGCGCCACGCCGACGCCGCATGGATCAAGACCGAGAAGATCGGACGGGTCGACTCATGACCGAAGCACCTTCGAGAAGCGCCGAGGAGGAGGAGATCGCCGCGGACGCCCGTCGGGAGAAGCTCCTGATCCCGCAGGCCCTCCTCGCCCTGGGCATCGTCGTCGTCATCGTGATCGTGCGAGAGCTGTTCCTGCGATGACCGCGCGGCCGCTGGCCCTCGTGGTCGAGGACAGCGCAGACCAGACGGCGCTCCTGAAGCGCTATCTCGACCGCGAGGGCTTCGACGTGTTCGCCGCGGTGGACGCCGAATCGGCGATCGCCGCATTCTCGACGATCTCACCGGTCGTCGCCGTGCTCGACCTGCTGCTGCCCGGCATCAGCGGCTCGGAGCTGGCGAGACTCATCAAGACCCGCTTCCCGGAGTGCTTCCTGATCGTGAGTTCCGTGCTCGACGTCGCCGACTACCCCGACGCCGACGCGGCACTGCCCAAGCCGATCATCGGGGCCGAACTGCGGGCACTCCTCAGAGAAGTGGCACGATGACTCCGACCAGCACCGTCCAGCAGACGATGGAGCGCAGCTGGCGCCGGTACTTCGACAATCCGACGCCGCTGATGAAGCAGGGTCCCACGGCGATCGCCGTCGCGGTCGCCTCCGTCCTCATGTTCACGATCCCCGGCATCCCGGTGACCGACACCGGCGTCGCGATCTTCGGCCTCGCCACCATCGCGGTGGTGACGGCACTCGCGGCGGTGCTCTCGGTGCGCGGGGTGTACGACGGCTGGGTCGTCATGCTCATTCCGATGATCGACATCCTCGGATTGGGTGCGATCAGGGCGGGTACCGGCGGGCCGGCATCCCTCTTCTCCTCGTTCGTGCTCCTCCCGGTCATCTGGATCGCCGCAGCCCCCGGGCGACGCCAGGTCGTGATCGTCGGTGTGTTCTCATCGATCGCGCTGCTCATGCCGAACATCATCGATCCGCCGGAAGACCCCGTGGCCTGGCTTCGCGGTGTCATCGGCCCGCTGGTGTTCGCCACCGTCGGTGCGATCGTGAACGAGCTCTCGCGACTGCAGAGACTGCGAACGGCCCAGGCCGAGGCGCATGTCGTCGAGCGCACGGCCGCTCTCGCCGCCAACGAGGCGATGCTCGAGCAGCTGAAGTCGAGCGAGCAGCAGTACCGCGCGCTCTCCGAGTCCTTCACGAGCCTGTGGAACTCCATCACCGGCCAGGCGGTCATCGCCACCGACAACTGCGGGGTCATCACGGCATGGAATCCGGGTGCGGTGCGCCTGCTCGGCATGGCGGTGCCGGACGCGCTCGCCGCCGTTCCGGTCGACCGGTTCTTCCCCTCGCACGCTCTCGCCCCGTTCGCGACCGAGGCCGCCGCACGCGCTGACGACGGGCTGCACCCCGGCCTGCGTGCGCTGTTCGACGATGCCGACGCCGGTCTGCCGGTGGACTCGCACATCGACGTGGCGACCGTCGGCGGATCGACGGTTCCCGCGCGCGTCACCGTCACTCCGTACCAGGACTCCGACGGCTCCCGACACGGTTACCTGCTGGTGATCACCGACGAGACCAGGGCGGTGGAGGTCGCGCGCATGAAGGACGAGTTCGTCGGCATGATCTCGCACGAGCTGCGGACACCGCTCAGCGCCATCATCGGCTTCCTCGACCTGCTGCAGAACGATCCCGCGCAGCCTCTGACGACCGACCAGCAGGAGTTCGTGGACATCATCGAGCGCAACGCCCAGCGCCTGCTCAACCTCGTCGGGGACCTGCTGTTCACCGCCCAGGTGGAATCGGGCCGCTTCCCGCTCGAGCGCCGAGACGCCGACGTCACCGAGCTGGTGCGCAGCGCCGTCGCATCGTCCGGCCCGCACGCACAGCGCGAGGGCATCGAGATCGTGGCCGAGATCCCGCCGACTCCCGTCGTGCTCTCGCTCGACTCGGGACGTATCGGCCAGGCCCTCGACAACCTGCTCTCGAATGCGATCAAGTTCACCGCTGCGGGCGGGCGGGTCACCGCGGGCGTGCGTCTCGTCGACGGAGGCGTCGAGCTCTCCGTGCGCGACACCGGTGTGGGCATCCCCGAAGACGAGCAGGGCATGCTGTTCACCCGGTTCTTCCGCGCGTCGACAGCGACCCGCAACGCCGTGCCCGGCGTCGGTCTGGGCCTCACGATCACCCGGGCGATCGTGCTCGCCCACGGCGGCACGATGGACGTGACGAGCAGAGAGGGCGTCGGCACCGAGTTCCGGATGCTGCTCCCGGCGGCGCCGCGCACCGAGGCGATCCAGGTGGTCGGCCGCACTCGCTGACCGGTCGGCCCGATTGCTGATAGCCTGGTCGGCTCGCCACGCGGGCGGAAGGACGGCCACGCACGGTGGGATACATAGATGTTGCGGGGGTCTCGCTGACCCTTCCCGACGGCAGACCGCTGTTGGACGAGACGAGCTTTCGCGTCGGAGCCGGGTCGACGAGCGCCCTCATCGGGCCCAACGGGGCCGGTAAGACGACGCTGCTCCGCATCATCCGAGGCGACCAGCCCTCCGATGACGGCGTCGTGACGATCGACGGCGGCCTCGGCGTGATGGACCAGTTCGTCGGCCACGGCGAGTCCGGTCAGACCGTTCACGAGCTGCTGGTGCGGGTCGCACCCCATCGCATCCGGCAGGCGGCGCAGGCTCTCGAGGCTGCGGAGGACGCGCTGATCGAGCGCGATGAGCACGACACGCAGATGGCGTATGCGACGGCGATCGCGGAGTACGCGGATGCCGGCGGCTACGAGCACGAGACGGTCTGGGACCAGTGCACGGTCGCCGCGTTGGGAGTGCCCTTCGAGCGTGCCCGCTTCCGCGATCTCACGACGCTGTCGGGCGGCGAGCAGAAGCGACTCGCTCTGGAGGCGCTGCTGCGCGGACCCGACGAGGTGCTGCTGCTCGACGAGCCGGACAACTATCTGGACGTTCCCACCAAGCGCTGGCTCGAGGAGCAGCTCCGGCAGACGCCGAAGACCGTGCTGCTGGTATCGCACGACCGGGAGCTGCTGGCCCGCGCGGTCGATCGGCTGATCACCCTCGAGCCCGGCGGCGCTGGGGCCTCGGCGTGGGTGCACGGCGGCGGATTCGCGACCTACCACCAGGCGCGCAGCGACCGCATGGACAGACTCGACGAGCTGCGCCGCCGGTGGGACGAGCAGCACGAGAAGCTGCGGACCCTCGTCGCGAACCTCAAGGTGAAGGCGTCGGCGAACGACGGATTCGCGTCGCGGTACCAGGCGGCGCAGACGCGACTGCGCAAATTCGAGGAGGCCGGACCGCCGGAGGAGCGACCCCCGGCTCAGGACTTCGACATGAGGCTGCGAGGGTCACGCACGGGAAAGCGCGCGGTGGTCGCACACGGGCTCGAGCTCTGCGGGCTGATGAGGCCGTTCGACGCCGAGGTCTGGTACGGCGATCGGGTCGCCGTGCTCGGGTCGAACGGATCGGGGAAGTCGCACTTCCTTCGCCTCCTCGCACGCGGGGGCAGCGATCCGGACCCGACGCTGGGTCACGTGACGTCCACCGGGGAGCAGCTCGCGACGGTCGATCACCGTGGGCAGGCCGTGCTGGGAGCGCGCGTCGTGCCGGGGCTGTTCGCGCAGACGCATGCGCATCCCGAGTTCGTCGGCCGAACGCTGCTCGAGATCCTCCACAGGGGAGACGAACGACGGGCCGGCATGCCGCGGGATGCCGCGAGCTCGGCGCTCGACCGGTACGGACTCGTGCGGCAGGCGCAGCAGACCTTCGAATCGCTGTCGGGCGGCCAGCAGGCCCGGTTCCAGGTGCTGCTGCTCGAGCTCTCCGGTGCGACGCTGCTGCTGCTCGACGAGCCGACGGACAACCTGGACATCGAGTCGGCCGAGGCGCTCGAAGACGCTCTGCGTCGTTTCGAGGGGACCGTGCTCGCGGTCACGCATGATCGCTGGTTCGCCCGCTCGTTCGACCGGTTCCTCGTGTTCGGCTCCGACGGCGAGGTGTACGAAGCCGATGCCCCCGTGTGGGACGAGCGCCGCGTGGTGCGAGCCCGCTGAGTTCAGCGCAGTCGGAACGGCTCCGCCGCGAGAGCGGAGGGATCGAGGGCCAGATCGGCGAGGGTCGCGCCCACGCCAGGGGCGAACTTGAAGCCGTGGCCGGAGAAGCCGGCGCCGACGACGATCCGCCCCGATCGGTCGAGCACGAAGGCGCTGTCATCGGTCGAGGTGTAGGTGCAGCTGATCGGCTCCGCGGATGCCGGGTCGAGGCCCGGCATCCACTCGCCCACATAGTCGGCGAGAGCCTGCGCGTGCGTCACCGCGTGCGGGCGGGCATCCGGGTCGACGACGTCGCCCACGCGATGGAACCCGACCTTGACGCCCTCGCCGGGCGTCGGCATCCCGTAGACCGTCGCCGGGTAGCGGCCGGGATCGACGTAGTGATTGAACGAGGGCCATACCGAGTCGGCGGCGGGGCGGAAGTGCGCGGGGAACTCCTCGGTGACCTCCAGGCGCGGCAGCGGGATGCCGGGAAGCATCCGCTCGGTCCAGGCGCCGGCCGCGACGACGACGACGTCTGCCCGCACGCGGGCGTCAGGCAGCACGATGTCGACGCCCTCGTCGGTCTCGTCGATCCGCGTGACGGGGGTCTCCCAGCGCACCTCGCCTCCCGCGGCGACGATCCGTCGCTCGAACTCGCCCAGCGCGGCGGATGCGCGGGCGACGCCCGCGTCGCGGGAGAAGAGCACATCGTCGCCGAAGCGCATGCCCGACCATCGCGACGATGCCTCGTGCGCCGTCAGCATCTCGGCGTGGATGCCGCGCTCGGTCAGCCGCCGTTCGATCGCGGCGACGTCGACATCTCCGTGGGTGACCAGGCCGTGCAGACGCAGCAGCGGCTCGCCGCCCACCTGCCCGAGGGCGTCCCATCCGGCGCGTGCGCGGACGAGCAGGTCGAGATAGTGCTCCTCGTCGTAGGCGTTGTTGAAGTTGCGCGTGGCGCCGTGCGAGGCGCCCTGGTGGTGGCCACGGGCGAAGCGCTCGAAGACGACGGGCTTCATCCCCCGTCGGGTGAGCTCCCACGCGGTCGCAAGGCCCATCACGCCGCCACCGACGACGGCGACCTCTACCGAATCCGACATATTGCCTCCCGACCTCGCTCTCAGTCTCCCAGCCGTCGGTGTCATCGCGTACGCCCGGTAGTCTGGGGTGGTGACCATGGAGATCGAGCTCGGCCGAGGCAAGCGTGCGCGTCGCGCGTACACGTTCGACGACATCGCGGTGGTGCCCTCGCGGCGCACCCGCAACCCGGAGGACGTGTCGACCGCCTGGACGATCGACGCCTTCGGCTTCGGGATCCCGGTGCTCGGCGCACCGATGGACTCCGTCGTGAGCCCTCAGACGGCGATCATGCTCGGGCAGCTCGGCGGACTCGGCGTCCTCGACCTCGAAGGACTGTGGACCCGTTACGAGAACCCCGAGCCCCTTCTTGCGGAGATCGCATCCCTCGGCGAGGGAGAGGCGACGGCGCGCATGCAGCAGCTCTACTCCGAGCCGATCAAGCCCGCGCTCATCACGCAGCGTCTCGCCGAGATCCGTGAAGCCGGAGTGACCGTCGCCGGATCGCTGACACCGCAGCGCACGCAGGAGTTCTACGACACGGTCGCCGCCGCAGGGGTCGACCTGTTCGTCATCCGCGGCACCACCGTGTCGGCCGAGCACGTCTCGAGCGTCGACGAGCCACTGAATCTCAAGAAGTTCATCTACGACCTCGACGTGCCCGTCATCGTCGGAGGCGCAGCCACCTACACCGCGGCCCTGCATCTGATGCGCACGGGTGCGGCCGGTGTCCTCGTCGGGTTCGGCGGGGGAGCGGCGTCGACCACGCGCGCGACCCTCGGCATCCACGCTCCGATGGCCACGGCCGTATCGGACGTGGCCGCGGCCCGCCGTGACTACCTCGACGAGTCCGGCGGACGCTACGTGCACGTCATCGCAGACGGTGGGGTCGGCACGTCCGGTGACATCGTCAAGGCACTCGCGATGGGTGCCGACGCGGTCATGCTCGGCGTCGCCCTCGCACGCGCCACCGATGCACCGGGTCGCGGCTTCCACTGGGGTCCCGAGGCGCATCACCCCAAGCTCCCGCGCGGTCGTCGCGTCGAGGTCGGCGGCATCGGCACGCTCGAGGAGATCCTCTACGGTCCGGCGCCCGTCGTCGACGGCACGGCGAACCTCATCGGTGCGCTGCGCAAGTCGATGGCCACCACCGGATACTCCGACCTCAAGGAATTCCAGCGGGTCGAGGTCGTCCTCGCACCGTACGAGGCCTGAGGCCCGCACCACGCCGTGACTTCTGCTGCTCTGTTCCCCCCGACTCTCCGCGAGGTCATGCTCCGGGGACGCTGGATCGGGATGCTCGTGCTGTGCCTCGTGGTGGCCGGCGTGTTCGCGTGGCTGGGGCAGTGGCAGCTCGAGCGCGCGATCGAGACCGATCCGCCGCCCGCAGGAGCGACCGAGCAGGTGCGACCGCTGACCGATGTGGTCGAGCCGGGTGCGTACCTCCCCGAGCCGCTGGTCGGGCAGAAGGTCGAGACGTCGGGGACCTGGATCCGCGATGACTTCCTCATCGTGTCGAGCCGGTTCAACGACGGCGTCGAGGGCTACTGGGTGACCGGTCAGCTGCGGGTCGCGGAGCGCACGTCGATCGCGGTCGCGATCGGCTGGACCGCCGACCGTGCCGTCGCCGAGGCGGCCGTCGAGAAGCTCGACGAGAGTGCAGAGGACGTATCCCTCGTCGGTCGGGTGATCTCGGACGAGGGGCCCTCGGTGCCGCCGAAGGACGATCCCCAGCGCATGGACCGGATGTCGACCGCTGCGCTGCTCAGCCACTGGCACGACGTCGACGAGCTCGACGTGTATCGGCCGTACCTCGCCTCGATCACGGCGACGGCAGGTCTCACGGACATCTCCTCGCCAGCACCCGAGGAGCAGTCGCCGGTGAACTGGCTCAACATCTTCTATGCCGCGGAGTGGGCGATCTTCGCCGGGTTCGCCTTCTACCTCTGGTATCGACTCGCCAAGGACGCCTGGGAGCGCGAGGTCGAGGAGTTCGAGGACGCAGCGACCGCCGCCGGCGACTCCGTCTGATTCCGCCTGACCCGACCCGCATCCGCGCGGCGCATCGCGCGCATGTGAGCGGTTCGCGGTCCGATATTCCACCTTCGTCAGGGTCGGGTCCGGACGTTCGGTGAGGGCTTGGTTACCAATCGGAAAACTCCGTTGAGGTTGTCGGAGGGCCTCCGTATGCTCGCTCACATGTGCGTCGGCTGAGAGCCCGCACCGCCCGGTTTCACGAGAGCCGTCGCCAGAACACACCCGAGGAGACAACACAGATGATGTCCGCTCCCGACGCCGCGAACCATCAGGTTCCCGGGTCAGACCGCAGAAGTCGGGGGCGTCTCGGCGTTCTCGCCGCCACCTGCGTCGCCGCACTGGGCGCCAGCGCCCTGATCGCCGCGCCAGCCTCCGCAGACGTCTCGGGAACGGGGGTGGTGATCAACGAGGCCTACCTCTCCGGGGGCAGTGCCGGGGCGGCGTTCACCAACAAGTTCGTCGAGCTCTACAACCCCACGGCGGCACCCGTCACCCTCGACGGGCTCTCGCTGCAGTATCGATCCGCGACAGGAACGGGCGGTTCGAACGGCGTCGCGCCGCTGACCGGCGTCATCCCCGCCGGCGGCCACTATCTCGTGCAGGCGGGCAGCAACGGAGCCAACGGCGCAGCACTGCCGACGGCCGACGTCGTCAGCACCCTCAACCCGAGCGGAACGAACGGCACTCTCGCGCTGGTCGAGGGCACCGCGGCGGTCACACTGACCCCCGGCTCGGTCACGGGTGTCGACGGCGTCATCGACGTGCTCGGCTACGGCACCTCGAACACATTCGAGACTGCCGCCGCGACTCCTCCCACGGGCAACACCGACGTCAAATCGCTCAACCGCACGGGCGGCAAGGACACCGACGACAACAAGGCGGACTTCAGCCTGTCGGCCACCATCACGCCGCAGAATGCGGGCACGGTTCCCGACCCCGACCCCGATCCTGAGCCTGAGCCCGAGCCGACCGACGTGTCGATCGCCGACGTCCAGGGAACGACCGACGTCTCGCCGCTGAACGGCCAGACGGTCACGGTCGAGGGCATCGTCACCGCCGACTATCGGACCGGCGGCTACAAGGGCATCGTGATCCAGACCGAGGGCTCCGGCGGCGCGGTCGACGCGACCCCCGGCGCATCGGACGGCGTCTTCGTCTTCCTCAACGCGCTCGCTCCCACGCTCGCGATCGGCGATCGCGTCTCGGTCACCGGCTCGGTCAGCGAGTACTTCGGCCAGACGCAGATCAACCCGGCAGCGCTGACCGGCATCTCGGTCCTGCAGGCAGGGGTGGGCGTTCCCGAGGTCACCCCGCTTCCCGATGCCGCCGTCGGCGGCGACCGTGAGCAGTACGAGAACATGTACGTGGCCCCGGCGGGCACCTATCGCCTGGCTTCCAGCCACCAGCTCTTCAACTTCGGAACCCTCTGGCTGAACGCCGGGGCGGATCTCAACGTCAAGAGCACGGAGCTCGTGCGCCCGGGAGCCGAAGCGGCGGCGATCACCGCGGCGAACCGCGCCAACCGGATCCTGCTCGACGACGGGTGGTCGATCCAGGTCTCGAACAGCGGGCACCCCAACGACCAGCCGTACTTCACGAAGGACCTCGTCGTCCGCAACGGCGACACGGTCGACTTCAGCGAGAACGGGTATGTGCTCCAGTACGGCTTCGACGACTGGCGTCTTCAGCCGGTCGTGCCGATCGACAGCACGTCGTCCGCCAACCTGAAGGTCGGCTTCCAGCCCACGAACCCTCGCACGGACACCGCCCCGACGGTCGGCGGCGACGTGCAGGTGGCGTCGTTCAACGTCTTCAACTACTTCACCACGCTGAAGAGCGAGAACTCGAACGCACGAGGCGCGGCGAATGCTGCCCAGTTCGAGATCCAGAAGTCGAAGATCGTCGCGGCGATCAACGGCCTCGACGCCGAGATCGTGTCGCTGATGGAGATCGAGAACTCGATCAAGCTCGGCGGCTCGCTCGACGAGGCGCTGGCCGATCTGGTCGACGGGCTCAACGACGCACTCGGCAGCGTGGAGTGGGACTACGTCCGCACTCCCGATGAGCTGAACGACTCGGCGACGACCGACTTCATCACGAGCGCGATCATCTACAAGAAGGACGCGGTCGAGACGGTCGGCGACAGCCTGACCGTGACGGACGAGAGCGTCTGGGGCAACGCCCGCGAGCCGATCGCGCAGGCGTTCGACATCGACGGACGCGTCGTCACGGTGGTGGCGAACCACTTCAAGTCGAAGTCGGCACCCGAGGGCGGCGGCGCCGAGCCGGCAGACGGCCAGGGCTTCTTCAACGCCGACCGCGTGAAGCAGGCGAACTCGCTCAAGACCTTCACCACCGAGATCGAGGAGACAACAGGCAGCAGCGACATCCTGCTGATCGGTGACTTCAACGCCTACGCGAAGGAGGACCCGATCGAGGTCTTCACGAGCGAGGGGTGGAGCGACGTCGCACGCGAGAAGGCTCCGGAACAGCACACGTACACGTTCGACGGCGAGCTCGGCTCGCTCGACCACGTGCTCGCGTCGCCGTCGCTCGCCGCATCCATCACGGGCGCGGGTGTGTGGAGCATCAACTCTCCGGAGTGGAGCGACCGCGGCTACGCGTTCGGCGCCACCGAGGCGGGAACACCGTTCCGCTCCAGCGACCACGACCCGATCATCGTCGGCGTCTCCTCCGAGGTCCCGCCGGTGAGCATCGACGTCGTCACCATGAACGACTTCCACGGTCGCATCGAGGCCGACGGCGCTGCCGCAGGCGCGGCGGTCGTCGCCGGAGCCGTGCAGCAGTTCCGTTCCGAGAACCCGAACACGATCTTCGCCGGTGTCGGCGATCTGATCGGCGCATCGACGTTCACCTCCTTCATCAACGATGACAACCCGACGATCGACGCGCTCAACGCCGCCGGCCTCGACGTCAGTGCCGCGGGCAACCACGAGTTCGACCAGGGCTGGGAGGACCTGCGCGACCGCGTGCAGGACCGCGCGGACTGGGAGTACATCTCGTCGAACGTGTTCGTCACCGAGACGGGCGAGCCCGCGCTCGCACCGGCCTGGGTGAAGGAGCTCGACGGCGTGCGCGTCGGCTTCGTCGGCGCCGTCACCGAAGACCTCGACTCGCTCGTGTCGCCTGAGGGCATCGCGGATCTCGAGGTGCGCAGCATCGTCGATTCGGTGAACGCCGTGGCCGACGACCTGCGTGACGGAGACGCGTCCAACGGCGAAGCGGATGTCGTCATCCTTCTCGTTCACGAGGGAGCATCGAGCGTCGAGCTGTCGAGCATCACGCCGGATTCGCCCCTGGGCGAGATCGTCTACGGCGTGGACGATGACGTGAACGCGATCGTCTCGGCACACACGCACCTCGCCTACAACCACGTGATCGACGGGCGTCCGGTCATCTCGGCCGGGCAGTACGGCGAGAACCTCGGACTGATGAACATCCAGGTCGACCCGAAGACGAAGGACCTGATCTCGATCACCAACGAGATCAAGCCCCTCACCTCGGCAGGGAAGGCGCTCTACCCGGCCGTCCCGGAGGTCGCCGACATCGTCGCGAAGGCGAAGGCTGAGGCCGACGTGCTCGGCGCGGTCAAGGTCGGAGACATCACCGCCGACTTCAACCGCGCTCGTCAGACGAACGGCTCGGAGAACCGCGGTGGGGAGTCCACCATCGGCAACTTCGTCGCCGACGTGCAGAAGTGGTCCACCGGTGCGGACATCGCGCTGATGAACCCGGGAGGCATCCGCGCCAACCTGACGTACGCCTCGTCGAACGCCAACGACCCGAACGGCAATGTCACCTACCGCGAGGCGGCCACGGTGCAGCCGTTCGCCAACACGCTGGTGACCCTGTCGCTGAGCGGCGTGCAGCTCAAGGGCGTGCTCGAAGAGCAGTGGCAGCCGGCAGGCTCGGCCCGTCCGTTCCTGAAGCTCGGCGTATCGGAGGGTCTCGTCTACACCTACGATCCGGCCGCGGCTCAGGGATCGAGGATCACGTCGATCACGCTCAACGGCACGCCGATCGACCCTGCGGCGAACTACACGGTCGCAGCGAACTCGTTCCTCGCCGGGGGTGGAGACAACTTCTTCACCTTCAAGGAGGGCTCGAGCAAGCGTGACACCGGCAAGATCGACCTGCAGTCGATGGTCGACTGGTTCGATGCGAACAAGACGGCGACCCCCGACCTCGCGCAGCGCGCGGTGGGAGTCTCGGTCAGTGCACCGGATGCCGACGGCTACAGCGCCGGCGACCAGGTGACGGTCGCTCTCTCGTCGCTGGCGTTCAGTGCGGGGGAGCAGGCGCCCGGCGAGGTGACCCTGTCGCTCGGCGGCACCCAGCTCGCCGCGAGCGCCGTCGATCCCACGATCGTCGACACGACCGATGAGGCAGGGCGCGCGTCGCTCGGCTTCACGGTTCCGGCGGGTGTCTTCGGTGAGCAGCTGCTCACCGTCGCCGTCGCCGGTACCGGGACCACCGTGCAGGTGCCGTTCTCGATCGCGGGGGAGGAGCCGGTCGAGTTCGCAGGATCGATCGACCTCGGCTCGTCGAAGGTGGCAGCGGGCAAGAAGCTCACGATCACCGGCGAGGGCTACCGGCCGGGTGAGACGGTGACCGTGCAGCTGCGACCGAAGGCCCTCGACGTCGGCACCGTTCAGGTCACCGCCGACGGCACGTTCTCGACCACCGTCACGGTGCCGAAGAGCACGCAGCCGGGCAAGTACACGGTCGCGGTCGCTCAGGCCGACGGCGATGAGGCGACGGCCACCGTCACCGTCAACCGCGCGGGCGGCATCATCGGCGGCATCATCGACTGGCTGTGGGATCTCATCTCCGGCTGGTTCTGACCTCGACAGGCGGCACGCCCGCCTGACACGCACGAAGGCCGTCGGGAGTGATCCCGGCGGCCTTCGTCGTTCCCGTGGTTCGTCAGGGTGCCGCGTTGCAGAGCGGAGGAGGGATGTCATGGTGCTGGCGTGGGGGCAGCAGTCGAGGTCGATTTCGACCAGATGCAGACCATGATCGATGTCCTGCTCGGGTCGCTTTCCGATCTGCGGGCCGAGGGTGCCGCTCTCGACAGCGCTTCGCCGCTGATGCTCGCAGGTTGGGACGGCGAAGCCGCAGACGCCTACGAGAGTCGGCACGCCCAGTGGCAAGCGGACCATGCCTACAGTCTCGACGCATGACTCCCTCAGACGACCTGACCGCCCGCATCGACGCTCTCACCGGACGAGGCGACTCGGAGTCTCGCGCATTCGTGCTCTCGGGGGTTCTCTCGTCCACCGCCCTGCCCTCGTGGCCCCAGCCCTCGTTCGCCTCATGAGCGGCGGCGGACCCGTTGCACCGGGCCGGTACGACGTCCATCGACGCACCCAGAGGTGGTGGGACGGTCGCCAATGGACGGAGAACGTCATCCATCACGGGCGACCGATCACGGCCACGGCACTTCGCACAGCGACGACCAGGATGCAGTGGACGTGGGTCGGAGTCGGCGTGGTCGCCTGGGCGGCGTTCCTGGTCTTCGCGTTCGCCTTCGGTCCGAGCGCGGCGTTCGCGCTCGCCCTGCTGCCGGTCGCCGGCACGCCGGCGATCGTCGCCGCCGCGATCACCGGGTCGCGCCTGATCGTGGCTGTTCCCCCCACCCCCGGTGGCCCGGTCGCCTCCCGATGACGAGAGCGGTCAGGCTGAGGGGCTGATGACCTCGACCTCTGCCTGCGCGAGAGCGGCGGCGAAGGCCGGCGCCGGGGACGAATCCGTCACCAGGTAGTCGGCTCGGTCGAGCGTGGTGACCTGAGCGAACAGTCGTCGGCCGAACTTCGACGAGTCGGCAAGGATCGCGGTGCGCTCGGCCCGCTGGATCATCTCGGCCATCATGTTCGCGTCCCCCATGTTCGACGTCGAGAACCCGGCCTCGTCGATGGCGCCCACGGCGATCAGTGCCAGATCGCAGCGGATGTCCACTTCCGGGCCGCCCGGGGTCATCATGAACGCGACGGGTCCGGTGGTGGCCTGGGTGATCGCCCGCACGGCCCCGCCGAACACGTAGAGGTCGCGGAAGGCGGAGGGCGAGATCTCCGCGGGGATCCGCAGGTTGTTCGTGGCGATCGTCAGGTCGCGATGGTTGCGAAGCGCCCGAGCGAGAGCCAGCGTCGTCGTTCCGGCGTTGAGCATCACGACCGCTCCGTCGTCGATGAGTCCCGCCGCGAGACGCGCAATCGTCTCCTTCTCCTCCGTCTGCAGCCGGAGACGGACGTCGAGCGCCCGGTCCTTGAGCTGCCCCTCGGCGCTGACCGCTCCGCCGTGGGTGCGGATGACGACGCCCTCTCGGTCGAGCTGATCGAGGTCCCGACGGATCGTGTCGATCGAGACGTGGAAGTGCTCTGCGAGACCTCCGACGGTCACTTCGCCGACCTGTTCGACGTAGGCGGCGAGGTCGGCTTTGCGGCCGGCGGGGAGTCGACGCTTGGGCGACGGAGTTGCTTCCATGCAGACATCTCTAGCACAGGTGCGCAGATAAACCGGCAGACTTCGGCAGAGATCGGCATCCGACGTATCCACGCGACCAACTTGGTTTTCGCCGTGACAATGCGGGTACAGTCGTGAAATCTGTAGTTACAAGTCGAAATAGAGGCAGAGAATGCTTGACGATCTCGCAAACTACGGCATAACATTGCTCAAAACCGCATGAACAAGCATTGAAGCGCGAATGCGGCACGATCTCGAAGAGGAGAAGTGATGATCACAGTGGGGCGAGGGCGACGCATTCTGAAGCTCGCCGGCGCAGCGACAGCAGCCGTGACAGTCCTGGCCGTGGCAGGGTGCGCGGCAGGCGACAGCGGAACCGATGGAGGGGATGGCGGAGACGTCACCATCGAGTTCGCCCAGTGGTGGGAGCCCGAGCTCCCCGACGGTGAGTTCCGGGCGCTCATCGACGAATTCGAGGACGCCAACCCGGGCGTCACGGTCAAGCTCGTGAGCGGACCGTACGCATCGACCAAGGAGCAGCTGTTCGCGGGAGCGGCCTCCGGCACCATGCCGGACGTCGTCGGCCTCGACGGCGCGTGGGTCAACGACTTCGCCTCTCAGGGAGTGATCGCAGACCTCACCGCACTCATGGAGGAGTACGACTACGACGACAGCGAGCTGGCGAGCCAGATCCAGGTCGACGACAGCACATACATGATCCCGGTGGTGAACTTCGTCTACCCGATGTTCACCAACGACACGCTGCTGGCAGATGCGGGCGTCACCGCCCCGCCGGCCACGCGCACGGAGTTCGCCGACGCGGCATCGAAAGTCTCGGCGCTCGGCGGCGACGTGTCGGGCTGGGTGCTCCCGCTCTCCCTCGAAGCGCCGAACGGCGTGCAGAACGACGTCATGTCGTGGGTGTGGGCCTCCGGAGGCTCGATGCTCGAAGACGGGCAGCCCGATCTGACGAACGACGACGTGACGTCGGCGGTCGACTTCATCGGCGGCATGTGGGATGACGGCTCGATCGCCTCCGGTTCCTTCACGATGAAGGAGCAGGACAAGGTCGAGGAGTTCACCAACGGTCGTGTCGGCATGATGATCGACTCGCTCGCGCACATCAACCTGATCCGCGAGACGAACCCCGATCTGAAGTTCTCGATCTCGGCGCTGCCGGCCGAGGACGGATACGACGGCGAGCGCGGCATCCCCTACGCATCCTGGGGCATCGGCGTCGCCGAGAACTCGGAGCACAAGGAGGCGGCATTCAAGCTGGTCGAGTTCCTCATGAGCGAGCAGACCAACTCGGAGCTCTCGACGATGGCGAACGCGTTCCCCGGCAACTCGAAGTCGGTCCCCGGGTTCGTCGAGGACGATGAGCTGTTCAAGACGGCGTTCGAGATCTACCAGGCGGGCTACCCGGCGAACGAGTTCACCGGGCTCCCCGTGGCGGAGGAGCTGATGCGTCAGCTCGGCGAGCAGCTGCAGTCGGCCTTCGACGGTCAGCAGTCGATCGACGACGCGCTCAAGAAGGCGCAGGACGCGTGGGTCGCGGAGTTCTGATCTCCCACGACCCGCATTGAACGGGGTGCCGCATCGCTCCCGATGCGATGCGGCACCCGACCAACCAAGGAGCCACGCTTCCCATGAGCCTGAGAACGTCCGACGACACCGAGGTGATCGTCACCGGAGTCGCGCTGTCGCGTCGCCGACGGCAGCTGCGCAAGACGACCGAGTCGTACGCCTTCCTCTCGCCGACCATCATCCTGCTGTTCGTGCTGATGATCGTGCCGATCGTCATGGTGATCGGCTATTCGTTCCAGGACAACGTGATCCTGAACAAGTCGCCCGAGTTCGTCGGCATCGGCAACTACGTCGAGATCCTGTCGGATCCGCGCTTCTGGAAGGCGACGGGCAACACCATCCTCTTCACGGTGACGAGCGTGGTGGCGCACCTGGTGCTCGGTCTCGCCTTCGCGATGATGCTCAACAGCCCGCTGCTCGGTCGGTTCTCACGGTCCTTCTTCCGGGCCCTGTACGTGCTGCCGTGGCTGTTCACGGTCGCCGTGATCGCCGTGCTGTGGCGGATGCTGCTGGCCCCGAACGGTGTGGTGAACTTCCTGCTCAACACCGACATCGAATGGCTCGCATCGCCGCAGCTCGCGCTCGGCACCATCATCTTCATCAACATCTGGGCGGGATACCCCTTCTTCATGGTGAGCCTGCTGGCCGGCCTCCAGGGCATCCCGAATGAGCTGAACGAGGCTGCCACCGTCGATGGCGCGGGTGCCGTGCAGCGCTTCTGGAACGTCACCATCCCGCAGCTGCGTCCCATCATCGTCAGCCTCGTGCTGCTCGACCTGATCTGGACGTCGCAGCAGTTCGCGCTCATCTGGATGACCACGGGTGGCGGACCGATCGACGTGACCGAGGTGCTCAGCACCTTCACCTACAAGCTCGCCTTCGCGAAGTACGACTTCTCGCTCGCGGCGACCTCCGCCGTGCTGGTCCTGCTCATGTCGATGGTGCTCGCCGTCTTCTACGTCCGTCACCAGAAAGCGAGGGACTGACCATGGCTCTCACCGTGCAGAACCAGCGCCGCGTCGCCAAGACCGGGGTCATGATCGGCCTCATCCTCGGAGCAGTGTTCGCCGCAGGGCCCGTGCTGTGGATGCTGTCGAGCTCGTTCAAGTCGAACACGCAGATCTTCGAACTGCCTCCTCGTCTGGTCACCGACACGTTCTCGTTCGACGCCTACATCGCGATCTTCACGAACCCCGAGACGATGCGGTTCTTCTTCAACAGCTACGTCGTCGCGGGCTCCGTCACGATCCTCACCCTCCTCGTCGCGATCCAGGCGGCGTACGCGTTCAGCCGGTTCGACTTCCGGGGCAAGCGCATCCTCAACGTCGTCATCGTCAGCGTGCAGGCCGTGCCACCCATCACCCTGCTGATCCCGTACTTCGGTCTGATGGTGGCGCTCGGGCTGTACAACTCGTACCTCGGGCTGATCCTCACCTACATGGTGTTCACGCTGCCCTACGCGATCATCATGATGACCGGCTACTTCAACACCCTCCCCAAGGAGCTCGACGAGGCCGTCCGCGTCGACGGCGCCGGATCCATGACCGCCCTGTGGCGCATCCTCGTGCCGATCTCGATCCCCGGGATCGTGTCCGTCGGCATCTACACGTTCATGATCGCGTGGAACGAGTACCTCTTCGCTCTCACCCTCACCCGCACGATCGACATGCGCACGGTGCCCATCGGCATCCAGCTGCTCATGGGGCAGCACTCGTACGAGTGGAACCAGATCATGGCGATGAGCGTGCTCGGCTCGATCCCGGTCCTCATCCTCTTCCTCATCTTCCAGCGGTACTTCATCAGCGGTCTCACGGCGGGGTCCGTGAAGAGCTGACGTCGTCCCGACGGATCCACGACCACCACGAAACAGGAGAAATCACGTGCTCTACACCGGCAAATCCATCCTCGATGTCGCCAATGCCAACAACTTCGCCATCCCGGCGTTCAACATCAGCGACTGGGCGATGTTCAACGGAATCATGGACATCAGCGAGGAGAAGGCCGCTCCGGTCATCATCGCGATCCACCCCGACGAGGTGTCGCACATCACCACCGACCTCATCCCCGCGATGCACGCCCGCGCCCACCGGTCGAGCGTGCCCGTCGCGATCCACTGGGACCACGGCGGAAGCTACGAGGAGATCATCTCGGCCATCAAGGCCGGCTTCACCTCGGTCATGATCGACGCATCGCTGCTGCCGTTCGACGAGAACGTCGCGCTCACGCGCAAGGTGGTCGACGCGGCGCATGCCGTCGGCATCCAGGTCGAGGGCGAACTCGGCACGATCGGCGCCAACGACAGCTACGGCGAGTCGGGAGCGGCCGAGATCATCTACACGAACCCGGAAGACGCGGTGCGCTTCGTCGAGGAGACCGGCGTCGACAGTCTCGCCATCGCGATCGGCACGTCGCACGGCCTGTACCCGAGCGACAAGAACCCCGAGCTGCGTCACGACCTGCTCGAGCAGATCAAGGCCGCGGTCGGCATCCCGCTCGTTCTGCACGGCGGATCCTCGAACCCGGATGCGGAACTCCGCCGCGCCGTCGAGCTGGGTGTGAACAAGATCAACATCTCGAGCGACATCAAGGTCTCGTACCACAACCGCATGCGCGAGATCCTCGGCACCGATCAGCGTCTGCGCGAGCCGAACGCGATCCAGCCGGCGGCGCTCGAGGCGATGAAAGCCACCGCTGCTGAGAAGATCGAGCTGTTCGGTGCGGACGGCAAGGCGTCGCTGTACTGAATCCCGGATCTCGGAAGGATGATCGGCGACGTGGGCAGAACTCTCGTACTCGGACTCGGCGGCACCGTCGACTACGAGCTGAAGTGGGATTCGTCGGTGTTCGACAGGCTGGCGCACGCGCACGGAGTGCGGCGGCACGAGCTCACCACCACGGCGCCGATCACCGACGAACGGTCGTTGCTGGTGGCGGTGCTCGCGTTCGTCGCCTCGGGGACCGGGGCGGAGCGTTTCGTCGCCTCGTCCGAGGTGATCGAGGACTTCGTGTCGCACTTCGAGCACGCGATCACGCTCGGGGGCACCGGTGTGCGAGCGGGGCTCGTGCTCGACGCCCTCGGCATCCCGAGCGTGCAGCACCTCGTCAGCATCGACGACAACGTCCGTCGTCTGCTGCCGGACACGATCTCGTACATCTGCTCGGCGACCGAGGACACCCTCGACCCGCATCTGATCGTGCAGTATCCGGTCGGCGCGCACGTGCGCCTCACGGACGGCGACGTCCTGTCGCCCGCGCCCAATCGGCTGATCTTCGCGAACGATCCGCCGAACCGGAGGATGCTGCTCGCCACCGATCTGCCGACGACGCTGGCCGACGCGGGCGTCTTCCTCGTCTCGGGATTCAACACGATGCAGGATCACGACCTGCTGGAGCTCCGGCTCGCCGAGGTGCAGGGCGCGATGCGCAGCCTCCCCGACGATGCGCTCGTCTACTACGAGGACGCGGGCTTCTACACGCGCGATTTCGCCGACACCGTGCGCCGCCATCTGCTGCCGCAGATCCATGTCTACGGCATGAACGAGGATGAGCTGCAGGAGTACCTCGGACGCGCGGTGAACCTCCTCGACACCGACGACGTCATCCGCGCCCTCCGCGCGGTGCACGCGATCGTCCCCGCGCGGGCACTCGTCGTACACACCCGCTACTGGGCTATCGCCATCGGACCGGATGCCGCCCGGCACGGTGCCGCCCTCGACTCCGCCGTCCGCGTCGCCGCCACCCGCTACCGCGTGGGTGACGGCCTGACCGCCGCGGACGTCGACGACACCGATGCGATGCCCCGCCACGGGGGAGGGGAGGCGCTCGTCGCCGCCGTCGAGGCCGGTCTGCCCGGTTCCGTCGGGGTCGCCGCATTCTCGCTCGATGTCGCCACCCCGACGACCGTCGGACTCGGCGACACGTTCGTCGGCGGCTTCCTCGCCGGAGCCGTGCGATCGAAGGAGAACGTGTGAACCCGATCCTGCTGCCGTCCAACCGGCCCGCCGAGCGCTTCTACCGCGGCGGTGCGCGCATCAGCGTCTTCCGCGGCGAAGCCAGTGACGCTCCCCGCGAGCCGGAGGACTGGATCGGCTCGACGACCACGGTCAACGGCGAGCCCCTGCTCGGGCTCACCACTCTCCCGGACGGCCGCGTGCTGCGTGACGTGATCGAGCACGATCCGACGGCCTGGCTGGGCGATGCCCACGTCGCACGGTGGGGTGCGGACACGCGACTGCTCGTGAAGCTGTTGGACGCGGGGCAGCGGCTGCCGGTGCATGCACACCCGCACGACGACTTCGCAGCGACGCATCTCGGTCGAGCACACGGCAAGGCAGAGGCGTGGTACATGCTGCAGGGCGGCACGGTGCATGTGGGACTTCGGGAGGACGTCGATGCCGCGGCGCTCGCCGACCTCGTGGATCGGCAGGACGTGGACGCACTGCTCGGTCTGCTGCACGAGGTGGAGGTCGCTGCGGGCGACGTCGTCTGGGTGCCGCCGGGCGAACTGCACGCGATCGGCGCCGGAATCCTGCTGCTCGAACTCCAGCAGCCCGAAGATCTGTCGATCCTTCTCGAGTGGGACGGCTTCGCGATCGACGGTGCGGAGGCCGGGCATCTCGGCCTCGGCTTCGAGCTGGCGCTCGCCGCGGTGAACACCCGTGGGCGTTCGGCGGCCGACCTGGATGCGCTGATCGGAACCGCCCCCGATTCCGGTTCCGTCTTTCCAGCCGCCGCGGACGAGTACTTCCGACTCGAGCGGATCCCCGTCGACGGCTCGACCGTCGTCGGTCGCGGCTTCTCGATCGTGATCGTGAGCGGCGGTGACATCGAGATCGACGGACGGAGACTCCGCATCGGTTCCTCGCTGCTCGTGCCGGACGCGGCCGGGGTGCTCGAGGCGACGGGCGCGGGCGAGCTTCTCGTCGCCCGCCCGCCCGCGCCCTGACTCGGAATCGACGCGGATTCTCCCCGGCTAGACTGGAGCCATGCCCGAACCGAAAGTCGCCAGCTTTCCGGCGATCCGTGGTGCGCTGAAGTTCTACCAGATCGCGTCGATCATCACCGGAGTCATGCTGCTCCTGCTGGTCGCCGAGATGGTGCTGAAGTACACGCCGATCCGACTCGAGCTCTTCGCAGGGGGATCCGGCGGTCTGCTGTGGTTCGCACCCGTGGTCGAGGGACCCGAGGGCCTCGAATCGACCGGCGACGGACTCAACATCTCGCTCTCGATCCTCGTCGCGCATGGCTGGTTCTACGTCGTCTACCTCTTCGCGTGCTTCCGGATGTGGAGCCTGATGCGCTGGCCGTTCCTGCGCTTCATCCTGCTCGCGCTCGGCGGCGTCATCCCGCTGCTGTCGTTCTTCATGGAGGCCATCGTCGCCCGCGACGTCAAGGCCTACCTCGCTTCCCGGGAGGCCGCCGCGGCCCCCGCCCCTGCCACGGAAGGTGTCCGGTGACCGAACAGTCCGAGACCCAGCAGCGCCCCGCGCTCGTCGTCGACTTCGGCGCGCAGTACGCGCAGCTGATCGCCCGCCGAGTGCGTGAGGCGGGTGTCTACAGCGAGATCGTGCCGCACACCGCCACGGCCGCCGAGATCGCCGAGAAGAACCCCGTCGCCATCATCCTCTCGGGTGGTCCGTCGTCGGTCTACGAAGAGGGCGCCCCGCGCCTCGACCCGGCCGTGTTCGACCTCGGAGTGCCCACGCTGGGCATCTGCTACGGCTTCCAGTACATGGCGCAGACGCTCGGCGGCGAGGTCGCGAACACCGGGCTTCGCGAGTACGGCGCGACGGATGCCGTCATCTCCGGCGACGGCGGCACGCTGCTCGGCGGCCAGCCGGCAGCGCAGAACGTCTGGATGAGCCACGGCGACCAGGTCGCCAAGGCGCCCGAGGGGTTCGACGTGCTCGCCACGACCGACGCGACGAAGGTCGCGGCGTTCGCGAACGAGGAGCGCGGCTTCTACGGTGTGCAGTGGCATCCCGAGGTCAAGCACTCCGACCACGGACAGCAGGTGCTCGAGAACTTCCTGCACAAGGGAGCCGGGCTCGCCTCCGACTGGAACAGCGACAACGTGATCGCCGAGCAGGTCGAGCGCATCCGCGAGCAGGTCGGTGACGCCCGCGTCATCTCCGCCCTCTCCGGCGGTGTCGACTCGGCGGTCTCGACCGCGCTCGTGCACAAGGCGATCGGCGACCAGCTGACCGCGGTGTTCGTCGACCACGGCCTTCTCCGCAAGGGCGAGCGCGAGCAGGTCGAGAAGGACTACGTCGAGTCGACCGGCGTGCGTCTGATCACGGTCGATGCGGCAGATGTCTTCCTCGGTCATCTCAAGGGCGTCACCGACCCCGAGGAGAAGCGCAAGATCATCGGGCGCGAATTCATCCGCGCTTTCGAGAAGGTGCAGCTCGACCTCGTCGCCGAGGCGAAGGCCTCGGGCGGCGCCCCGGTCAAGTTCCTCGTGCAGGGCACGCTCTACCCCGACGTCGTCGAGTCGGGCGGCGGTGCAGGCACCGCGAACATCAAGTCGCATCACAACGTCGGCGGACTGCCGGATGACCTCGACTTCGAGCTCATCGAGCCGCTGCGCGCGCTGTTCAAGGACGAGGTCCGTGCGATCGGCCGCGAGCTCGGCATCCCCGAGGCCATCGTCGGGCGCCAGCCGTTCCCCGGCCCCGGCCTCGGAATCCGTATCATCGGCGAGGTCACGCAGGACCGCCTCGAGATTCTCCGCGAGGCCGATGCCATCGCTCGCGAGGAGCTCACCAAGGCCGGACTCGACCAGGACATCTGGCAGTGCCCGGTCGTTCTCCTCGCCGACGTCCGCTCGGTCGGCGTGCAGGGCGACGGACGCACCTACGGCCACCCGATCGTGCTGCGTCCGGTGTCGAGTGAAGACGCCATGACCGCCGACTGGACACGCCTGCCCTATGACGTGCTGGCCAAGATCTCCAACCGGATCACCAACGGCGTGCGCGACGTCAACCGCGTCGTGCTCGACGTGACGTCGAAGCCGCCGGGGACCATCGAATGGGAGTGAGCGTCTCGCTCACCTGATCTCGAACGGGCACGGACCATCACGGTCCGTGCCCGTTCGCGTTATTTCGGGCAGGATGAGCGTATGACCAAGGCGCGGACGAAGATCACGGTGATCGGTGCAGGCAGTGTGGGCGTCAGCGTCGCGTATGCGGCGCTGATCCGGGGGAGTGCGGCCGAGGTCGCGCTCTACGACATCGCCACCGACAAGGTGGATGCCGAGGTGCTCGATCTCGCGCACGGGACGCAGTTCACCTCCGCGGCCGTGAGCGGCGGCTCCGACCTCGCCGTCGTCGAGGGCAGCGACGTGATCGTCGTCACCGCCGGAGCGAAGCAGCAGCCGGGACAGACCCGCATGGAGCTCTCGGGCATCAACGCTCGTCTGCTCGAGAAGCTCATGCCCCAGCTCGTCGAGCGCGCGCCGAACGCCGTCTTCATCATCGTCACGAATCCGGCCGATGTGATGACGGTCGTCGCCCAGCGTGTCTCGGGCCTGCCGCCGCATCGCGTCTTCGGATCCGGAACCGTGCTCGACACGTCGCGTCTGCGCTGGCGGCTCGCGCATCGCGCGAATGTGAGCACCGCGAGCGTGCACGCCGACATCGTGGGCGAGCACGGCGACACGGAGTTCCCGCTCTGGTCGAACGCGACCATCGGCTCGGTGCCGATTCTCGACTGGCCCGCCGATGAGCCGTTCACCGTCGACGAGCTCGACCGCATCGCCGTCGAGGTGCGCGATGCGGCCTATGCCGTCATCCGCGGCAAGGGAGCCACGAATCTCGCGATCGGCGTCAGCTGCGCCCGCATCGCCGAGGCAGTGCTGCACGACGAGCGGGCGGTGCTTCCGGTCGCGACGGTGCTCGACGGCGAATACGGGCTTCGCGGTGTCGCGCTGTCGGTGCCCTCGGTGGTGGGCGCTGCCGGGGCCGTGCCGTTGGCCGAGACGCCCATGAGCGAGCACGAACTCGCACTGCTGCGGGCCTCGGCCGACGCGATCCGGGCTGCGGTCGACGAGCTCGACTGAACGGCCACCGGAGAATCCCAGAGTTTTTTCGCGGAGATGTCGATCTGCGGCACCTTCGTTCGACGTCTTCAATGAGAGGGTCGACAGGCGGCCCCACCACCGAGGAGAACACCATGAAGTACATGCTGATCATGCGCTCGAACGACGAAGCGGTCGAGGCGTACAAGGA
The DNA here is from genome assembly GCF_001889265.1 of Microbacterium sp. 1.5R. Lineage (NCBI taxonomy): Bacteria > Bacillati > Actinomycetota > Actinomycetes > Micrococcales > Microbacteriaceae > Microbacterium > Microbacterium sp. 1.5R. The sequence continues at coordinate 910,170 of NZ_CP018151.1, forward strand.
GATGCCGTTCGAGCAGGTCATCGAGGCGATGGGCAAGTACAACGAGTCGATGATCAAGGCCGGCGTGCTGGCTGCGGGCGAGGGCCTCAGCGACGCGGCGGAGGGATTCGTCGTCGACTTCAGCGCCGAGAAGCCTCTCATCACCGACGGCCCCTACGGAGAGACGAAGGAGCTGTTCAACGGCTTCTGGATCCTCGAGGTCTCCAGTCGTGAAGAGGCGGCGGAGTGGGCGAGCAGGGCTCCCCTCGGCAAGGGGTCGTTCCTCGAGGTGCGGCGTGTGACCGACGAGTCCGACTTCCCGGCCGACAACGAGTGGATCGAGAAGGAGAAGGGCTGGCGCGAAGAGGAAGAGGCGCGTCGCGCCCAGCAGTGAGATGACCGACTCCGCACACCGCGAGACGGTCCGCCACGCACCCGACGAGGACGTGCGGCGGGCCGTCGCCGCCGTGTGGCGCATCGAGTCGGCGAAGATCGTCGCGACCCTGACGCGTGTGGTCGGCGACTTCGGCCTCGCCGAGGACCTCGCGCAGGAGGCGCTGCTCGATGCCCTGCGGCAGTGGCCGGTCGAGGGCGTGCCGCGCAACGGCGCCGCCTGGCTCACGGCGGTCGCGAAGCGCAAGGCGATCGACGGCTGGCGGCGCCGCGAACGTCTCGACGACCGGATGGCCGTGCTCGCCCACGACCTCGAGCGAGAGCAGGCGGATGCCGCAGACGCGCCGCCCTGGGACCCGGATGCGGTCGACGACGACGTGCTGCGGCTGATCTTCATCTCGTGCCACCCGGTGCTCTCGCGCGAGGCGCAGGTGGCGCTCACCCTCCGCGTGGTGGGCGGCCTGTCGAGCGAGGAGATCGCCCGGGCGTTCCTCGTGCCGACGGCGACCGTGCAGCAGCGCATCGTGCGGGCCAAGAAGACTCTCGGTGCGGCGCAGGTCCCGTTCGAGATGCCACCACGGGAGGAGCACGCAGAGCGCCTGGGAGCGATCCTGGGCGTGCTCTACCTGATCTTCAACGAGGGGCACGCCGCGAGCAGCGGTCCCGACTGGATGCGCCCCGAGCTGAGTCTCGAGGCGATCAGACTCACGCGGGTGCTGGCCGCGCTGATGCCGCGCGAGCGCGACGTGCACAGCCTGCTGGCCCTGATGGAGCTCACCGCCGCGCGGTTCCCCGCCCGGATCGATGCCCACGGCGAACCGGTGCTCCTGTCCGACCAGGACCGTCGTCGCTGGGATCGCAGCCGCATCGCGCGGGGACGTGCTGCGCTCGCGGCCGCTGACGCACTCGGCTCGGGTCGCGGCCCCTACGGCCTTCAGGCGGGGATCGCGGAATGCCATGCGACAGCCGCGTCCGTCGACGACACCGACTGGGAGCGGATCGTGCTCCTGTACGAGGCGCTCGGTCGGATCGCTCCCTCGCCGGTCGTGGAGCTCAACCGGGCGGCTGCCGTCGCGATGGCGACGGGCCCGGCATCCGCTCTGCAGATCATCGACCGGCTCGGCGCCTCGGGTGCGCTGGCCGGTTACCACCTGCTGCCCGCGACGCGGGGGGAACTGCTGCTGCGACTCGGTCGCGCGGAGGAGGCGCGCAGCGAGTTCGCCGTCGCCGCAGCGCTCGCAGGCAACGACAGGGAGCGGGCGCTGCTGCAGGCCAAGGCCGACGCGCGCTGAGCAGACGGCACACAGAGAAACCGCCCTCTTCACCAGCGTCGCTGGGGAAGAGGGCGGTTTCCTGTGTTGCTATGAGGTCAGCTGCGGGCCTTGCTGCCGCGGTTGACGATCAGGCCGTAGATCAGCAGCACGATGATCGAGCCGCCGATGGCGAGGAGCCACGTGCCCAGGTCCCAGAACTCCGTGAGAGGACGGTTCAGGATCAGGCTTCCGAGCCAGCCGCCGAGGAGGGCGCCGACGACGCCGAGCAGGAGGGTGATGAACCATCCGCCACCCTGCTTGCCGGGAAGGATCAGCTTCGCGATGGCTCCGGCGATGAGGCCGAGAAGAAGGAATCCGAGAAAGCTCATGTTCAGCTCCTTTGTTTCGTGAGCCCTGGGGTGCCAAGGCTCGTGTGATCCACTGTGCCCTCTCAGCTGATTATCAGCCAACCCCTTGCGCTGGAGGCCTCGGATATGCCAAGAGGCCCGCCCCCGAAGGGACGGGCCTCTGAGTGAGGCGGTTCGCGGTCAGTTGTTGCCGCGGACGATCGCGATGATGCGCAGGATCTCGACGTAGAGCCAGACGACCGTGACCATGATGCCGAAGGCGCCGAGCCAGCCGTACTTGCGGGGAGCGCCGTTGCGCACGCCCTGCTGGATCTGGTCGAAGTCGAGGACCAGCGAGTAGGCCGCCATGATGACGACCAGGACGCCGATGATCAGACCGAGCGGGATGCCGAAGATCTCAGCGCTGTAGAGGCCGAACGCCTGTCCCTGGGGGAGGACGCCGGTCCACATGAGCACGAGGTTCAGCAGCGAGAACACGAGGTAGCCGACCATGGCGATCATGAAGATCTTGGTGGCCTTCTTCGACGCGCGGACCTTGCCGCTGGCGAAGAGAGCGAGGGTCACGCCGACGACCGAGACCGTGGCCAGGGTCGCCTGCATGACGATGCCGGGCCACAGGACCTCGAAGAACGCCGAGATGCCGCCGATGAAGAGGCCCTCGAATGCGGCGTAGGCGAAGATCAGCGCGGGGCGGACCTTCTTGCGCGAGGTGAACGTGATGACCATCGCGAGCACGAAGCCGCCGAGCGCGCCGACGATCCACGGCATGAGGTTCGGCTCGAAGCGGTTGTAAGGGTTCAGCTCGGGAGCGGCGACGCCGCCCAGAGTCAGGAACCAGCCGACGGCGGCGGTGACGAGCAGGATGGCGAAGAGTCCGGCGGTCTTCCAGACGGTGTCCTCGACGGACATGCGGTCGGTCTCGATCGCTCCGGCCGGGGGAGCCGCGTACATGCCCTCCAGCTGTGCGTTCGCCGCGGCGTCCATGGTGCCGTGCTGGAACGACGCGGCTTGCGCCCCCTGCGCTCCCTGCGGGGCACCCGGGTAGGTCGCGACGTTGCGCGGATCCTGCTGCTGGAACGCCGGGTTGTTGAAGGCGAAGTTGCTCATGTGGGCCTCACTCCAAAGTGGGTTGTAGGTCGCTTTCCTCCACGATACCCGGAAGGGCAGGTCATCAGGGTGTTCTACGCTGAGAGCGTGCCCAGGAAATCGCCTCTCGTGATCGGGCATCGCGGTGCGCCCGGCTATCGTCCGGAACACAGTCGCTCGTCATACGAGCTCGCCCTCGCGATGGGAGTCGATGCGGTCGAACCCGACGTCGTCGCCACGAAGGACGGCGTGCTCATCGTGCGGCACGAGAACGAGATCTCCGGCACCACGGATGTGGCCGAGCACCGGGAGTTCGCCGACCGGAAGACGACCAAGCGCGTCGACGGCGAGGCCCTCACCGGCTGGTTCACCGAGGACTTCACCTGGGATGAGCTCACGACGTTGCGCAGCCGGGAGCGCCTTCCGAAGGTGCGCGTGTCGAGCGCGAGCTTCGACGGTTCGCAGGCGATCCTGCGGTTGACCGACGTGCTCGACATCGTCCGGGCCGGCTCGGTCGAGCACGGACGCGAGATCGGCGTGGTGCTCGAGGTCAAGCACGCCACATACTTCGCGAGCATCGGCCTCGACCTCGCGCCGCTGATCGAACGCGACCTGCGTGCGGCGGGGTGGGCCGAGGGCGAGCTGCCGCTGATCGTGGAGTCCTTCGAGTCGACGATCCTCGGACAGCTGAGGGCCCGAGGCATCGCGGCGTCGTACGTCTATCTGATAGAGGCGTCGGGACGCGCGTACGATCTGGTCGTCGCTCAGGGCACGCAGGCGCCCACGTATGCGGCCACCGTCACCCCGCAGGGACTCGATGCGCTCGTCGGCCGGGTCGACGGAATCAGCGTCGACAAGCGCATGCTGCTCGCCGCAGGCAACTCGATCGTCCCCGATGCGCATGCGCGCGGGCTCACGGTCTTCACCTGGACCTGCCGGCCGGAGAACGCCTTCCTCTCGGCGGAGTTCCGCGGCCACGGAGGCAAGAGCGCCTACGGGGACTACGAGGCCGAATGGGGCGTCATCGCTCGCACGGGAGTCGACGGGGTCTTCGTCGATCACCCCGACCTCGGGGTCGGATTCTTTCGCGGCTGACCTCGATCAGAACGGGCCGAGCACGTCCGGAACGGGGCGATCGAGGTGGAGCGCTCGCAGCGGCTCGAGGATCTCGCGCTCCTCGAAGCGGAAGTGCGACTCCATGATCGCGCCGATGCCGTCGAGGTGGCGCTCCAGCGTCTCACTGCTCTCTCCGCTCTCGACGGCCGTGCGGAGTCCTCCGAGCAGGTGGGCCAGCATCGAGTGATCCTGCGTCAGCTTGGCGATCACGTCGCCGAGTTCCGGGTGCTGGTCGCGCAGCGCGGGGAACAGGGCGCGGTCCTCGCTCAGATGATGCCCATCGAGGGCCGAGCAGAAGCCGATGCAGAACAGCGCGAGCTCGCGCGTGGCATCCGGAGCATCCGAACCGTCCTGCACCGCCTCCCTCGTGGCCTCGAGGGCGGCGCGGAGTCTCGTGTGCGCCCGGCGCAGCTCTGCGTCCCAGGCGATCAGGCGATCGGCATCCATCCCGGCAATTCTAGAGCCGGCATCCGCGGTCAGAGCGTGCGGTCGAAGGCGCCGCGGCGCGACACGATCTCCTTGCCGAGAGGCATCAGCGAGACGGGCACCATCTTGAAGTCGGCGATGCCCATCGGGATGCCGATGATCGTGATGCAGAGCGCGAGGCCGGAGACGATGTGTCCGATCGCCAACCACCAGCCGGCGAGGATGACCCAGAGCACGTTGCCGAGGAACGAGCCGACTCCGGAGGTCGGCTTGCTGACGATCTCACGCCCGAACGGCCAGATCGCGTAGCGGGCGATGCGGAACGAGGCGATGGCCCAGGGGATCGTCACGATCGGAATGCACAGCAGGATTCCGGCCAGCATGTAGCCGAGGAAGAGAGCGAGTCCGGCGAAGACCAGCCAGATGATGTTGAGGATCGTGCGCACGGGCCGATTCTCGCATCGACGTCTGAGCATCCGCCTGTTCGCGGCCTCCCGGGCCGATGGCGAACCGCCACCGGTCGTTCACCATCCGTGCACCTGCACGCCGTCGTTCGGCCATGCGGGATCGCTGATGTGGAGTCCTACCCGACTGATTCCCTCAGGAGCCCTATGTCCCGCCTGCACTCTGCGGCTGCGGTCACGACGGTCTGCGCGCTCAGCGCTGCCGCCCTGCTCGCCGTGCCGCTCGCCGCCACCGGAGCCGAACCCGGTGTCCGCATCAACGAAGTCGAGTCGAGCGGGGGAGCACCCGGCGACTGGATCGAGTTCGTCAACACGTCGGCCGTCGCGGTCGACCTGAGCGGTTTCGTCGTCAAGGACGACGGCGAAGATGAGGCGTACACGTTCCCGGACGGATCGGTGATCGAGCCCGGCGCGCATCTCGTTCTCGACCAGGCCGATGCCGGAGCGGGCGACTTCGCCTTCGGCCTCGGCAAAGAAGACCAGGTGCGACTGTTCGACCCGAGCGCCGTGCTCGTGGACGAGACATCGTGGGCGGCTCACGCTGCAGTGACCTGGGGAGCGCGGGAGGTCGACGGCATCGTCGAATGGGCGGAGACGTCCGAGTCCACGAAGGGCGCGGCGAACGTCTTCGCATCCGACGAACCTCTGGGCGGCACCATCGCGATCAATGAGGTCGACTCGCAGCCGGCGGACTGGGTGGAGTTCCACAACGCGGGCGATGCCCCTCTCGACATCTCGGGCTACGAGATCCGCGACAACTCCGACGACCACCGCTGGCAGTTCCTGCCGGGCACGGAGATCGCCGCGGGCGAGTTCCTCGTCGTCGAGGAGGGCACCATCGGTCTCGTCGGTGGCGTCGAGACGGCCTTCCGCGATCCGATCGGAATCGGCAGCGCCGACCGCATCCGCCTGTTCGACACGGCTGGCGTGCTGGTCGACGACACGCAGGCATGGAGCGGCCATGCCGCCATCGACGGCGACGCCATCGCCGCGACCCTCGCTCGCTGCCCCGACGGAGAGGGCGCCTTCGTGCTCGCATATGCGACCCCGGGGGCGACGAACACGTGCGTCATGCCGGACGTCGTGATCAACGAGATCGAGTCCGACGGCGACGCGACCGACTGGGTCGAGGTCGTCAACTCGGGCAGCACACCGGTCGACCTCTCCGGCTGGACCGTCATGGACGGCGACCCGGTCGGCCACGCGGCGGAGACGACGCCGCTGCCCGCGGGCACCGTGCTCGAACCCGGCGCGTACCTCGTCTTCGACCAGCCGAAGGACTTCGTGTTCGGTCTGGGCAACGGCGACACCGTCACGCTGCGCGACGCGAACCTCAACATCGTCGACGAGCACGTCTACGCGGCGCATGCGGCGGGCGTCCTCGCGCGATGCGCGGACGGAGCTGGAGAGTTCGCCGACATCGCGGTCTCGACCAAGGGCCAGCGCAACGCGTGCGGCAACCCGGTGCGGATCAACGAGGTCGAGTCCGACGGCGGATCGCCCGGTGACTGGATCGAACTCGTCAACCCGACCGCATCCGCCCTCGACGTCTCCGGCGTCGTCGTGAAGGACGACGACGACACCCACTCCTACGTCATTCCGGCCGCGACCACCATCGCCGCGGGCGGATACCTCGTCATCGAGGGCACGGACCTCGGCTTCGGTCTGGGTGACGGCGACTCCGTTCGCGTCTTCGACGGAGATCTGCTCATCGACTCCACCACGTGGGGCGCAGGGCACGCGGCCACCACGTGGGGGCGCTGCCCGGACATCGCCGGCACCTTCGCGGCGACCGCGGAGAGCACGAAGGGTGCGGCGAACATCTGCGCCGGCGAGATCCCCGTCTCGCCATGGCCGGGTTCGGCCGACGTCCGGGTGCTCGACACCGCGCCGACGTTCCTCGAGGACAGCTCGGGTCTCGACGTGCAGGAGACGTCGGACGGATCGTTCCTCTGGGCCGTGGACAACGGCGAGGGGCGCATCTGGAAGCTCGAGGCCCACGCCGACGGCTCGTTCTCGCAGATCGCCGGGTGGGAGTCGGGCAAGCGCGTGCGATTCCAGAAGGATGCCGGCGACCCGAACGCCGCAGGCCCCGACACCGAGGGCATCACCGTCGACGGCGAGGGATCGGTCTACGTCGCCTCCGAGCGTGACAACAGCGCCAAGGGCGTGAACCAGAACACCATCCTGAAGGTCGACCCTGAAGCCGCCGCCGACGACCTCGTCGCCGAGCAGGAGTGGGATCTGACCTCGTCGCTCCCCGCCGTGGGAGCGAACCTCGGCATGGAGGCGGTGCAGTGGGTGCCGGACAGCGCTCTCGACGGCGCACTCTTCGACGTCAACACCGCGGCCCCGTACGACTCGGCAGACTACGCCGGACACGGCGGCGGCCTGTTCTTCGTCGCGGTCGAGGACAACGGTCACGTCTACGCGTTCGCGCTCGGCGCCGACGGCCGGGCCACGCTGGTGTCGGAGATCGCACCCGGTCTGCCCGGCGTCATGGCGCTCGACTACGACAGCGTGCTCGACGTGCTGTGGGCGGTCTGCGACGACGGCTGCCAGGGGCAGTCGGCCCAGATCACGCTGAACGGCACCGAACAGCCCGGCATCGCGCACTTCGCCCGCCCTGCCGGCATGCCCGACATCAACAACGAGGGATTCGCGACCGCCCCGGCCTCGCTGTCGGTCGACGGTGAGCGTCCGGTCTGGTGGTTCGCCGACGGTTTCGCCGCCGAGGCGCTGCGAGTCGGCACCCTTCCCGGAGTGACCGGAGAGACGCCCGGCGAAGGGCCCGGGGAGAACCCGGGGCAGACTCCTGGCGAAGGTCCGGTCTCGAGCCAGCCCGGCGGCGCGCCTTCCGGTGACGACCGTGACGGTGCCGCCGACCTCGCTGCGACCGGCGCGGAGGTGCCCGTGGCCCTGCTCGCTCTGGCCCTGATGCTCGTCGTCGGCGGTGCGCTTGTCGCCGGTCGGCGCCGGCGCGTCAGCTGACACGAGCGACGCGACGAGGATGGGGCGGATGCACGGGATCCCGTGCATCCGCCCCATCCGCCGGCAGTGTCGGTGGCGCGGCCTAGACTCGTAGAGCCATGACCGAAGCCCCCCTCATCGTCCCCGGATCCGTCGGCCCTCGCTCCACCGGAGCGCAGGGACAGGACGACCTCCTCGCCGGCCTCAACCCGCAGCAGCTCGAAGCGGTGACCTACCGCGGACCCGCGCTGCTGATCGTCGCGGGTGCAGGCTCCGGCAAGACCAGCGTGCTGACACGGCGCATCGCCTCTCTGCTGAGGTCACGCGAGGCATGGCCCAGCCAGATCCTCGCGATCACCTTCACCAACAAGGCCGCCGGTGAGATGCGCGAGCGCGTCGAGGCGATCGTGGGCGACGCGGCGCGGGGCATGTGGATCTCGACGTTCCACTCCGCCTGCGTGCGGATCCTCCGGCGTGAGGCTCAGCAGTTCGGGTTCACCAAGTCGTTCACGATCTACGACTCCGGTGATTCGCGGGCGCTCATCAAGCGGCTGGTCAAGCAGCACGAGGCCGATGCCTACGGTCTCACGCCCGGGGCCGTGCAGTCGCGCATCTCCAAGCTCAAGAACGAGCTGTCGGATGCCGACGCGTATGCGCGACAGGCGAACATGAACGACCCGGCCGAGCGGATCTTCGTCGATCTTTTCGCCGACTACCAGCGGCAGCTGCAGAAGGCGAACGCGTTCGACTTCGACGACCTGATCGGCCAGACCGTCTATCTGTTCCGCGCCTTCCCGCAGGTCGCCGACACCTATCGGCGCAGGTTCCGTCATGTGCTGGTCGACGAGTACCAGGACACGAACCACGCTCAGTACGCCCTCATCCACGAGCTGACGCGTCCGGTCTCGGGCGATTCGCCCGATCCGTATGCCTCCGACGGCATGATGATCTTCGAGCCGGAGACCACGCCGGAGCTCGAAGGCGCGTCACTCACCGTGGTGGGTGATTCCGACCAGTCGATCTACGCCTTCCGCGGCGCCGACATCCGCAACATCAGCGAGTTCGAGCGCGACTTCCCCGGCGCTCGCGTCGTGCTGCTCGAGCAGAACTACCGTTCGACGCAGAACATCCTCTCGGCGGCGAACGCGGTGATCGGCAACAACTTCGATCGCAAGGACAAAAAGCTCTGGAGCGACAAGGGCGACGGCGACATGATCGTCGGCTTCACCGGGTACTCCCAGCACGATGAGGCCCAATTCGTCGCCGACGAGGTCGAGGCGCTGCACCGCGCCGGCATGCCGTACTCCGAGATGGCCGTCTTCTACCGCACGAACTCGCAATCGCGTGCGCTGGAGGAGATCTTCATCCGCTCCGCCGTGCCCTACAAGATCATGGGCGGCACGAAGTTCTACGAGCGTGCCGAGATCAAGGACGCCCTCGCCTACCTGGTCGCCGTCGCGAACCCGGCCGACGAGATGGCTGTCCGCCGCATCCTGAACAAGCCCAGGCGCGGCATCGGCGATGTGACCGAGACGGCGATCGCCCGGTTCGCCGAAGACCACGACATCACGTTCCGGCAGGCCCTGTCCGTGCCCGAGCAGCTGGGCTTCGGTCCGAAGATCCAGGCCGGCATCGCCCAGCTCGATGCCGTGCTGGCCGAGGCGACGGAGATCATGCTCCCCGCCTCCGGCGAGGTTCCCGCTCCGACGACCGTCGCCGACGGGCTCAGCGTGCTGCTGTCGAAGAGCGGCTACCTCGACGCCCTGCGGGCGAGCCGCGACCCACAGGATGAGGCGCGCGTCGAGAACCTCGACGAGTTCGTCGCCGTCGCGCGGGACTTCGCGCGCAACAATCCTGACGGGACGATCGTGGACTTCCTCACAGAGGTCGCCCTGGTCTCGGATGCCGACGACCTCGACGACGAATCAGGGTCGGTGTCGATGATGACGATGCACACCGCGAAGGGGCTCGAGTACGACGCGGTCTTCGTGACCGGCGTCGAAGAGGATCTGATCCCGCACCGCATCTCGGCGGGGGAGCCGGGCGGTCCTCAGGAGGAGCGGAGGCTCTTCTACGTCGGCATCACGCGCGCGCGGAAGCGCCTGCACCTGTCGCTCGCGATGACCAGGGCCCAGTTCGGCGAGGTCTCGGTCGCGATGCCCAGCCGTTTCCTGCAGGAGATCCCTGCCGGACTCATCGACTGGCGCCAGTCGCCCGGCGACGTCAACTCCCGGGGAGGCATGCAGTCCCGTGCGCTCAATGCGCGCCGGGCAGGCGGATTCGGCGGCTCCGGCGGCTCCGGTTCCGGCGACCGTTTCGCGGTGAAGCAGCTGCCGGGGCGCGACTCTCTCAAGCCGCTCTCGACCGCGATGGACAAGTTCCCCAACCGCGTGACGGCGAAGATGCGTGACAACGGCGACCTCGAACTCGCCGCGGGGGATCGCATCCGCCACACGGACTTCGGCGACGGACGGGTCGACGCGGTGACAGGCGAGGGGGCCAAGCGCATCGCGCACGTGCGCTTCGATTCCGCCGGCCAGAAGAAGCTCCTGATCAAGGTCGCGCCGATCGAGAAGATCTAGCCCTCTGGCGGGTTAGGCTGGCTGATATGGCCCTGTTCTCCCGCCGCAAGAAGTCCGCCGACGACGTCGTCGCCGACCAGTTCGACACCGAGACCGAGGAGTCCGCCGACGAGACTCCGGACGGTGCGGAGGCGCCGGCGGACGCCGCCGAGGCCACGCCCACCATCGGTATCTCCGTCCAGGCGTTCCGTGGGGTCGGTGCTCAGGCCGGACCGGAGGTCGAGCTGCCCGGTCCTGACGCGCCGGCAGCATCGGCGCCTGCGACAGCACCCGCCCCTGCTCCCGCTGCGCCGGCACCTGCCCCCGTGGCCGAGCCCGAGCGTCGACTGCCGCTGGCGCCCGCGATGCCGCCCGAGCAGACCGAGACCGTCCCGGGCATGAAGGACAACGTCCTGCTGCGTGAATCCCTGAAAGAGGTCGAGCAGGGCGCCACGAACGAGCAGCTGCTCGGAGTGCTCCGCCAGGCGCTGCAGGGGCACATGTACATCCGCGTCAACGGCGACGCACGCGCGCAGATCAGTGAGGGCAAGCCTCTCGCTGTCGCGGTCGTGCGTGATGGCGATCGTCAGTTCATGCTCGCGTTCAGTTCGGCCGCCGCTGTCCGAGACTCCGTGCAGCTCGAGAAGGACCCGACGGCGACATCTGCCGTCGCGCAGCCCGTCACGTCCGTTCTTCAGCAGGTCGTCTCGGGTGACTTCGCCGGCCTCATCGTCGACAACGCCTCTGCGCCGCACCGCGTGGTGTTCCCGTCCGAGCTCCTGCAGAAGGCGCTCGAGCAGGCAGACGTCGACATGACGGTCAAGTCGCTCATCGCCGCGCCGCGTGAGCAGGACACCGCATCGAAGGTCGGCGAGGCGCTCGCGACGAAGCGCATGTGGGTCGCCGTCAACGAGGGAAATCCCGGCGGACAGGTCGGGATCGCCGAAGCGCAGACTCCCGACGGCAAGCGGTTCCTCCAGCTCTTCTCGCACCCGCTCGAGGTGCTCGCGCTCGGTCGGGGCGATCGACCGCTGCCGTTCGAGCCGCTGCAGCTGGCCAAGATCCTCTCCAGCCACATCGATATGGCCGGGGTCATCATCGATCCGGCCGGCCCCAGCATCGTGGTCGAGCGCGACGCTCTCACCTCGGTGCTGATCCTCGCGATCGACATCGACGACTGACGGGCTTCCCCCGCGTCGCACCGGCCCTCTAGGGTCGGAGCATGGCCTCAGAACGCGTGACCCTGACAGTCATCGATCCCGATGGAGAGCGCGAGGTCGCGCTCTCGAGCCCGAACAGGGTCGTCTGGCCGAAGGACGGCATCACGAAGGCCGAGCTCGCGGAGTACTTCCAGCTCGTCAGCGTGCCGTTCCTCGAGGCGAACGGGAATCGGCCCGTCTCGCTCGAGCGCTTCCGCGACGGCGTGGGAAGCGACGGGTTCTTCTCGAAGAACCCGCCCAAGGGAACGCCCGACTATGTCGACGCCGTCACCGTGACCTACAACAGTGCGCGTCGGCATCCGCAGATCGTCCTGAATCGCCCGAGCGCGATCGTCTGGGCGGCGCAGATGAACACGATCGTCTTCCACCCCTGGGCGTCCCTCGCCACCGACCCGGACAATCCCGTCGAGTTGCGGATCGACCTCGACCCGCAGCCCGGCACGGGTTTCGCGGATGCCATCCCCGCCGCGCACGCGCTGAGAGAGGTGCTCGAGGAGGTCGGTCTCACCGCGTTCGTGAAGACCAGCGGCAACCGTGGACTGCACGTGTTCGCGCCCATCGAACCGACTCATGAGTTCCTCGATGTGCGGCACGCCGTGATCGCAGCCGGCCGCGAGCTGGAGCGACGCATGCCGGAGCAGGTCACGATGAGCTGGTGGAAGGAGGAGCGTGGTCAGCGGGTCTTCATCGACTTCAACCAGGCGAACCGCGACCGCACGATGGCCGGTGCCTACAGCCCCCGCGCGCTTCCCGGGGCCACGGTCTCGACGCCCGTGTACTGGGACGAGCTGGACGGTCTCGACCCCGCGGTCTTCACCGTCCGCAGCATCCCGAAGAGACTCGCCGAGGTCGGTGATCCCTGGGCGGGCAAGCAGGACGAGCCGGGGCGCATCGACACGCTTCTCGAGTGGTGGGAGCGGGACAAGGCGGCGGGCCTCGGCGAGTTGTCGTTCCCGCCCGAGTTTCCCAAGATGCCCGGAGAGCCCCCACGCGTGCAGCCCAGCAAGAAGGTCGACGCCCACTGGGATGCGAACGGTGATCCCGTCGAGGAGTGAGCCTCAGCCGATGACCTCGGCCAGGTCGTACCCGGCCACGGTGTCGAGCTGGTCGTAGGTGCACGACCGCGCATCCCGGTCCGGACGCCAGCGGTCGAACTGCACCGTATGGCGGAACCGCGAACCCTCGAGCTGGTCGTAGCGCACCTCGAGCACGAGCTCGGGGCGCAGCCGGACGAACGAGACATCCTTGGACCCGCTGAAGCGCGAACGCTCACCCTCGCCGGTGAGGGCCTCGCCGGAGTCGTCGCGCTGCACGAGCGGGGCGAGCTCCTCGACGAGCTCCCGGCGGCGCACATCACTCCATGCGGCCACGCCGCCGACCTGCCGCAGCGTGCCGTCGGAGTCGTAGAGGCCGACGAGCAGAGACCCGACGCCCGACCCGGACTTGTGCACGCGGTAGCCGAGCGCGACCACGTCAGCGGTGCGGGCATGCTTGATCTTGATGAGGGTGCGCTTTCCGGGCGCGTACGGCTGATCGAGTGGCTTGGCGACGACCCCGTCGAGGCCTGCGCCCTCGAACTCGGCGAGCCAGCGCACGGCGGCGTCCCGATCGCGGGTGGTGCGCGTGATGTGCAGGGGATGCTCGACCCCTTCCATCAGGGTCTCCAGGCGCGCGCGGCGTTCGGCGAACGGAGTGCTCAGGAGGTCTTCGTCGTCGACGGCCAGCAGATCGAAGGCGATGAACATCGCAGGCGTCTCCGCGGCGAGCTTCGCCACTCGTGAGGCCGCGGGATGGATGCGCTGACTCAGCGCCTCCCAATCGAGTCGCTGCGCCCCCTCGTGTCCCGTGGCCACGACGATCTCTCCGTCGAGCAGGCACGGCCTCGGAAGCAGTCGCGGGATCGCCTCGACGAGCTCGGGGAAGTATCTCGTCAGCGGTTTCGCGCCGCGGGAGCCGATCTCGACGGTCTCGCCGTCCCAGGCGATCAGCCCGCGGAATCCGTCCCACTTGGGCTCGAACAGCAGCCCTCCGGCGGTCTTCGCGGGATCGGGGACGGATGCTGCCGCCTTCGCCAGCATCGGGGACGGGATCTCGTAGCGCATGGATCCATCCTGGCGTCGGTCGCGTCGCGGCAGAAGGGTGACTTCGCCCGTCAGTCGAAGAGGTCGTCGAGGGAGACGCGCATGCCTGCATCCTTGAGCGCCGTGCGGGCGGCATGCCATCCCGCCATGCCGTTGACGCCCGGGCCGGGCGGTGTCGACGCCGACGCGAGGTACACCCCGTGCATCGGAGTGCGCCAGGGCGCGATGCCGAGGACCGGGCGCCGCAGCGCCTGCGGGATCGTGAACGCCCCGCCGAGGATGTCGCCGCCGATCTCCGACGGGTTGACCGCCTCGCGCGACGACGCCGGCACCGAGTGGTGCGCGAGGATGAGGTCCCGGAATCCCGGTGCGAATCGCTCGACCTGACGCGTGATGAGCTCGGTGGCGTCGAGATCGGAGTCCTGGGGAACATGGATGTACGCCCACAGCACCGCCTTGCCCTCCGGCGCCCTGCTGGGGTCGAAGACCGAGGGCTGCACCGTCAGGACGTACGGTCGGTCGCTGATCCGTCCCCGGGCGACAGCGTTCTCACTCGCCCACGTCTCCGCGGCCGATCCGCCGATGTGGACGGTGGGCGACTGGGCGACGTCGGGATTCGCCCAGGGAATCGGCCCGTCGAGAGCGAAATCCACCTTCGCAGCGGCGGGGCCGTATCGGTAGTTGCGGATCGCCCGCGCGTAGGCCGCGGGTATGTCCGGATGGGTGAGGGTGAGGCGGGGCGATGTGTTCAGCATCAGCAGATCACCACGGGCGGGGTCGCCCCAGTCGAGCGACCCCAGGTCGGTGACGTGGATGCCCGATTCGACGGATCCGCCATGGGCCTCGATATCGGCGACCATGCTGTCGGCGATGCGCTGCGCGCCGCCTCGCGGGTACATCCATCCGCCGGCGTGCGCCTGCGCGGCGAGCAGCAGCCCGGCTGCGGCACCGGCGAGCGAGGGGAGCGGGGTGTTCGCGTGCGCCAGGACACCGGCCATCAGCGCGGCGGCCTCTTCGGTGCGGAAGCTGCGCCGGGCGAGCGGCGTGCCCTGGTCGAGCATCCGCAGCGCGAACCGGAGAGCCGTGATCGGCTCGCGAGGCACCCTGAGCATCTGATTGCCGGTGAAGTCGACGACACCCTCGACGTGAGTGCTGAGCGGGCGCAGGAGCGACAGCCAGGCCCGCTCGTCGATGCCGAGCCCTGCCGCGGTGCGTTCGATGTCGCGCCATGCGATTCCGGCTCTGCCGCCGTCTAGCGGGTGCGCGTACGAGATGTCGGGGAGGATCCAGTCCACCCGTTCGGCGAGGCCGAACGCCTGGAAGAACGACGAAGAGAGCGCGGCCGGGTGCACGGCGGCGCAGACGTCGTGCCGGAAGCCCGAGAGGGTCGATTCCGTCGTGCGGACTCCGCCGCCGATCGTGTCGGCGGCTTCGAGCACATGCACCTCGTAGCCGGCGCGCGCGAGGGACACAGCCGCCGCCAGGCCGTTCGGTCCGGAGCCGATGATCGTCGCGCGTGCCATTCGGCCAGTCTTCCATGCCCGGGCGTGAGATCCTTGAGGAAATGAATGAAGTTCAGGGCCCGACCCCCACAGGCAACTCCCGTCCGTACCGAACCCTCGCGGAGGCGCTCCGCGCGCATCGCATCGCCGAGGAGAACCACGAGTTCATCTCCGCGATCACCGACGCCGTCGGCATCTCCTCCTATATCGACCGCGGTCGCTACATCGAGGCTATCCGCCGCGGCGACGGCGCCCCGCTGCACATCGGCAAGACCTACACCAACGGCTTCACCGAGGACGAGACGATCGTCATCGGCTCGACGCCCCTGCGACTGCAGCCGAGCGAGGGACGCGCACCGTACTTCTACGTGACGCACCCGAGCGAGTTCCGCCCGATCGCGCCTGTCAAGGCGAAGAGATCGACGACCCCTCGTGTCGCGGCTGCGCCGAAGGCCGAGCGCGCGACCAAGACGGAAGAGCGCGACTACGGCGTGTGCGACGTCTGCTTCATGGTGAAGACGCCGGCCGGCGGCTGCGGCTGCGACTGACGTCCTCGTCGGCGCCGCGGTGGTGAGCGCTCAGGTGAAGGCGCTCATCCCCGTGATGTCGCGCCCGAGCAGCAGCGCCTGCACGCTCTCGGTGCCCTCATAGGTGTGGATCGCCTCGATGTCGGCCATGTGCTGCATCACACCGTTCTCGAGCAGGATGCCGTTGCCGCCGAGGAGGTCACGGGCGACGGATGCCACGCGTCGAGCTGCTCGCGTGTTGTGGAACTTCGCCAGCGAGGCCTGCGTGGGGCGAAGCTCACCCGCGGTCTCGAGGTCTGCGAGGCGACGGCAGTACAGCTGCATGGCCGTGAGGTCCTCGAGCATGTGCGTGAGGCGCTCCTGCACCATCTGGAACTTGGCGAGCGGCTTGCCGAACTGGATGCGCTGGGTCGAGTAGGCCAGCGCCGCCTCGTAGCAGGCCGTCGCGTGGCCGAGGGCCGACCACGCGACCCCTGAGCGGGTGGCGTAGAGGACGACCGACGCGTCCTTGAAGCTCTTGGTGCCAGGGAGCACGGAGTCGAGCGGCACCCGGACGTCGTCGAGCACGATGTGAGCCTGGTGGATCGCCCTCAGCGAGGCCTTGCCGCGGATCGGGGTCCCTGTGTATCCGGGGGTGTCCTGTTCGACGAGGAAGCACCGGACCGCACCGTGTTCGGGCGCCGTCTCGTCGTCGACGCGGGCCCACACGAAAGTGATGCCGCCCGAGGCGCCGTTGCCGATCCACTTCTTCGCGCCGCGGATGACCCACTCGTCGCCGTCGCGGCGGGCCACGGTCTCCAGCGATACCGAATCAGACCCGTGGTCGGGCTCGGTGAGGGCGAAGGATCCGAAGACCGAGCCGTCGGCCAGAGCCGTGAGCCACTTCTCCTGCTGAGCGGGGGATCCGAAGAGCGCCAGGGTGCGCAGCGCGAGCCCGCCTTGGACGGCGAGCACGGTGCCGAGCGACCCGTCGCCGCGCGAGATCTCCATGTTCACGAGCCCGGCAGCGAGGGGAGAGAGCCGGGTGAGGGCAGGATGCTCGATGCCATCGACGACGAGATCCATCTCGCCCATTCGGCGCGCGGCCTCGAGCGGATACTCCGCGCGATCCCAGGCGTCCGCCATCTGAGGCCCGACCTCGTCGATGTAGGCCTTGGCGCGATCCCAGGCCGACCGGTCGGCGTCGGGGATGTCGGCGAAGACGGCGTAGTAATCGCTGTCCTGTCGCCCGGTGATGTCGTACGACGAGACGCGCTCGCCGGGCAGGGGAGAGGCTGCGGTGCTCATGGTGACTCCTTCGTGACACCAAGTATCGTACGCTCTGAAACTCGGTTTCACGACTCCGGTGGAGAGAGTCCTGGTTCAGTCGAGTTGAGAGCGCAGGCGCCGGGTGACCTCGGCGATCGGCATCGAGCGAGGGAACACGGCGACGACCACGTCATCCGGAGCCTCGGAGACCGCGTCGGAAGGCACCCCGTAGCGGCGGCGGACGTCGGCGAGCGCCGTCTGCAGCGTCGAGAGCGGCACCTTCTTCTTGCCGCGCAGCAGCTGCCGCAGCACATGGTTGTGCACGGCGGTGACGAGGGCGGAGAACCCGACGGCATCGAGAGGATCGATCCCGGGGAGCGAGCTGCGCAGATAGTCGTCGAACAGCCGCTCGTAGCGGAACACCGTGATGATCTCGCGCTCACGGAGCACCGGCACCTGGCGGACGATCTGGTAGCGGCGACGCGCGAGTTCGGGATCGTGCGCGAAGTGGGCGAAGACCGACTCGGATGCCGCGCAGACCGCACGCCAGGGATCGTCATGCCCTTCCGCGAGGAAGGTCCGCAACTGGTCGAGCAGCACCTCATGGTCCGCGAAGACCACATCTTCTTTGCCGCCGAACTGGCGGAAGAAGGTCGAGCGTGAGACGCCTGCGGCCTTCGCGATCTGCTCGACGGAGGTCTGGTCGAAGCCCTGTGACGCGAAGAGCTCGAGTGCAGCGGCCACGACGCCGGTGCGCAGTTCTGCGGATTCGTGCATGGAATGAGCCTAGACCTGTCGATGTCGTCGACGATCATGGGCGGTCGCCGTAGGGCGTGAGGCCGTGGCGACCGGACGGAGGCGTGGCCGTCTATGCCGTCGGACGGACGCCGCTGACGCGGTTCCAGATCTCCACTCGGTGGGTGAAGTCGGCGAGGGCCTCGGATTCCGCGTCGAAGGCGCGGAGCGAACCGGCGATGGGTTGTGCGCGTTCGTCTTGGATCCAGGTCTGGAAACCGTTCCTGCCGAAGGTCAGGACGATGACGTTCGGCTTGCCGCGCGGGTCCTCGAAGAGGGAGTACCCGGCATGGCCGCGTGCGCGGAGGTCGGCGAGCACGGTGTCACGGTTCATGCCAGTCCTCCAGGGACGCTCAGTTCGCGCACGAGTCCGAGTCGCAGATAGAACGAGAGCGGCAGGGGCAGCACGAGCTGGGTGGCGCCGCCGGGTTCGCCGAATGCGGGAGCCACCCTGCCGCTGTAGATGGGCTCGTCCCAGCGGTAGTAGCCGATGTCCACGAGATCATCCAGGTCGCGGCGAAGCGCGGCATCGCCGGATCGCTCGTATGCGGCACGGACGTGTACGCAATCGCCGATGACGATGAACTGGTGGTACGCCGACGGATTCTCGACCCAGGGGAGCGAGCGCTCAGGATACGCAGCGGGCTGCCCGTTCTCGACGAGGTAGACGTAGCGGGTGTTCACGGGGCCGTACATGTCCCAGACCTCCGCGCCGGCCGGCACGGGCTCGCGAGTGAGGGCGCGGCCGTCGGGGCCGATCCAGACCTCGGTCATGCGGAGTCCCCGATCCGGCGCACAGCGGTGGAATCCGCTGCCTTGTGCGACCGTGCCATCCGCAGGAACTGGTCGAGAGCCTCGGCTTCGGAGGAGAAGCGCGACGGGCCGAAGAACCGGTCGCCGCGCTCGTCGGTGTCCCACACGATCCACTCATCGCCGTCGCGATCGATCCATGCCGACCGTTCGCGACGGCCGGTGCGCCCGAACCAGTTCGCGGTGGCGGTGAGCTGTTCGTCCTGGATGATGCGCTGTGCGTCGGCGGCGGTGAGGTTCGTCATGGGATCTCCTTAAGCAGGCCTAGCGCGATGAGCTGCTCCGCGGTGAGCGGAAGCTGCACCTGGGAGCCGCCACCCGGCGAGCCGAATCCGGGCGCGATGTCTCCCTGGTACCCCTGTGAACCGAGGTATTCGGGCTTGAGACCGCCCGCCAGGAGTTCGTCCTTGACGTGCTGAGGGGCGCTGTCGAACGCACCACGCAGATCGGACAGGTCGCCGACGACCTCGTAGCGGTGGTAATGCGCGGGATTCTCGACGTAGGGCAGGGAACGCTGGTCGTACGTGTACGGCCCGTCATCCGGCACCGGTGAGGTGTATCGACCGTCGGGGGGACCGTAGCGGTCGAGCACGTCGCCGGGCTGCGGCGTGTGCGGCTGTCGGATCGGATTGTCGTTGGCATCCAGCACGTACCCGCCGCCGGGCACCTGGCTCCAGTCTATGCTCCCATCCGGCTGAAGGACCTCAGGCCCCTTGGGGATCTGCACGTCGGGTGGGAGTGTGCCGGTGTCGGCGAAGTCGTCGGCGTACTGCGGGTAGTTGCGCTCGAGGTATGTCTGGAGCTGCTCGTCGGTGAGCATGCTCTGGTCGCGCACGCTGGGACCGGGCGAGGTGGGCCCGTCCGGCGTCGTGCCGTCGGGCGGGGTGTGGGGAGGCGTGCCGTTCGGGCTGTGCGGTGCTCCGGGGCCGGAGGGAGCGTTTCCGCCGCCCGGACCGCGCGAGAAGAGGTCTCCGAGGCGCTGGAAGAGCGCCTTGAGTTCGTCCAGGTGCTTGGCGAGAGCCGTGACGGCGTCGACGAGCTTGAGCACCGTGCCGGAGATCCGGGCGGTCATCGCCGAGACGCGGCTCGTCGCCTGCGCGATGACATAGGGGGTGGCGGTGCCGAGTGAGATGACCAGCGTGCTCGCGTAGGAGATCAGCGAGCCCACGAGCTGCGAGAGCGTGTCGCGCACGAGCTCATGAACGACCTGGACGAGCATGGATGCCGCTTCCATGCCGGTCTTCATGCCGCCCGCCCACGCGCCCGCGGCGGAGATATGAGCGGCGACGTCCGCCTGGAGTCGGAGGTACGCGGCGATCGCCTCGCCCGACATCGAGCTCACGTCGGCGAGTCGGGAATCGAGGGTCTCGCCCGCCTGCTGCAGATGCTGGGCGATGTTGCCCCACGTCGCGGCGAATCCGGCGACTTCACCTGCGTCGCCGGTCAGGTCGTTGAGCCAGCCTTTGAGCGGCTCGAGATGGTCCATGAGCCAGCCCAGACCCGCCGCGATCAGCGATCCGAGCGGATCCATCGCCGTCGCGACGGTGTTCGCCAGGGCGGAGAACGATGCGAGGCCTCCGGCCACCCAGTCTCCGCTCTCGATGGCGTTGACGAGCTCGTAGCCGTCCTCGAGCAGCCCTGCGCCGCTGAACGGCGTCGTCGGATCGATCGGTCCGGCCACCAGCGGGTTCGGCGGCGTCATCGGACGCCGCCCTCGACCGACGCCATCAGACCGCTGATCGTGTCGAGCTGTCGCTGCTCGCCCTCATCGAAGTCATCGGCGAGACCTTTGAGCTGTTCCTCGGACTGCTCGAGCATGGTCGCCGCGGCGGAGATCGCGCCGATGGCGATCGACGAGACGAGTTGCGCAGGCGGAACCAGGAACGCGCACATCACCCCGAACGCCCCGCCGCCGATGTTCATCGACCCGGCGGCGTTCTCGGCGAGCCTGACATCCGACGCGATCTGGCCGACGCGCTGCGCGTGCCTGCGCACCGTCTCGGTGTCTACCGCGATCAGCTCCGCCATCAGCGGTACTCGATCCGTGGCTGGCCGTCCTGACTCGGGTCGGGGAGCTGAGCGATCTCTTCACGCAGGTGCTCGACGGCTGCGTCGTCCGCGCCGAACGCCTCGGCGGCGATCTCGACGGCCTTCGCGCCGGCCGCGCGCTGCGCATCTCCGGCGAGGGAGACGATCAGAGCGCCCAGGGCTGCGGGGGATCGGTCGTATGCGGCATCCGTGAGCGTGACCTCGGCGAGCCGACCGGAGGAATCCACCGTGACCGCGACATCACGGCCAGGCGACGTCGCCCGCTCACGCACGGCAGCGATGTCGTCGCGCACCTGCTCGGCCTGTGCCGCGCGGCGCTCTGCGTCTCTGACCTGCTGCTCGATGCGGGCCCGTGTGGCGATCGGATCCGACCAGTCGAACGTGTCCGTCATTGTCTCCCCCTGATTCAACGCACAAGAATGCTACCGGACGACATCGGCTCGTCGCCCGCGCTCTGCGGACGTAGGGGCGCTCAGGCGGCGGTAGTAGGCTGGGGGATTGATCGATGTCTCGACATCGAGAGAATTCCAGGCCGCAGCCCAGTGAAGGAAGCACAGTGGATCTGTACGAGTACCAGGCACGAGACGTTTTCGAGAAGTACGGAGTGCCGGTCCTCGCCGGCATCGTCGCCGACACCCCTGAGGAGGTGAAGGCAGCCGCTGAGAAGATCGGCGGCGTCGTCGTCGTCAAGGCCCAGGTCAAGACCGGTGGTCGTGGCAAGGCCGGCGGCGTCAAGGTCGCCAAGACCCCCGACGAGGCGTACGAGGCGGCCAAGGCCATCCTCGGTCTCGACATCAAGGGCCACATCGTCAAGCGCGTCATGGTCGCGCAGGGTGCCCGCATCGCTGAGGAGTTCTACTTCTCCGTGCTGCTCGACCGTGCCAACCGCTCGTACCTGAGCCTCTGCTCGGTCGAGGGCGGCATGGAGATCGAGGAGCTCGCGGTCGAGCGTCCCGAGGCGCTCGCGCGCGTCGAGGTCAACCCGCTGACCGGCATCGACAAGGAGAAGGCCGTCGAGATCGCTCGTGCCGCCAACTTCCCGGAGGACCTCATCGAGAAGGTCTCCGACGTGTTCGTCAAGCTCTTCGACGTCTACAAGGGCGAGGACGCGACTCTCGTCGAGGTCAACCCGCTGGTCCGCACCGAAGAGGGCGACATCATCGCCCTCGACGGCAAGGTCACGCTCGACGACAACGCCTCCGAGATCCGCCACCCCGAGCACGAGGCGCTCGAGGACAAGGACGCAGCGGACCCGCTCGAGGCCAAGGCCAAGAAGAGCGGTCTGAACTACGTCAAGCTCGACGGCGAGGTCGGCATCATCGGCAACGGCGCAGGTCTCGTCATGTCGACGCTCGACGTGGTCGCCTACGCCGGCGAGAACCACAACGGCGTCAAGCCCGCGAACTTCCTCGACATCGGCGGCGGCGCCTCGGCAGAGGTCATGGCCGCAGGCCTCGACGTCATCCTGGGCGACCCGCAGGTCAAGAGCGTGTTCGTCAATGTCTTCGGCGGCATCACGGCGTGCGACGCCGTCGCCAACGGCATCAAGGGCGCACTCGAGACGCTCGGCTCCACGGCGTCCAAGCCGCTGGTCGTGCGCCTCGACGGCAACCGCGTCGACGAGGGTCGTGCGATCCTCGCCGAGTACGCGCACCCGCTCGTCACGCTCGCCAGCACCATGGACGAAGGCGCCGACAAGGCCGCCGAACTCGCCAACGCCTGATCGCAGAGAGACACAAGGACTAGAGAAATGTCGATCTACCTCAACAAGGATTCCAAGGTCATCGTCCAGGGCATCACCGGCGGCGAAGGCACCAAGCACACGGCGCTCATGCTGAAGGCCGGCACCCAGGTCGTCGGCGGCGTGAACGCACGCAAGGCCGGCACCACGGTCGCGCACACCGACAAGGACGGCAACGCCGTCGAGCTCCCCGTCTTCGGCTCGGTCGCCGAGGCCATGAAGGAGACCGGCGCAGATGTGTCGATCGCCTTCGTGCCCGGCGCCTTCACCAAGGACGCGATGATCGAGGCCATCGATGCCGAGATCCCGCTGCTCGTCGTGATCACCGAGGGTGTCCCCGTCGGCGACTCGGCAGAGGCCTGGGCTTACGCCCAGAGCAAGGGCAACACGACTCGCATCATCGGACCGAACTGCCCCGGGATCATCACCCCCGGTGAGGCGCTCGTCGGCATCACGCCGGCGAACATCACCGGAAAGGGACCGATCGGGCTCGTGTCGAAGTCGGGCACCCTGACGTACCAGATGATGTTCGAGCTGCGCGACCTGGGCTTCTCGACGGCCATCGGCATCGGCGGCGACCCCGTCATCGGCACGACGCACATCGACGCGCTCGCCGCGTTCGAGGCCGACCCCGAGACCAAGGCGATCGTGATGATCGGCGAGATCGGTGGCGACGCCGAAGAGCGCGCGGCCGACTACATCAAGGCGCACGTCACCAAGCCGGTCGTCGGCTACGTCGCGGGCTTCACGGCTCCCGAGGGCAAGACCATGGGCCACGCCGGCGCGATCGTGTCGGGCTCCGCGGGCACCGCCCAGGCGAAGAAGGAGGCCCTCGAGGCCGCGGGGGTCAAGGTCGGCAAGACGCCGTCCGAGACGGCCGCACTCATGCGTGAGATCGTCGAGTCGCTCTAAGCGCTAGACTGGAGGAGAAGGCCCTGGACTCCACTCCGGGGCCTTCTTCTATGCCCGGACGCTTTCGACACGCCATGTGCGTAGGGACGACGAAGGGCGGATGCCGCAGCATCCGCCCTTCGTGTTGTTCGTCGTCGCTCAGGCGACGCCGAAGAGCGCCTCGATGGGACCTCGGGCGAAGAAGATCACGAAGCCGACGGCGACGATCCACAGCAGCGGGCTGATCTTGCGGGCCTTGCCGGAGAACGCCTGGATGAGCACCCAACTGACGAAGCCGGCGCCGATTCCGTTGGCGATCGAGTAGGTCAGCGGCATCACGGTCACGGTCAGGAACACGGGCAGCAGCACGTCGAACTCCGTGAGGTCGATGTACTTGATCTGCGCCATCATCATCGCGCCGACGATCACGAGCGCGGCGGCCGCGATCTCGGTCGGGACGATCGAGGTGAGCGGCGTGAGGAACATCGCGAGCAGGAACATGCCACCCGTGATCAGGTTGGCGAATCCGGTGCGCGCACCCTCGCCGATACCCGCTCCGGACTCGATGAACACGGTGCTCGACGACGAGGACGTACCACCACCGACGATCGCGCCGACACCTTCGACGACCAGCGCCGACTTGATGCGCGGGAAGTCGCCGTTCTCATTCGCGAGGTCGGCCTCCTTGGCGAGACCGGTCATGGTGCCCATGGCGTCGAAGAAGTTCGAGAAGACGAGGGTGAAGACGATCATCACGATCGCGACGAGGCTCACCTTGCTGAAGTCGAAGCTGAAGTCGACCGCGCCGACCAGGCTCAGGTCGGGCAGACCGAACGGCGATCCCGTGAGAGTCGGAACCGTGAGCCCCCAGCCGCCCGCGTTGTCGTCGGATGCGGCTCCGAGATGCCAGATCGCCTCGACGATCACCGCGAGGACGGTGCCGGTGACGAGGCCGATGAGCAGCCCGCCCTTGACCTTGCGCGCGACCAGGATGCCGGTGACGATGAGCGTGACGATGAACAGCACCGTGGGCACGGTCGCGACCGATCCGCCGACGCCGAGACCGACCGGCGGAGATGCGCTGCCGGTCGCGGTGACGAAGCCGGAGTTCACGAACCCGATGAAGGCGATGAACAGGCCGATTCCGACCGTGATCGCGATCTTCAGCTGGAACGGAACCGCGTCGAAGATCATCTTGCGCAGGCCGGTCGCCGCGAGAAGCACGATGACGAGACCGTTGATCATCACGAGAGCCATCGCCTCGGGCCAGGTGACCTGACCGACGACCGAGAAGGCCACGAAGGCGTTGATGCCGAGGCCGGCGGCGAAGCCGAACGGCAGGCGGGTGATGAGACCGAACAGGATCGTCATGATGCCGGCGGTCAACGCGGTGGCGGCGCCGACGGCGCTGAAATCGAGCGTGTCGCCGGCGACGTCGGCCGAGCCGGACAGGATGATCGGGTTGAGGATCACGATGTAGGCCATCGTGACGAAGGTCACCAGGCCCCCTCGGATCTCGGTGCCGATCGTGGATCCGCGCTTGCTGATCTCGAAGAAGCGGTCGAGGGCGTTCTTGGGCTGGGCCTCTGAGCGGGTGGGGGACGGGGCAGTTGTCATCGGGAAACCTCCGCTGGAGACGATATCGTGTCGCCCGAGTCGCGCGCGCCCACAGGCGACGACAGGGTTCTCGTCGTAGTCTCGATTCGATATGCAACGCCTCCTCGTCGCGCTCCTCGCCGCCTTCGATGCCGCAATCGCTGCGGCGGTCGGTCTCGTGGTCCTGCTGGCGCCGCTCACCCTGCTCTGGACGCTCTCGTTCGGCGTCACGGCCGACTGGGGAGCGCTCTGGCCGCTCACCGGCACCCTGTGGCAGTTCGGCCACGGCGTGCCGCTGAGCATCGACGTATCGACCGAGGTGCTCCGCACGACGGGCATCGCACCGGCGGCCGCCGCCTTCACGCTCTCGGTGACACCGCTCGCGTTCCTGATCTTCACGCTGCTCTTCGCAGCCCGCTCCGGCACCCGCGCCGCGCGCGCGGGGGCCTGGCTCCTCGGCTCGCTCTCCGGCTCCCTCACGTTCGCGGCGATCGCGACCGGAGTCGCACTGACCGCCCATCTCGGAGCCGTCGAGACGCCCGTCGTCGAGGCGATCCTGCTTCCGACAGCCGTCTATCTCGTGGGCGCCGTGTGCGGTGCCGTCCGCATCGCCTGGGAGGACGGTGACGGCGGCTTCCTCGACCGGATCCACGACGTCGTCGACTCGTGGGGCGATTGGGGGCCGGTTCCGAGTGCGGCCGTGCGCGGAGCGGCCTTCGCCGTCGTGGGGACCACCGCGGTCTCCGCAGTGGCTGTCGCCGTGCTCACGGCGGCACGAGGCGGCGAGATGGTGGCCCTCTTCCAGGCGGCGCGGGTCGATGCGCTCGGCGCCGGAGTCATCACTCTCGGGCATCTCGCCTATCTGCCCACCATCCTCGTCTGGGCGGCGTCTTGGCTCGCCGGACCCGGATTCGCCGTGGGTGTCGGCACAGCGGTGTCCCCGGCGGGCACCCAGCTCGGCGTGGTCCCCGGAATCCCCGTGCTCGGGCTGCTTCCCGAGAGCACGTCGATCTGGATGCTCATCGTCATCATCCTCCCGATCGGCGCCGGTGCCTTCGCCGGCTGGGCGGTCCGGTCCCGCCTCGTCTGGGAGGGCACGCCGCTCGGCCTCGCCCCCCGTGCGACGATCGCCCTCGGGATCGGCGTGCTGACCGCCGCTGTCGCCGCGATCGCCGCCCTGTTCGCCGGAGGGTCGATGGGTCCGGGGCGGCTCTCCGAAGCCGGGCCTGCCCCGCTGCCGTTCGCTCTCGCGCTGGGGGGAGAGGTCCTGCTCGGCGCAGCGATCCTGCTCCTGTCGCCCCGCAATCGCGATGAGCTCGCAGAAGAGCGCACCGACCGCTGGGTCGCCGAGATGACGGCATCCGATGCGGTGTCGAACGCACGCACGGATCCCAGCGACGGAACGGTCGGCTGGCCGGACGGACCGTCGACCTATGACACGGCGCCGCTGGATGACGCGGGCGGATTCCGGCTCCCGCGGCGCGATCCGCGCGATCCCGTCGGCTGACATGCGGCTCGGGGCCTCCCATCGGCCCCGGTAGACTGGGCGCGTGCTCACGGTCGCCGTTCTCATCTCGGGCACCGGCTCGAACCTTCGCGCCCTCCTCGAGGCTGCTCGCCACCCCGATTTCCCTGCGCGGGTGGTGGTCGTCGGCGCCGACCGCGAAGCCGACGGCCTGGCTCACGCCGAGGAATTCGGCATCCCGAGCTTCACGGTTCCGTGGCACGAGCACGAATCGCGCGAAGCCTGGGGCGAAGAGCTCGGCCGCCAGCTCGCCGTCTGGAACGCGGACCTCGTCGTGCTCAGCGGCCTGATGCGTCTGCTTCCTGCCGCCCTCGTCGCCGACCTCTCGCCACGACTGATCAACACGCATCCCGCATACCTGCCCGAGTTCCCCGGCGCACACGGGGTGCGCGACGCGCTCGCCGCGGGCGTCTCGGAGACCGGCGCGAGCGTGATCGTCGTCGACGACGGCGTCGACACCGGCCCGATCCTCGCACAGGAGCGCGTGCCGGTCGTCGCCGGTGACACCGAGCACAGCCTCCACGAGCGCATCAAGCCCGTCGAGCGCCGACTTCTCATCGACGTGGTGCGCCGCATCGCGACCGGTGAGCTCTCGCTGACCTCAGCATCCTGAACCGATCCACGCACGCCCCCCTCGCACGAAGGAGCCCATCATGGCCGGCCCCCGCCACGACCACTCGCTGTACCGCGATCGCGACACCGTCCCGGTTCGCCGCGCACTCGTCTCGGTGAGCGACAAGTCCGGTCTGCTCGATCTCGCCGCCGCTCTCGCCGGCGCAGGCGTGCAGATCGTCTCGACCGGCTCGACGGCCTCCACGATCCGCGAGGCGGGCTTCGAGGTCACCGACGTCGCCGCCGTCACGGGAGTCGCCGAGATGCTCGACGGTCGCGTGAAGACGCTGCACCCGAAGATCCACGGCGGTCTGCTCGCGGACCTGCGCCTCGAGGATCACGAACGTCAGCTCGCGGATCTCGACATCGCGCCGTTCGAGCTCGTCGTCGTGAACCTGTATCCCTTCGTCGAGACGGTCGCCTCCGGTGCTGAGGGCGACGACGTGGTCGAGCAGATCGACATCGGCGGCCCCGCCATGGTGCGCGCCGCGGCCAAGAACCACGCGAACGTCGCGATCGTCGTCTCGCCGCAGTCGTACCCGGGCATCATCAGCGCCATCGAGAACGGCGGCACCACGCTGACCCAGCGCCGCGAGCTCGCGGCCCGCGCCTTCGCCCACACCGCCGCCTACGACACCGCGGTGGCCTCATGGTTCGCGGAGGGCACGCTCGGCGAGGGCGAGGACCTGCCGACGCACCTCACGATCCAGGCCGAGCTGCTGGCGACGCTGCGCTACGGCGAGAACTCGCACCAGCGCGGCGCGATCTACACCCGTGTCGGCGGCCACGGCATCGCCCAGGCGACGCAGCTGCAGGGCAAGGAGATGTCGTACAACAACTACGTCGACGCGGATGCCGCGCTGCGCGCCGCCTACGACATGGTGAAGCCGGCCGTCGCGATCATCAAGCACGCGAACCCGTGCGGCATCGCCACGACCGCACCGAACGCCCTCGACCCGATCGCGAGCGCGCACATCCGCGCCCACGAGTGCGATCCGGTGTCGGCCTACGGGGGAGTGATCGCCGCGAACGGCACCGTCACCCTCAAGATGGCCGAGAATCTGAAGGACATCTTCACCGAGGTCATCGTCGCGCCGTCGTTCGAACCCGCAGCCCTCGAGGTGTTCAAGGCGAAGAAGAACCTGCGTCTGCTGCAGCTGCCGGAGGACTGGCAGCAGGAGCGCATGGATGTGCGCCTCGTCTCGGGAGGACTTCTGCTGCAGGATGCCGATCGCTTCCCCGACGACATCGTCTCGGTCGCCAAGAACTGGGAGCTCGTCTCGGGCGAGCGCCCCAGCGACGAGGAGATGGAGAACCTCATCTTCGCGTGGAAGGCGTGCCGCGCCGTCAAGTCGAACGCGATCGTGCTCGCGAAGGACAACGCCACGGTCGGTGTCGGCATGGGTCAGGTCAACCGTGTCGACTCGTGCCGCCTCGCGGTCGAGCGAGCCGGTGATCGTGCAGCCGGTTCTGTCGCTGCCTCCGATGCCTTCTTCCCGTTCGCCGACGGTGCGCAGGTGCTCATCGATGCGGGCGTCACCGCGATCGTGCAGCCCGGTGGCTCGGTGCGCGATGAAGAGGTCGTCGACGCCGCACGCAAGGCCGGCGTCACGATGTTCTTCACCGGAGAGCGTCACTTCTTCCACTGAGTCGTCCGGCCGTCGATGACGGCCGGCGCTCAGAACACCACGATGGCGGACATCGCTACCGTCGATGCCGCCATCGTGGTGTGATGCACTCGGTGGAGCCAGGACCGCTCCGAGCGCAATGCGATCGTCGAGAGCAGGATCGCTCCGAGTCCGAGAGTCACGCCGAGCACCTGCGGCATCCCTGCGCCCCCACCGTGCGGGTGCGTGGAAGAGACGGCCGCGTCGGTGACGTCGGTCCCGGGAATCGCCGCCATCAGCAGGATCAGCGCGGCGGTCGAGACGAGTCCGAGTGCCAGGTGGGCCGACATCTTGCCGCCTGCGCGCGCGCTCCGGTCTCCGAGCACAGCCGGCGCCCGGCAGCGGATCGCCAGAACGATCGCGGCGGGGAGCATCAGGGCGAACCACACGACGGGAGGCAGCAGCGCGACCGTCATGGCATCGCCCATGCCCGCCAGCATGAGTACGGCCGCCGCGATCTCGGGAGCACCGACTCCATGCCGCATGCCGATCAACGACCCCGCACCGATCGTCGCCAGTGCCAAGGCGGCGAGGTGCAGGAGGTCGTTCATCGGATGGACGCGGGACGCACGTCGCTCAGGATGCCCACACGACGCCACTCGGCGTCGACGACGTCGGCCGGCGCCGCGGCGGCGAAGGACAGAGCACCCGTCGCGACGTCGAGAGCGACCGTGAGCTTCGTCTCCCAGCGGAGGTGTTCCGGCTGATCGGCCCGCGCGCGCACCGAGATCGGTGCGTCGGGGATGGCTCCGAACGCGAGGGCCCGCTCGCGATCATCCACGATCCGAGCAAGGTCCGCTGCCTCCGTCAGACACCGGTATCGAGGCACGCTCGTGGTCTCGTACGGCGAGTACTCGCCGGCGGCGAGGGTCTCGTCGAGGAAGTGATTCGTGTGGGCCAAGGTGCGTCCGCGGGGAACAGGCAGCACCGCGACCCCCGCGGGGGAGACCTCGACGGCTGCGGCCTCGGCCGCCTGGCCGTCGAAGGCCGCGACGGTCAGGACGCTGGACGCTGCGAGCGGGACGCTCCGGGCGATCTCGACCGCGTCGGCGACCGTCGACGCACGGTCGAGGATCATGCGGGCGAGAACGTGCACGGGCACCCCGGCCTGCGATCCGTCGGATCGGTGATGGAGGATGTTGAAGTGGAGTCCGAGGCCTCGATCGTTCACGCCGATCTTCGCCGGCTGCCCGAACTCGCAGAAGGTCACGACACCGGTTCCCGATGCCGATCGCAGGCGCCGCACCACGGTCTCGTTCGACAGCGTCTCGTGCCAGTCCCAGGTCTGCAGAGTGCGGGGTGCGCTCGCGTCATCGGGCGCGTACACGACCGTCGAGCACTCCATCGACGGCGTCATGCGCGCCAGGATCTCGGTGCGAGCGGTCAGCAGATGCACGTCGGTCAGCGACAGGCCGCTGCCCTCGGCGATCCCGACGAACTCGTCGGCGATCTCGGCGGCGTGGGTCTCGGTCATCGCCCGGCACTCGTCGGCGACCGCTCGGGCGCGCTCGGCGGGAACACCCGATTGCGCGAAGAGTCTCAGGTACGAGTCGCGGGCGGCGGCCAGCTGAGGCGACCAGTGGGCACCGAACCGGCGTCCTTCCTCCTGCGGCTCGCCTGCCTCCGCAGACCACTCGTGGACGATCACCGGTCTCCTCCGATGCGCTCGACGAGTTCGGCGACGTCACCATAGGGGCAGCCGCGGGCACGGGATGCGGCGGCGACGCGCTCGCGCACCTCGAGGGGCTTGTCCTGACTGACCTTGAAGACCGCGCGCTGCTCGATGATCTCGAACCGGAACGACACGATCCCCCCGACGATGCGCTCGAACGTGGGCAGCGAGCTCTGCATGTCCCACGCCGTCTGCTCGAGGTTCTCGAGCTCCTCGACGGTTCGTGTGACGACATGCATGCCGTCGTTCGCATCCTCGAGCACGGTCACCCTGGCCGTCAGGTGCACGGCCGCGTAGTCCCACGTCGGCACGTTGGGGTCATCGGCATAGGTCGTCGGCGACACGTAGTCGTGGGGGCCGGAGAACACCAGCAGCACCGAGTCGCCGTCAGTGATCTGTTGCCACTGCGGGTTCTTCCGCGCGATATGGCCGAGCAGCTCTCCGCCGACGAAGCCGCCGTCCGGTGCCATCCGCTCGATGATCACCGGGGTGTGCGTGACCGTGGGTGCGCCGGCCGCGCCGCCGCCGTTCGTCACGATGAGCGCGAACGGGTGTCGGCGGACCAGCTCGTTGACCTCGTGCTGTGAGGGGGCGAGGTACTTCTCGAACTCGTACACGGTCAGCCCGCCGCGCAGAGGATCGCGTCCCACGCCGTCTCGCCCGCGAGGGTGGCGACGGCGGTGGAGTTCAGCGAGAGCCGGCCCCGGGACGAGCTGGGATTCTCGGGCAGCGCGACCTCGTCGGTCGTCAGCGCGAAGAGCGTGTCGCCGTCGAGCGGGGTGTGGAAGGGCTGGATGCCGCGGTGCATCGAGCTGTGCACCTGCAGGCCGAACTGCTTGAGCTCGGTGTCGGTGAGCTGCACGTTCGTCACGACCGCGGTGATCGTCGTGTTGCCCGACATCGAGTCGACCAGTCGGGACTCCCCGATCGCCTCTTCGTAGTCCAGCGCCGGGTGGCGGCGCTCGCCGGTGCTCGCGTCGTAGTTGCCGCGGATGATCCTGCCCGAGCGATCGAGGATCACTCCGTAGGGGTTGAGCACCGTCACGACGAGGACCTTCACATCACCCACCTGGCGGAATGCGACTCCCTGGCCCGTGAACTCCACTCGGGCGGGGTCGACCTTTCCGGATGAGGCCGAGGCGCCGCCGCCGACGCGGCCCACTTCGACGACGCCCTGACGTGCGGCCTGCAGGGCGGCCTTGCCGAGCGCGGTGTCGGGGAAGACGGAGTTCTCGCGCACCGAGTAGTCGTAGATGATGGCGCCCGACACGAGCTGCAGCTGGTCGAAACCGGAGCGGTGCTCGGCGCGCTCGAACAGCGCCTCAGACACGCCCGCCACGGCGGAGAGGCCGTACACCGAACCTCCGGCGAGGCAGATGGCGTGGTTGTATCCGTACAGTCCGCTGGCGCCCACGGCGCCGCCGCGCCGGTCGGTGAATGTCCGAGCGCCGGCTGGGATCGACAGCACCGTCGCTCCGGTCGGACCTTCGGTGTATTCGGCCGTTCCGAGGAGCACGCCGGGGAAGTCGTACTCGACCCGCCCACGATCGGTGCCGTGCACAGGGGAGAGGGCGTAGTCGCCGTTGGATCGACGTGGTCCTGCGGCAAGGACGGGGGCGAGACGGTGGGTGTCGGTCACGATGAGAGCTCCTGGAACAGTTGACGCGAATAGGGATGGCTGGGCAGGTCGTAGAAGACCTCGGTCGGGGCGTGCTCGACGATCTCGCCGGCGCGCATCACCGCCACATGATGGGAGATGTAGCGGACGGCCGCCAGGTCGTGCGAGATGAACAGGGCGGCGAAGCCGTGTTCCGCCTGCAGGTCCTGGATGAGGTTGAGGATCTGCGCCTGCACCGAGACGTCGAGCGCGCTGACGGCCTCGTCGAAGACGATGAAGGCGGGGTGGGTCACGAGCGCACGTGCGACGCTCACTCTCTGCAGCTGTCCTCCCGAGAGCTGGTGGGGACGGCGAGTGGCGAACGAGGCCGGCAGTCCGACGCTCTCGAGCATCGCCAGGGCCCGCTCCTCGGTCGCCGACGTGCGACGTTCGTGCACGAGCACGGGCTCCAGCACCGATGACAGCACGGTCGAGCGCGGGTCGAGCGCCCATCGCGGATGCTGCAGGACCGCCTGCATCCGCCCGGCGCGGGATCGCAGGCTCCTGGCGAGCGGCGCTCCCTGGAACCGCACGGCCCCGGAGTCGGGGTGCTGCAATCCGAGCACGACTGTCCCTGTCGTCGTCTTGCCCGAGCCGGACTCGCCGACGAGGCCGAGCGTCTCACCCGGCGCCACCGAGAACGAGACTCCCGACATGGCTCTGACCTCTCGTCGACCCGCGCCGAAGCCCGATGGGAAGACGACGCTGACGTCGTCGAGTTCGACGGTCGGAGTCGCGGAGGACGCGCTCATGCCGACACCTCCTCGTCGGGGATGAGTCCTGCTCGCCGATCGGCCAGCACGAGATCCGCGGTGCGGATGCAGAGGCTGTGCCGTGGCGACACGGGCTCGGGCCTGACGACCTCGCACGCATCGATCCGATGAGCGCAGCGTGCGGCGAAGGCGCAGCCCTCCGCCTCGCCATGCAGCACCGGAGGGGAGCCCGGGATGCTCGAGAGCCGCTCTCCCCGTTTCGCACGCGAGGGATCCGTCGCCGCGAGCGCTCGAGCATACGGGTGCACCGGGGTGCCGAGCACCGCGGATGCCGGACCGCGTTCGACGACCCGGCCGGCGTACATGACGGCGACCTCGTCGCACCAGCGCGCGACGGCCGGCAGATCGTGACTGAGCCAGAGGATGGTCGTGCCCTGCTCCTTCGCCTGAGCGAACAGCAGCCGGATGACCTCTTCGCGCACCTGGTTGTCGAGCGCCGCGGTCGGCTCATCGGCGATCAGCAGCCGGGGGCGGCGGCACATGGCCATCGCGATGGCCACACGCTGGGCCATCCCGCCCGAGATCTGATGGGGGAAGAGTCGGATGACGCGCGCGGGATCGGCGATCTGCATGCCCTCCAGCAGCTCGACCTGGCGGCGGGGAGAGCCGTCGTCGCCGACCGCGCGGAGCACGAGCTTCAGCTGGGCGCCGATGCGCATCGTCGGATCGAGCGAGCCGATCGGATCCTGCGCGATATAGGCGAGGGTGTCGCGTCGGTAGCCGCGCAGCGCGTCGTCGTCGAGACCGAGCACGTCGATCCCGTCGACCTCGATCAGGCCGCTGACGATCTGCGCCGAACGCGGATGCAGGCGGCCGATCACGGAGGCGAGCGTCGACTTGCCGGATCCCGACTCACCCACGATCGCGACCGAACTGCCGTCTGCGACGTCGAGGTCGACCCCGTCGAGAGCCCTGACAGTGGTGGTGCCCGTGAACTCCAGTGCCAGATCGCTGATGCGTACGGCGGTCATCGGAGGGACCTCGTCTCTCGCGGTTCGAATCGGTCACGGAGGCCGTCGCCGATGATGTTGATGCACAGGATCGAGACCACCAGCACGGCGCCGGGGACGATCACGAGCTGGGGGGCCTGGGTCATGTACAGCATCCCCTGTTGGATGAGAAGGCCGAGGGATGCCTCAGGAGCCTGCACGCCGAAGCCGAGGAAGCTCAGTCCTCCCTCGACGAGGATCGCGACGGAGAGCGCGTAGCTCGCCTGCACGGCGATGGTCCCTGCGATGTTCGGCAGCAGCCGACGGACGAAGATCACCGGGATTCGGACTCCGCTGATGCGCGCCGACACGATGAAGTCCCGCTCGGCCACGGCCCGGGTCGCGATGCGCACCACGCGGGTCATGAGAGGGATGGTGATGACGACGATGCTGATGATCGCCGCCGGCCGGCCGGGCCCGAGGAGGGCGGAGACGAGGATGGCGAGCACGAGAGCGGGGAACGCGTAAAGCACGTCGGCGACGCGCATCACCGCCTCGTTCACGGCCCCGCCGTAGTAGCCGGCGAGCATTCCGAGCACGGTGCTGACCACCGCCGAGCAGATCACGGCGACGATCGACACGACGAGGGTGGTCGCCGTGCCCTGGAAGAGGCGGGGGAGGAGCGAGCGTCCGAGGTTGTCGGTGCCGAACGGCGCGAGCGCCGACGGGCTCTCGAGCCTGCCCCCGACCGTCGCGGTCGTCGACCCGGCGAGGCCGGTGAGTACGGCGATCACGGTGATCACGACGACGAGACCGAGCACGACGATCGCGGTGCGCAGCACGGCATCGCTGCGACGCCAGGCGCCGCGCGTCGCGTCGCCCGCCGCGCGGACGCGGTGCGTGGCTGTGGGGGCGATGGTCATCGGCGGCTCCCTCCGGTCAGGCGCAGACGGGGGTCCAGCGCATTGGCGATGAGGTCGACGAGCAGGCTCGCGACGATGAACACGATGGCGGCGAGCAGCACCGCGCTCTGGACGATCGCGTAGTCGCGCCGCCCGAGAGCCGTCTGCAGGTACGAGCCCATGCCCGGGATGTTGAACACGAACTCGACGATCACTGTGCCGCCGAGGAGGACGGCGATCAGAGCGCCGACGATCGTCAGGATGGGGGCTGCCGCGTTGCGGAGCACGTGGTGACGGATGATGAACCAGGGGGTCTCGCCTCGTGCCACGGCAGCCTGCACGTGCGGTTCGACGAGGACGTTCATGACGGCATCCCTGGTGTTCCTCGCGACGACGGCGACACAGCCGACGGCGAGGACCGTGACCGGAAGCACGAGCGCCCCGAAGAAGCGCGCAGGGTCGACGGCGAACGGCGCGAACCGGCCGACCGAGACCCCGAGTCCGAGGGTCGAGACGGCGAAGACCACGACGCCCGCGAGCAGGAACTCGGGGATGCTGATGCCGAGCGCACTGACGATCCGGCCGACGGCACCGGCCGAACCCTCCGATCGCAGGGCGGCGGAGAAGCCGAGCGGGATGCCGACGAGCAGGGTGACGATGATCGTCAGCAGCGCGATCGTCGCCGTGACGGGAAGGCGTGCGGCGAACTCGTCGGTGACCGACACGTTCGAGACGAACGAGTAGCCGAGGTCACCGGTGAGAACGCCGGACAGCCAGTGGAAGTACTGCGCGACGACCGGGTCGTCGAGCCCGGACTCGGCCACCGCCTGGGCCCGCTGCGCCTCGGTGGCGAGCGGACCCAGGACGAGGTCGATGTAGTCGCCCGGCATGAGACGGACGGACGCGAAGATCAGCACCGAGACGACGACGAGCGTCACCAGTGCGGCGCCGATGCGCCGGAGCGACCACAGAGCGACGGCCATGTCAGCTGGCGCGGAACTGGGTGATGTAGCGCAGGAAGTTGCCGTAGCCCTCGTCGCTGCTGAGCGTCGGCGACAGCGACTCGGTGTTCCATCCAATCGTGGACGGACGCAGTACCAGCGGCACCATCTCGCTCTGCTCGTCGGCGACGGCGCAGAGGTTCTCGAACACGGCGGCCCGGTCGGCCCCCGGCTCGGTCGAGTATCCGTCGGCGATCAGCCCGTCGAGTTCGTCGGAGCCCTTCATGAAGACGGCCGAGAAGCCGGCGACCTCGGGGTTCCACCAGGTCGTGACCATCGCAGGATCCGCGTAGCCGGCGAACCAGCTCAAAGCGAGGTCGAATGTCGCGGGGCTGCCGTACACCTGATCGGAGTAGGTGGCGTAATCGACCTGCTGGATCTCGACCGTCACGCCGATCTCGGCGAGGTTCTGCTGCATGACCTGAGCGATCTGGGCGAGTACCGGCTCATCGGTGTACACGACGAGGTCGAGCTCGAGGCCTCCGACCTCGTCGATCACCGCTTTCGCCGCGGCGACGTCGTGTGCGGCCGAGGGGAGGTCCGCAGCGAGGCACGAGTCGGGAAGACCGGCGGGGGTGACCCCGGTGGCCGCGGTCGAGCCGCCGAATGCGAGTTCGTTGATCGCATCACGATCGATCGCGCTGTTGATGGCGAAGCGCACGTCCTCATCCTGCAGCGCCTCATCGCCCGTGAGGGAGTTGATCATCAGGTAGTGGAAGTCGGTGTTCTTCTGTCCGACGACGCTGACCTCCTGCGCGTTCGCCAGGAGCTCCGCCGAGTCGATGGAGTTGAGCACGGCGAAGTCGGCCGATCCGTCGCGGAGGGCTGCGGCCCTGGTGGCCTCATCGCCGACGATGTCGATCGTCAGCGTCGAGAAGCCCAGCGAGGCGGCGTCGGGGTGGTGCTCGTTCGGCTTGAACGTCCACTCCTCATCCTGTCGGTGCGCGGTCGCGACGAGGGGGCCTGTGCCGACCATCTCGGTCGTGATGTCGATCTCGCCTGCCTCGATCTCGGCCATGGGCAGGACGGCGGCGGGGGTGTTCGCCAGCGCGGCGAGGAACGGTGCGTAGGGCTCAGACAGGGTGACCGTGACCTCGAGATCGCCGGTCTCCTCGATCGAGGCGATCGGGCCGAGCTGACCCGTCCAGGTGGTCGGGGTGTCGATGAGACGCTGCAGGCTGCCGGCGACATCGGCAGCCGTCATGGCACGGCCGTTCGAGAACACCGCGTCATCGGCGAGCGTGAAGACGTACTCGGTGTCGCTCGGCGTCTTCCACGAGGTGGCGAGAGACGGCGCGACGTCGAGATTCTCGTCGATCGTGGTGAGGGTCTCGTACGACAGTCCCTCCAGCATCCACGAGCGCGCGGTCGCCGCACCCTGCGGGTCGAGACCGCCGGCCTCTGCGGTGTCGTAGTCGACCTGGACGACGAGGTCGCCACCGTCGTCGAATGCGTCGTCGGCGAGGGCGAGGAAGCCGGGTGCCGCCTCTTCCTGTGTCGGTTCGGTGTCTGGTGAGGCGCCGGCTGCGCATCCGGTGAGTGCGAGGACGGCGATGGCGGACATCGCCACCCCCGCGCGAGCTGCTGTGTGCATGTCGGTGTTTCCCTTCGGGATGCCGGACGACGGCTGATCAGCCGTGGTGCGACGACGGGCGGACAGAGAGGTGATGCAGGTGGTGCTCGGAGTGCGCAGTGCCTGTGTCCTCGTGAGCGCAGGCGCATGCGGTGGGGGAGGCCGGGACGTCGAGGGTCGGGTTCCGGTCGAAGAAGTCGTGGGGTCTGAGGGTGAACCCGCACGTGTCGACGGGCATGATCGGCCAGTCCTCGGTGCGGGGGAAATGGGTGAGACCGAACGTATGCCAGAGCACGAGGTCGGCGCCGTCGAGCGAGGCGTCGTCGGCGACGAAGGCGGGGAGTCCCTGCTCGGGCGCGCTCTGATTGACGACGTCGCCGGCGGGGTAGCGCTCGTCGGGGTCGTAGGCGGTGACCCACAGATCGGACATCGCGAACCTTGCACGCGACGCGATCACCGATTCGGGCTGCGCCAGCAGCACGGGCTTGCCCTCAGGGGCCAGCACATAGGAGGTCGGTCGGCCGAGACGATTCTTCGCGGTCGCGCTGCTCACGCGCCAGGTGCGATCGACCGTCGCGTTGGCGCGACGGCGTCCCTCCTGCTCGCTCCGCAGCCGGGTGGTCGTGAAGCCGATCGCGCTGCCGTGCACGTTGTGGTCGTCGATCGGCAGGGCTCCGACATCGATCTCGTCGATCACGGCCGGGCCGTCGTCGACCGCCATGTCGAGGCGGGCGCAGAACAGATGCTGGTGGTAAGGGGCGGCAAGGCCCGGTGCCAGTTCGCTCGCGAACCGGCTGGTGCGCTCGTCGTAGGCGGCGGTGAAGACGAGGCCGGTGGCCTTGGCCTCGAACTCGATCTTGCCGTCGAGGTAGAGGTACCAGTAGAAGCCGTAGTCGTAGTTGCCGACGGTGACGAAGAACGAGATGACCAGGCGGCGCTGTCGTCGCACATCGCTCGAGCCGGTGAACTGCTCGGTGTGCTTCCAGAGCACACCGGCATCCTCCTCGTGGATGCAGATGGCGTTGGGCAGAACCTTGACGTTCCCTCGCGCATCGGCGATCGGTACGTCGAGATAGGTGATGTCGCCGACGCAGTCGCAGCCGAGTTCGAGCGAGTTCACCAGTCGTCCGAGCTGGTATTCGCCGGTGTCGAAGTAGTTCTGCCAGAAGCGCACCGGCCCCGGGTCGCCGTAAGGGACGAGCATCTCGGCGATCGAGGCGCGGTGCACGATCGGACGCACACGTCCGTCGTCCTCGAAGCCGATGCCGTGCAGGATGAGACCCTCCCGCATGTCGTAGCCGATGCGCAGCGACCACTTCTCCCACGAGATCACGTCGCCGTCGAACGAGAAGCTCGGTCCCTCCGGCTGCGTGATGACGATCGGCTTCTGCGTCGTGCGCTCGGGGCCGAAGGTGCCTGGCACGTGGTAGTCGGCGGTCTCCTGAGGGATCGGCATCACCCCCGTGTCGATGACGTCGACGACCGTTCGGCTCGCGAGATCGACGTACGCGACGAGGCCGTCGATCGGGTGCGCCCAGGGCATGGTCTGCGGGGTCGGCTGGTGGTGCCCGAGCACGCGCGCCAGTCGGCGTCCGCTCTCGCCTTCGATCGGGTAGCGGCCCGCCGACAGGCCGGCGAGCGCCACGGTGCTCGGGTCGTCGATTCCTCGAGCCGAGAGCGCGGTGGCCCAGCGCGCGTCGGCGCCGATGAGCTCGCGGATGATCACGTGCTCCTCCTGGAGCAGCGGCACCTGGCCGTCGATCTCGGGGTCGATGTCGACGTCCTTCACGAGCGTGCCGGAGCCGAGATCCACCGAGAGCGCCCGAGCGCGTCCGCTGTCGACGTCGAGGAGCTGCACGCGAGCGCGGCGGGGGACGGATCGGCCGGCGACGACCTCGGTGCGGTCGGGCTCGTCGAGTCCGATGTAGGCGATGCGGTGCTCGTCGCCGAGTGCGCCTTCAGCGCGGAGGATCTCGGCGGCGCGCTGCAGCTCGTCCGCCGAGAGCGTCGCGTACGGCGCACCGGACTCATCGCCGAGGCGGCGCGAGCGCTGGACGTGGTCGGACGAGGAACAACTGCAGTTCATGGAGTCTCCATCGGAAGTCGGTGCCGGAACGTCTGCGTGCCGGAACGTTCCGGCAAAAGTATGCGAAAAGCGTGTTACGGCGCAAGACCCGATGTGTTTCGAGTGGATTACGGCTTGCTCCGTGTGGCTAGACTCGGCCGCATGCAAGAGCCACGACGCGCCAGATTGATCGATGTCGCTCGGCGCGCGGGGGTCGGAAAGACCACGGCGTCCGACGCGCTCAGCGGCGGCGGTCGCGTGTCTTCGGCCACCCGGGAGGCCGTGCTGGCGGCGGCAGCCGAGCTCGGGTATTCGGTCAACACGGCGGCGCGACACCTCCGCGGAGGTGCGATCGGCACGATCGGGATCGTGCTCCCCGAGGTCGTGTCCCGGTCGTCGTACTACATGGCGTTCACCTTCGGAATCGTCACGAGCGCGGCGGCCCACGACATCGACGTGACCATTGTGAGCCCGTCGGCGTCTTCCGGCCGTTCCCGGCCCATCCGGGCGGACGGGTTGATCATCGGCGACCCCGTCTCGGGGGATCCCGGACTCCCGTCGCTCATGGCCTCCGGCATCCCGATCGTCACGCAGGAGCACCTGCCCGACGACATCGAGGGGGTTCCCGACGGCGTCATCTGGTCATCGCACGAGGCGGCGATGCTCCGGCTCCTCGACGAGATCGACGTCACTGAGGCGCAGCATCCCGCGTTGCTGGTCGCCCCGGATGCGACGGACTGGTCGC
Source organism: Microbacterium sp. 1.5R (assembly GCF_001889265.1). Taxonomy (NCBI): domain Bacteria; kingdom Bacillati; phylum Actinomycetota; class Actinomycetes; order Micrococcales; family Microbacteriaceae; genus Microbacterium; species Microbacterium sp. 1.5R. The sequence continues at coordinate 950,367 of NZ_CP018151.1, forward strand.
GCCAGCTCGTCTCGGGCTATCGGAGAGGATGCGCGGCGCGCGGCCTCGATCCGGTCATCGCGCCGATCTCGTTCGAGGCGCCATGGCACGCGGTGCGCGAGTCGACCGAACGGCTGCTGCAGACGAATCCCGACACCGACGTGATCATCTGCGGCCCGGACTCGAGTGCGATCGAGGTCGTCGCCGTGCTCGGGCGCCTGGGTCGCACGGTCGGCGAGGACATCACGGTCGTCTCGTGCGTCGACCATCCGTCGCTGCCCTTCCTGACTCCGTCGATCACCTCGATCGATCTGCGCCCCCGCGACTCGGGAGTCGCCTGCGCCGAGCTCCTCATCGACCTGCTCGACGGTCGGGTGGCATCCGGCACCGATGTGGAGTTCCCGATCACGGTCGTCGCACGGGAGTCCACCTCGCAGGCGCTGCGGGTGCGCCGGTGAGCGCGCCGCTCGACGGGATCGTTGTCGCGGACTTCTCCCGCGTGCTCGCGGGGCCGCTGGCGACCATGACCCTCGCCGATCTCGGGGCGCGGGTCGTCAAGGTCGAGAGGCCCGGCACGGGCGACGACACGAGGGCGTGGGGTCCGCCCTATGCCGAGTCAGGGATCACGACGTATTTCGAATCCGCCAACCGCGGCAAGGAGTCCGTGGCTCTCGACCTCACCGATCCGGACGATGCGGCGCGCGCTCGCGAACTGATCGCGAGAAGCGATGTGGTCATCGAGAACTTCCGACCGGGGCTCTTCGCGAAACTCGGGTTCGACTGGGACTCTCTCGCCGCCGAGCATCCCGGTCTCGTCTACGTCTCGGTCAGCGGCTTCGGGTTGGGGGACGGCGCTGCGCTCCCCGGATACGACTTCGTCGCCCAGGCGGTCGGCGGCCTCATGCACATCACCGGCGAGACCGGCGGCGATGCCATGAAGGCCGGTGTCGCCCTGGTCGACGTGCTGACCGGCAAGGACGCGGTGATCGGCATCCTCGCGGCCCTCCGCAGGCGGGAGCTGACGGGGCGCGGCTCGAGGATCGACGTCAACCTGCTGTCGAGCCTGCAGGCGGCGTTAGTCAATCAGATGTCGGCGCACCTGGGAGCGGGTACCGAGCCCGGAAGGCTGGGCAACCGGCATCCGTCGATCGCTCCCTACGAATCGCTGCGGTGCGCCGATGCGCCGATCGCTGTCGCCTGCGGCAACGACGCACAGTTCGCCCGGATGACCGTGGAACTCGGATGCGCGCAGCTCGCCGCCGACCCGCGGTTCCTCACGAACCCCGACCGCGTCGCGCATCGCGAGGAACTCGTCGTCGCGCTCGAGTCAGCGCTGGCTGCGGACACGGCGGCGGCGTGGGCCGCGAGGCTGAATCGCATCGGCGTGGCCGCCGGTGTCGTCAACTCGATCGGCGACGGGATCGCGCTCGCCGAGGAGCTCGGCCTCGAGCCCGTGTGGGATGCCGTCGGTGGCGACGGGCGTCGGTCGAGGCAGATCCGCTCGCCGCTCACCTGGTCCCCGGCGATCCCGGTGACGGCGTCCGCACCCCCACGGCTCGGCGAGCATGACGAGTCCGTGCGGGCCTGGTTGGATGCCGATCGCTAGAGCCCACGATCGCGGAGTGCGAGCCACAGTTCTGCCGCGACATCCGGGTCATCGAGCGAAGCGTCGAGCATCTTCTCGGCGGTCGTGATCCTCGGCCGGATGGTGTTCCGGTGCACGCCGAGTTCCCGTGCCGTCCGCTCGGCCTGATGACGGTTGCGCAGGTACGCGATGACCGTGCGCCGCAGTTCCGGCTCGGCGTGCGCCAGCAGATCAGCCCAGCGGCGTGACCGCGAATCCGGATCGGTGCGGGCTCCCGCGCCGGGATCGGCGCGGTGGAGGGCGATGACCCGGGCTGTCGCGGCAGCGACGTCTTCCAGGCCGACCGGTCCGCTGAGGACTCCGGAATCGGGCGTCGCGTCTGCCTCGGCGGAGAGCAGGGTGAGGTGCACGCCCGCATGCGGGGCCCCGGCGCCGAATCCTCCGTCGACGGTCGCACCGACCCCGGCCAGGACGCGGAAGAGCATCGGCATCTCGATGCCGGAGGCGCCGGCGAGGGCGCGGGCCGCCGCGGGTTCGCCGCGAATCGCGAGTTCGGCGATCCATTCCTCGGGCGTCGGGCCCCCGCGCTCGCGCGCGCTCAGCAGCCGCAGCAATGCGGTGGCGGTGAGGGCGAGTTGGCGATCCGAGCTGCCGAAAGGTCTGCCCGCGCCGAGCGCGAGCGCACCGCGGGTGCGTTCGCCGTCTGTCACCGCATGGGCGACGACCGTCGAACCGTGCGATACGAACGAGGCCGCCTCGACGCCGGAGCGCAGCAGCGACCTCTCCACGTCTGTGCGCACGGAGGGCAGCATCCCCTCGAGCGACGGGGGGTGCAGGATGTCCGTCGAGCCGCCAGGGCCGATCGGCAGCCACGCGACCCATCCCCCGATGGCCTGCGCCATCACCCGCACGACCGCGGTGATCGGATCAGGCCCGGCCGCGGCCTGCACGAGACGGGTGTGGGCATGCGCGGTGCGCATCGCCTCCTCCTGGCCGCCGCGGCCCGCGAGCGACCAGAACGCTCGGGAGACGTCGAGGAACGGGAGGCCGTCCGGCACTTCGAAGATCGGTATGCCGGTCGCGCGGCAGCGCTCCACCAGCGCGCTCGGCGCGTGCTCCCACCCCTCGCCGAGACCGATCCCGATCGCGCCGATGCCCTGTTCGGCGAGTCTGTCGACGTAGGCCTCGGCCGAGTGGGAGTGCAACGGGATGCCGGTGGTGAGCAGCAGTTCGCCGCCGTCGAGATAGCGGCCGGGGTCGTCGAGCTCCGAGACATGCACCCCGGTGATGCTGCGTGCGGCGTCGAACGGTGCGAGCGGGCGCAAAGAGGCGCCCGATGCGAGAGCGAGTTCACCCAGCGAGACCATGCCGCCATTGTGCAGTACGCACAGGGTGAGCATCAAGACTGGGCGAAGTGTTGCCCCTATCGCCTCCGGCGCGATCTAGCGTCGACCTCATGACCTCCGCTCCGCATCTGATCACCGAGATTCCCGGCCCGCGCTCGCGCGAGCTGCACGCTCAGCGCACCGCCGCCGTCGCCTCCGGTTTCGGAATCACCCTTCCCGTCTTCATCGCGCGCGCCGGCACCTCGACGCTCGAGGACGTCGACGGCAACACGCTCATCGATCTCGCCTCGGGGATCGCCGTCACCAGCGTCGGTGCGGCGAATCCTCGAGTGCGTGAGAACGTCGCCGCCCAGCTCGACCTCTTCACCCACACCTGCTTCATGGTGACCGAGTACGAAGGGTTCGTGCGAGTGGCCGAATGGCTCAACGCCCACGTGCCCGGCGACTTCGACAAGCGCACCGCCCTGTTCAGCACGGGGGCCGAAGCCGTCGAGAACGCGGTGAAGATCGCCCGGGCGCACACCGGCCGACCAGGGGTGCTCGTGATCGACGAGGCCTACCACGGCCGTTCCCTGCTGACCATGGCGATGACCGCCAAGGAGCACCCGTACAAGACCACGTTCGGCCCCTTCCCGAACGACGTCGTGCGGGGGCCGAACGCCAACCCGCTGCGTGGAGAGGGCGCCGATGCCGCACTCGCCGAGATCGAGCGGGTCGTCATCGAGCACGGCGCCGACCACTTCGCCGCGCTCGTGGTCGAGCCGATCCAGGGCGAGGGCGGATTCATCGTCCCTGCCGAAGGGTTCCTTCCGGGGCTCCGCCGGATCGCGGACACGCACGGGATCGTGCTCGTCATCGACGAGATCCAGAGCGGCCTCGGCCGCACAGGTCGCCTCTTCGCGAGCGAGCACGAGGGGGTCGCGGGCGACATCACGCTCACGGCCAAAGCCCTCGGTGGCGGGCTGCCGTTGAGCGCCGTCACGGGCCGCGCCGAGATCATGAACGCCGCGCACACGGGCGGCCTCGGCGGCACGTACGCGGGCAACCCCCTCGCCTGCGCCGCGGCGCTCGCCGTGTTCGACGTGCTCGAAGACCCTGAGCTGCTGCCGGGCGTGGCGCGCATCGAACAGAGCATCCGAGCCCACCTCGAGCCGCTTCTCGCCGAGCTCCCGGTGATCGCCGAGGTGCGAGGGCGAGGAGCGATGATGGCCCTCGAATTCGCCGACCCCGACTCTCTCGCGCCGCGCGCCGACCTCGCTCAGCGCGTCACCGCCGCCTGCCACGCGGCGGGGGTGCTCACGCTGACCTGCGGCACGCACGGCAACGTCGTCCGCCTGCTGCCGCCGCTCGTGATCGAGCCTGCCGTGCTCGACACCGGGCTCGAGATCCTCAGCCGTTCCATCCGCTCCATCGCCGCCGAGGAGGCCGCAGCATGACCGTCGTTCCCGATCTGCTCGATTTCGACGAGATGCTCAGCGACGACGAATGGGCGACGCGCGACCGTGTGCGTGCCTTCGTCGACGCCCGCATCCGTCCCCACATCGCCGACTGGTACGACCGCGCGATCTTCCCGACCGAGCTCGTGCCGGAGCTGGCCGAGCTCGGACTGCTCGGCATGCATCTGTCGGGATACGGCTGCGCCGGTCGAAGCGCGGTCGAGTACGGACTCGCCGCGATGGAGCTCGAAGCGGGCGACTCGGGTCTGCGCACCTTCGTGTCGGTGCAGGGTTCGCTCGCGATGAGCGCCATCCACAAGCACGGCAGCGAGGATCAGAAGCAGGAGTGGTTGCCTCGCATGGCACGCGGCGAGGTGATCGGATGCTTCGGACTCACCGAGCCCAACTCGGGGTCTGATCCTTCGAGCATGACCACATTCGCTCGTCGCGACGGCGACGGCTGGGTGATCAACGGCGCGAAGCGGTGGATCGGTCTCGCCTCCATCGCGCAGGTCGCGATCATCTGGGCGCAGACGGATGACGGTGTTCGCGGCTTCATCGTGCCCACGGATTCCGACGGCTTCGTCGCGACGCCGATCGCCCCCAAGCTGTCGATGCGCGCATCGATCCAGTGCGACATCACGCTCACCGACGTGCGCCTGCCGGCGACCGCGCAGCTTCCGGAGGCTCGCGGTCTTCGCGCCCCGTTCTCGTGCCTCAACGAGGCGCGCTACGGCATCGGCTGGGGTGTGATCGGCGCCGCGCGCGACAGCTACGCCACGGCCCTCTCGTACGCCCGCACCCGCATCCAGTTCAACCAGCCGATCGCCGCGTTCCAGCTCACCCAGCAGAAGCTCGTCGACATGGCGATCGAGATCGAGAAGGCCCAGCTGCTCGCTCTGCGACTCGGCAGGCTGAAGGATGCCGGAAAGCTCGCGCCGCATCAGATCTCGGTCGCCAAGCTCAGCAACACCAGGGCGGCCATCGCCATCGCCCGGGAGGCGAGGACCGTCCTCGGGGGAAACGGGGTGTCCGGTGACTACTCGCCGCTCCGCCACGCCGCCAACCTGGAATCGGTCCGCACATATGAGGGCACCGACGAGGTGCACACACTCGTGTTGGGGGCCCACATCACTGGCTTCTCCGCCTTCCGCAGCACCATCACCGAGGGAGCATCATGACCGTCATCGCCCTGCGCCACTTCATCGACGGGACCTGGGTCGAGGGTGGGGGAGAGGCACTCGTCGACGTCAATCCGAGCCGACCGAGCGACATCGTCGCCGAGGGGCCGGGAGCGTCGGATGCCGATGTTGACCGCGCCTATGCCGCGGCCCGTGCGGCATTCGACGGTTGGCGTCGCACACCGGCACGCGCACGCGCCGGCATCCTTCTCCGTGCAGCCGACATCATCGAGGCGCATCGTGACGAGTGGGGTCGGGAGCTCGCCCGCGAAGAGGGCAAGACGCTCGCAGAGGCGATCGCCGAGACCGGGCATTCAGCGAACATCCTCCGTTTCCACGCCCAAGAGGTCGAACGCCAGAGCGGCGGTGTCTTCGAGTCGCCGACTCCGGGGGAGCGCATCCTCGTGATCAGAAGACCTGTGGGCGTCGTCGGGGCGATCACGCCGTTCAACTTCCCGATCTCGATCCCGGCGTGGAAGCTCGCTCCTGCCCTGGTCTGGGGCAACACGGTGGTCTGGAAACCCGCGACGTTCGTGCCGGTGCTCGCGATGCGGTTCGCCGAGGCGCTCGAGCAGGCTGGACTGCCCCGGGGTGTGCTGAACCTCGTGAACGGCACGGCCGCCGTCGGCGAAGCGATCGTCTCGCATCCGGATGTGGACGCGGTGACCTTCACCGGCTCCACGAAGGTAGGCAGGATCATCGCAGCGCAGCTGGCTGCCCGCGGAGTCCCGTTCCAGGGCGAGTTGGGCGGCAAGAACGCCTCTCTCGTGCTCGCCGACGCAGACCTCGACGTCGCTGTGGAGCAGGTGGCGATCGGGGCTTTTCGCGCAGCAGGACAGAAGTGCACCGCGACCTCACGGGTGATCGTGCACCACGCGGTCGCCGACGAGTTCCTGCGTCGGCTCGCCGCACGGACCGAGCGGATGGTCGTGGGCGACGCCGAAGACGAGGCCGTCGAGGTCGGGCCAGTCGTGGATGGCTCCGCGCGAGACCGCGTCGCGGCCGCCATCGCGCGCGCGCGAACGACTGCGACAGCAGTGGTCGCTCCGCAACCGTACGCGGCCGGCGACCTCGACGACGGCTATTTCATCGCACCGTCGGTGTTCGAGCTGAATGAGGACGACCCGGGCGAGCTGTGGACGGAGGAGCTGTTCGGCCCCGTGATAGGCGTGCGCAGGGTATCGAGCACCGAAGCGGGGATCGCGCTCGTCAACGACAGCGACTACGGCCTCTCGACCGCGGTCTTCACGACCGGTCTCGCGGATGCGCTCAGCGCGATCGAGGACATCAGGGCGGGTGTCGTGCACATCAACTCGGCGTCGGCCGGCGCAGACCTGCACGTGCCGTTCGGCGGCAGCGGCGCGAGTGCGCTCGGGCCGAAGGAGCAGGGCGCCGCGGCCCGGGAGTTCTTCACCGAGACCGCGACGGTGTATCTGAAGGGTTGATCTCTCAGCGGGGGTCAGCGTCTCCACCGTGATGTCCGATTTCCGCCAGTCGATGTCGGAGGGCGGTGGCAGAGTGGAGGCATGAGCTTCCCCGTGACCGACTTCGATGAGCGATACCGTGCGATCAGCGCGCGCGACACCCGCTTCGACGGGCAGTTCGTGACCGCCGTGCGCTCTACCGGGATCTACTGCCGTCCGAGCTGCCCCGCGCGCACGCCCAAGCCGCAGAACGTCACCTTCTATCCCACCAGCGCAGCGGCGCACGAGGCGGGCTTCCGGGCGTGCAAGCGCTGTCTGCCCGAAGCTGCCCCGGGCTCGCCTGCGTGGGACCTGCGCAGTGACGTCGCGGCGCGGGCGATGCGTCTCATCGCCTCGGGCGTCGTCGAGCGCGAGGGAGTGTCGGGCCTCGCCGTGCGTCTCGGCTATTCGACACGGCACCTGACCCGACTGCTCTCGACCGAGCTGGGGGCAGGTCCGCTCGCCCTCGCGCGGGCGCATCGCGCGCACACGGCGCGCATGCTGCTGGTGGGCACGGACATGCAGATCTCGGATGTGGCTTTCTCGGCCGGTTTCGCGAGCATTCGGCAGTGCAACGACACGATCCGCGAGGTGTTCACTCTGACTCCGGGCGAGCTCAGGGCTCGACGGAAGACCCCGGCGTCCGCTGCTCCCGGTGCGATCGACCTCGTCCTCCCGTACCGCGGGCCGCTCGATGCGTCCGGAATCTTCCAGTGGATGGCTGCGCGTGCGGTATCGGGGGTCGAAGAGGCCGCGACCACATCTTTCTCTCGGCACCTGCGTATGGCGGGCGGGCCCGCGTGGTTCGAAGTGCATCAGGACTCGACGCAGCGACTGCACCTTCGGGCGCGCGTCGCTCAGCTCGGCGACCTCGCTCCGCTGGTGTCGACCGTGCGACGGATCTTCGACCTCGACGCCGACCCTCTCGCGGTCGACGAGGCGCTGAGCGCCCACCCCGAGATCGCTCCGCTGGTCGCGCGCACTCCGGGCATCCGCGTGCCGGGCTCGGCGGATCCGCACGAGATGCTGATCCGTGCCATGGTCGGTCAGCAGATCACCGTCGTCGCCGCGCGCACTGCCCTCACCGCGCTCGCCGACGCGCTGGGGGAGCGCACGGAGCAGGGGCTGCTCTTCCCGACGATGGCGGCGATCGCCGAGCACGGGGCCTCGGTGCTGCGCGGACCGGCCGCCCGCATCAGGGCGATCGTCGGCGCAGCCACGGCCCTCGCCGACGGCAGCCTCGCTCTCACGGTCGGCGACGACGGAGTCGAGCAGCGCGCTGCCCTGCTCGCGATGCCCGGCATCGGCCCCTGGACGGCCGACTACGTGCGGATGCGGGTGCTGGGCGACCCCGACGTGCTGCTCCCCGGCGACGTCGCACTTCGTGCGGGGGCCGCCGCGTCCGGACTGCCGGCGGATCCGCTGCCGCTGGTCGCGTGGGCCGAGCGGGCTGCCCCGTGGCGCAGTTATCTCAGTGCTCACCTCTGGCGCGCAGCGCCCGCACGTCCGGTTCGACGGCCGAGCGCGAGACAGACCACCGCCCTTGTGAAGGAGGCCTCATGAACGCCATCATCCAGACCGTCGAGACGCTCGACGGACCGTTCACCATCCTCGCCGACGACCGTCAGCGGGTGCTCGCCTCTGGATGGACGGCCGACCAGGCGACGATCCTCGCACGGCTCGCCGTCCCCGTGCGGCCGACGGAGGTGCGCGAGGGCGAGACGGATGCGGCTGCCGCTGCGCTCTCGTTCTATGCCGGGGACCTCTCGGCGATCGACGCGGTCGCCGTGAAGCAGACGGGCACGGCGCTCCAGCTCACCGGATGGTCGGCGCTGAGGTCGATCGAGCCGGGGGAGCCGCTGACCTACACCTCGTTCGCAGCGCGGCTCGGCAACCCCCGTGCCGTGCGCGCCGCGGCATCGATCTGCGCCCGAAACGCCCCCGCGCTGTTCGTGCCGTGCCACCGTGTGCTGCGATCGGATGGCACCCTCGGCGGGTTCGCCTGGGGCCTCGACGTCAAGGCGAGCCTGCTGGAGCGAGAAGCCGCGCGGGCATGAATCGGGAATCTCTCTTGTGCTCAGCTTGTTCACAGGAATAGGCTGGTGGGCTGTCGCACCGACCGGGACGACATAGCCGAGCCCCTGAGGAGGACACCATGACATCGATCGCCGCTGTGCAGATCGCCGCTCTCGGCTCGACCCCGGTGCGCCCGCTCCGCTAGAGCCACTTTCCGACACGCACGACCACCGGATGCCGGACTCCGAGAGTCCTTCGCTGCGTCTGCCGCCTTCAGCAACCGCTTCCCCATACGAAACTCGTCTGAGAGACATGTCTTCCTCGCCTTCATCGCAGAACGCCTCCCCTTCCTCCTCCCTTTCCACACCGGCCGCACTGTGGCGCCTGAAGCCTTTCGTCAAGCCCGTCATCTGGCGGCTCGCGGGAGGCGCCGCGAGCGCGCTCGTCGCCGCGATCATCGCACTGATGATTCCGATCGTCCTCGAGCAGATCATCCGCGGTCCTGTGCGGACGGGCGCGATCGATGCGATCGCCTGGGGTGCGCTCGCGGTCTTCGGCCTCGCGCTGGGTGAGGCGCTCATGGTCTGGCTGCGCCGCCAGTTCGTGCTCAACCCCGCAACACAGGTCGAGTACAAGATGCGCACCGAGCTCTACTCGCGCCTGCAGACGCTGCCGGTCTCCTTCCATGACCGCTGGCAGTCGGGGCAGCTGCTGAGCCGGATGATGCAGGACATCGGCCTGATCCGCCGGTGGCTGGCCTTCGGCCTCGTCCTGCTGGTGGTCAACGTCCTGACCATCATCATCGGATCCGTGCTCCTGTTCCGCTGGCACTGGCTGCTCGGAGTGATCTTCATCGTCACCGCCATTCCGCTCTGGATCCGCGGGTACCTCTTCGAGAAGCGCTATGGCGCGCTCACTCGCCGCAGCCAGGACCAGGCCGGCGACCTCGCCACCAGCGTCGAGGAGAGCGTGCACGGCATCCGCGTGCTCAAGGCGTTCGGTCGGGGCAAGCACGCTCTGAGCCGCTTCAGTCGCCAGGCCGAGACGCTGCGTGAGACCGAGATGAGCAAGGCCGGCGCGATCGCGTCGATCTGGTTCTGGCTCGATCTCATGCCGCAGATCGCGTTCGGGCTGAGCTTGATGTCCGGCATCTGGCTGATCTCGCAGGGACAGATCGACGAGGCTCAGCTGTTCGCGTTCTTCGCCATGGCCGTCGTGCTCCGCTGGCCGATCGAATCGATCGGGTTCCTGTTCTCGTTCATGCTCGACGCCCGCACGGCGACCGATCGCGTGTTCGACATCTACTCCGAGACGAACAGCATCACCGACCCCGAGAACCCCGTGCACATCGCGGAACCCCGTGGCGAGCTCGCATTCGACAAGGCGCACTTCCGGTACCAGGACGCGGGCGCGAACGAGCGCGATCTGCTCGACGGCATCGATCTCGTGCTGCGCCCGGGCGAGACCATGGCGCTCGTGGGGCTGACCGGCAGCGGCAAGACCACCCTGACCACCCTGCCCACGCGCCTCTACGACGTCACCGGCGGGCGCGTGACGCTCGACGGCGTCGACGTGCGCGACCTGCCGCTCGCCGAGCTGCGTCAGCACATCGCGATGGCGTTCGAGGACGCCACGCTGTTCTCGGCCACCGTGCGCGAGAACGTCCTGCTCGGACGGGCCGATCTCGACGTGCACAGCGACGAGGCCGAACGAGTGCTGCGCGAAGCGCTCGACGTGGCACAGGCCTCTTTCGTGGACTCGCTCCCCGAGGGGGTCGAGACCGTCATCGGCGAGGAAGGGTTGAGCCTGTCCGGCGGACAGCGTCAGCGTCTCGCACTGGCCAGGGCGGTCGCCGCCAAGCCGAAGGTGCTCGTGCTCGATGACCCGTTGTCGGCGCTCGACGTCGACACCGAGGCTCTCGTCGAAGAGGCGCTGCGGCACGTGCTGGCCGATACGACCGCCATGATCGTGGCGCACAGGCCCTCGACCGTGGCTCTGGCCGACCGGGTCGCGCTGCTCGAATCGGGCCGAGTCACCGCCGTCGGGACGCACAGCGAGCTGTTGAAGACGAGTCGTCATTACCGCCACGTCATCTCCAGCCTCGAGGCTGAGGAGGCGGCGCGCACCGGCGCGATCCCGATCATCCGCGATGAGGAAGACGAGATCGACGCCGTGGTACAGGACGGGATCCGCCAGGACGCCGCCGACGAAGACATCATCACCGAGAAGGAGGTGCAGCGATGAGCTCCGCGATCACCGGAACCCAGGACGAAGACCGCTCCAGCTACACCAAGGAGGAGAGCCGGGCCATCCGTCGCCGGTCGCTCCGACTGCTGGGATCGCTCGTGCGTCCGCTGAAGCCGCAGATCACTCTGGCGGCCATCGTTCTCGTCATCTCGACGGCGCTCCAGGTCGCGGGACCGATCCTCATCAGCATCGGTCTCGACCGTGCCCTGCCCGCCGTGCTCGAGCGCGCCGATTGGATGCCGACCTTCATGATCGGCGGGATCTACCTCCTCGCCGGCGCCGTCGCGGCGGCGATGATCGCCTGGTACGTGATCATCGCGGCCAAGCTCACGCAGGCGGTGCTGCTCGACCTCCGCAAGCGGATCTTCCTGCACACCCAGCGCCTCAGCCTGGAGTTCCACGAGTCCTACACCTCCGGTCGCATCATCTCGCGTCAGACGAGCGACCTCGACTCGATCAAGGAGCTGCTCGACGGCGGGCTGAACGAGCTCGTCTCCGGCGTGCTGTTCGGCCTGTTCACCTTCATCGCGCTGTGCGTGTGGGACTGGCAGTCCGGGCTCATCCTCGCGATCGGCGGCGTACCCCTGTTCTTCCTGATGCGCTGGTTCTACTCGCGCTCGCAGCTCGTCTACCGTGAGTCGCGCGTCATCAGCGCGAAGGTCATCGTGCAGTTCGTCGAGACCATGACCGGCATCCGTGCCGTCAAGGCCTTCCGCAAGGAGCCTCGCAACGACGTGACCTTCCAGAAGATCGCCGGCGACTACCGGGACGTCAACCGACGCTCGATGCTGCTGTTCGGCACGTTCGAGCCCGGCCTGATGGGCGTCGCGGCGCTCGTGCTCGGAATCGTCGTGCTGTGGGGCGGCATCAGGGTCTCGAACGAGACCCTCACCGTCGGCGTGCTGCTGTCGGCCGTGCTGTACGTACGCAACTTCTTCGCGCCGATGCAGGAGATCGCGATGTTCCTGAACTCCTACCAGTCCGCCACCGCGGCCCTGGAGAAGGTGTCCGGAGTGCTCGAAGAGGTGCCGACGGTTCCGGATCCCGAGAAGCCGGTCGACCTGTGGGAGTCGCGCGGACACGTGCGGTTCGACGAGGTCACGTTCGGATACAACGGCGAGAAGACCATCCTGCCGAACTTCTCGCTCGACATCCCTGCCGGGCAGACGATCGCGCTGGTGGGTACCACGGGCGCGGGCAAGTCCACTCTGGCGAAGCTGATCTCCCGGTTCTACGACCCGTCGATCGGCACGGTCACGCTCGATGGAGTCGACCTGCGCAGCCTGCATCCGAAGGACCTGCGTCGCGCCATCGTGATGGTCACGCAAGAGGCCTACCTCTTCAGCGGCACGGTCGCCGACAACATCGCTCTCGGAAAGCCCGATGCCTCGCTGGATGAGATCCGTGCGGCTGCCCGCGCGGTCGGGGCAGATGAGTTCATCTCGTCGCTGCCCGACGGATACGGCACCGACGTCAACAAGCGCGGTGGCCGAGTCTCGGCGGGGCAGCGTCAGCTGATCTCGTTCGCGCGGGCGTTCCTCGCGGACCCTGCGGTGCTGATCCTCGACGAGGCGACCGCGTCGCTCGACATCCCCTCGGAACGTCTGATCCAGGATGCGCTGCAGACGCTCCTCAAGGACCGCACGGCGATCATCATCGCGCACCGGCTGTCGACGGTCGCGATCGCCGACCGGGTGCTCGTGATGGAGCACGGCAAGATCATCGAGGACGACACCCCGGAGACCCTCATCAGCGGCACGGGCAAGTTCGCTCAGTTGCACGCCGCCTGGCAGCAGACGCTGGTGTGACCGTCGCCTGAGCGAGCGCGACTGCTGTCGCCCTCCGCGTCTTCTGCGGCCAGGGCGCACTTCTGCGGCCAGGGCGCACTTCTGCGGCCACGACGAGAAGTCGTGGCCGCAGAAGGTCACTGTGGCCGCACGAACCGTTGGCCATCATCGGCGCTGACGGGGTGGAAGATGCAGCCCCCGCGCGATCGCAGCCTGCAGAGTGCGCTCGACGTCTTCCCACCCGTGCACGATCTGCGCATAGGACAGGCGCAACACGGTGTACCCGCGCAGGCGCAGCTCGGCATCATGGGCGACATCGGATCCCCGCTGCGCCGACGAGGAGTGATGTGCGTATCCGTCGATCTGCACGACCAGGTGTGAGCCGATCACGATGTCGACCCGGCGACCCGCGAGCCGGACCTGCTGGCGCAGGGGCACACCCCAACCGCTGAGCCGTACGACCACCATCGTCTCCAGGCCGGAGTCCGACAGTCCGATGACCTCCTTGGCTAGTGCGCGCGACCGCGGCTCACGCCATTCCACCAGTCGAAGAGCTTCGACGTCGAGCCGCTCGATGCGGACGGCCGACTCCCAGATCACCCGTGCGTCCTCGTGGAGGCAGCAGCCGGCGATGTGCGCCAAAGCGTCTTCGACGGACGCCGTGAGTCGCCGCGGGCCGCAGTCGACGAGCGGCGCGCCCCAATGCAGGGTCGCGTCATCTCGGTGGCGGTGCGCATTGGGCCCGACCTGCAGGTGCAGACCGCCCGGCGCTCGATCCGGCACCCACCACCCGCGACGACGTGCGAGCGACACGCAGGTCAGCCGCGCGGATGCCGCGGCAGCCGCCACCAGGTCGTCGGGAGCCGATGCCAGGGCCACCCACTGGGCGCGCAGTCGGCGCACTGCTCCGGAGCGGATCGCCCCACGAACCTGTCTCGGGGCGAAACCGTGTTCGGCAGCGTCCGATCGGTGGGCGATGCCGCCTCGCGCAGTGAGCCATTCCCTCAGATCCATCGCCTCAGGATGCCGCCCCGCCCACCTCCTCGAAAGCCGGCTACCCGCATCCTGAGGAGAACCGACTGCCGAAGCGGGATGTGGAGGGGCAGTCACGCCCTCCACTTCGGCGGCTCGGGTGAGCTTCTTCGGCAGTGAGGTTCGGCCCTGGCCGCAGAAGGTGACCAAAGCCGCAGATGTGGGGAGGGAGACACGAGGGAGGAGAGGGAGAGGGAGAGGGAGAGGGAGAGGGGGGAGGGGGACAAGGGGGAGAGGGACAGGAGAGGGGAGAAGGGGGAGAGGGGGGAAGGGACACGAGCCTTGGCTCTGGGTACCATCGAGGTATGGATCCGCTGCTGCTCGCCGTCGAGTTGTGGTGGATCGCGCCCGCCGCAGCCGGGGGTGTCGCAGCCGGCGCGGTCGGGCTGCGTCGCCGCAGTATCAAGAGCGGACGCCGCCTCGAGTACGACGCGGCTCGGCATGATCTCAAAGCCGCCAGGCAGACGGCGGTCGAGAGGCGGATGGCCGTCAAGCTGGCGCGCGCCGACGTCGCCCGCATCTCGGCTGAACGCAGCGCGCGGCGTGCGACCCCGGAGCAGGTCGCGGGTGCCAAGCGGATGCTGCGGGCGAAGGAGAACGACGCCAAAGCCGCGTCCGCCGACGTCCGCGCCAAGCAGGTGCGCCTGAACGCCGCCCGTGCGGCGATCCCGCCGGCATCCGCACCACGCCCCCTGGAGAGGCTTCAGGCGCAGCACGAGGCGATCGTCGTGCGCTGGATGAGCTACGAGACCGATCCGGGGCTGCAGATCGCCTACCCGGAGATGACCGACGTCCGACAGCCGGCGACTGCGGCGTATCTGCGCGCGGCAGCGCACGCGGTCGAGATGCGGCGCGCCGCCACCGGAAGGGTCAGCGCGGCGGACTTCGCCGCATACCGCGACGCCGTCGCCGATCTCGAGCGGGCCTTCGAAGCGGCCGAGCACGCCGCTCGGGTGCACGCGGGAGAGGCGTCCTCGGCATCGTCCACCTGGCAGGATGCCGCGCAGGATGTGATCAGTCGGTCGGCCGAGGCGATCGACCGTGCCGCCGGCGCCGCCGCATCGGCGTTCGCCGCGTGGAACGAACGCAAACGCCCGGACAAGCGCTGAGCGCCGCCTCCGCAGGGCGAAGACGGCGCTCGATGCTCACGTGAGTGCGGTGCCTCAGGCGCCGATCGTCCGTGAGGCGATCAGCTGTCGATACCAGTGCCCCGAGTCCTTGACGGTGCGTTCGAGCGAGTCGAAGTCCACGCGCACGATGCCGAATCTCTTGGCATAGCCGTAGCCCCACTCGAAGTTGTCGAGGAGCGACCACACGAAGTAGCCGCGCAGGTCGACACCGCGCTGGATCGCACGATGAGCGGCCGTGAAGTGCCTGCGCAGGTAGTCGGTGCGCTCGGGATCGGGGACGGAGCCGTCCTCAGCCACCTCGTCGTCGAACGCCGCCCCGTTCTCGGTGACCATGAGCGGCTGCGACGGGAACTGCTCCGACAGCGAGACGAGCAGCTCCTCCAGTCCCTCGGGCGCGATGTTCCATCCCATCGCCGTGTACGGCCCCGGCTGCTCGACGAACTCGACCAGCTGATCGCTGCCCGGCCACGCCGTGCCTCCGGCCGTGCCCTTGTGCCCGTCGTTCTGCTGCTTCTCCGACACCCCGTCCCACAGGCGGACGGTCGCCGTCGAGTAGTAGTTGACCCCGAGCACGTCGATCGGCTGGTTGATCGTGGCGAGGTCGCCATCCTGCACGAACGACCAGTTGGTGACCGATGCCGTGTCGTCCAGGAGGTCTGCGGGGTACTCGCCGCGCAGCATCGGGTGGGTGAAGGCGCGATTCGCGAGACCGTCGATCCGGCGCATGGCCTCGTCAGCGCCGTCGCCGACGCCCCGCAGGACATGGAAGTTCAACGTCACCGAGTAGTCCGGGTCACCGGTCGACGTCGCCCGGAGCGCCTGGATGGCGCGCCCGTGCGCAAGGTTCAGGTGGTGCACGGCCGACAGCGCGGAGGCGGGCTCGTGCCGACCCGGCGCGTGACCGCCCTGACCGTAGCCCAGGTAGGCGGAGCACCAGGGCTCGTTGAGCGTGGTCCAGGTGTGCACCCGGTCGCCCAGTGCTGCGCCCACGATCGACGCGTATCGCTCGAAGGCATCGGTCGTGGCGCGAGAGGTCCACCCGCCCGCATCCTCGAGGTACTTCGGAAGATCCCAGTGGTAGAGCGTCGCCACGGGGCGGATGCCGCGCTCGAGGAGTCCGTCGACGAGACGCGAGTAGAAGTCGATGCCCGCCTGATTGACTCGTCCGTCTGCCGCAGGGACGATGCGCGGCCAGGCGATCGAGAATCGGTAGGCCTGCAGTCCGAGATCCGACATCAGGTCGAGGTCCTCATCGACGCGATGGTAGTGATCGCAGGCCACATCGCCGGTGTCGCCGTTCCACACCTTGCCCGGCGTTCGGCTGAACGTGTCCCAGATCGACGGCGTCCTGCCGTCCTCGTCTGCCGCACCCTCGATCTGGTACGCGGCGGTCGCCGATCCGAACGTGAAGCCCTCGGGGAGGACGAGTCCGGATCCGCGGTAGTCATCGGCGGGGGAGAGAGTCACCGGGTCACCTCCGTCAGGTCGGTTTCGTAGATCTTCTCACGGCCGTCGGGGCTCGTGACCGTCACCGTCGTCGACCCCGATCCGCCGGGGAACACGCGCAGTCGCAGGCCGTCGTGATAGTCGTAGTCCGGCCGATCGGTGCGGGCGCCCCAGGGGAGCGCGGTGCCGGGGCGCACGTACAGCGGCAGTGAATCGAAGGCATGGGTCTCCCGGCGCCATCCGCCGCCCACGACCGTCTCTCCCGTCAGCAGCGACGTCCACTCGCCCTCCGGGAGATAGAACTCCACCGTTCCGTCCTCCGAGAAGACCGGCGCGACGAGCAGGTCAGAGCCCAGCATGTACTGCCGGTCGAGGTAGCCGACGGCCGGGTCGTCCGGGAACTCCAGCTGCATCGGACGCATCACCGGCAGCCCGGTTCTCGAGGCGATGATGCCCTGCTGATAGAGGTAGGGCATGAGCTGCATCTTGAGGTGGGTGAAGCGCCTCGACACGTCGACGGCCTCCTCGTCGAAGGCCCACGGCACCCGGTACGAGCTCGAGCCGTGGAAGCGGGAGTGCGAGCCGAGCAGGCCGAACGCCGTCCAGCGTTTGAAGACCCCGGCATCCGGAGTGCCCTCGAAGCCCCCGATGTCGTGACTCCAGAAGGCGAAGCCGCTGAGCGCCAGCGACAGCCCTCCGCGCAGGGTCTCGGCCATCGACGCATAGGTCGAGGTGGAATCCCCGCCCCAGTGCACCGGCATGCTCTGTCCGCCCGCCGTGGCCGAGCGCGCGAACAGCACGGCGTCATCCGCGCCGCGGGCGTCGACGAGCACATCGTGCACCGCGCGATTGTAGAGATCGGTGTACAGGTTGTGCATGCGCTCGGGGTCGGAGCCGTCGGCCCAGACGACCTCGGTCGGGATGCGCTCGCCGAAGTCGGTCTTGAAGCAGTCCACGCCCTGGTCGATCAACCCGCGGAGCTTCGACTGGTACCAGGCGGTGGCCTCGGGGTTCGTGAAGTCCACGAGACCCATACCCGCCTGCCACAGGTCCCACTGCCAGACCGATCCGTCGGGGCGCTGCACGAGGAAGCCCTGATCGGCGGCCTCGCGGAACAGCGGGGAGCGCTGGGCGATGTAGGGGTTGATCCAGACGCAGACGCGCAGGTCCTTGTCGTGCAGTCGCGACAGCATGCCCTCGGGATCTGGGAACACCCGCGAATCCCAGACGAAGTCGGTCCAGTTGAATTCCCGCATCCAGAAGCAGTCGAAATGGAACACCGACACCGGCAGCTCCCGCGCCGCCATCTCGTCGATGAACGAGTTGACGGTCTGCTCGTCGTAGTCGGTCGTGAAGCTCGTCGACAACCAGAGCCCGTATGACCAGGCGGGAACCACCGGCGGCCGTCCGGTGAGAGCCGTGTAGCGCGAGAGCACCTCCTTCGGCGTCGGACCGGCGATGACGAAGTACTCGAGCACCTCTCCCGAGACCGAGAACTGCACGCGCTCGACCGATTCCGAGCCGATCTCGTACGACACGTGACCCGGATCGTTCACGAGAACCCCGTACCCGCGGTTCGACACATGGAACGGGATGCTCTTGTACGCCTGCTCGCTCGAGGTCCCGCCGTCGGCGTTCCAGATGTCCACCGACTGACCGTTCTTCACCAGCGGGCCGAAGCGCTCGCCGAGGCCGTAGATGAGCTCGCCCACTCCCAGGTCGAGCTGCTCGTGCACGAAGACGGATCCGCTGGGGGTCGAGCCGCCCTGGCGGGCGTTGTCGACGATTCCGGCATCCACCTGCGCATCCGGAGCGAGCCGGACGTAACCCTGAGCCTTGTGCCCGCTTCCGGTCACACGCCTGCCGTCGACCTCGAAGGACAGGCCCCACGGCGCACCGTGGGTGATCCGCGCCACGAGCGAACCGGCATCCAGGACGCCGCCCGCCTCGCTCACGGACACGGCGGCGGCCCCCGCTCCTGCGCCGGGGAGGCCGAATCCGCCGTGCCAGCGGCCGCCTTCGTGGTGTGCGATGCGCACGCGCACCACCCCTTCGGCGGGAGAGGAGAGCGTGGTCGTGAGCACGGGACGGTTCAGGGTGTCGCCGCGCTTGGCGATCACCATGGTGGGCGCCGTGATGACGATCCCTCGCCCGTCGGGGGTGTCGGTGGTCTCGGCGATGTCATAGGCCTCCTGCGCGTACAGCGCGGTGACCCCTGGACGCAGCTGCCAGAACCCGTCGGTGAACTTCATTACTTGACTGCTCCTGCCGTGATGCCGCGCGTGAGGGTGCGCTGGAAGATGAGGAAGAAGATGAGCGTGGGGATGATGCCGAGCAGCGCGGACGCGCTCGTCGTCGTGACGTCCATGAGCCGGTCGCCCTGCAGCACGCTGATCGCCACGGGGACCGTCTGGTTGGCGTTCGACGCGAGGAAGGTCAGCGGGATCAGGAACTCGTTCCACGTCCAGATGAAGAAGAAGATGAGCAGCACCGACAGGGTCGGACGGCTGATCGGGAAGACGACCCGCCACAGGATCTGCCAGCGGCTCGCGCCGTCGAGAGACGCCGCCTCGAGGATCTCCTTCGGGAACGTCCCGTAGACCGACGACAGCAGATACGTGCCGAACGCCGCCTGGATCACGGTGAAGACGATGATCACCGACCACACGTTGTCGTACAGGCCGACGGACTTGAACATGTAATAGAGCGGGTAGAGGAGGGCCTCCTGGGGCAGCAGGTTCGCGAGCAGGAAGAGCAGCACGATCCAGCTGCGTCCGCGGACTCGCCCGATGCCGATCGCGAAGGCGTTGAGCATCGAGATGACCACGGCGAGGACGGAGACCACGCCAGCGATGAAGAGCGAGTTCCAGACCTTCTCGGGGAAGTTCACCCTCTCCCAGAACTTGATGATCCCGCCGAAGTCGAGGGTCTCGGGGAACGCCAGCGGACCCGACGTCGCGTAGTCGACCGGCGACTTGAACGAGTTGACCAGCACGAGGTAGAACGGCGCGATGATCAGCAGCGCACCGATCACGACGAGGGCGAGCATGAGCCAGTCGATCGGACGCTTCTTGGTCATGCCGCCGCGCGGACGGCTGGTGGCCGGCTTGCCGGTGACGATGGCGGTGGTGGCGTGCATCAGAGACCCGCCCTTTCCTTGCGCTCGAGCGAGTTCTGCACGCGGATGAAGATGATCGACACGATCACCACGACGATGGTCAGCACGGTGGCGATGGTCGCGCCGTAGCCGACGTTCCGCTTCGTGAAGAACTCCTGGTAGGCGTAGTACGCGGGCACCAGGGTGGCGCCGGCGGGGCCGCCGCGGGTGATGATGTAGACGGGGCCGAAGACCTTGAGCGCCGCGATCGTGCAGGTCAGAGTGACGACGAAGATCTCCGGGCGGATGATGCTCATCGTGATCGCGGAGAATCGCTGGAACCAGTTCGCCCCGTCGAGTTCGGCGGCTTCGTAGAGCTCAGGGTCGACGCGCTGCAGCGCCGCCATGAAGACGACCACGGGGTAGCCGAGCTGCACCCACACCATGACGACCATCAGCACGATGAGGGCCGAGGGCATCTGGCCGAGCCAGTCGTAGGCGGGGATGCCGAACCATCCGAGGATCTGGTTCAGCGCACCGTCGCCACCCGGCCGGACGATCCAGCCGATCACGATGCCGGCGACGGCGATCGGGAGGATCTGAGGGAGGTAGTACGTCGCCCGCAGGAAGCTGCCCACCTTGCCGCCGAACTTGCGTCCGACGACGTCGAAGAGAAGGGCGGCGACGATGAGACCGACGATCGTGGGCACCACGACCATGGCGATGATCATCCACACCGAGTTCGTGAACGAGGTCCAGAAGTCGCTGTCGGTGAGGATCTTCTGCCAGTTCTCGAGACCGATGAACTCCGGTGTGCGGACGCCCTTCCACTTCGTGAAGGTCAGATACACGTTCCAGATCAGCGGGACGATGACGACGACGAGGAGCAGGACGAAGCCCGGGAGCAGGTACATCCAGTAGGCGCCGGTCCCACCGCTGCGCTGCGGGATCGACGGCTCTTCGGGCGGCAGCTTCGTGCGGCCCTCGCGGCGGGTGACGAGTGACATGTTCATCTCCAGGAGGATGCGGGGGCGGCGACGTGCGGTCGCCGCCCCCGCGAGTGGATCAACGGAATTCGGCCGTGCCCTCGTCGTACTGCTCGCCGAGGTTGGTGTTGGTCGTCTCGGCGTCCTGCGTGCCGGTGATCAGACCCTGGAGCTCCTGGACGATCACGTCGTAGAAGCCGGGGGCGGGCCAGTCGGGGTAGAACGAGAGTCCGTCGGCGTCGAGCACGCCGTTGAACGTCTCGATCAGGGCCGCGCTCTTCTCATCGGTGATGTCGGCGGTGTCTGCCGCGACGGGGAGGCCGCCGTTGTTGCCGATGATCGCCTGGATCTCCGGCCGCATCGTGATGTCGATGAACTCGTACGCGAGCTCCTTGTTCGCGGCGTTCTCGGGGACGACCCACAGGTTGCCGGACGAGCCGAGCGAGAGATCCGCTCCAGGGAACGCCGTCATCGTCCAATCGAAGCCGGTGGCCTCCGAGACGAAGCGTCCGAACCACCAGGAGCCCGAGACGAAGATCGGCGAGGTGCCGTTGATGAACGAGACACCGGCGTCCTCGGCCTTGACCGATGAGACGTCCGAGGCGATGTAGCCCTTGTCGACGTAGTCCTGGAGCGTCTCGGAGGCGGCGGTGACCTCCGGGCCCTGCCAATCGACCTCTCCGTCGTAGAGCTGATAGGAGTCGACGAAGTCGCGGTCTCCCTCGAGCAGCGCGAGCTGATACCACAGCTGTCCGAGCGGGTACTCCGCGCCGGCCTCGGCGAGAGGGGTGACTCCCTGTGCGACGAACGCGTCGAGCACGTCGACGAACTCCTCGTAGGTGGTGGGGATCTCGAGCCCTGCCGCGGCGAACGCGTCCTGGTTGTAGTAGACGCCGACGAACTCGCCGTAGTTCGGGACGCCGAACCACGTGTCACCGCCCATCACACCGTCTTCGGAGTACTTCGCGGTGGTCTGGAGAGAGGGTGCGAGCTTCTCGTCCCACCCGTACTCCTCGACGGCGTCGGAGATGTCGGCGATCAGGCCGGTGGAGGCGAGGAAGCCGGCCGTCGCGTTGCCCTTGTTGAACTCCATGAGGTCGGGGGCGGCGTCCGTGTCGAGCACCTGGCTGGCGGTCTTCTGGATCTGTTCGAAGGACTTCTCCTCGAACTCGACCTTCGCGCCGGTCTCCTCCTCGAAGATCGCGATCGCCTCGGCCCACGCCTTGCCCATCGCACTGTCGGCGCCCTCGTAGTGCCAGAGCTTGAGGGTGTCGCCGCCGCCCCCCTCGTCGCCGGAACCGGCGGTGCATCCGCTCAGGGCGATGCCTGTCGCGGTGAGAGCGGCGAGAGCCGCCAACGTCTTCGTCCTGCGGGTGGTGCGTGCCATCGTCGGCACTCCTTTCTCGGTGGCCCTGGGGCCGGACACTTCAGTGGGTCGGGTGTTCAGTTGTGATGAGGCGATCGTCGAAGCGTTTCGATGATCGCGATGCGGCTGCGTGGTCGACGCCCGTCAGTCCCGCGTGGGAGCGACGGAGCCGGCGGACTGGTACTCAGGTGGGATCAGGTGGATCTGCGCGGGCAGGCCCGGTTCCTCCAGGCGTCGTACCGCGAGGTCGACGGCGAGCTCGCACGACCTCTGCGGCACGAGCGGGATCGTGTCGATCGGGACGACGAGCGCAGACGTGTCGAACGATGCGGCCGCCGAGATGACGGAGACGTCTTCTCCCACCGTCAGCCCCTGGGACGAGATCGTCTCGAGGAGGACGTCGT
This sequence comes from Microbacterium sp. 1.5R, assembly GCF_001889265.1. Taxonomy (NCBI): domain Bacteria; kingdom Bacillati; phylum Actinomycetota; class Actinomycetes; order Micrococcales; family Microbacteriaceae; genus Microbacterium; species Microbacterium sp. 1.5R. The sequence goes on from NZ_CP018151.1 coordinate 972,868, forward strand.
GGACGTCGCCGGCGGCGTGGACGATGAAGGCGCGGACGCCGCGCTCCAGCGCCAGCTCTGCGGCCGCGCGCACGGAGGAGGCATCGGTGGTCGTGACGCCCGTCGTCACCCAGTCGAGGTCGACGCCCCGCTCGGCCGCTCGCTCCTGCACGCCGAGGAGCAGGCGACGAGGGAAGTTCGACTTCCGGTAGGAGACCTCGGTCTGGCCGAACAGCGTGACCGACGTATGTCCGGCATCGGCCAGTCGATCCACCGCGAGATGCCCCGTCGCCTCGAAGTCGAGGTCGACACAGGTCAGATCCCGGGCGTCGTCGGGGATGCCGATGAACACGGTGGGGGAGCGCAGGGAGCGGGCGATGTCCGCGCGCTCATCGTCGGGGGCGACGTCGAGCACGAGGATGGCATCGACCAGATTGCTCGCGGCGACGCGGTTCATGCCCTCTGACGCCTGCTCGTCAGTCAGGAGGAGGATGTCGTAACCGCGGCGCCGCGCGGCGACCGCGGTCGCGAGCACGAACGCCATGTGGGTCGGGGCGTGCGTGTCGGCGCGGAGGGGCTCGGTGAGCCCGAAGATCTGAGTGCGGCGCCCGGCGAGCATCCGTGCTCCGGCGTCGGGTTCGTAACCGAGCGTGTGCACCGCGTCCTCGATGCGGCGGCGCGTCTTCTCGGAGACGGGGCGCTTGCCGCTCAGAGCGTAGGAGACCGTGCTGATCGACACTCCGGCGGCTTCTGCCACCTCGTGGATCGTCGTCATCAGGACTCCATCGTCGTGTTTCGGTCACATCGTCGAAGCGTTTCGCTACCGCCTCTGACAGCGATGATAGGCACGGTTCAACGCTGCGCGCAACCTTTTTGTGGTCACTCGCAACAAATCGATCGCGGAGAACGCGGGAGCGGTCCCATCGATTCACCGGACAGGGCGACGGGGCCTCGATGGGGGAGGGGATTCGAGACCCCGCCGCCGGTCTACGAAGGGATGCGGATCTGAGCGATGACCTCGGAGTACTCGGTCTCGCCGACAGGGGTGAAGCCGACACGCAGGAAGAACGCCTCGGGGCCGTCTTCTCCGGCCTCGTAGATGACGTTGATGTGGTCGAATCCGCGGACTCGCGCCTCTTCGATGAGCTGCTCGACCGCGAAGCGACCCACGCCCTTGCCCTGGTCGTCGGCGTCGACGTTGATGCGCCACAGCACGGAGCGGAAGTGCTCTTCCGGGGCGTCGGCGTCGAAGTTCGCACTGACGAAACCGACGACCTGGTCGTCGTCGAGGACGACTCGCTGCCAGGAGGTCTGGGGATTGATGACGGTCGCGGCGATGCCGTAGGACACCGGAGCGAGGAACTGCTCCTGTCCGGGCTTGAGCGACATGTTGTTCACGGCGACGATCGTCGCAGCGGAGAGTTCGACCATGCGCAGTTCGGACATGATCACAGGCTAGCCCCTCATCGGGTCGCCGCGCAGAAACCTCGACTTTCGTCAGGGGTGCAGCTCTGCGGGATGCCGGAAGTCGATGTCCACCCCGCCTCGGGGCGAACGTGCGTCGGGAGCGGCTCAGGTATCTTGGTATCGAGACAAATATGCCCTCGCGAACGGAGAACCTCCTGGTGACCGACGACGCCATCATCTACACCTACACGGACGAGGCTCCGGCTCTCGCCACCGCTTCCTTCCTGCCGATCATCAAGGCCTACACGGGGCAGGCGGGCATCGAGGTCGAGACCCGCGACATCTCGCTCGGCGGACGCATCCTCGCGGCATTCCCGCAGAAGCTCACCCCGGAGCAGCAGGTCGGTGATTCCCTCGCCGAGCTCGGTGGCCTCGCCACGCTCCCCGAGGCGAACATCATCAAGCTGCCGAACATCTCGGCCTCGATCCCGCAGCTCAAGGGCGCGATCGCCGAGCTGCAGGCCCAGGGCTACGACATCCCCGACTTCCCGGACGAGCCGACCTCTCTCGAGGAGAAGGACGTCCGCGCCCGCTACGACCGCATCAAGGGCTCAGCGGTGAACCCCGTGCTCCGCGAGGGGAACAGCGACCGTCGGGCACCTCTGGCCGTGAAGAACTACGCGAAGAAGCACCCGCACCGCAACAAACCGTTCGCCGAGGGATCGAAGACCCGCGTCGCGACGCTCGGTCACGACGACTTCAAGCACAACGAGCGCTCCTGGGTCGCCGCCCATGACGACGTCCTCAGCTTCCGCCACACCGCCGCAGACGGCACCGTCACGATCCTCAAGGAGGGGCTGAAGGTCCTTCCGCGCGAGATCATCGACGCGACGTTCCTCTCGGCCGCGCACCTCGACGCCTTCCTCGCCGAGACGCTCGAGACGGCGAAGAACGACGACGTCCTCTACTCGGTGCACCTCAAGGCCACAATGATGAAGGTCAGCGACCCGATCATCTTCGGTCACGTCGTGAGGGTGTTCTTCAAGGACGTGTTCGCGCAGTACGGCGACAAGCTGGCCGCCGCGGGACTCAACCCCAACGACGGTCTCGGCTCGATCCTCTCGGGCCTCGGTGACATCGCCGACGGCGACGAGATCGCCGCAGCGTTCGACAGGGCCATCGCCGAGGGGCCGCGTCTCTCGTACGTGAACTCCGACAAGGGGACCACGAACCTGCATGTCCCGAGCGACGTCATCGTCGACGCCTCCATGCCCGCGCTCGTCCGCAACGGCGGCAAGCTGTGGGGCAAGGACGGCGGCGAGGCCGACACGCTCGCGGTGATCCCGGACTCCTCGTATGCGAGCGTCTATCAGGCGGTCATCGACGATGTGATCGCCAACGGCCCGCTCGACCCCGCCACGATCGGCACCGTGCCGAACGTGGGCCTCATGGCCCAGGCGGCTGAGGAGTACGGCAGCCACGACAAGACGTTCGAGATCGCCGCCGCAGGCACTGTTCAGGTGCTCGACAGCGAGGGCACCGTGCTGATCGAGCACGAGGTCGGCGCGGGTGACATCTGGCGTGCGACGCAGACGAAGCACATCCCGGTGATGGACTGGGTCAAGCTCGCCGTCTCCCGCGCTCGCGCCACGGGCGTGCCCGCGGTGTTCTGGCTCGATGCCAACCGCTCGCACGACGCGCAGATCATCGCCAAGGTGCACCAGGGTCTCGCGACGCTCGACACCAAGGGCCTCACGATCACGATCCTCGCTCCCGAGGAAGCCACTCGCTACACGCTGGCGCGGATGCGCCACGGCCTCGACACCATCTCGGTGACGGGCAACGTGCTGCGCGACTACCTGACCGACCTGTTCCCGATCCTCGAGGTCGGCACCAGCGCGAAGATGCTGTCGATCGTCCCGCTGCTCGCCGGCGGTGGCCTCTTCGAGACGGGCGCCGGCGGATCGGCCCCCAAGCACGTGCAGCAGCTCGTCGAGGAGAACTACCTGCGGTGGGACTCGCTGGGCGAGTTCTTCGCGCTGGCCGCGTCGCTCGAGCACTTCGCCGACCGCACCGGGAACGAGAAGGCCCGGGTCCTCGCGGAGACCCTCGATGCGGCGACCGGAACGTTCCTCGAAGAGGACCGCTCCCCGGGCCGCGCTCTCGGCACGATCGACAACCGCGGCAGCCACTTCTACCTGGGTCTGTACTGGGCGCAGGAGCTGGCGAAGCAGACGAAGGATGCCGAGCTCGCCGCGTCCTTCGCACCGATCGCCGCCACGCTCGCCGAGAACGAGGAGAAGATCGTCTCCGAGCTCAACGCCGTGCAGGGCAAGCCCGTCGAGATCGGCGGGTACTACCGCCCCGACGACGCGCTCGTCACCGCAGTCATGCGCCCGTCCACCACGCTGAACGGCATCGTCGACGCGCTGAGCTGACGCAGATCACAGAAGAAGGGGCCGGATGCGAGAGCATCCGGCCCCTTCTTCGCGTGATCCCTCCGCGGAATCGACGACGCGTCGCGTGCGGGGATCTGCTCGGTGAGAGCGGGGATCAGTAGTGGACCGCGACCTCGAGGCCCACGGGCGACCATTCGTAGACGTACCGGGCGACATCGATCGGCATGTTCACGCAACCGTGGCTGCGGGGATTGCCGAAGTCGTTGTGCCAGTAGGTGCCGTGGAAGCCCTCGTCGCCGTTGAAGTAGGTGACCCAGGGGACGTTGGGCGTCTCGGTGATCGAGCCGTCCGGCTCGCGGCTCTTCATGGTCTGCTCGCGCACGTGCGCGTAGACGCGGAAGTTGCCGGTGTCGGTGGGTGTCGCGCTCTTGCCCGAGGAGATCGCCCAGGAGCGCACGACCGCGCCGTTCTCGATGAGGGTCGCGGTCTGCGACCCGAGGTCGACATCGATCTTGCGCACGAGGTTGACGGACTCGAACGGCGTCTCGGTGACCTCGATGGGGAAGATGCCCTCGCCGGCCTCGAGCTTCGTCGCGACGTCGGATGCGAGAGCAGAGGTGTCGCCGATCGCGCGACCGCTCACTCCCTCGGCCTCGGTGCGGAGGATCTTGCCGGCCGAATCGACGATGTTCGTCGCGTTGACCGGGGCCCGGTCGACGGCCGCCGGGAGGGCGTCGATCGTCGCCTGGATCGAAGCCTCGTCGGCGACCACGCTGAGCTCGCCACCGTCGTCGACGACGGAGATCCAGGTCGAGGCGGTCGCCGCGTCGACGGGCACCGTGCGCTCTTCGCCGATGTAGAAGCCGATCGAGCCGAGCATCGTGTTCAGTGAGGTCGCGAAAGCCGTGGCGTCTTCGTCAGTGATCGCCGGCGCGGCTTCGGCCGGGTCGCCGGAGAACTCGAGGCTCGTGCCACCGTCCGCGATCGTGTCGACGATGGCGGCGGTGAGACCGTTGAGGTCGACGGCCGTCCCGGTGGCTGAGGGGGTGATCGCGTAGCCACCGCCTGCGGCGTCGAAGACGACGCCGGCATCGACCGCGTCTTCGAAACTCGACGGCACGGCCTCACGCAACGCGGCCTCGGCCGTCGCGGGATCGAGAGTGATCTCGCCGGCGACGGGTTCACCCATCCAGGCGGTCACGTTCCAGAGCGGACGCTCCGCGAAAGCGGCGTCCGCGAGTGCGGTCGCGTCGATCTCGGCGCCGAGATCCGCTCCCGTCAGCACGGTGTCGCCGCCTGCTCCGGTCAGAGTGACCTCTGCATCGGCGACGTGGGCCTGGATCGTGTCGGCCGCGGCACCGGGCGTGAGCCAGCCGACGGGAATCCCGGCGACCGTGGTGCCCGGCGCGATCAGGATCATCGAGGCGGCGGCCGTGCCCAGGGCCAGCGCGCCCACGCCGAGGCCGACCCACAGGCCGAGGCGCTTCTTCTTCGGAGCCGGTTCGATCGGCGCCCAGGCGAGTTCCTGGTCGCCGCTGCGCGGCGGCTGGGAGTCGGTGGGTGCGTCGCCGGAGTCGGCGGGCGCGACAGGATTCGGCTGGTCTCCGGAGGCGGTCGCCTCGGTCAGCTTCTCGGTCTTCGCATCCTGCGCTGAGATCAGATCGGTCACGAACTCACCCCCCGGTTTCTCACGTGTCCTTAGCGATATGCTACGCGATCGCTGATAACGAGGAGGCAACGGTCCGTGGACCGCGGAAATTCCCGATGCGTCAGTCGGTGATGACGGCGAGGCCGTCGATCTCGACCAGCATCTCCTCGCGGGGGAGGCCCGTGAAGACGGTCGTGCGCGAAGGCAGGACCCCGCTGGTGGTGTGCGCTGTCACGAACGCGCCATACGCGTCGTTCATGATCGCGAAGTCCTCACGCTTGGTCAGGTAGACGCGCAGCATCACGACATCGTCGAATGTCGCGCCGGATGCCTCGACGATCGCCTTGACGTTCTCGAGCGTGCGCGTGGTCTGAGCCGCGACATCGCCGGGGAAGAGGTATTCGCTCGTCTGGGGGTCGACAGGGCCCTGTCCGGAGACCTGCACGATCGGGCCCTTTCGGATCCCCTGCGAGAAGGTGTGAGCGGGAGCGGGGGCGGCGTCGGTCGACACTCGGATCTTCGCGGTCATGCGACCAGCCTAGTAGCCTTGTTAGATGCCTCTACAAATCCCGGATCCTGTCCTCGGCACCTGGGCGAAGGGTTTCCCTCCGCGTTCCGCGGGGCTGCGGCTGTCGGAGGTACCCGATGCGGGCCTGCACCTGTCCGATCTCGTGACGCCGGTGCTGACGGTCCACGAGGCGGCGCTCTCCCACAACGAATCGACCGTCTTCGCCTGGGCGGCGGAACAGGGAGTCGTCCTCGCACCGCACGGCAAGACGACGATGGCGCCGGCGCTCTGGCAGCGGCTGCTCGATGCCGGCGCATGGGGGATCTCCGTCGCGACGCCGTGGCAGGCCGAAGTCGCGGTGGAGGCAGGGGTCTCCACCGTGCTCATCGCGAACGCCGTCACGGATCGTGGCGCCGCGCACCACCTCGGCGCTCTGCTCGCTGCGGCGGGCGATCTCCGGATCCTCTGCTGGGCGGACTCCGTCGAGACCGTCGGCATCCTCGCCGACGCGCTTCGCGACGCCGAGCGTCCTCTCGACGTGCTCGTCGAACTCGGTGGCCGGGGCGGGCGCACGGGCGCACGCAGCGTGGAAGAGGGGGAGCGCATCTCCCAGGCGATCGTCGCGGCCCCCGGTCTGCGGCTCGCCGGAGTCGCCGGCTACGAAGGACCGTTCGGTCCTGACCGGTCGGAGGCGTCTGTCGCCGCCGTCGACGCCTATCTGTCCACACTCGTCGACCTGCACCGTCGCCTCGAGTATCCGCCCGGCGTTCGGCCCGTGCTCAGCGCAGGAGGCAGCGCCTTCCCCGACCGGGCAGCGGCGATCCTGGCCCCTCACGGAGCGGATGCCGACATCGTGCTGCGGTCGGGTGCGTTCCAGATCCACGACGACGGCTTCTACTCGCGCATGTCGCCGTTCGGCGCCCTGACATCGACGGCGCCGCTGCGATCCGCCATGCACGCGTGGTCGCGCGTCGTCTCGCAGCCCGAAGAGGGACTCGCACTGCTGGACGCGGGCCGTCGAGATGTGCCGTTCGACCTCGACCTGCCGGTCCCGCAATCGGTCGAGGGGCGGATCACGGCCCTGAACGACCAGCACGCCTTCCTCGCTCTTGCAGACGGGGCAGATGTCTCCGTCGGCGACGTGGTGCGTCTCGGGCTGTCGCATCCCTGCACGGCTTTCGACAAATGGCGCGTGGTGGCGGTCATCGATGACCCGGATGCGGCGGACCCCCGGGTGATCGGAGCGGTCGCGACATGCTTCTGAGCACCGAGAAGCCCGTGCGGGTGTACCGAGGCGTCACCGTGGTCGACGGCACCGGAGCCGAGAGGTTCGCGGCCGACGTCGCGGTCGAAGGAGCCCGCATCGTCGCGGTGATCCGCGACGGAGATGAGAGGGTCCTGGAACTGCCGGCGGATGCGGTGGAGGTCGCGGGGGCGGGGCGGGTGCTGGCTCCCGGGTTCATCGACATGCACGCGCACAGCGAGCTGGCCGTGCTGCAGGGAGCAGCCCACGACGCGAAGATCCTCCAGGGCGTCACGACGGAGGTGCTCGGCCAGGACGGGCTCGGCTATGCCCCGCTGGACGACGCGACGGCGGCGGTGATCCCGGCTCAGATCGCGGGCTGGAACGGCATGCCGCCCGCCGTCCCCTGGCGTTCGATGGATGACCTGCTCGCTGCGATCGACTCGGCCGCGGTGGGCAACGCCGCGGTCCTGGTGCCGCAGGGCAATCTGCGCATGATGGTGGTCGGTCACGAGAACCGGGCGGCCACACCTGCGGAGATCGCAGCGATGTCCGGCATCCTCGGCGCGGCGCTCGACGCAGGCGCGTTCGGCATGTCGAGCGGATTGACCTACACCCCGGGGATGTACGCCGACACGGCGGAGCTGGAAGCGCTCTGCCGAGTCGTCGCCGAACGCGGCGGCTACTGGGCGCCCCACACCCGAAGCTACGGCGGGGGAGCCCTGGACGCCTATCGGGAGGCGCTCGACATCGGCCGTCGCACCGGGTGTCCGATCCATCTCACGCATGCGACCATGAACTTCGCTCCGAACCGCGGGCGTGCGGCAGAGCTGCTGGCCCTGGTCGATGATGCCCTCGACGACGGCGTCGACGTGACCCTCGACACCTATCCTTATCTTCCCGGTGCCACCACGCTCGCGGCGCTGCTTCCGAGCCGACTGGCCGAGAGCGGCGACCTGCTCGCGACCCTCGCTGCGCTCGATGAGAGCGGACGCGAGACCGTCCGCGTCGAGCTCGAGGAGATCGGCTGCGACGGTTTCCACGGGGAGCGTGCCGACTGGTCGGCCATCCAGATCTCCGGCACCTCGTCGCCCGAACTCGCGGACCTCGTCGGACGGACCGTCGCGGAGATCGCCGAGTCGTCCGGCAGGCGCTCGGTCGACGTGGTGCTGGACACGATCCTCGAGGATGCGGGGGCCACCGGCATCCTGATGCACATCGGCGACGAGGAGAACGTCCGCACGATCATGCGGCACCCGCGGCACAGCGGCGGCAGCGACGGGATCCTGATCGGCGCGAGACCGCATCCGCGGGGCCGAGGGACCTTCCCGCGCTACCTCGGGCACTACGTGCGAGAACTCGGGGTGCTCTCCCTCGAACAGGCTGTGCAGCACCTGTCCGGCACGCCGGCGATGCGGCTGGGCCTCGACCGGGGTGACGCGCCGCGGGGTGTGATCCGCGAGGGAGCGACGGCCGACCTCGTGCTGTTCGATCCCGAGACCATCACGGCGGGGGCGACCTTCGATGCTCCCCACGAGGCGCCGATCGGCGTCGACGAGGTGCTCGTCGGCGGTGTGCCGGTGGTGCTGGCGGGACACGCGTCCGGTGCGACACCGGGTCGAGCGCTGCGAATGACGCCCGCCGCGCATCGTGCCCCGGTCCCGAACATCCCGTCGGTGATCGATCCCGCTGCCGAGCCGTTCGAGTGGACGGTTCACACCCCGGTGTCGGCCCCGGAAGCGCTCGTCGCGAGCGCATCCCGTCTCGGCGAGCATCTCGAAACCGGGAATGCGGCATCCGCGATCACGCTGAGGATCGACGAGTCTCTCGCGGGGGAGCCGTTCGCTCGAGGGCGTGTCGGCGCCGAGGCATTCCGCGTGACGGTGACGGCCGAGGGAATCGACGTCGCGGGGGCGAGTGCGGCGGGCGTGTTCCGGGGCGTCACGCTGCTCCGGCAGCTGCGCGAGCCCGGCTTCGATCGCGCTCGGATCCCCGCAGGAACATGGCAGTCTGCTCCGGCTCACACCTGGCGGGGGGTCATGCTCGATGTCGCGCGGCACTTCCGCCCGGTCGAGGACCTGAAGCGACTCGTCGATCTGATGGCCGACCACCATCTCACGGTGCTGCACCTCCACCTCACCGACGATCAGGGCTGGCGCTTCGAGGTGCCGGGTTATCCGCTGCTCACAGAGGTGGGCGCGCGCCGCGAGGAGACACAGCGGGGCCACGGGCCGCAAGCCACAGTGGTGCCGGGGCTGCACGAGGGTCATTACACGGATGCGGAGCTGCGCGACCTGGTCGCCTACGCCGCGGAGCGATTCGTGGCGGTCGTGCCGGAAGTCGAACTGCCCGGGCACATCCAGGCGGCGCTCGCCGCGTACCCCGCGCTCGGCAACACGGATGCGAGCGAGCGCGCTGTCGCGCCGTGGTCGCGCTTCGGCGTGAACCCTCGCACCCTCGCGCTGACGGATGACGCCCTCGCGTTCGGGCGCGCGGCGATCGACGCCCTGTGCGACCTCTTCGACTCTCCGTGGATCGGCATCGGCGGCGATGAGGTGCCGGTCACCGAGTGGGCGCAGAGCGCCGCTGCGCGCGAGCGGATGGGCGAGCTCGGTCTCGCGACTCCCCACGACGTGCAGCCCTGGTTCACCGATCATTTCGTCGCCCACCTCCGCAGCCGTGGGCGCATCGCCCTGGCATGGGACGAGGTGCTCGAGGGCGATGTCCCCGAGGGTGTGCGGATCCTCGCGTGGCGGGGTCCCGTCGCGATGCGCGAGGCGCTGAGGCGCGGCATCCCCGTGATCGCGTGCCCCGACCTCGAGGTGTATCTCGACTACCCCCAGTCGGAGTCGGCGGAGGAGCCGATCCGGGTCGGCCCGCCGCTGCCGATCGAGCAGGCGTACACGCTGCGCATCGAGGACGGCGCGGCCGGCGGACAGGCCAACGTGTGGACCGAGCACCTCCCGACGAGAGATCGGGTCGACTTCGCGATGTTCCCTCGTCTCGCAGCGATCGCCGAACGGCTGTGGGACGGCGGCGAACCACCCTCGTATGAGGGGTTCGCGCGGCGTCTTCCCGTCCACCTCAGACGCCTCGCCGAGTCCGGTGTGCGGTATCGTCCTCTCGACGGTCCGACGCCCGTGCAGAGGCGTCCTGGAGTGCCGGGGAAGCCTCTGACACGCGAGGCGCGGCAGGCGATAGTCGCGGGCCTCGTCGAAGGCCTGGCGGACTCGTCGGGCACCGCCGCCGGAGTACTCTCGGCATAATGTAACGTTTCCGTAACCCTCCCTGTGCTAACTGTGGCAGGGGTTGCGAAATTTTTGTTCGTAAGGTCTACTAACAAACATGTCCGTATCGGATGGATCGCGTCCTTCGACGTCGCCAGATTACGTCGCCGCGAGCGCGCACGCCTTCGGCCCGGGGCGCCACCTGCGCTCTCGCTCGAAGGTGCTCCCGGAACACGCTCGCGGTCACAACCGCGCGCTCGTGCTGCAGACGCTCTATCACTCGGGAGCGATGAGTCGAGCGGACCTCTCTCGCGAGACCGGCCTCACTCGGGTCACCATCTCCGACCTCGTCGCGGAGTTCATCTCCGACGGCATCGTCGTCGAGATGGGAGTGCGCGAGACGGTCGGACCGGGCAAGCCTCCGATCCTCATCGACATCGATCGAGTCGGGCACCAGATCATCGGGATCGATCTCTCCGGCCCCCATGCCTTCGTCGGCGCTCTGCTCAGCCTCGACGGCGACGTGCTCGAGCGCCGTGAGGTGCCGCGACCCGAGAGCGCAGACGGCGACGCCGCCTACGCCGCCACGCTGGAGCTGGCCCGAGCGCTCGCCGAGACGGCCACGCAGCCCATCCTCGGCGTCGGGATCGGCAGCCCCGGTGTCGTGCGTCCTGACGGCGTCGTGCTCAGCTCGCCCAACCTCGGGTGGAGCAATCTCCCTCTCGAGGCGAAGCTGGGCGTCGATCTCGATCTGCCGGTCCTCGTGCGCAACGACGCCAACGCCGCGGTGCTCGCCGAGTACACGTTCGGCGAGGCGAAGGCCGACTTCATGCTCATCAAGATCGGTCGCGGAGTCGGAGCCGGCGTCATCACCGGCAGCCAGCCGCTGCTCGGCAGTCGCTTCGCAGCGGGCGAGATCGGCCACGTCGTCGTGGGCACCGACGGGGGACCCCGCTGCGCGTGCGGCAAAGACGGCTGCCTCGAAGCGTGGCTGAGTGAGACGCGGCTGCGTCCCGCCATCGCAGACGCCCCCGGATCGCGCGACGAGATCCTCCGCGATGCGGGCACCCGCATGGGCATCGCGATCGCCCCGATCGTCGCGGCACTCGATCTGTCCGAGGTCGTACTCTCGGGTCCTGAGGATCTGCTCGACGGCGTGTTGATCGACGCCGCGGTCGAGACCCTGCACGCGCGCACGCTCGAGGGCGTCTTCGAGGACGCGCTCATCCGCCGCACACACCAGGACGACATCGTCCTGCGCGGTGCCGCCGTGATGGTGCTGTCCAGCCAGCTGGGCGTCTCGTGATCCGTACCGGCGGGAGCGACCGCGTCCACGAGCCGAAGACGAGCAGGGGCACCATCCGATGACGGATGCGCTCGCCGTCGACCTGTCCGGTCGGCCCATACGAGTGGGCCTGGACGTCGGCGGAACCAAGATCGATGCCGTCGCGGTGTCCGCGGACGGAGGCATTCTGGCGCGCCTGCGCCGACCCACCGGCTGGGGTGAGGAGGCAGTCGTCGTCAGCATCCTCGAGACGGTCGATGCGCTCGCCGACGAGGGAGGATTCGCTCGCTCGTCGGTCAGATCGGTGGGCGTCGGGATCCCCGGGCTGGTCGACGCCGACACCGGTCGGGTGCTCCATGCCGTGAATCTCGGCGTCGAGTCCCTGGATCTCGCCGGGCGCGCCGGTCGACAGCTGGGTATCCCCGTCCGCGTGGAGAACGACGTGAAAGCGGCCGCCCTCGGGGCTGCGGTGCTGCGCGGCGTCGACGGGTCGATGGCCTATCTCAACCTCGGCACCGGGGTCGCTGCGGGGATCGTCGTCGACGGCACGATCTGGCGTGGCGCGCGAGGCACGGCCGGCGAGGTCGGGCACCTCTCGGTCGACCCGAACGGCCGTCTCTGCGGCTGTGGACAGCGCGGCTGCATCGAGACCTTCTGCGGCGGAGGCGCGCTCGCCCGAGCCTGGGATCGTCCCGGTGCGCTCCCGGTGCGCGACATCTTCGACGCAGCCGACACCGGTGACGAACGGGCGCTCGCGCTCCGCGCCGATCTCTTCCACGGCGGGGCCGCGGCGGTGCGTGCGCTCGTGCTCTCCGCCGACGTCGAACGCGTGATCATCGGCGGCGGCCTCACTTCGCTCGGCGATAGGCTCTACACGGGCATCCGCGACGCTCTCCGGTCCGATGCCGAGGCCTCGCCCTTCATGCGCTCGCTCCACCTGGACGACAGGATCGAACTGCTCCCTGCCGGCTCTCCCGCCGCGGCCTTCGGGGCCGCGGTCGTCGGCGCAACCACCCCCTCTAAGGAGACCGTTTCCCATGGCTGAAGTCGTCATCGTCGAGAACGCAGAAGCGGCAGGCGCCCTCGTCGCCGCCGAGATCGTCGAGCTGATCGACGGACGTGCGGATGCCGTGCTCGGCCTCGCCACCGGTTCGACGCCCCTCCCCGTCTACAAGGCGCTGCGAGACAGGCTCGCGGGTCGCGACGTCTCGCAGGTGCGCGGTTTCGCCCTGGACGAGTACGTGGGGATCGACCCCGCTCATCCCGAGAGCTACCGCTCGGTCATCACCCGCGAGGTCGTCGAGCCGCTGGGGCTCGACCCGCGACGGATCCATGTGCCCAACGGCGCACAGGCCACCATCCAGCACGCAGGTGACGACTACGAGGCCGCGATCGACGCGGCCGGAGGAGTGGATCTGCAGATCCTCGGCATCGGCACCGACGGACACATCGGCTTCAACGAACCCGGCTCGTCGTTCGCCTCGCGCACGCGCGTGAAGACCCTCACCGAGCAGACCCGCGAAGACAACGCCCGCTTCTTCGACTCGATCGACGACGTGCCCATGCACTGCATCACCCAGGGGCTCGGCACGATCCTTCGCGCTCGGCACCTCGTGCTGCTCGCCTTCGGAGAGGGCAAGGCACAGGCCGTGGCGGATGCCGTCGAGGGGCCGCTGTCGGCCATTCTCCCGGGTTCGGCGATCCAGCTGCACCCGCACGCGACCGTCGTCGTCGACGAGGCCGCGGCGTCCCGGCTGAAGCTCGCCGACTACTACCGCTACACCTTCGCGAACAAGCCGAGCTGGCAGGGGATCTGACGCGGTCGGCTCTCAGGGCCGAGTCGTCGGCCACGCCAGCGGCAGCAGGTGCTCGACGCTGAGGGGCGCCAGCGGCAGCGTCTCGGCATCCGCGGGTGTGATCCATCGCAGCTCGGCGAGCTCCGCCTGGACGACGACCTCCGCCGCGGCGATGGACACCGAGAACGCGTCGGCCACGACTCGGTGACCGGGCTCGTTGGCCGCCTCGGAGACGAACGTGCCGAGCGGCTCCAGATCGCCCTCATCCAGGCGAAGGCCGAGCTCTTCGTGCAGCTCGCGGATCAGCGTCTGCGACGGGGTCTCCCCGGGCTCGGGCTTGCCGCCGGGTTGCATGAAGCGCGTCGTGCCCTGCTTGCGCACGACGAGCACCCTGCCGGCGTCATCGACGATGACCGCGGCGCTGACGTGGATGTCAGGCATCGGGAGCGAAGACCTTGCCGGGGTTGAGGATTCCCAGCGGATCGAACACCCGAGTGATCTGACGCTGCAGCTCCCACTGGTCGTCTCCGAGCTCGTCGGCCAACCAGCGGCTCTTCAGCGTTCCGATGCCGTGCTCTCCGGTCAGCGTGCCGCCGAGCGCGATCGCGGCCCGGAACAGCTCGTCCGCCGCCGCCCAGACCTCAGCGGGAGGCTCTGCGCCCTCGAAGATGAAGTTCGGATGCAGGTTGCCGTCGCCCGCGTGAGCGACCGTGGGGATCGCCATCGAGTAGGCCTTCTCGATGCGGGCGATCTCGTCGAACATGGCGGGCATGGCGCTGCGCGGCACCGACACGTCTTCGATGAGGGTCGTGCCGAGCGCCGACATGGCGGGGTGCATGGCACGCCGGATGGCCAGGAGGCGCTCTCCTTCTTCGCGGTCATGGGAGACCTCGGTCACACCCTGATGAGCCGTCAGGATGTCGGAGATCATCGTCGCCTCGGCCACTGCCGCCGGACCATCGGTCTGGATCGTCAGCTGGGCGCTCCCGGTCACGGGCGAGGGAAGGTCGAGCAGGGCTGCGACGGCGGCGAGGCTCGCGGAGTCCATCAGCTCCATGATCGCCGGCTGCGCACCCGAGGCGGTGACCGCGGCCGAGGCGGACGCTGCGGCACGCACATCGGGGAAGACGGCCGTCACGGTGCAGGTCGTTCCCTCGACCAGTCGGCGCAGCTTGAGGGTGGCGCCGACGACCACGCCCAGCGTGCCCTCGGATCCGATCACGAGCGAGGTGAGGTCGAGTCCTGTCACGCCTTTGACGCTGCGGTGGCCGAGGTGCAGCAGTCGGCCGTCGGCGAGAACCAGATCGACACCGAGGACCGCGTCTCGCACGACGCCGTACTTCGCACAGAGCAGCCCACCCGCTCCTGTGGCGATGTTGCCGCCGACCGTCGAGATCGCACGGCTCGCAGGATCCGGCGCCCACCAGAGTCCGTGCTCCGCGAGCACGTCGTTGAGGTCGGCGTTGAGGATTCCGGGTTCGACGACGGCAAGCAGGTCGTCGGCCCGGATCTCGTGGATCGCGGTCATCCGGCGAGTGGACAGCACGATCTCGCCCTCGCCGCCGTTCGCCGCGCCGGCGAGACCGGTGCCGGCGCCACGCACCACGACAGGGGTCGCCGTCTCGGTCGCGATGCGCATCACCGTCTGGACGTGCTCGACCGTCTCGGCGTGCACGACCGCGAGCGGCCGCCCGGGCGCCGCATGCCCCGATCTGTCGGCGCGGGCTTCTTCGAGGACCGTCGCATCGGTGTCGACGATGTCGCCGAGTGCGGCGACGAGCAGGTCGAGGGCGCTCATCGGATGCGACGCCGGCCGCTCACGACGCCTGCGCCGACGGCGACCACGGCGAACGCGATGCCGATGAGGGGCTGGTCCATCAGCCACCACGCGATCGTGACGCCGACGTAGATCAGCAGCTCGACGACGACGCGAAGGAACGGATGCAGTCGCAGGACGGGTCGCGGCGAGAGGAAGAGCGCCCAGATCAGGATCACGACGACCGGAGCCCCGATGCCGAGGATGACGTTGTACGGGAAGGGCCAGGTGGCGAATCCCCACAGGGCGAGGGTGCCCACTGCGACGATCAGGACGACCGATCGGACGACGTCGAGAGCGGTGATGGTGGGGCGGTCGACGCCGGGAACGGAGGCGGGATCCTGGGACATGGATCCAGTCTATTCGCCGCCGATGGCGGGTCAGAGCGCGGGCGCGGCCTCGTCTGCGGCCACCTGGTCGACCGGCGCGGTCTCGTCGGCGGGCGCGGTGTCGTCAGCGGGGGCAGGCTCTGCCGGAAGGGCGGTCTGGTCCTCGGTCACGGGCTCTGCCGGAGGACCGGTCTCGACGGGAGCGGCCGGGGCCTCCGTCTCGGGTGCCGGCGTCTCAGGGGACGCCTCGGCGTCCGGGGACTCGGTCGGGGCAGCGGGTGCTGCCTCGTCCGTCGGCTCGGGGATCGGCGCGACCGCGTCGTCCGGAGTCGGCTCGGAGGGTACCGTCTCGGCGGGATCCGCAGCCGGCCCTCCGCACGAGGGAGCGAGGGCCACGGAACCGAGGGTCACCCCGAGAGCCGAGAGGCTCGTGGTCGTCGGCAGCATCGGACCGGACGCCGTCACGTAGTGGACCTCGAGGGGCGCGCCGAGGAGAATCTGGACGAGACCGGGGCGCAACTCGATCGTGCCGGTCCCTGCGTCACTCAGCGATGTGCCGTCGACGCCGCCGCGGCGTCCGCCGAGCAGCGCTTCGATGTCCGCGCCCGGTTCGCCGGACACATTCACGGTCACATAGGTGACAGCGCGTGCGTCGAGGCAGATGCTCGCGAGGCTCACTTCGATCGGAGTCGTCGGCGCGGCCGGTTCCGTGGGGTTCTCGCCGGGGGTTTCGCCGCCGGGGGTTTCTCCGGGGTTCTCGCCGGGGGTTTCGCCGCCGGGGGTTTCTCCGGGGTTCTCGCCGGGGGTTTCGCCGCCGGGGGTCTCTCCGGGGTTCTCGCCCGGGACCTCGCCATCGGGGTTCTCGCCGTCGGGGTTCTCGTCGTCGGGCTCTTCGTCCACGGGAGGGGACGTGGACTCGGGCAGTGCCGGCGCGGTCGACTCGGTCGGGGCCGGGGGTGAGACGATCGCCGGCGCGATGTCCTCAGCGGGCTGGGGGGTGACGGGTGCTTCGACGGGCGGGGTGACGGGCTCGGGCTCGGTCTCCGCTTCATCGACGATCGGCGTCTTGTCGTCGGACATCGACTCGTCGGGCCCGACGTCTGCACTGATCGACGAGGAATCGCTGTCGCCCGCACTCGGCATCGATGCCGCGGGCGTCGCGCCCGTGAGGCTCGGGATGATTGTGGCGGCCGCCACGACGCCGGCGACCACGAGGGCCGCCGATCCTGCGCTGACGAGCGCACCGACTCCGCTGAAGATGCCTCCGGTCGCCGTGCCACCGGCTCCGCCACCGGTCGCTGTGCCTGCGCCGGTCGCGCCGCCTCCACCGGTGCCGCTCGACGATCCGGCGGCGGCTGTTCCGCCTCCCGCAGCCACGACAGCTCCCTCGGTGATCCCCGAGGGCATGGCCGCGAGCGCGACGATGGGCGTACCGCCACCCTGGAGGGTGGCGAGGTAGCCTGCGGAACCCGTGACTCCGAGGACGAGGGGCAGCAGCACGAGGGCCAGCCGCTTGGAGACGTCCTTCGCCTCAGCGGCGACGATCATGCAGCGTGCGCACTGGTCGAGGTGCTGCTCGAGACGGTTGTGGTCTCGCGTGCTGAGGTTGCCGCGCGAGTAGGCGCCCAGGTGCTCGATGGTCCACCGGCAGTCGGAACCTTCGGCCGCGCTGCGGAGGTGAGCCTGGATCCACGCTTCGCGAAGTCCTTCACGCGCTCTGAAAGCCAGCTGCGAGACGGCGCCGGACTTCATGCCGAGCAGGGTCGCGGCCTCCTGCGGCTTCATCTGCTCGATCTCTGTGTACCAGAGCACTTCCTGCCAGCGGGAGGGCAGGCTGCGGAACGCCTGCGCGGTCAGGCTGCGATCGAGGGCCTCGTTGGCCGCCTGGTCGGTGCTGTCGGGATCGGCGACGGAGTCGAGCTCGTCGATGGCGGACTCGCGTCGAGAGCGGCCCCAGGCGGCGGCGGTGTTGCGGATGCTCGTGAACAGGTAGGCGCGGAACGATCCGTTCGGTCCGCCGCCCTTGATGATCGCCTGATAGATGCGGGTGTAGGACTCCTGCACGAGGTCGTCGGGGTCGATCGACGACGTGATCGATCGCGCGACCGACATGCCGGAGGGATAGTGCCGCCTCCACAGTTCGCCGAAGGCCGCCGCGTCACCCGAGCGGGTGCGCAGGACGAGATCGGCGTCGGCGATCGTTTCCTCGTGTGAAGTGCTGTCCTGATCCACTGTCATCCATCTGTCGTGGAGCGCGAGTGCGCCTCCACATGAAGAGACGCGTGAACCCCATTTTCATCACGCGTCATCTCCATTCTCTCTCCTATCTCTCAGGCTTGCCACCCCTTCTCGAAAAGTGCTCGCAGAAGACCGGGGGCGAATAAAGACCTGATCACGGGCAGATCAGTCGGGCGCGCGGAAGAACCGTGAAAAAAGATCTGAGAAATCGCGTAATGAATCGGCGTCGACGTCGTCTCATCACTAGAGACAGCCATGGGGCTCCACCGGGGGGCGGAGCTCAGGCGCTGGTGCAAGGGGTAAGTGCACCGGCATGGTGGGTCGGGCACCTCGGGGGAGGAGCGCTCGGCCCGCCAGCTCTCGCAACGTGGGGGGAATTGTGACGGGGTCGCCGATCTGGGGAACGGCGGCCCCTCACCCGCACCGGGCTACGGCCGGTCGCCGATCCACACGCGAGCGACCTGCAGCTGTGCGTTCAGCAGCACCGCGTCAGCGACGAACCCGACCGCCAGGCGACCGATCCGGTCGCCGTATCCGATCGCTCCCGCCGGTGTCTCGGTGAGCGCCCGGACGGCTTCCGTGAGAGGTGCGCCCGCCGCGGTCGCCCTGCGCAGCGCCACGTCGAGGGTGAGCGTCGACCCCGCGATCGATCCCGTGTCGTCCGCGCGCGCGATGCCGTCGAGGACCGTCACGCTCACTGCACCCAGGTCGTAGTGCCCGTCGGCGCTGCCGGCAGCCGCCATGGCATCCGTGATGAGTGCGACGCGACCGGGTGCCGAGTCGAACACGAGCTTGACCACGTGCGGGTCGAGGTGGATGTCGTCGGCGATCACCTCGAGCACCACGCGGCGGTCGGCCGCCGCCGCCAGTACCGGCCCCGGCGCTCGGTGATGGATTCCGGGCATGGCGTTGAAGGCGTGGGTCAGCACGGAGGCGCCGGTCTCGAATGCCGCGTCCGCAGTCGCGGCATCCGCACTCGTGTGTCCCACCGCTGCGACAGCGCCGGCGTCCACGATCATCCGGATCGCCTCGAGACCGCCGGGGAGCTCCGGTGCGATTGTCACCTGCCGGATCGTCCCGCGGCCGGCGTCGAGCAGGCGGGCGACGTCGTCTCGTGTCGGAGTGCGCAGCAGCGACGGCTCGTGAGCTCCGTGGTGCGCCGGGTCGAGGAACGGCCCTTCCAGATGCGAACCGAGGATGTCGGCATCCGACTTTATCAGGTCGGCGATCTGCGCCACGCGTCGAGCGAGGGCGTCGACGGGGGCGGTGACGAGGGAGATCACCGATCGTGTCGTGCCATGAGCGCGGTGCAGAGCGCGAGCCGAGCGGATCGCCTCCGGCCCGTCGTCGAACGACGCTCCCGCGCCGCCGTGGCAGTGGATGTCGATGAATCCGGGTGTGAGCACGGCATCCGGCCCGGCGACGACGGTCGCGTCGACGACCTCATCGGCGGGGGCCCACGTCTGGCCGGTGCCGAGAGCGGCGACCCGCCCGTGTTCCATGCGAACCCAGGCGTCCGCGACCTCGACGCCGTGGTCGATCAGTCGGGCCGAGTGGATGACGACCGATCCCGTCGCTGTCGAAACGGATGTCATCGCTCGCTCCAGGGGATCTCGTCTGCGGGGTGGAAGTCCACGCCCTCAGCCTTCCACAGCGGGGCGAGTGCGCCGAGTCGCTCGCGGAACGACTCCCAGTCCCGGCCGTCGGCGTCGTGCGGTGACCACGCGACCTCCGCCTGAGCGGCGGCCCGCGGGAAGACCAGCTGCTCGACCTCGCTCAGGGTGCGGGTGGTCTCACTCCACAGCGGAGCCTCGATGCCGAGGATCGCGGACTCCGGGACGTCGAGCACAGCGGTCGGCTCCCACTCGTACGCCCTGCGGACATCGATGATCGCGGCCCAGGTGAGTCCGAGCGGAAAATCCTCGGTGTACTTCATGTCGAGGTAGGCGACGTCGGCGGTCGACATGATGAGCGCCCCGCCACGCTCGACGAAGTGCGCCGCCTCCTCAGCGTGCGATCCCTCGGGTGTCGTCTTGCCCCAGTACTGGCCGATCGTCCCCTCGGCGATGTCCTTCGCTGCGCCCACCTCGTGCCAGGCGACGGGGATCTTGCCCTCTTCGAACACGATCGCGGTGGCGCGCTCGACGAACAGATCGAAGTCCGCCTGCGGGGTGCCGAGGGACTCGTCGCCGCCGATGTGGATGTACGGACCCGGGGTCATCTCGGCGAGCTCGCGCACGACGTCACGGACGAACTCGTAGGTGCGCTCTTCATGGATGCGGACGCTCGAGTGCCCGACGCCCCACCCGAGATAGGGCTCGCCTGCGACGGGGAGCGGCTGCCCCAGGCGCGCCGATTCGGCGATCAGGCTGTCGTTCATGACCGGATCCTCGACGAGCTCCGGATACGCGACGCCGATGGCGTGCGTGTGACCGGGGAGGTCGATCTCAGGGATCACGACCATGTGCCGCTCAGCGGCGTACGCGACGATCTCGCGATAGTCGTCCTTCGTGTAGAAGCCGCCGGGGTCGCCGAGGGAGGCCGTGGACGAGGCGAGCTCGGTGAGCTTCGGCCACGAGTCGATCTGGATGCGCCAGCCCTGGTCGTCGCTGAGGTGCAGGTGCAGGTGATTGAACTTCAGGGCACTGGTGCTGTCGATGAACTTCTTGACCTCATCGACGTCGAAGAAGTGACGCGTGACGTCGAGCATGACGCCGCGACGTGCGAATCGTGGCGCGTCGGTGATCTCGGCGCGCAGGAACGCCCATCCCTCGTCGTCCTCGCGGAGCAGTTGCAGCAGCGTCTGCATGCCGTAGAAGAGTCCTGCCTCGTCGCCGCCCACGATCTCGACGGAGTCGCCGACTGTGAGCCCGTATCCTTCGGGGGCCGTGGTGGGGTCGATCCGCAGGACGATCGTCGACGCGACGCCGTCGCCGGCGCCGTCGCTGTCCGTCGAGTGCGACAGCCGGATGCCGCTGCGGCGCGCGACGGCGTCGATCAGCTGGGCCGCCGCGGGGGAGTCGCCGATGACTCGCAAGCCGTCGGAGACGGGCAGCCGACCATCCACGGCGATGGAGGAAGCGGGAAGAGGAACAAGGGGCATGGAATGGGGAAGGACCATGAACAAAACCTACCGTGCGCAGAGTCGGCAGCACAGGGAAATCCGCTATGCTTTCTCACGTCGCGACTGGCGTCTGGGTGGACTACCACCGGGGAGCGACTGACCACGGAATTCGACCGCGCGCCTGGGCCGATAGGTACACCCTTCGAATCCGTTGTCAGAGGAGCATGTCATGACCGACCGTTACTTCAACGCCCCACTCTCCGAGGTCGACCCCGAGATCGCACAGGTCCTCGACCGAGAGCTCGCACGGCAGCAGACGTTCCTCGAGATGATCGCATCCGAGAACTTCGTGCCCGTCTCCGTGCTCCAGTCCCAGGGCTCGGTGCTGACGAACAAGTACGCCGAGGGATACCCCGGCCGTCGTTACTACGGCGGCTGCGAAGAGGTCGACGTCGCGGAGGAGCTCGCGATCCAGCGCGCCAAGGACCTGTTCGGCGCGGAGTTCGCGAACGTCCAGCCGCACTCGGGAGCATCCGCGAACGCCGCCGTGCTGCACGCGATCGCTCGGCCCGGCGACACGCTGCTCGGCCTCGCCCTCGACCAGGGCGGTCACCTCACTCACGGCATGAAGATCAACTTCTCCGGCCGTCTGTACGACATCGTCGCCTACGGCGTCGACCCAGAGACCTCGACCATCGACATGGACGAGGTGCGTCGCCTCGCCCTCGAGCACAAGCCGAAGGTCATCATCGCCGGCTGGTCGGCATACCCGCGCACGCTCGACTTCGCCGCCTTCCGTGCGATCGCCGACGAGGTCGGCGCGCTGCTCTGGGTCGACATGGCGCACTTCGCCGGCCTCGTCGCCGCCGGCCTCCACCCGAACCCGGTGCCGCACGCCCACGTCGTCTCGTCGACCGTGCACAAGACGATCGGCGGCCCCCGTTCGGGCTTCATCCTGACGAACGACGCCGACCTCGCGAAGAAGCTCAACACGGCTGTGTTCCCGGGGCAGCAGGGCGGCCCCCTGATGCACGTGATCGCCGCGAAGGCGACGGCGTTCAAGCTCGCGGGCACCCCGGAGTTCAAGGAGCGCCAGGAGCGCACGCTGCGCGGAGCGTCCATCCTCGCCGAGCGTCTCTCGCAGCAGGATGTGAAGGATGCCGGCATCGGGGTGCGCTCCGGCGGCACCGACGTGCACCTGGTGCTCGTCGACCTGCGTGACGCCGCGATCGACGGCAAGCAGGCCGAGGACCTGCTGCACGACATCCACATCACCGTCAACCGCAATGCGGTGCCGAACGACCCGCGCCCGCCGATGGTCACCTCGGGTCTGCGCATCGGGACGCCGGCACTCGCCACCCGCGGCTTCGGCGACGCCGAGTTCACCGAGGTCGCCGACGTGATCGCACTCGCGCTGCTCCCCGGCGCCGACGTCGAGGCGCTCCGTGCGCGTGTCGATGCGCTCGCCGCAGGCTTCCCGCTCTACCCGGACCTGCAGCAGTGACCGCGAAGATCCTCGACGGCAAGGCGGCGTCGGCCGCGATCAAGGCCGAGCTCACCGAACGGGTCGCCGCGCTGAAGGCGAAGGGCGTGGTGCCCGGCATCGCGACCGTTCTCGTCGGAGCCGACCCGGCATCTCAGCTCTACGTCGGTATGAAGCACCGTCAGTCCGAGGCGATCGGGATGAACTCGATCCAGCGCGAGCTGCCGGCCGATGCCACCCAGGCCGACGTCGAGGCGCTGATCGACGAGCTCAACGCCGATCCGGACTGCCACGGATACATCGTGCAGCTGCCGCTGCCGAAGCACATCGACACGGACTCGATCCTCGAGCGGATCGACCCGGCGAAGGATGCGGACGGACTGCACCCGACCAACCTCGGTCGACTCGTGCTCAACGTCAACAACCCGATCCACACCCCGCTGCCGTGCACGCCGCGCGGTGTCATCGAGCTGCTGCTGCGCAACGGCTACGACTTCGCCGGCAAGCACGTCGTGGTCGTCGGACGAGGCGTGACGATCGGTCGCTCGATCGGCCTGCTGCTGACGCGACGCGACCTGAACGCGACGGTCACGCTCACGCACACCGGCACGGTCGACTTGCCGCGGTACCTGCGGGAGGCCGACGTCATCGTCGCCGCCGCGGGCGTCAAGCACCTCATCCGCGCCGAGGACGTCAAGCCGGGGGCCGCCGTGCTCGACGTCGGCGTGACCCGCGAGACCGACCCCGAGACGGGCAAGAACCTCGTCTTCGGAGACGTGCACCCGGATGTCGCCGAGGTCGCGGGCTGGGTGTCGCCGAACCCGGGCGGAGTCGGTCCGATGACCGTCGCCCTGCTCATGACCAACGTCGTCGAGGCGGCGGAACGCCTGGTCTGACCGTCGCCGGTCTCGATCTGCATCGTCGGTCCCGATCCCTGCACTTCCCCGTCCGATCCGCCTGCGGATCGGGGTGAGGCCCGGGATCGGGACCGTCTGCGTTCAGCCCAGCTCGTCGAGCATCCGCCGCTGCTCCGGGGTCAGACCGTCGTGGAGCTCCTCCCGCGCCTCCGCGGCGGCGGTCGTCTCCGGGGCGGGCGTGGAGGCTGCGGGCGCCGGTTTGCGGCGCGACACCTTGCCCTGCACGGCGTCGTACAGCTCGCCGGCCTTCGCCCGCAGCCTGTCGTCGACCTGGTCGTAGATCATCCAGCCGAACAGCAGGAAGAGCGGCGGGAGCGCGTAGCTCCAGAAGCCCGAGGCGCGGACGCCGCTCAGCCAGACGACGGCCACCCAGATGAGCAGCTCGACGAGATAGACGAGGACGTACTGGACGACCTTCTCGCCGGTTCTCGTGCGATCGGCCGCGGACTTCGCCGCCGCGTTGCGGAACGCCGCGGTGAGCAGCGGCTTCACGAAGAGCGCCGCGAGCGTCAGGATGACGGCCGCCCACAGCGCGGTGAACCCGACAGAGACACCCGACGACAGCAGGCCGATGAGCAACAGCACCGCGACGTTGAACACGTAGAGCGCGGCGAACCGGACGATTCCGTTCTTCATCTGACCAGAATTCCACACACTCTCGGATGCCGCGGCATCTCCCTGCGGAGCCTGGTGGGGATCAGCGTGCGGGAAACGCGCGTTCGACCGCATCGACCACGGTGCCGTAGACGGAGTCCCACGGGACGAGCGGGGGAGTGACCCCGGCGAGTTCGAGGCTCACGGCTCCATGCACCTGCGCCCAGACGGTGAGAGCGGCGGCCATGACCTGCGGTTCGTCGACGCGGGCCGCGAGCGCGCGCACGAGCGGCGCCATCGCCATGCTCATGGTCGCGTCAGCGGGGCGGCAGTCCTCGGTCGCCACTCCGCCGCCGAACATGAGGCGGTAGAGCGCGGGATTCTCCATCGCCCACGTCCGATACGCGAATCCGAGTGCGCGGAGCCCTTCCGGTTCGGCCGTGGCCTGCGCCTCGCCGAACGACGCGAAGCCGTGCTCGATGACCGCGACGAGCAGTTCGGTCTTCCCGCCGAACAGCGCGTAGACCGCTGAGGTCGAGGTGCCGGCGTTCTGTGCGATGTCGCGGAGACTGATCCGCTCGGGTCCCTTGTCGTCGACCATCTCGGCCGTCGCGTCGAGCAGGCGGTCGCGCAGGGCGTCGTCGTACAGGGGAGGTCTTGCCATGGGATCGATCTTATCGTAACGTTGTTGCATAACGCAGTTACGTAACGATGTTCCAAGGAGAGCGCATGACTCAGCACGTCTTCCCCGGCAGGTTCACCGCCGCTCCGGAACGATCGGATGTGACGGTCTTCCTGATCGGGATGCGAGCCAATCGGTGGTGGCAGCTCGGCAGGGTGTGGCGGACGGCCAGCAAGATGCCCCCGATGCTGCAGCATCTCGTGACGCACCCGGAGGCGGGGATGCTCGGAGTGCACAGCTGGTTCGGTCGCACGACGATCCTGCTGTCGTACTGGGAGAGTCCGGAGCATCTGCAGCGGTTCGCCGCCGACCGCGACGCACCCCATCTGCAGCCCTGGCGCGACTTCATGCGCACGCTGCAGGGAACGGGGAGCGTCGGCGTGTGGCATGAGACCTATCAGGTGCCGACAGCGGATCTGGAGGCCGTCTACGTCGACATGCCGGCATTCGGACTCGCGGCGGCGACCGCGCACGTCCCCGTGGGGCCGGGCATGAAGACGGCGCGCCAGCGGATGGGTCGCTGACGCGCCGGCATCATCAGAGCTCAGCCCTGGGGGTGCAGGCTGCTCTCGATGTTCGTGATGCGAGCCTGCTCGTCGAAGCGGAAGGTCGCAGTGCCCGTGCCGTCGGCGACCGTGGCCCCCGAGAACGCCTCGTCGGTCCACGTGAGGTTCCACCCGGCGAGACGGGCGGCGTCCCAGACCGCCGTCCGGGCATCAGGCAGAGCCAGGCCCGAGAGGATCCGCGGAAGGGCGATGGAGGCTGCGGCGACGGTCAGGGCGGGGAGCGGCGCATCGAGCAGGAAGACGGCGTACGTGCCGCCGCCGACCGGCGCGAGGTGGTAGGGCGCTCGACCGGTGAGCTCGACCGCGACCGCGCCGACCGTGTGGGCGGCTGCGGTGATCCAGTCGGCGTCGCCGGCGGCGTCCACGGGGAAGGGGAGCTCCTGCTCGCTCAGCTCCGGGATGCCGTGCTCCCTGCCGTAATCGCGCAGCTGGCCGGCGATGCCGGCAGGGTCGCCCTGCGGGTGCGCCCACGCCCAGAGCAGCGAGCGGGGACCGGGGGCGATCGTCGCGACGAGGTGGGCGCGGGCCACGAGCCGGCGCGTGGCATCGGCGCTCGAGGTGAAGGTGAGGGTGCCCGCCGCCATGTCGGCATCCCATCGATTGTCACCGAGGTCCTCGAGGGCGGTGGCCAGGGAGTCCTGACGGAGGGCGGAGAACAGTGCGGCACGGTCTGCGAGCGGCTGGAGCGCGGCGAAGGTCATGCCCACAGTCTCGCCCGGATTGCTATGAATCCGCCAACTCCGAGCGCGGGGACAGTGCATCGGAGGGGCGGCCCATCCGCCAGACACTCGGTACCACCAGTGTCACGGCGGCGAGCACGGCATAGAGGATCCCCGAGGTGACCAGCACCGTCTCGACATCGCTGCGGGTGATCAGCCAGCCGTAGACGAGGGTGCCGATCGGCATCACGACGAAGCTGCCGAGCATGTCGTAGCTCGAGACGCGGGACAGCTTGTCGCCCGGGATGTTCTCCATCATCGCGAGGTTCCACCCGGTGCTGAACACCTCGGCCCCGGCGCCGGCGAGGAAGGCGGCGATGGCGAGCAGCACCACCGCGGGGTGCACTCCGAGGACGGTGAGCGGGATCGCGAACGCGGCCATGCCGATCATGCCGTAGCGCAGGGGGCGTTTCAGCGGGAACCACATCAGGACGAGGGTCATGAGCAGGATGCCGACGCCTTCGGCGCTGACGACCCACCCCCAGCC
Organism: Microbacterium sp. 1.5R; assembly: GCF_001889265.1. NCBI lineage: Bacteria > Bacillati > Actinomycetota > Actinomycetes > Micrococcales > Microbacteriaceae > Microbacterium > Microbacterium sp. 1.5R. The sequence continues at coordinate 999,255 of NZ_CP018151.1, forward strand.
GGCGATGCCGAGCCGTTCGTCGTTCTTGGCGATGTACGGACCGACGACGCCCCACGCGCCGATGTGGATGGCGTTCATCACCATGAAGGCGAGAACGATGACCCACAGCCACGTGCGACTCCAGAACTCCTGCCACCCGATCCTGAGGTCGTGGAACATCGTGGTTCCGCCCGCATGATCAGGCGGAGGCAGTCGGACCATCGCCAGGACGGGGATCGCGATGACCCAGCCGATCGCCTGCACGACCATGGCCCAGGCGGGGCCGGCCGCGGCCACGACGATGCCCGCGATGATCGGGCCGCCGATCGTGGTCGCCGAGCGCACGAACGACAGCATCGCGTTGGCCTGCTGCAGGTGCTCGGGGGAGGTCAGCTGCGGGATGATCCCCTGCATGGCGGGGAGCACGAACGCGGTGGACGCACCGTTCACGACCGACAGCAGAGCGAGCAGGGGAACCGTGGCTGTGCCGCTGAACAGGAGGGCGGCCATCGCCCCCACCGTCAGGATGTCGATGACGTAGCAGGACTGGATGATCAGCGCGCGAGGCAGCCGGTCGGCGATCACGCCGCCGAAGAGCAGGAAGACGATGTTGCTGACGGTGAAGGCGGCCAGGACCAGGGAGAGCGAGCGTGCGTCGTTGTCGATCTCGAGCACGGCGAAGGCCAGTGCGATCGACGACATCGACCCTGCGATCAGAGTGATGGCGCGGGCGAGGAAGAACCAGCGGAATCCTCGGTCCTGCATCGCTGCGAGGGTGCGGATCATGACGGCTCGTCGCTGCTCTGCATCCGTCAATCCTGCCACTCGAGGGCAGCGGCAGGCGTCAGTAGCTGGCGCGGGTCGTGTCGTCGGATGCCGGGATGAAGCGGGCGGCCAGAGCCTCGGATGCGCGTGCCAGCATCGCCACGTCGGCACCGACCGCCACGAAGTCCGCGCCGGCGGCGGTGTACGCATCGGCGGCGGAGGGATCGAAGGCGTTCACGCCGACGGGCGTGCCTGCGGCCGCGACCGCGGCGAACACCTGCTCGACGGCGGCGACGACATCCGGATGCGTCTGCTGGCCGAGCAGTCCCATCGACGCGGAGAGGTCGGACGGGCCCACGAACACGGCGTCCACGCCCTCGACCGCCGCGATCTCGGAGGCGGCCTCCACCCCGGCGACCGTCTCGATCTGCACGGTGAGGGAGGTGTGCCGAGCCGAGTCGCGCAGGTAGCCGTCGACCCGGTTCCAGCGCGCGCTGCGGGCGAGCGCGCTTCCGACTCCTCGGACGCCCTCTGGCGGATAGCGGGTCGCCGAGACGGCCGCGCGTGCCTCCTCGGCCGACGAGACCATCGGGACGATGAGGTTCTGTGCTCCGAGGTCGAGGACCTGTTTGATCGCCACGGTGTCGTTGGACGGCACGCGTACCACCGGGGTGATCGGATAGGCGGCGACGACCTGCAGCTGCAGCAGCGTGGACTCGAGCGTGTTGGCCGAATGCTCCATGTCGATCAGCAGCCAGTCGAGGCCCGAGCCCGCAGCCACCTCGGTGACGAGAGAACTGCCGGAGCACGCCCACATCCCGATGAGCGGGCGATCGGAGGCGGCGAGATGCTCGCGGAAGGAGGGGCTCAGATGAAGCGGCATTCGATCGTTCCCATCGGTCCGTAGTCGCACAGCACCTGATCGCCGCGAGACACCCACATCGGGCGTGTGAACGATCCTGCCAGGATGACCTCGCCGGCCTCGAGACGCGCGCCGTGCTGGTGGAACTTGTTCGCGAGCCAGGCGACGCCGGTGGCGGGGTGGCCCAGCACGCCGGCGGCGACTCCGGTCTCCTCGATCTCGCCGTTGCGCGAGAGCACGCCGGGCACCCATCGCAGGTCGATCTCGTCCGGGCGCCTGTGCACATCGCCGAGGACCATGGCCCCGTAGGCGGCGTTGTCGCTGATCGTGTCGACGATCGTCCTGCCCTCGAGCTCGATGTGCGAGTTCAGCACCTCGAGCGCCGGCACGGCGTAGTCGATCGCGGCGAGGGCGTCGTCGAGCGTGCAGTCGGGCCCCTCGAGCGGATGCTTGAGCACGAACGCGAGCTCGACCTCGATGCGCACGTTCGAGAAGTGGTCGACCGGGATCTCGGCACCCGACTCGTAGACGGTGTCGTCGAACATCACCCCGTAGTCGGGCTCGGTGATGCCGGTGGCCTGCTGCATCGCCTTCGACGTCAATCCGATCTTGCGTCCGACGAGACGGCGTCCCGCGGCGATCTGCGAGTCGCGCCAGACCCCCTGGATCGCGTACGAATCCTCGACCGTCGCGTCCGGGTACCGGGCGGTGATCCGGGGGATCACGGAGTGGGTCCGGTCGGCCTCGGCGAGCTCTCCGGCGATCTGCGCGACGATGTCTGCTGACAGCATCCGTCTCTCCTCTGTGTGCGAACCTGCGTGCGAACCTGCGGATGAATCGATCAGAGCTGGTGGCCGAGCTTGTACTCGCCCTGCTTGTATTCCGGCATGGCCTCGTCGTCGCCGGGTCGCGTGTACGAGAAGCCGTCGGCACCGATCGTGACGGCCATCTCGGAGTCGTCGGTGCGGGCGACGACGGGCTGCGGGTTGCCGTCGAGGTCGAGCACGAGCGAGGCCTCGGTGTACCAGGACGGGACGACCGGGTTGCCCCACCAGTCACGGCGCTGGTTGTCGTGCACATCCCAGGTGATGACGGGGTTGTCGGGGTCGCCCGTGTAGTAGTCCTGCGTGTAGACCTCGACACGGTGACCGTCGGGGTCGCGGAGGTAGAGGTAGAACGCGTTCGAGACGCCGTGACGGCCCGGGCCCCGCTCGATCGCGTCGGAGCGGCGGAGGGCTCCGAGCTTGTCGCAGATCGCCAAGATGTTGTGCTTCTCGTGCGTCGCGAAGCAGACGTGGTGCATGCGCGGACCGTCGCCGCCGGTCATCGCGGTGTCGTGCACGGTGGGCTTGCGACGCATCCAGGCGGCGTACACGGTGCCCTCGTCGTCCTGGATGTCCTCCGTGACGCGGAATCCCAGGTCCTGCATGAACTTCACGGCGCGGGGCACATCGGGGGTGACCTGGTTGAAGTGGTCGAGTCGAACGAGCTCGCCCGGGATGTGCAGGTCGTAGCGCCACGACATGCGCTCGACGTGGTCGGACTGGTGGAAGAACTCGATGGGGAAGCCCAGCGGGTCGACCACGCGCACCGAGTCGCCGACGCCCTTGACGAAGCCCTCCGGGTTGCGGCGCACGTCGCAGCCGAGCTCGGTGTAGAACGCCACGGCGAGGTCGAGATCCTCAGCTGAGCGCACGCGGTAGGAGAACGCGGCGACAGCGGCGACCGGCCCCTTGCGCAGCACGAGGTTGTGGTGGATGAACTCCTCGGTCGAGCGGAGGTAGATCGCCTCGTCGTCCTCTTCGGTGACATACAGCCCCAGGACGTCGACGTAGAACACCCGCGAGGCCGCGAGGTCGGTGACGACCAGCTCCATGTAGGCGCAGCGCAGCACGTCCGGGGGAGTGCTCTCGGGCGTCGCGATCGGGTTGGCGGTCTCGATCGGAGCCTCCTGGCTCACGTAGTAGCCCGAGGAGGTCAGCGTCTTCGCAGTCTTGTCGGTCATGTCGGGTCCTTGCTCAGTTCTTGCCGAAGGTCGGGTTGTGCGCGCCGCCGAGCGTGATGTGCACGCTCTGCTGGTCGGTGTAGAAGTCGATCGAGCGGTAGCCGCCCTCGTGGCCCAGGCCCGAAGCCTTGACGCCGCCGAAGGGGGTGCGCAGGTCGCGCACGTTGTTGCTGTTCAGCCACACCATGCCCGCCTCCACGGACTGCGCGAAGTTGTGGGCGCGCTTCAGGTCGTTCGTCCAGATGTAGGCGGCCAGGCCGTACTTCGTGTTGTTCGCGAGCGAGAGCGCCTCGTCGTCGGAGTCGAACGGGGTGATGGCGACGACGGGGCCGAAGATCTCCTCCTGGAAGATGCGGGCATCGGGGGAGACGTCGGCGAACACCGTCGGCGCGACGAAGTTGCCCTCGTCGAAGCCCTCGGGGCGGCCGCCGCCGGCGACGAGGCGTCCCTCGGTCTTGCCGATCTCGACGTAGCTCATCACCTTGTCGTAGTGCTCGGGGTGCACGAGCGCGCCGACCTCGGTGGCCGGGTCGTGCGGGTAGCCGACCTTCACGCGCTTCGCCTGGGCGGCGTAGCGCTCGACGAACTCCTCGTAGATGGAGCGCTCGACGAGGATGCGGGAGCCGGCGGTGCAGCGCTCGCCGTTGAGGGAGAACACGCCGAAGATCGTCGCGTCGACCGCCGCCTCGATATCGGCATCGGCGAAGACGACGGCGGGGGACTTGCCGCCGAGCTCCATCGACAGGCCCTTGAGGAACGGTGCGGCGTTGCCGAAGATCAGCTGTCCGGTCGAGCTCTCGCCCGTGAACGAGATGAGCGGCACGTCGGGGTGCTTCACGAGGGCGTCTCCGGCGTCTTCGCCGAGGCCGTTCACGAGGTTGAACACGCCCTGCGGCAGCCCGGCCTCCTCGAAGATGCCCGCCCAGAGCGAGGCGGAGAGCGGCGTGAACTCGGCGGGCTTGAGCACCACGGTGTTGCCGGTCGCGAGTGCGGGGCCGAGCTTCCACGACTCGAGCATGAACGGCGTGTTCCACGGGGTGATGAGCCCGGCGACGCCGATCGGCTTGCGGTTGACGTAGTTCATCTGCTTGCCGGGAACCTTGAAGGCGTCATCGGACTGGGCGACGATCAGGTCGGCGAAGAAGCGGAAGTTCTCGGCCGCGCGGCGGGCCTGGCCGAGCGCCTGGGTGATCGGCAGGCCGGAGTCGTACGACTCGAGCTCGGCGAGGCGGGCATCCCGCGACTCGACGATGTCGGCGATCCTGTGCAGCACCCGCGAGCGCTCCCGCGGCAGCATCCGAGGCCAGGGGCCCTCGTCGAACGCGCGCGTGGCAGCGGCGACGGCGAGCTCGATGTCGGCCTTCTTGCCGGCGGCTGCGGTCGTGTAGGTCTTGTTCGTCACCGGATCGAGCACATCGAACGTGTCACCGTCGACGGAGTCGACGAACGCTCCGTCGATGTAGTGCTGGATGTGGTCGGGCAGGTCTGCGGGGATGCGGGAATCGGTCATGACTCGTCTCCTGAGTTGTGGTGAGAACGGGTGTGCAGCGCGTCGAGGAAGGCGTCCCTCGTGCGCAGGCGGTGGTTGCGGGCGGCGAGCTCGATCTCGAGCGGGTCGGCGCCCGTTCGGATCAGCTCGAGGATCTGCGCGTGCTCCTCGACCGAGTGCTGAGCCCGGCCGGGCACGTAGGCGAAGGTCGAATCCCGGATGCCGGACAGCCGCGCCCAGCCGCGGTGCACGAGGTCGAGCAGGTGCGGATTCGGGCAGGGTTCGAAGAGCAGCGAATGGAACTGCCTGTTGAGCTCGGTGAACGCGTGGGCGTCGAGATGACCGAGCATCTGGATCATCCGCTCGTTCACCGCCTCCGCGGCGTCGAGCGCCTCGGCGTCGAGGAAGGGAGCGGAGAGGGCGGTGGCCGAGCCTTCGACCAGCCCGAGCGTCTGCATCGTGTGCGCGTATTCGCTCTCGTCGACGAGGGTCACCCGCGCGCCCACGTTGCGCTCGAACGTCACGAGGCCCTCGGCTTCGAGCCGGCGGATCGCTTCACGCACCGGCACGACGCTCATCCCGAGCTCTTCCGCCAACGATCCCAGCACCAGACGGTAACCGGGGCCGAAGACGTGTCCCGAGATCCGCGAGCGGATCCAGGCGTACGCCTGCTCCGACTTGCTGGAGTTCGCCACCGTCGTCATGAGCCGGCACCGGTGCCGGTGGCGGCTTCGTACTTCTCCCGCCATGCGGCGTTGAGCGGGAAGAGGCCGTCGACCGGATGTCCGGCGGCGACCTGTTCGGCGATCCACGCGTCCTCGATCTCCTGCGCGAGAGCATCGTCTGCGACCTGCTCGGCGAGCGAGGGAGGGATCACGATGACGCCGTCGCCGTCGCCCACGATGATGTCGCCCGGTTGGACCGTGGCGCCGCCGCACGAGATGGTGACGTCGGAGTCCCACGGCACGTGCCTGCGTCCGAGGACCGAGGGATGAGCGCCCTGCGAGAAGACCGGGAGGCCGATCTCGGCGACCGCGTCGAAGTCGCGCACACCGCCGTCGGTCACGACTCCGGCGGCGCCCCGGGCGCGGGCGCGGAGCGCGAGGATGTCGCCCAGCGTTCCGGTGGTCGCGTCGCCGCGCGCTTCGATCACGATGATCTCGCCCTCGCCGACGGCATCGAACGCCCGCTTCTGGGCGTTGTATCCGCCGCCATGGCTCGCGAACAGGTCTTCTCTGAACGGCACGAAGCGCAGCGTCTTGGCCGTGCCGACGATCTTGCTGCCGGGGAGGTTCGCAGAGACGCCATCGATGAAGCACGAGTGGTGTCCGCGCTTGCGCAGCTGCGACGAGAGGCCGGCTGTCGGAGCTTCCAACAGCTTGGCGCGGAGCTCGGGGGACAGCGCGGACGTGGCCTCAGGCGGCAGACCCGCGTCTTCGCGGGAGCCCCATGCCTCGGTGCGCTGCAGGTCGTCGACGGCGGGAAGCGAGCCGACCTCGGCGTCGAAGGGCACATCGCCCTGCGTGACGGTGGTCACCAGGCGTCCCGAGGAGGGGGAGCCCTCGGCATCCGGAGCATCCACCTCGATCTCGACCACATCGCCGGGGACGATCACGGAGGAACCCGCCGGCGTGCCGGTGAGGATGACGTCGCCGGGTTCGAGCGTGAAGTGCTGAGAGAGGTCGGCGACCAGCTGGGCGAGGGGGAAGATGAGGCCGGCGGTGGTGTCGTCCTGACGCAGGTCTCCGTTGACCCAGGCCCGGACACGCAGGGCCGCGGGGTCGATCGCGCGGGCGTCGATCAGCTCTGGGCCGAGAGGCGTGTAGCCGTCGCCGCCCTTGGATCGCACGTTGGATCCCTTGTCGTTGGCGCGCAGGTCGTAGAGGCCGAGGTCGTTCGAGGCGGTGACCCAGCCGACATGGCTCCACGCGTCATCGAGCGAGACGTGGCGGGCAGGGGTGCCGATAACGAGCGCGATCTCGCCCTCGAAGGCGAGCAGCTCGGTGCCGGCCGGGCGCTCGACCGTGCCCCCGGAGACACCGACGGAACTCGCCGGCTTGAAGAAGTAGGAGGGAGCTGCGGGGCGCCGGCCGCGCTGGTCGGCACGGGAGGCGTAGCTCAGATGGATCGCGATGATCTTGCCGGGGCGGGTCATGGATGCCGTCACGGGGCGCCTCCTCGCGCTTCACGTCGACGCCTTGTGCGTCGTATTCGAAATCATATATCATCGTGTCACCCCTCGGCAAGCAACTCGACACACCTCGGACGCGAGCCGTGACAATGCGGTCACAATCAAAGGAGACACCCCTATGAGCGGGCAGTCACAGGCTGGGTTCACACCCACCGGCACCATCGCGACACCGGCCGATCGGCGCCGGGTCGTGTTCGCCACCGTCGTCGGCACCACGGTCGAGTGGTACGACTTCTTCATCTACGCCACGGCGGTCGGGCTGGTCTTCGGGCAGCTCTTCTTCGAGCCGCTCGGCGCGAACAGCGCGTTGATCGCCTTCGCCACCGTCGGCGTCAGCTTCCTCTTCCGCCCGCTCGGAGCGTTCCTCGCGGGACACTACGGCGACAAGCTCGGGCGCAAGACCGTTCTCATGTGGACGCTGATCCTGATGGGAGCGGCGACCGCGCTCATCGGAGTCCTGCCGACCTACGACGCGATCGGGATCGCCGCACCCATCCTGCTGGTGCTGCTGCGCATCCTGCAGGGCATCTCGGCCGGAGGCGAGTGGGGCGGTGCGGTGCTGATGGCCGTCGAGCACGCCCCGAAGAAGAAGCGCGGGATCTTCGGCGCATCGCCCCAGATCGGTGTGCCGCTCGGTCTGCTGCTCGCGTCGGGAGTGATGGCGCTGATGACGGCGATCGCCCCCGGAGACCAGTTCATCCAGTGGGGCTGGCGCATCCCGTTCCTGCTCAGCGTCGTCCTGATCCTGGTCGGCTACTACGTGCGCCGCAAGGTCGAGGAGAGCCCGGTGTTCATCGAGCTCGCCGAGCGCAAGGAGAAGGCGAGCATGCCGATCGTGCAGCTGTTCCGCAAGCACCTCCTGCTCGTCATCGTCGCCGCCCTCGTCTTCGCCGGAAACAACGCGGTCGGGTACATGACGACCGGCGGATACATCCAGGGCTACGCCACCAACCCCGAGGGCCCGATCGGTCTCGAGCGCGGACCGGTGCTGTGGGCGGTCACCGGCTCGGCCGTCACCTGGCTCATCACGACGCTCATCGCCGGGTGGCTGTCGGACCGCATCGGTCGGCGCACCACCTACATCATCGGCTGGGTGATGCAGCTCGTCGGTGTGTTCACGCTCTTCCCGCTCGTGAACACAGGCCAGGTCGGACTGCTGTTCGCCGGCCTCGCGATCCTCACGATCGGTCTCGGCTTCACCTACGGGCCGCAGGCGGCGCTCTACACCGAGCTCTTCCCCGCCAGCATCCGCTTCTCGGGCGTCTCGATCTCGTATGCGATCGGCGCCATCGCCGGCGGTGCGTTCGCGCCGACCATCGCGACCGCCATCGTGCAGGCGACCGGCTCGACGCAGGCCGTCACGTGGTACCTCGCCGGCATGACGCTGCTCGGCCTCGTGGCGACGCTGCTGCTGCGTGATCGCTCGGGCATCCCGCTGGGGCCGGATCACGAGGAGGAGCAGTCCGTGAGCCCGATCCGCGGGCTCGCCAGGGCCTGACCCGCATCCACGCACGAGCGCACGTCCGCCTGGCGGGCGTGCGTTCGTGCGTGTGCAGGAGAGCGTCGGTCCGGTTCTCCGCCGCCGAGCGCTCAGCCGTCGAGCGCGTCGCGGATCGCGGATGCCGAGCGCCTCAGGCGGTCCGCGATCTCGGCGTCGTCGAGGGCGGTCGCGACGTGGACGACCGCGATCGCCGCGGGCCGCTGGCCGCGCAGCACGAGGGGCACGGCGACGGACTGCACGGTGGGGATGACCTCGTCATGGCTCGTCGCATATCCGCGGGCGCGAGCTCGGTCGACCTCTGCGCGCAGTGTCGCCCCCGGTTCTCCGGGCCACTGGGACACCGGGAGCTGCGTGAGGATCGCCTTGCCTGGCGCTCCGACCGTGACGGAGTGCCTGGCGCCCGGTCGCTGGGCGACGCTCGCGATCGCGTGGCGGGGTTCGATGCTCGCGAGCGTGATGCAGTCATCGCCGTCGAGCACGCCGAGGAAGCAGGTCATGCCGAGCTCGTTGGCGATCGCGGTCAGCTCGGGGATGGCCTCGGCCTGCAGATCGTGAGCCACGCCCGCTGCCAGCGCGGCCATGCGCGGTCCCAGGGTCACGGCGCCTGAGGCGTCCCTTCCGATGAGTCGGTGGTCTTCCAGGGTGCGCAGCAGGCGATAGGCGACCGAGCGATGCACGTCGAGTCGCCCCGCGATCTCGTCGATCGTGAGGGGGATCCGCGCATCGGCGAGAACCTCCAGGATGCGGATGCCGCGGCTCAGGGTCTGCGAGGCCGGAGTGCCTTCGGGCATGCGTGCGCTCCCTTGCGTTTCGAGACGACCGTCCCTAAGCTGTGTTCAATAGTAGAACGTCGTGTTCGAATATAGAACAAGTGCCGTTCGAAGGCAATACCTGACAGAGAAGTCCGGAAGGAATCGACGACGATGCAGTTCCACCACCACGGCTATGTCTCCGGAGACCCCCGCGTGAAGGACGCCGCGGGGCTCGGCGCGGACCGGCCCGCCGACCTCCCTGACGAGATCGATGTGCTGATCGTCGGCTCGGGTCCCGCCGGCATGCTGCTCGCGGCGCAGATGTCGCAGTATCCCGACATCTCCACGCGCATCATCGAGAAGCGCGAGGGCCGTCTGGTGCTCGGGCAGGCCGACGGCATCCAGCCGCGCAGCGTCGAGACGTTCCAGGCGTTCGGATTCGCCGAGCGCATCATCGCCGAGGCCTACAACATCGGCTGGATGAACTTCTGGGGTCCGAATCCCGAGAAGCCCGACGAGATCGTCCGCACGTCGCGGACGGCGGACTACGCCTACGACATCTGTGAGTTCCCGCACCTCATCGTCAACCAGGCACGCGTGCTCGACTACTTCGCCGAGGCGGCGTCGAACGGTCCCGGCCGCATCGCGCCCGACTACGGCATCGAATTCGCCGGACTCACCGTGCACGACGAGGGCGAGCACCCGGTCGAGGTCTCCCTGCGCTACGTCGCAGGGGAGCGGACCGGCGAAGAGCGCACGATCCGCGCGAAGTACGTCGTCGGCTGCGACGGCGCACGCAGCGGCGTGCGCCAGGCGATCGGCCGCACGCACGTCGGCGGCAGCGCCGCGCATGCCTGGGGTGTCATGGACGTCCTCGTGAACACCGACTTCCCCGACTGGCGCACCAAGTGCGCGATCAACTCGGAGGCGGGCAACATCCTGCACATCCCGCGGGAGGGCGGGTACCTCAGCCGGATGTACATCGACCTCGGCGAGGTCGCCGAGGACGACGACCACCGCGTGCGGCAGACGCCCATCGAGGACATCATCGCCAAGGCGAACGCGATCCTCAGCCCCTACACGCTGGACGTGAAGGAGGTCGCGTGGCACAGCGTCTACGAGGTCGGCCACCGGGTCACCGACGGGTTCGACGACGTGATCGACGGGTCGGGTCGCACGCCGCACGTGTTCCTCACGGGCGATGCCTGCCACACCCACAGCGCGAAGGCCGGCCAGGGCATGAACGTGTCGATGCAGGACGGATTCAACCTCGGCTGGAAGCTCGGATCGGTACTGACCGGTCGGGCGCCCGAGGCGCTGCTCGCGACCTACGGTGCTGAGCGTCGGCCGGTCGCGCAGCAGCTCATCGACTTCGATCGGGAGTGGTCGACCCTGATGGCGCGCAAGCCGTCGGAGATCACCGACCCCACGGACCTCGCGACGTACTACCTGGCGACGGCGGAGTTCCCCTCCGGCTTCATGACGCAGTACACCTCGTCGATGATCACCGGCTCGGACGCACATCAGGCACTCGCGGGCGGCTTCCCCCTCGGCAAGCGCTTCAAGTCGGCCGAGGTCGTGCGGGTGGGCGACGGCAACGCGATCCATCTCGGGCACCACGCCAAGGCGGACGGGCGCTGGCGCGTCTACGCGTTCGCGGGTCGCGATGCGGCGACGCTCGACGCGTGGGCCGAGTCGGCGGCTCCGGTGCTCTCCCGGTTCACGCCTGCGGATGCCGACACCGATGCCGTCTTCGACGTCAAGGCGATCTACCAGCAGCCGCACGAGGAGGTCGAGGTCACCTCGGCGCCTGCGCTGTTCCAGCCGAAGACCGGTCCGCTCGGGCTCACCGACTGGGAGAAGGTCTACGCGGCCGGCCCGTCGAAGTGGACCGAGACCGACATCTTCGAGGCGCGGGAGCTGTCGCGCGACGGTGTCATCGTCGTGGTGCGGCCCGATCAGTACGTCGCCGCGATCCTGCCCCTCGACGCGACGGACGAGCTGGCGTCGTTCTTCGAGGGGGCGCTGCTGCCGGCATCCTGAGCCTGCGATCCGGAGGGCATCTGCGATCCGGAGGGGATCTGCGATCCGGAGGTGCTTCCTGCGCAGTGCGCCCTCCCGATCGCAGATCTCCTCCCCATCGGGCGTCAGTGACGAGCGCAGACTGCTTCCGGCGAGAGCCTCTGGCGGGTGTCGGAGGCCCCGCGTACTCTGAGGGCCGATGGGCGAAGGCGCCCCGACAGGAGGAATGCGCGATGGAGTGGAAGATCGAATTGATCTTCGTCCCGGTCTCGGATGTCGACCGGTCGAAGGAGTTCTACGAGAGGATCGGCTTCCACGCCGATCATGATCAGGTGCCCTACGAGGGCCTGAGGTTCGTGCAGATGACACCGCCGGGGTCGGCCTGCTCGATCGCCTTCGGCACCAACCTGGGCGAGGGACTGCTCCCTGGGCAGCAGAACACGATCCAGGTGGTCGTTCCGGATGCCGATGAGGCGCTGGCGCACCTGAAGGGCCTCGGCGTCGAGGCGCAGGGGGTCGATGAGCAGGCGTGGGGCCGTTTCGTCACCTTCGACGACCCCGACGGCAACACCTGGACACTGCAGGAGCTTCCCGACTACGGCGCGCAGTCCTGACGTGCTGTGATCCGGACGCTCACCGGACGCGCTCGACGAGGGTGAGCAGCGCTTCCGGTGCGCCCTCGGGGAACAGGACGCGGGTGCCGGCACGGATGTCGTCGATCGGCACCCAGCGAACCGGGCTGCCCTCGTCGAGGATGTGAAGCTCGGCGTCGAGGGGCACCGCATCCAGCTCGGCGGATGTCACCGCGAACACATGGGCGATCTCGTGACCGGGCGCGCCTTCGTACGTGAAGATGTTCTCGAAGACGCCGAGTGGCTCGGCGCCCTCGAGAGTGACGCCGAGCTCCTCCATGAACTCGCGACCGAGAGCTTCTGCGGCGGTCTCACCGAATTCGATCCCGCCGCCGATCGCCCGGAGGAAGTCCAGGCCGCGCGAGGCGTCGTGCCCTTCGAGCGCGAGCAGGTGTCCGTCCTTGACGGGCAGGCCGACGGCGATGTTGCGGATGGCAGGCATCTCGGAAGGCTAACGCAGCGGGTGTGTGACGACGGGCTCAGGTCAGGAGGAACGCCCCGCCGGAGACCTCGATTCCGCCGGTCGGCGGGATCGTCACGGTCAAGAGGCTCGGACGATGCACGTGAGCGCCCTGATGGATGCGGACGGTCGTCGCCGGGTGTCCGAGGTCGCGCAGATACGCCCCGACCGATGCAGCCGCCGAGCCCGTCGCCGGGTCCTCGGTGATCCGTCCCACCGGGAAGAGGTTGCGGGCATCGAAGTCGGCGGTGCTCGCCGCGTGCAGCACTGTCGAGGTGCCGAACCACCCCTGCTCGCGCATGAGTGCGGCGACCTCGGCGGGCGAGAAGCGGAACTGATCGAACAGCTCCCGATCACGGAGCACGACGATCGGATGCCAGTTGCCGGCGAACGATTCCTTGGCGGGGAAGCGCTCATCGAGATCCGCCGGGGTGAGTCCGAGCAGCGCGAGGAACCGGTCGAGCACGTCGGAGTCGAGATCGCGCACCTGCGGCTCGACGCTCGTGAACGACACGGTCACCGCGCCATCCCGATCCACCGTCGAGCGCAGCGTCACAGCGCCCGCGTTCGTGTCGAACACGACATCGCCCGGCCCGTCGCGTTCAGCGAGGGCGACCGCCGTCGCGACGGTCGCGTGTCCGCAGAACGGCACCTCAGCCGCCGGTGACCAGTAACGCGCCCGGTAGCGCGGCACACCGTCGCCGTCGGTGCGTGCGACGAGGAAGGCGGTCTCGGAGAACCCGACGTCCACGGCGATCCGCTGCATCTGCTCGTCGCTCAGATCTGAGCCATCGAGTACGACTCCCGCGGGGTTGCCGCCGTCGGGCGTCGCGGCGAATGCGCTGTATCGCAGGACTCCGGAATTCTCGGTCATGACGAGGAGCCTAGCGACTCGGCGAGGTCAGGAATTCACGCGGATGATCTCCTGCTGGTAGGGCGCGATCACGTCACCCGAGATGCGCAGGTCGAGCAGCAGGAACCGCCGCGTCGCAGCATCCTCCTGCGTCCATGTGGCGAGTCGATCGAGGTCTGCGAGCGTCTTCACGACGACGCCCTCCGCGCCCACCGCGGCACCGAACGCCGCGAAGTCGACCTCGGGGATGCGCATCGGGCCCTCGGCGAGCCCCTTGAGCCCGTAGAGGTTGACCTCGGCACCGTAGGCGGCGTCGTTCCAGATCACGGCGATGCCTCGACCCGCTGCCGCGCGCACTGCCGACTCGAGGTCGGCGATCGCCATGAGTCCGCCGCCGTCGCCCGACGTCAGCACGACGGTCGACTCGCGGCGGGCGAGGGCTGCGCCGACCACACTCGGCCAGCCCTGCCCGATCGACTGGAAGGCGGTGCCGACCATCATCATGCGGTCGGGGGCCTCGACCGGCCAGTACATGTTCGCCCAGCCGATGAAGTGGCCGCCGTCGGAGACGACGACGCGGTCGGGGGGCAGGAGCTCGGCGATGCGGCGGGCGGCGGAGCGGGGGTCGAGGCGTCCGTCGGGAGCGAGCTCGTCGCCCTCGTCGTACGCGCGTGCGGCCTCGACGTCGACCGTCTCGCGCCACGGCTGTGCGGGCACAGCGTCGGATGCCGGGTGCGACTCGCCGTGCTGGACAGTCGGAGTCTCGGTGCGGTGTGCCTCCGCTCCGAGGCCGTGCTCGGCAGAACCGCTCTCAGGGGCGGCGCCGGAGCCGAGCGAGCCGACCCGGGCGACGAGCTCCTCGGCCGCCACGCGAGCATCCGCACGCACGAAGCCGCCGACGTGCGGGTGCGTGGCTGCGGGCGCGATGTCGATCTGGAAGACCCTGGTGCCCGGTGCGAAGAGTTCGCCGAATCGCATCGTGAACTGGTTCAGCGAGGCGCCGAACACCACGGCGACATCGGCGGTGCGCACGAGTTGCATGGCGCCGTCGGCCCCGAATCCTCCCGTGACGCCGAGGTCGAACCGGGTGTCGGGGAAGACACCGCGCCCCAGCGCCGACGACGCCGTCAGAGCGCCGGTGAGGGTCGCCAGCTCGCCGAGCGCCGCACCGGCCCCCGCGAGCCAGGCGCCGCGACCCGCCAGCAGGAAGGGGCGCGATGCTCCGTGAAGCGCCTGGGCGATCTCGTCGAGCGTGCCCTCGGCGAACTCGCCGCGCGGCGCGAGCGGCGCGGGGATGCGCGGCAGCGGAGCCTCGGGCACCGGGCCGGCCTCGCGTGAGGCCACGTCGTAGGGGATCGCCAGCACGACGGGCACGCGGTAGGTCAGTGCGTGCTCGATCGCGATGACGGTGGTGGCTGCGGCATCCGCGTGCCCGACCGTATAGGTGCGGGCACCGACCGCCGAGGCCAGGGCGATCTGGTCGACGTCCCACGGACGAGGGCCGGACGTCGGCTCATCGCCCACCACCAGCACGAGGGGGACATGCGCCTGCACGGCCTCGGCGAGTGCTGTGAGGGTGTTCGTGAAACCGGCGCCGTAGGTCGAGGTGCCCGCGGCGATCCTGCCGGACGCGCGGAAGTGCGCATCGGCGGCGACCACTGCGCCCTGCTCATGACGGACGGCCGTGAAGACGGCATCCGTCTGGGTCTCGATCGCGTCGAGGAAGTAGGCGTTGCCGTTGCCCATCACACCGAAGACGGCGTCGATGTGCTGGGCGAGAGTGAGTGCGACGTGCGCGGAGACGGAGGGCATGCGAAAGCCTTTCGAGACAGGGACGGAGAACGTTCGTATTCCGTATGTGTCTCGCCCCCGCGTCATCGTGGGGAGCTTCGTGCCTCTTTTTCAGGCACCGGCGTCGGAGAGCGCCGGACGCGTCGATCCTATCGCGCCCGTGCCGACGCGGCGCCGACTTGCGCGCGTAACACCGCCGAAACCGCGACACGGAAACATGCGGCCATGGAGTCACTGTTCGACGGATACACCTCGCGCCGGTCGCCGCAGCGAGCGGGGGCCGCGCCGTGGGACGAGATGTTCCCTGCCGATGCGCAGCCCGGTGGTGGGGGAGTGCGCCTGCCCTATCAGGACATGTATCCCGCGCTCGCGAGCATGGACGACGCCGAGCTGAGAGCACGGACCGACGCGCTCGCCAGCTCGTACCTCGCGCAGGGCGTGACGTTCGACTTCGCCGGGGAGGAGCGTCCGTTCCCGCTCGACGTGGTGCCTCGCGTGGTCGCCGCCGACGACTGGCGCTATGTCGAGTCGGGGGTGAAGCAGCGGGTGCGTGCGCTCGAGGCCTTCCTCGCCGACGTCTACGGCCGGCAGCATGCGGTGCAGGACGGCGTGATCCCCTCGTCGCTGATCAGCTCCTCCGCGCACTTCCACCGTCAGGCGGCCGGCATCGTCGGAGCGAACGGCGTGCGCATCCATGTCGCGGGGATCGACGTCATCCGCGACGAGCTCGGAGCCTGGCGCGTGCTCGAGGACAACGTGCGCGTGCCGAGCGGCGTCAGCTACGTGCTCGCGAATCGCCGGGTGATGGCGCAGACGCTCCCCGAGCTGTTCACCAGCCTGCGCGTGCGTCCCGTCGTCGACTACCCGGGGCGGCTGCTCCAGGCGCTGCGTGCGGCGGCGCCGGACGGCGTCGATGATCCGACCGTCGTCGTGCTGACCCCCGGGGTGCACAACTCGGCGTACTACGAGCACACCCTGCTCGCTCGCATGATGGGCATCGAGCTCGTCGAAGGACGCGATCTCTTCTGCTCGGGCGGTCGGGTGTGGATGCACACGACCTCGGGGCCGACGCGGGTGGACGTGATCTACCGCAGGGTCGATGACGAGTTCCTCGACCCGCAGCAGTTCCGTCCGGACTCGGTGCTGGGCGCACCGGGGCTGATGCTCGCGGCGCGCCTCGGCACCGTGACGCTCGCGAACGCCGTCGGCAACGGCGTGGCCGACGACAAGCTCGTGTACACGTACGTCCCCGATCTGATCCGCTACTACCTGGGAGAGGAGCCGGTGATCCCGAACGTCGACACCTGGCGGCTCGAGGAGCCGGACGCGCTGGAGGAGGTGCTCGACAGGCTCGACGAGCTGGTGGTGAAGCCCGTCGACGGATCCGGCGGGAAGGGGCTGGTCGTCGGCCCCGACGCGTCGCGCGAGACGCTGGACGAGTTGCGTCGGTCGCTGCGGGCGGATCCCCGAGGCTGGATCGCCCAGCCGGTCGTGCAGCTCTCGACCATCCCGACGCTCGTGGAGGACGGATTCCGCCCGAGACACGTCGATCTGCGACCCTTCGCCGTGAATGACGGGCACGACATCTGGGTGCTGCCCGGCGGTCTCACTCGCGTCGCTCTGCCCGAGGGGCAGCTCGTCGTGAACTCGAGCCAGGGTGGAGGGTCGAAGGACACCTGGGTGTTGGATCCGTCGCTCTTCACCGGGCCGACGTCGACTCTGGACGGAGACCCGACCGCCGCCGCAGACGAGGTGTCGCTGGCGACCGGGGCGATCGCCGTGGTCGCTCCGGCGCGTGAGGAACCGCATCCGCCCTTCCTCTCGTCTCCGCAGGACGAGGACCTGGACCTGCGTCACCACCAGCAGCAACAGCAGCAACAGCAGCAACAGCAGCAGCAGGGAGGCGCAGGATGCTGAGTCGCATCGCCGAGGCGCTGTTCTGGATCGGCCGCTACGTCGAGCGCGCCGACGGCACCGCCCGCATCCTCGATGTGCACCTGCAGCTGCTGCTCGAGGATCCGTGGGTCGAGGAGGACACCGCATGTCGGGCGCTCCTGTCGGTGATGGGGACGACGGCGGATGCCGGCACCGTGCTGAGCCGGGACGACGTCGTGCGGCTGCTCGCGCTGGATCGTGAGCACTCCGCGTCGATCGCCCATTCGATCGCGGCGGCGCGGGAGAACGCTCGTCGAGCGCGCGAGATCATCTCGACGGACCTCTGGGAGACGCTGAACGAGTCGAACGCACGGATGCCGCGGCGGATCGCCTCGGACAAGACGCACCCGTTCTTCCGCTGGGTGCGTGATCGGTCGGCGCTGGCCTTCGGGGTCGTCGACTCCTCGACGAGCCGGGATGAGGCCTGGCACTTCTTCGTGCTCGGCCGCTCGATCGAGCGCGCGGACATGACGGCGCGGCTGCTGGCGACGCGGTCGCTGACCGAGGCAGGCGGGCCGAGCTGGACGACGCTGCTGCGCAGCTGCGGGGCGTACGAAGCCCATCTGCGCAGCCACCGGGCGGTGCCCACGGGAGCGTCCGCCGTGGAGTTCCTTCTGATCGACCGGCTGTTCCCCCGATCGGTGCTCTCGAGCATCCTCCAGGCCGAGGAGTGTCTGCGCGGTATCGATCCGGCGGGTGCGTTCGGCGTGCCCGATCGGGCGCATCGCGTCTTGGGACGCATGCGGTCGGAGCTCGAGTACCGACCGATCGGCGACACCGTGCATCGGCTGTCGGAGAGCATGGAGGAGGTCCAGGTGGGGATGTCGGTGGCGAGTGACGCGATCAGGGAGCGGTACTTCCCCTCGATCGCGATGCCGGTGTGGATCGGAGAGGCGCTGTGAGTCGGCTCAAGATCGTTCACCGCACCGGCTTCCGCTACGAGCAGCCGGCGACGGCGTCGTACAACGAGGCGCGGATGCTGCCGCACTCCCGGGACGGACAGTTCGTGCTGCAGGCGACGCTCGACATATCGCCGACCGCGACCCAGCACTCGTACACCGACTACTGGGACACCCGGGTCTCGACGTTCGAGCTGCTGACCCCGCATCAGATGCTCTCGGTCACCGCGACGAGCGTGGTGGATGTGAGGCCGCTGCCGACGGGAGAGGCGGACATCGACTGGGACGAACTGGCAGCCCGGATACCCCAATCGCTCGAACTCGCGGAATGCGTGGCGCAGACCCCTGCCACCGCTCCCGATGACGAGATGCGCGACCTCGCCCTGCACATCGAAGCGGAGGGTGGTGGCGTCGACGAGACGGCCCGGGAGATCTGCCGCACCGTCGGGGAGGCCATGGAGTATCGCAGCGGCGTCACCGGCGTGAGCTCGACCGCCCGCGACGCGTGGCCCACCCGGTCCGGCGTCTGCCAGGACATCGCTCATGTGGCGCTGGGCGTGCTGCGCGCCGCGGGGATCCCGGCGCGCTACGTGTCGGGGTACCTGCATCCCGATCCGACGGCCGCGATCGGACAGGCTGTGACGGGGGAGTCGCACGCCTGGGTGGAGTGGTACTCCGGCGAGTGGCGCGGATACGACCCCACCAACCTCGTCGACATCGGCGAATCGCACGTCTATGTCGGCCACGGTCGGGACTACGCCGATGTCGCACCGCTGCGCGGGGTGTACGCGGGACCCAGCGCCTCCGAGCTCTTCGTCTCGGTCGAGGTCACCCGCCTCGGCTGAGGCGACGGCGTGGCGGGAGTTCGAGTGGTGGTGCAGGAGAATGAGACGATGACGGATGCATCGATCGAGCGCGAGACGCTCACCTGGGACGGCTTCGGATCCGCGACGCGAGACCTCGCGCGCCGGATCCTGGACAGCGGCTTCATGCCCGAGGTCGTGGTGGCCATCGCGCGGGGCGGTCTGCTGCCTGCCGGTGCCATCGCCTACGGTCTCGGAGCGAAGAACTGCGGTGCGATCAACGTCGAGTTCTACACCGGCATCGGCACGGTGCGCGACGCGCCGGAGGTGCTGCCGCCCGAACTCGACATGGCGTATCTCGACGGTCGACGCGTGCTGCTGGTCGACGACGTCGCAGATTCGGGTCGCACGCTCGCCCTCGCCGTGCAGCTGCTGAAGGACAAGGGCGCCGACGTGCGCTCGGTCACGATCTACACCAAGCCGTCGACGATCATCCAGCCCGACTACGCCTGGAAGGACACCGACCTGTGGATCAACTTCCCCTGGTCGTTCCAGGGCACGGTGCGCGAAGAGGACCTCGGTCTCGCTCCGTCCGCCTGACGAGAGTCACCCGCGCAGCAGCGCCCGCAGGGTCTGGATCGTGTCGGCGTCGGCGGGGTTCTTGTCGGGTCGATAGCCCTTGACTCTCGCGAACCTCAACGCGATGCCTCCGGGGTATCGCGGCGAGCGCTGCACGCCGTCGATCGCGATCTCGACCACGAACTCCGGTCTCAGGAACACCGCGCCCTGCGTGCGCCTCGTCTCGAGCGGCGGGAAGTTCTCCGTCTGCCAGCGCAGCAGCTCGTCGGTGAGCCCCTTGAACGTCTTGCCGACCATGACGAGACCGCCGGGCTCGCCGAACTCGCCGCTCGGGTCGAGTGCGCCGAGGTGCAGGTTCGACAGGAGCCCCTGGCGCCGCCCCGACCCCCATTCGGCGGCGAGCACGACCAGGTCGTAGGTGAGCACGGGCTTGACCTTGACCCAGGACTTGCCGCGGCGTCCCGCCGAGTAGGGCGCATCGATCCCTTTGACGAGCACCCCCTCGTGGCCCGCGGCGAGAGCCTCGCGCGACAGCTGCTCGGCCGCTTCGGCGTCGTCGGTGACGATGCCCGGCATACGCCATTCGCCGACGACCCTCTCGAGTTCGGTCAGGCGGGTGGACAGGGGCTCGTCGAGCAGATCGCGTCCGTCGACGTGCAGGATGTCGAAGAACCAGGGCCGCAGCACGAGCTCGCGCGAGACGTCCGCCCCGAACCGCGACATCGTCTGCTGGAACGGCCGAGGGCCGCCGTCTTCGTCGAGTGACAGCGTCTCACCGTCGAGGATCAGATCGTGTGCGGGGAGCGCGCGCACGATCTCGACGATCTCCGGCACCCGGTGGGTGATGTCGGCGAGGCTGCGGGTGTAGACGCTCACATCGTCTCCCTGGCGATGCACCTGGATGCGCGCGCCATCGAGCTTGTACTCGACGGACGCGGTGCCGGTGATGTCGAGCGCGGCGGTCGGGGTGGCCGCGGTCGATGCGAGCATCGGCAGCACGGGGCGACCGACCACCAGCCCGACCGCATCGAGTTCGTCTTCCGTGCCGGTGAGTGCGAGCACGGCGGTCTCGCCCAGGTCGCCGGAGAGCATTGCTGCTCGTCGCACCGATGCCGCCGGGCGATCCGCGGCACGGGCGATGGCATCGAGCAGGACGCCGCCGAGCGCGCCCGTGCGCAGCTCGCCGAGCATGGCCCGCGACAGGAAGTCCCATTCGGGAGCCGTCGCTCGCGACGCGAGAGCCGAGAGGATCGCGGAACGCGCCGCGGCCGACCCCGACCCTGACGAGCCGGTCAAGGCCTCGAACGCGTCATCGACATCACGGATCGACAGCGAGGGCTCGGCAGCGTGCTGCACGTCGAGCGCCGCCACTCCGCGCCAGCCGACACCCAGCCGTCCCTGTCGCGGCGTCGCGAGCAGCAGCCCGACGAGGGCGGGCACGTCGGCAGCGTCAGCGCGTGCGAGCAGCCGGGACACGGCGTCGATCTTCGCCAGGCGCGATGCGGTGGCGGTGACCTCTTCGGCGGTGGAGACGAGCTCCGAGAGCAACATGCAGGCAGTCTCGCATCCGCATCCGACATCGGCGACGGCCTTGCGTTCGTCCGTCCTGCCGCAGTAAGCGGATGCGACTCAGCGGCCGCGGAACTCCGGCGTGCGCTTCTCCTGGAACGCCGCGAACCCCTCGCGGTAGTCGTCGGTGTCGCACAGGGCGGCCTGGGCGGCGTTCTCGAGATCGATCGACTCCCACAGCGCCAGGCGCTCGTCGCGGATCCTGGCGACCAGCTGCTTGCTCGCCAGGAAGGCGGCGGTGGCGCCACGCGCAGCGGTCGCTGCGGCATCCGTCGTCGCCTGCACGACCTCGTCGTCGGGCAGCACCCGGGAGAAGAGCCCCGCTGACACGGCCTCGGTGCCGCTCATCAGCCGACCGGTGTAGATGAGGTCGAGTGCCCGGTGCGCCCCGAGACGTTCGACGAAGAGGGCGTGGCCGCCGGAGTCGAGAGTGGCGCCGAGCGCGGCGAACGGTGACCCGATCTTGGCCGACTCTGCGACGTACACGACGTCGGTGGCGATGAGGAGTCCGAGGCCGACGCCGAGACAGGCGCCGTGCGCCACCGCGAAGGTCGGGGCGGGGAACCGTGCCATCCGCTGCAGCAGCGGGGTCACGAGCCCGCCGAGATACCCGATCACGTCGTCGTCACGGGGGTCGACGCCCGCGATGTCGCGACCGGCGCAGAAGGCCCGGCCCTCGCCCCGCAGCACCAGCGCGCGCACTCCCGCGGCATCCGCCTCGTCGTAGGCGCGGCCGAGATCGCGGAGCGCCTGCTCGTCGAGTGAATTCCGCTTCGTCGGCGCATTCAAAACGACGGTGGCGACGTCGTCGGCGACGGTCAGATCGATCATCCGATGCTCCTCAGACGTCGTAGTCGACCACGATGCGGTCGCTCGTGGGGTGGGATTGGCAGGTGAGGACGTAGCCGCGTTCGAGCTCGTCGGGCTCCAGCGCGTAGTTCTCCGTCATCGTCACGCTGCCCTCGATGACCCTCGCACGGCAGGTTCCGCAGACGCCGCCCGCACACGCGAACGGCGCATCGGGTCGCACCCGCAGAGCGGCATTGAGCACGGACTCGTGCGCGTCGACCGGACTCTCGACGGTCGACGAGACGCCGTCGAGATTCACCTCGATGCGGATCGTCTTCTCGCCCGCGCGCACCTCGACAGGGCGGGCGGCGCGCGCCGGCTCGTCACCCGTCGTGAAGAGCTCGAAGCGGATGTGCTCACGCGGCACACCGACGTCGGCGAGCACCTCTCGGCACAGGTCGACCAGCGAGAGCGGTCCGCACAGGAACCATTCGTCGACGTCGGTCGGATCGATGAGCGCCCGCAGGATGGTGCGCAGCTTCTCCTCGTCGATGCGTCCGGAGAGCACGGGGGCCGTGCGCTGCTCGCGGGACAGCACATGGTGCAGCGTCAGGCGCGTCGGGTAGCGATCCTTGAGGTCGGCGAGATCCTCGAGGAACATCACGTCGAGCGTCGAGCGGTTCGTGTAGAGCAGGGTGAATCGGGAGGTGTCTGAGCGCGTCAGCACGGTGTGGGCGAGAGCCATCAGCGGCGTGATGCCGGAACCGGCAGCGATGCCCACGACGTGACGCTGATCGAGATCGTCGAGCCCGGACGTGAACGTGCCCTGCGGACTCATCACGTCGATCTCGAAACCGGGGTGAAGGCCCGTCTGCGCCCAGGTCGAGAAGAGCCCGCCCTCGTCGCGCTTCACGGCGACGCTGAGCCGGGTCGGGACACCGGCGGCGATCTGCTCGGCCGTGCGGTGTTCGGGTGCGCGGCACAGCGAGTACGACCGGCGCACCTCCGTGCCGTCGAGCGACGTGCGCAGGGCGACATACTGGCCGGGCAGGTGGTCGTAGTCGTCGGCGAGGTCGGCGGGAACCGAGAAGGTCACCTCGACCGAGTCGTCGGTCAACGGCCGCACCTCCTCGACGGCGAGGGTGTGGAAGCGCGCGCGCTTCTTCGTCGGCGCGGCGGCTCGACGAGGCGACGGCGCGGGCGCGGGACCGGAGAGGGCGAACAGCGACATCAGTGCACCTTGAAGTGGTCGAAGGGTTCGAGGCAGGCGCGGCATTCGAACAGCGCCTTGCACGAGGTCGAACCGAAGCGCGAGACCTCGCGGGTGTCCAGCGAGCCGCACCGAGGGCACCGCACGCTGATCGCGAGGCGGATCGGGCCGGACGAGATCGCCGAGCGCCCGGTCGGAGGCGCGATGCCGTACTCGGCGAGCTTCTGCCTGCCGGCATCCGACATCCAGTCCGTCGTCCATGCGGGGGAGAGCACGAGCCGGACCTCGACCCGTGAGTATCCCGCGGCGGTCAGGGCGAGGATGACGTCGTCGCGGATCGTGTCCATCGCCGGGCACCCGCTGTAGGTCGGGGTGATGTCGACGCGCACCACGTCGCCGTCGACGGTGACCGCGCGCAGCACGCCGAGGTCCTCGATCGTCAGCACGGGCACCTCGGGGTCGGCCACGGCCGCGGCGATCCGCCAGGCGGTCGACCGGTGTGCGGTCTGCAGCGTGCCGGTCACCATGATGCTCCCGGATGCCGTCGCGCCAGGACCTGCATCTCCGCGAGGACATGGCCGAACGGACTCGCGTGCGCTCCTCGCCGTCCTCCGGCCGAGGATGCCGCGACGGCGGGAAGCGTCAGCTCGGCCTCGGCGAAGACGGCGGCGACGACGGCGTCGAAGCCCGCTCGCAGCGTCGACGGACGCGCCGCGGCGTCCCCGAGGCGGTCGATCAGGGGCTCGTCGCGGAAGAGCTCGTCGGCATACGGCCAGACGTCGCCCAGCGCGCGGATCATCCGTCGGCGGGATTCCTCGGTGCCGCCGGCAAGCCGCAGCACCCACTGCACCGCGTGGTCGCGGTGGTAGTCGACCTCTTTGAGGGACTTCTCGGCGATCGCCGCGAGGGTCGGGTCGCTGCTCGCCCGCAGGGCCGAGTACAGCTCGAACATGTAGGTCGACACGACGAGCTGGCGGGCGATGGTCTGCGCGAAGTCGCCGTTGGGCTGCTCGACGATCCAGGCGCAGCGGAACTCCGGTTCGTCGCGGAAGTACGCGAGATCGTCTTCGGAGCGTCCGTCGAAAGACCCCGCGAAGTGCAGGAACGAGCGGGCATGCCCGAGCAGGTCGAGCGCGATGTTGCCGAGGGCGACGTCCTCTTCGAGTTCGGGCGCGCGGGAGATCCACTCACCGAGCTGCTGCGACAGGATCAGTGCATCGTCGCCGAGCCAGAGCGCGTACTCGGCGATGTCGGCGGATGCCGCCGCGGAGCCGGTTCCGGTGAGCTCGTCACCGAGCCGCAGCTCGTCGACCGAGACGTCCCCGTGCGGGTCGCCGTGGATATCACCCTGGATGTGGCTCACAGGTGCGGCACCCCCTCGGACGCCGTGTAGTACACGGCGTGCCGATAGTTCTTGCCGGCGGGGCTCTCGAAGTAGGCGCCCTTCGCGTCGGGGTCGCTGGTCGTGATCGCCTCGGCGGGCACCGCCCAGATCGACACGCCCTCGCCGCGTCGCGTGTAGAGATCCCGGGCGTTGCGGATGGCCATGTCGGCATCCGGGGCGTGCAGCGACCCGACGTGGACGTGGCTCAGGCCGCGGTTCGCGCGGACGAAGACCTCCCAGAGCGGCCAGGGCTCGCGGGCGTCGGCACCGGGCGTCGCCATCACGCCACCGCCTTCGTCTTCAGCGCCTGCTTGCGGGCGTACTCGGCCGCAGCCTCGCGCACCCACGCGCCGTCCTCATGGGCCGTGCGGCGGCGTTCGAGACGCTCGGCATTGCAGGGGCCGTTGCCGCGCAGCACCTCGAAGAACTCGTCCCAGTCGATCTCGCCGATCACGTACTGGCCGGTCTCGTCGTCGAAGCGCAGATCAGGGTCGGGCAGGGTCACGCCGAGGATCTCGGCCTGGGGCACGAGCATGCTGACGAAGCGCTGACGCAGCTCGTCGTTCGTGAAGCGCTTGATCTTCCACTTCATCGACTGCGCGGAGTTGGGGGACTGGTCGTCGGGCGGACCGAACATCGCCAGGCTCGGCCAGTACCAGCGGTTCACGGCATCCTGCGCCATCTTCTTCTGCTCGTCGGTTCCCTGCATGAGCGACAGCAGGATCTCGAATCCCTGGCGCTGATGGAACGACTCCTCCTTGCAGACGCGCACCATCGCGCGGCCGTAGGGCCCGTAGGAGGCGCGGCACAGCGGCACCTGGTTGCAGATGGCGGCTCCGTCGACGAGCCACCCGATCGCCCCCATGTCAGCCCAGGTGGGCGTCGGGTAGTTGAAGATCGACGAGTACTTGGCCTTGCCGCTGATGAGCTGATCCATCATCTCGTCGCGCGTGATGCCGAGCGTCTGTGCGGCGGAGTAGAGATAGAGTCCGTGCCCCGCCTCGTCCTGGACCTTGGCCATCAGGATCGCCTTGCGCTTGAGGCTCGGCGCCCGGGTGATCCAGTTGCCCTCCGGCTGCATGCCGATGATCTCGGAGTGCGCGTGCTGCGAGATCTGACGGATCAGCGTCTTGCGATAGGCATCGGGCATCCAGTCGCGAGGCTCGATGCGCTGCTCGTTCGCGATGAGCTCGTCGAACAGGTGCTCGTCGTCGGACAGCTCTCCGTCGACGAGGGAGAGATCTGCGGGGCTGGTCATCATCGACTCCTCGGTTTCCGATCCGCTTTACTGACCGGTCGTTAGGTAATTCTGACACGGAGGTCGTCGCGGCGCAAGGAAGACCCCCGATGCGGCGCTCGGCGAGATGCTCGGAGAGTTGCTCAGCGCGAGCGGGAGACGAGGTCGAGGAGGGCTCTGCCGTACGCCTCGGAGGGATCCGGATGCTCGAAACGTAGGGTCTCGCCGGCGATCTCGACCTCGACCACGAAGGTGTCGGAGAGGCGGCTCAGCGCCCGGAAGGTGCCGCGCAGCAGCTCACGCAGCTGATCCTCGCGGGGGAGCCACACCGCGTCCGCGAGGGTCACGGCGTCGAGCGCCCACTCCGTCGTGCCGTTGAAGGCGAGGTCCGTGCCGCTCGGGGTCTGGCGGGCCTCGATCGTCATCTCGCTGACCGTGAAGACATCGGCTTCGGCCTCGAGCTCGACATCGTTCGGGAGATCGAGCTGAAAGCGGTCGCCCTCGGCGGGATGCCACACGAGTCCGGCGTCGCGCAGGGATACGGCCAGTTCTCGCGTGATCATCGTCCCACGCTAGACGACGTCGCCGAGGCTCGGCTCGAATCCGCCTGTGGATGGTGGCGCACCGGGTGTCGGAGGCATCGGGCAGAGTGGAGACATGACTTCTCCCGCCTCTGTCGACACCCGCACTGCTGCGCTCTCGGCTCTGCGCGAGCTGGTCGGCCGCCCGGACGCCGACTTCCACGACGGTCAGTACGAGGCGATCGAGGCTCTGGTCGAGGGGCGCCGCCGCGCGCTCGTCGTGCAGCGCACCGGGTGGGGCAAGTCGGCTGTGTACTTCGTCGCGACGCTGCTGCTGCGCCGCCAGGGGGCAGGGCCGACCGTCCTCGTCTCGCCGCTTCTCGCGCTGATGCGCGATCAGATCGCCGCGGCCGAGCGGGCAGGCGTTCGAGCGGTGGCGATCAACTCGACCAATGCGCACGAGTGGTCGGAGGTCATGGCGCAGCTCGACCGAGACGAGGTCGATGTGCTGCTCGTCTCTCCCGAACGACTCAACAATCCCGCGTTCCGCGAGCAGCAGCTGCCGGCGCTGGTTCGACGGATCGGCATGCTGGTGGTCGACGAGGCGCACTGCATCAGCGACTGGGGGCACGACTTCCGCCCAGATTACCGGCGGCTGCGCGACCTCATCGAGCAGATGCCGCCCGAGGTGCCCGTGCTCGCGACGACGGCGACCGCGAACAGCAGGGTCGTGGCCGACGTCGCCGAGCAGCTCGGCACGGGAGGGGCGTCGGATGCCGCCGGCTCCGAGGTGCTCACGATCCGCGGCCCGCTCGCGCGCACCTCGCTGCGTCTCGGCGTCCTGCGTCTGCGCGACTCCGCCAGCCGGCTCGCGTGGCTGCTCAGTCATATCGACGACCTGCCCGGTTCGGGCATCATCTACACCCTGACGGTCGCGGCCGCGGTCGACACCGCCCGGCTGCTGCGCGATCACGGGCACGACGTGCGCGCGTACACCGGACAGACCGACACCGACGAGCGCACCGAGTCGGAAGGGATGCTGAAGCGCAACGAGGTCAAGGCCCTCGTCGCCACGAGCGCGCTCGGGATGGGCTTCGACAAGCCGGACCTCGGTTTCGTGCTGCACCTCGGCGCGCCGTCGTCGCCGGTCGCGTACTACCAGCAGGTCGGCCGTGCCGGTCGTGCGAGCGAGAGCGCCGACGTGCTCCTGCTGCCCGGCGTCGAAGACCGCGACATCTGGCACTACTTCGCGACCGCGTCGATGCCGGATCGGGAGCGCGCCGAGCGGGTGATCGCCGCCCTCGGCGATCAGCCCATCTCGACGCCCGCGCTCGAGGCGATGGTCGACATCCGGCGTACTCCGCTCGAACTGCTGCTCAAGGTTCTCGACGTCGACGGCGCGGTGCGCCGGGTGCAGGGCGGTTGGGTCGCGACGGGGCAGCCGTGGGCCTACGACGCCGAGCGCTATGAGCGCATCGCGGCCGAGCGTCGCGCCGAGCAGCAGCACATGATCGACTACGAGCAGACCGACGGATGCCGCATGGAATTCCTCCAGCGCTCACTCGACGACGACACGGCTGCGCCCTGCGGGAGATGCGACAACTGCGCCGGCATCTGGTTCCCGAGCGAGATCGGCGAATCGGCGACGACGCAGGCCGCGGAATCGCTCGATCGCGTCGGTGTCCCGGTCGAGCCTCGCCGCGCCTGGCCGACCGGAGCCGACAAGCTCGACGTGCCGGTGAAGGGGCGCATCCCCGCGGGGGAGCAGGCCGGAGAAGGGCGCGCACTCGCCCGTCTCACCGACCTCGGCTGGGGCGGCACGCTGCGCGAGCTCTTCGCGGCGGGAGCCCCTGACGCGGTGGTGACGCCCCAGGTCCTCGGCGGCTGCGTGCGCGTGCTCGCCGACTGGGGGTGGACCGAGCGCCCCGTCGCGGTCGTCGCCATGCCGTCGCGATCGCATCCGCTGCTCGTCGACTCGCTCGCCCGCGGGATCGCCGAGATCGGCCGCCTGCCGTATCTCGGTGCGCTCGACCTCGTGAACGGCGGGCCGACGGGCCAACCCGGTGGCAACAGCGTGTTCCGGCTGGCAGGTCTGTGGGACAGATTCAGCGCGCAGGGCCTCGACGTGCCTGCCGGTCCCGTGCTGCTCGTCGACGATCTCGCCGACAGCCGCTGGACGCTCACCGTCACCGCGCGCACGCTGCGCCAGGCGGGGGCGAGCGACGTGCTCCCGTTCGTGCTCGCGCTGCGCGGCTGAGGGCGGGGACACCCGGCTCGAGCCCTACCGCAGGTCGTAGACCCGCTGGTATTTGCCCTCGCTCCGGGGCAGCGTGCCCGGCTCCTCGACCGTCACGTCGACGCTGGTGCCGATGTGCATCTTGATGCGGTGGGTGAGCACCGCAGCGGCGGCATCGCAGTCCTCGGCACTCAGCGACGGGTGTCGCTCGATGCGCACGGTCATCGTGTCGAGCTGCCCGACGTGGTGCAGCTCGAGCACGAAGTGCGGGGTGAGCGTCTCGATGCCCATCACCAGCTCCTCGATCTGGGTGGGGAAGAGGTTCACGCCGCGCAGGATGATCATGTCGTCGTTGCGGCCGGTGATCTTCTCCATGCGTCGAAGCGCCGGAAAGGTGGTTCCCGGCAGCAGGCGCGTCAGATCGCGCGTGCGATACCGGATCACAGGAAAAGCCTCTTTGGTCAGCGACGTGAAGACGAGCTCGCCGAGCGCATCGTCCGGCAGCCGTTCCCCGGTCTCTCCGTCGATGATCTCGGGCAGGAAATGGTCCTCCCAGATGTGCGGGCCGTCTTTCGTGAGCACGCTCTCGCTCGCGACCCCCGGCCCCATCACCTCGCTGAGCCCGTAGATGTCGACGGCATCGATGTTCAGTCGCCGCTCGATCTCACGACGCATCTCGTTCGTCCACGGCTCGGCGCCGAGCACCGCGACGCGCAGCGACGTGGTCGTCGGATCGATGCCCGAGGCTTCCATCGCGTCAGCGATCGTGAGCAGATAACTCGGCGTGCAGAGGATGGCATCCGGTTCGAAATCCGTGATCAGCTGCACCTGCCGGGCGGTCTGCCCTCCCGACACCGGGATCACGGTCGCTCCGAGACGCTCGATCCCGGCATGCGCGCCGAGTCCGCCGGTGAAGAGCCCGTAGCCGTAGGCGTTGTGCACCTTCATCCCCGCGCGGATGCCCGCGGCGTGCAGCGACCGCGCCACCAGGTCGCTCCACCGGTCGAGGTCTCCTTCGGTGTACCCGACGACGGTCGGCCGCCCCGTCGTGCCCGACGACGCGTGGACGCGTCGCACGTCGGCCATCGGCACGGCGAACATGCCGAACGGATAGCTCTCGCGCAGGTCGGCCTTGGTGGTGAACGGCAGACGCCGCACGTCGTCGAGGGTGCGCACGTCGTCGGGGTGCACGCCGTGCTCGTCGAACTTGCGGCGATAGGTCGGCACGTTCTCGTAGGCATGCCGGACGGTCCACTGCAGGCGCTGCAGCTGCAGCCGCGCCAGTCGTTCAGGCGAATGCAGCTCGGCCTCGGCACCGATCTCGGCATGTGTTGCGGTCATCGTCGACTCCTTCGTCGGGGGCAGAGCAGTGAGCGTGCGGGCGCTCAGGCGGGGTGCGAGCGGTTCGTCGTGAGCGAGCGGCCGCGGACCTCGGCGACGACATCGCCCGATTCGTCGGTCACCGTCACGTCGTACAGGCCGTTGCGTCCGCTGACGACACGGCGCACCGCGCGCGCTGTCAGTCGCTGGCCGGCGGTCGTGGATTTCAGGAAGGTGATGTCGGCACCACCCGCGACCGTGACGCGATCGTCCTCGTTGCAGGCGATCGCGAAGGCGGTGTCGGCGAGGGTGAACACCAGTCCGCCATGCGTGATGGCGAACCCGTTCAGCATGTCGTCGCGCACGGTCATCGAGACGACGGCCTCTCCGGGGGCGTCCTCCTCGACGGTCATGCCGAGCATCTGCGATGCGGCATCGCGCTGCATCATCTCTCTCATGCGGCGAGGACCTCGGGTGTCGGCTGCTTGTTCACCAGCGTGAGCACGTCGTAGGTGGCGACGAGCTCGTCGCTCTGATTGCGGATCACCGCGTCCCAGCGCACCTCTCCGTACTCGTCCGTCTCACGCGGCGTGATCTGCTTCGCGGTCAGCTCGACGCGGATCGTGTCGCCGGGGGAGACCGGCGTGATGAATCGCAGGTTCTCCAGACCGTAGTTCGCGAGCACGGGTCCGGGCTCCGGATCAACGAAGAGACCCGCGGCCCACGAGACGAGCAGGTAGCCGTGCGCGACCCGTCCGGGGAAGAACGGGTTCGCGGCGGCGGATGCCTCGTCCATGTGGGCGTAGAACGTGTCGCCCGTGAAGTGCGCGAACGTCTCGATGTCGGCGAGGGTCACCTCGCGCGGGCCGGAGACGATCTGGTCGCCGATGCGGAGTTCCGCGAGCGACTTGCGGAACGGATGCCGACCGTCGCTGCGCGCGGCGGCCCCCGCGTGCCAGACACCCGTCAAGGCAGTCAGCATCTCGGGTGAACCCTGCACCGCCGTGCGCTGCATGTGATGCAGCACCGCACGGATGCCGCCGAGCTCCTCGCCGCCGCCGGCTCGACCGGGGCCGCCGTGCACGAGGTTGGGCAGGGGCGATCCGTGCCCGGTCGACGATCGTGCATCGTCGCGGTCGAGCAGCAGCATCCGGCCGTTGAACGGTGCGATGCGCGTGGCGAGCTCGACGGCCTGCGCCGGGTCATGCGTGGCGATGCTGGTGACCAGCGAGCCGCCACCTCGGGCGACGAGCGCTGCGGCCTCGGCGATGGTGTCGTAGGTGAGCAGCGACGACACGGGGCCGAAGGCCTCGATCGAGTGCGCCGCGTCGGACTGCGAGTCCTCGAAGCGCAGCAGCAGCGGCGACACGAAGGCTCCGTCGGGTGCGGTGCCGGTGCTGCCGTCTGCGCGACGGACCTCGGGAGCATCCGTCGTCCCGACGACGACCTGCCCGCCCGCCGCCTGTAGGCGATCCACCTGGCGCAGCACCTCATCGCGCTGCCCCGTCGAGGCCAGGGGACCCATGGTGACGCCCTCGGCGCGGGGGTCGCCCAGCACGGTCTTCTCAGCGAGGCGCGCCTGCACGGCGCCGATGATCGCGTCGGCCGAGCCCGCCGGCACGATCGCTCGCCGGATGGCCGTGCACTTCTGGCCGGCCTTGCTCGTCATCTCGGTGACGAGCTGGCGCACGTAGGCGTCGAACTCCGGGGTGCCCTCGATCGCGTCGGTGCCGAGCACCGAGGCGTTGATCGAGTCGGTCTCGGCGGTGAACCGCACACCGCCGGTCTGCACTGCGGCGTGGGCTTTGAGGCTCTCCGCGGTCGACGCGCTGCCGGTGAACCCGACGATGTCGCCGAGCCGCAGGTTCTCGAACAGGTCAGGCACGCTGCCGCTGACGAGCTGCAGCGATCCGTCGGGCAGCAGTCCCGATTCGACGAGGATGCGCACCATCGCCTCGGCGACGTAGCCCGTGGGCGTCGCGGGCTTCACGAGCGTCGGCATGCCGGCGAGGAACGCGGGTGCGAACTTCTCGAGCGAACCCCACACCGGGAAGTTGAACGCGTTGATCTGCACAGCGACCCCGGGGAGCGTCGTGTAGACATGACGACCCAGGAACGACCCGTCCTTCGACAGCGGCTCCACGGGGCCGTCGACATGCACGCGGCTGTTCGGCAGCTCGCGGCGACCCTTGCCCGAGTACGAGAAGAGCACGCCGATGCCGCCGTCGATGTCGACCCACGAGTCGGCCTTCGTGGCGCCGGTACGGGCGGACAGCGCATACAGCTCGTCCTTGCGCTCGGTGAGAGCGAGGGCGAGCTGCTTCAGCAGCACGGCCCGCTGATGGAACGTGAGCGCACCAAGGCTCTTCTGCCCGATGGAGCGGGCGTACTCCAGTGCCCCGGCCAGGTCGAGGCCCACGGACGACACGACGGCGACGACGTCGCCGGTGGACGCATCGCGGACCTCTGTGGATCGCGTGGGTGACGACGGCGTCCACCACTCGCCCTGGACGTAGCTCGGCAGATACTCGGTCATCTCTCCTCGTTCCATGCGTAGAACCCTTCGCCGCTCTTGCGGCCCAGCTTTCCCTCGGCGACCATGCGGCGCAGCAGTTCCGGTGCAGCGAATCGCTCGCCGAGCGTGCGCTCCAGCTCTTCGGCGATGCCGAGGCGTACATCGAGCCCGACGATGTCGGTGGTGCGCAGCGGACCCATCGGATGCCGATACCCGAGCGTCATCGCGGCATCGATGTCGGCGGCCGAGGCGACGCCCTCCTCGAGCATCCGGATCGCCTCGAGGCCCAGCATCACGCCCAGCCGCGACGACGCGAAGCCCGGGGAGTCGCTGACGACGATCGGCGTCTTGCCGAGGGCGGCCACCCAGGCGGTGGCGCTCTCGACGACCGACCGGTCGGTCGCTGCGCCGCGCACGACCTCGACTAGGGCCGACGCGGGCACCGGATTGAAGAAGTGCAGGCCGAGGAATCGCTCCGGATGCCTGCGGCCCGCAGCGAGATCGTCGATCGAGATCGACGAGGTGTTGCTCGCCAGAACCGCCGACGGGGGTAGCACGGCTTCGGCCCGCGACAGTGCGTCCTCCTTGAGGGCCCGGTCTTCGGGAACCGCCTCGATCGCGAGGTCGACCGCGGCGAAGGCTCCGGGATCGACGCCGGTCGTGATGCGCGCGGTCAATTCGGCCTCGTCGAGAGAGGGGTCGCGGTCGACGGATCTGCGGATGCTGTCGCCGATGCGGGTCAGCGCCGCGTCGGCGCTCGCCGCATCGCGCTCGATCACGCTGACGTGAGATCCGGCGAGCAGGAACGCATGTGCGATGCCGGCTCCCATGCGGCCGCCTCCGAGCACGCCGACCCGATTCGGGGCGCTGCCGATGTCGCTCATCGTCTCTTCTCCAGGAAGTCGGTCATGCGGCGGATCTTCTCGGGCGACTCGAACAGCTCGGCCTGCAGTTCGACCTCGATCGCCGGGTGGCCTGCTCGCGGAGTGCGCAGAGCGCGTTTGGTGTGCCGCGTCGCGAGGGGATCGTTCGCCGCGATGCGATCGACGATCCGGTGTGCGGCCGCGAGCAGCTCGTCGGCCGGATGGAGCGACGACACGAGTCCCCACCTCAGCGCCTCTTCGGCATCCAGAGCTCGGCCGGTGAGGAGCAGCTCGCTCGCCCTCGCGTCTCCGACGATCTCGGGCAGGCGCCAGGTCGCGCCGGCTGCGGCGATGATGCCGAGCCCGGTCTCGGGGTTGCCGATGCGGAGGGACGGCGTCGCGATGCGGATGTCGGCGGCGTAGGCGAGTTCGGCTCCGCCCCCGAGCGCGTATCCGTCGAGTGCGGCGATCACCGGCATCGGGAGATCGTGGACGCGGATGAATGCGGTCGCATTGATGGCGCGCCGGGCGTCGTCGGCGGTGCGATCGCGCAGCTGGGCGATGTCGGCGCCCGCCGCGAAGACGCCGTCGGTGCCGGTGATGATCAGCGTGCGCGGCGTCCGCTCGAGCAGCGCGCAGAGGTCGTGCAGCGCGTCGATCGTCGCCTGGTCGATGGCGTTGCGCTTCTCGGGCCGGTCGAGCGTGGCGACCACCCGGTCTCGATGCTCCTCGATGCGCAGAGTCATGTCAGACGCTCCACGATCATCGCGGTGCCCTGACCCACGCCGACGCACATCGTGGCCAGACCGTAGCGCGCGTTCTCGCGCTCGAGTCGGCCGAGCAGTGTGACGATCAGGCGGGATCCGCTGGAGCCGAGGGGATGGCCGAGTGCGATGGCTCCGCCGTCGGCGTTGACGATCGACGGGTCGAGTCCGAGGCGGCGGATGCAGGCGAGGGACTGCGAGGCGAAGGCCTCGTTGAGCTCGACGGCACCGAGGTCGCCGACCTGCAGGCCCTCCTTCGCGAGTGCCTTCTGTGTTGCCGGCACGGGACCCAGGCCCATGATCTCGGGAGCGAGCGCGGCGGTCGCCGAGGCGACGATCCGTGCGCGCGGACGAAGGCCATGTCGCTCGACCGCTTCGGCGCTCGCCACGATGATCGCCGAGGCTCCGTCGTTCAAGGAACTGGAGTTGCCCGCCGTGACGACCTGGCCGCCTGCGACGACCGGACGGAGTGCGGCCAGCGCGTCGAGCGTGCTGTCCCTGCGCGGGCCTTCGTCGGTGTCGACGAGTCCGCGGCCCGTCTCGACGCCCACGATCTCGGGGGCGAGGCGTCCCCCGTCGATTGCCGAGATGGCGCGCTGATGGCTCAGAAGCGCGAAGGCGTCGGCATCCGCTCTGGTGATCCCGTCGATGCGTGCGACCTCTTCGGCGGTCTCGGGCATCGAGAACGTGGCCTTGTCGCGGGCGCTCAGCCGCGGGTTCGTGAAGCGCCAGCCGATCGATGTGTCGAAGGCCGCGCCGGGCTTGGCCCATGCCCGCTCGGGCTTCGCCTGCACCCAGGGCGCGCGTGTCATGGACTCGACGCCCCCGGCGACGATGAGGTCGGCGTCCCCTGCGCGTACGGCGTTCGCGGCGAGTGCGATGGCTGACATCCCCGAGGCGCAGAGGCGGTTGACGGTCAATCCGGGGATCGAATCGGGGAGGTCCGCGAGCAGCACGGCCATCCGTGCGACGTTGCGGTTGTCCTCGCCCGCCTGATTCGCGGCGCCGAGGATCACCTCGT
Organism: Microbacterium sp. 1.5R; assembly: GCF_001889265.1. Lineage (NCBI taxonomy): Bacteria > Bacillati > Actinomycetota > Actinomycetes > Micrococcales > Microbacteriaceae > Microbacterium > Microbacterium sp. 1.5R. The sequence continues at coordinate 1,034,202 of NZ_CP018151.1, forward strand.
CGATGTCGTCGCCGGGGATGGCGGCTCGCGAGACTGTGGCGGCGACGACGAGGGCCGCCAGATCGTCCGGACGGATGCCGGCGAGTGCGCCTCCGTAGCGACCGACGGGGGTGCGGACCCCGTCGACGAGATAGGCCTCGGACATCGTCATCCTCTCGAACGCCCACGCTGGCGATAATTTCAGACCGATCGGTCAGGAATACGATCTCAGATCCTTCCGCGAATGGCAACTCATCCGGACTGACAGACTGGGCCCATGGCAGAGCCCGGAATCCAGGCGCCGGCCCCCAAGCGCGGCCGGCCAGGTTATGACCGCGAGCAGGTGCTCGCGGTCGCCGTCAAGGTCTTCAACGAGCACGGCTACGACGCGACGAGCGTGGCCGACCTCAGCGCGACGCTGGGGCTGACGAAGTCGGCGCTCTACCATCACTTCGAATCGAAGTCGGCGATCCTCGAGCTCGCGCTGAACGATGCGCTCGATGCGCTCGAGGCCGTCGTCGATGACGCGACCGCGCAGCACTCGCTGGCCTCCGACCGGCTGCGGGCGATCATCCGCGGCGCGGTGCGGGTGCTCACCGAGAAGCTCCCCTCGGTGACGCTGCTGCTGCGCGTGCGGGGGAACGGCGATGTCGAGACCTCCGCGCTGGTGCGCAGACGTGCGTTCGACCAGCGCGTGACCGCGATCGTGTCGGAAGCGCAGACCGAGGGGCTGATCCGCGACGACGTCGATGCGGCGGTCGCCACCAGGCTCATCTTCGGAATGATCAACTCGGTCGTCGAGTGGTATCGACCCGGGGGTCCCGTCGATCCCGACGAGCTGGGGGAGGACATCCTGCGGGTGAGCCTCGACGGGCTGCAGTCCCGCTGAGCGGGCTCAGTCGTCGGCCGGCGCCACGCGGGGAGGCCAGCTGGTCGCTCCGAGCTCGCGGGAGATGTTGCGCGCCGTCTCGCGCAGCGCGTTGAGCACCGCGTCCGAGGCGGGCGCCTGCGATGTGGGCATCACGACGGCGACCGCGGCGACGATGTCGTTCGACGCGTCGGCGACCGGCGCGGCGACGGACGACTCTCCGAGCACGGCCTCATCGGTCTCCGAGGCGCTGCCCCGCTCGGCGATGGCCGGCAGGTCGAGCAGCAGTCGGGCGACGTCGGTGATCGTGTCCCCGGTGAGGCTGTGCAGCGGCCGCTCGAAGACGGTGCGCTGGAAGCCGAGGTCGTGCGCCAGCAGGACCTTTCCCATCGCGGAGGCATGCGCGGGGATCGCCACGCCGGTCTCGAGCATCTGCTGGCTGTCGTCCGGACGCAGGTCGTGGTGGATCACGAGCACCTCGTGGAAGTGCGGCGCCCCGAGGCGCACCGGCAGGTTCGTGCGGCGTGCGAGCTCCTGCGTCCACCGCATGGCTCTGGCCCGGACGTCGAGGGTGTCGAGGTAGACGTTGCTCAGCCGCAGCAGGGTGGGACCGAGCATGTAGCGCTGCCCGCCGCGCTCCTTCGCGACGAGTCCGTGCTCGCGCAGGGACTTGACGATCCCGTGCACGGTCGACGGGGGAAGGCTCAGGGCGAGCGCGAGATCCGTGATGCCGAGATGGCGCGCACCCTGCAGCAGCTCGAGCACTTTCGCTGCGCGATCGATGGCCTGGATCATCGCGGCTCCTCTCTCCGGATCGTCGTCGAGCCGAGCGGTCGCATCGGTCGTCAGGTCGATCTTGACAACTCGACTGCGCCCGAGCATATTCGACATTGACGAATAACTTTCCAATATTGCGAAAGAGCGCCGCCGTAGAGATCAAAGGAGATCGAACGATGAAGAAGCTCATCAACAACCCCGCCGATGTGCTGGTCGAGTCGCTGCGCGGCGTCGCACTCGCGCATCCGGAGCTCTCGGTCGACCTCGAGACGCACGTGATCACCCGCTCGACGCCGAAGGCGGAGGGGAAGGTCGCGATCGTCTCGGGTGGAGGGTCCGGCCACGAACCGCTGCATGGGGGATACGTGGGCCTCGGCATGCTCGACGCCGCCGTCGCCGGCGAGGTCTTCACCTCGCCCACCCCCGATCGAGTGCAGGCCGCCACGAAGGCCGTCGATCGCGGGGCCGGTGTGCTGCACATCGTGAAGAACTACACGGGAGACGTGCTCAACTTCGAGATGGCGGCGGAGCTCGCCTCGATGGAGGGCATCGAGGTCGGCACCGTGATCGTCGATGACGATGTCGCCGTGCAGGACTCGCTCTACACGGCAGGGCGTCGTGGCGTCGGACTCACGGTGCTGCTCGAAAAGCTGGTCGGCGCCGCGGCTGAGGAGGGGCAGGATCTCGATGCCGTCGTCGCCCTCGCGAAGCGCATCAACGGACAGGGGCGGTCGATGGGCATGGCGCTCACCAGCTGCACGGTTCCCGCAGCGGGCAAGCCGACGTTCGATCTGCCCGAGGACCAGATGGAGATCGGCATCGGCATCCATGGCGAGCCCGGTCGGCACCGGGAGCCACTGGCGCCGGCATCCGAGATCGCCCGGCAGCTCGTGGAGCCGATCCTCGCCGATCTCGACGTCTCAGGTCCCGCCATCGTGATGCTCAACGGCATGGGCGGATCCCCGCTGATCGAGCTGTATCTGATGTACGGCGAGGTGGCCGCGCTGCTCGAGCAGGCGGGAGTGCAGATCGCCCGCAACCTGGTCGGCGACTACATCACCTCGCTCGACATGGCCGGCTGCTCGCTCACGGTGCTGAAGGCCGACGACGAGCTGCTCAGGCTGTGGGACGCACCCGTCAACACCCCCGGACTGCGGTGGGGGGCATGATGGCGGCGATCGACACCGCGGCCCTGGCCGACTGGATCCGGCGGTTCCGCGACGTCATCGCCGAGAGGCGCGAGTGGCTCACCGAGCTGGACTCGGCGATCGGAGACGCCGACCACGGCGCGAACATGGCCCGTGGCATGGATGCGGTCGTGGCGAAGCTCGACTCGGGTGTGCCCGACACGGTCGACGAGCTGCTCAAGACCGTCGGCATGACTCTCGTGAGCTCGGTCGGAGGCGCCAGCGGGCCGCTCTACGGCACGCTGTTCCTGCGGATGGGGATGGCTGCAGGGCCCGTGACCGAGCTCGATGGCGCCGGACTCGGCGGCTCGCTGCGTGCCGGCCTCGATGGCATCGTCGCTCGCGGCAAGGCCGAGGCCGGCGACAAGACCATGTTCGACGCCATGGCGCCCGCGGTGGACGCCTTCGACGCCGCGATCTCCGGAGGGGGAGACCTGTCTGCCGCGACGGCGGCGGCCGCAGAGGCTGCCGCGTCCGGTCGGGATGCCACCGAACCGCTCGTCGCCCGGAAGGGACGTGCGAGCTATCTCGGGGAACGCAGCGCCGGCCATCTCGACCCCGGTGCGGCGTCGACGACACTGCTGTTCGAGTCCCTCGCCCAGGCGACCGCGGAATCCTCCTGATGATCGGCATCGTCGCCGTCTCCCACAGTGCTCGACTCGGGGAGGCGGCGCTGGAGCTCGCCCTGCAGATGGTGCAGGGCGGGGGAGCGCGAGTGAGAGTCGCCGCAGGCGCCGGAACGGATGCCGACGGCGCGCCCGTCCTCGGCACGGATGCCGTCGCTGTCGCCGCGGCGATCGACGAGCTGGCCGCCGACTGCGACGGTGTCCTGGTGCTGATGGATCTCGGCTCCGCAGTGCTGAGCGCCGAGCTCGCGCTGGAGCTGCGGACGAGCGATGTGCCGGTGCGCCTCGCCCCCGCGCCGTTCGTGGAAGGGCTGCTGGCGGCCGTCGTGTCGGCCGCTGCCGGCGCATCGCTGGACGTCGTCGCGGGGGAGGCGTCGATCGCGCTCGCCGCCAAGAGCGGCCAGCTCGAGGACCCGTCGACGGGAGCCGCTCCGATCGAGTCCGCATCGACCGACCGGTCGGGTGCCATGACGCGGACGGTGGTCGTGCGCAATCCGCTCGGTATCCACGCGCGACCGGCGGCTCTGATCGCCGAGGCATCGGCGGGCATCGATGTGCGACTGCGTCGACTGCCCGACGGCGCTGAGGCGTCGGGTGCGAGTCTGTCACGCCTGCTGATCCTCGGTGCCAGGCAGGGCGACCGGATCGAGCTGTCGGCACTCGGGCCCGACGCCGAGGGGGCGCTCGACCGACTGGTGGCCCTTTTCGACGACGGATTCGGTGAAGGCACGGACGTCGACGCCGTCGCCTCGGGGTCGGTCGGGGCGCACGCTGCAGAGACAGCCCTCGAGTCCCCTCCCGTCCGGGCAGGCGACGTGCTGCGTGGTCGCGGCGTGAGCTCGGGCAGGGTCGCCGCCGAGGCCGTGCTCCTCGCCGCGCCCGTGCGCGAGCCGGAGGAGAGCACCGTCGTCGCGCCTGGTGATCGGGAGGCCGAGGCATCTGCGATCGAGTGGGCCGCAGTGGCGGTGGCAGACCAGCTGCGGGCGCGCACGAGGGCGGCGACCGGCGAGGCTCGGGCGATCCTCGACGCGTCGCGTCTGCTGGCCTCCGACCCCGAACTGGTGGCCGAGGCGGCGGATCTCGTGCGGTCGCGGGGTCGAACGGCCGCGCGGGCGATCTGGGAGACATCGGCGGCGCACGAGAAAGGACTCGCGGCTCTCGGTGGGCGGATGGCCGAGCGATCGGCCGACATCCGCGACGTCCGTGATCGGATGATCGCGGAGATCCTCGAGGTCGAGATGCCGGGCGTTCCCGAGCGTGAGGAGCCTTTCGTGCTGGTCGCGTCGGATCTCGCCCCCGCGGACACGGCAGCCTTGGAAGGCGGCAACTGCGTCGCGCTCGTGACGCAGCAGGGCGGCCCCACCTCGCATACGGCGATCATCGCCCGGTCGCTCGGAATCCCCGCAGTGGTCGGAGTCATCGGCGCGACCGGGATCCCGCGCGGTGCGGTCGTGCTCGTCGACGGCGATCGGGGCACGGTCGAGATCGACCCGAGCAGCTCTCGAGTCACCGAGGCGAAGGCCGCGTCGCTCGTGGTGCCGTTCGACGGCGAGGGGGTGCTCGCCGACGGACGGCGCATCCCGCTCCTCGCCAATGTCGGGGGAGCGGCCGAGGCCGTCGTGGCCGCTGCCTCGAAGGCCCAGGGCGTCGGTCTCTTCCGCACCGAGTTCTGCTTCCTCGACCGCGCCGACGCACCGACGATCGACGAGCAGGTCGACGCCTACCGAGGTGTCCTCGCCGCGTTTCCGGGGCAGAGGGTCGTGGTGCGCACGCTCGATGCCGGCAGTGACAAACCGCTGCCTTTCGCGAACTCCGACGCGGAGGACAATCCCGCTCTCGGCGTGCGGGGACTCCGGATCGCGCGACGGGCTCCGAAGCTGCTGGACGATCAGCTCAGGGCACTGGCGCTCGCCGCGGGGGCGGAGTCGGCACTCGTCGAGGTGATGGCTCCGATGGTGGCCACGGTCGATGAGGCACGCGACTTCGCGGAGCGTGCGCGAGAAGCCGGACTGGAGACTGTGGGGGTGATGATCGAGACGCCCTCCGCCGCGCTCCTCGCGTCGGAGATGCTCGAGGTCGTCGACTTCGTGAGCATCGGGACCAACGACCTCGCCCAGTACGCGCTCGCGGCTGATCGACTGCTCGGAGAGCTGGGCGATCTGAACGATCCGTGGCAGCCGGCCGTGCTGCGACTGATCGGGCAGGCGGGTGCGGCCGGACGCCGGTGGAGCCTGCCGGTGGGGGTATGCGGCGAGGCCGCTGCCGATCCCGCTCTGGCCGCCGTGCTCGTGGGGCTCGGCGTCACGTCGCTGTCGATGACACCCCGTGCGCTGGGTCGAGTCGCGGCGGCGCTCGCGGGCGTCACGGGCGAACAGTGCGATGCCGCTGCGGAAGCGGTCCTGAGAGCAGCGACGGCTGTCGATGCCCGCGCCGCCGCAGCCGCCGTACTCAACGGAGAGTGACGCGGTCGTCGCGTCAACGACATATGCGCTCTCCGGCATCATTCTGATCTCGACATGCACGGGCTCCTGGTCGAGGTCGTCCCAGCGCGCCTAGGCTCCAGGAGGGGACGTCTGCATCGGCGAATGACGAGGTCGGAGGATTCAATGGCTGTCTTCATCACGGGTCGAGCGCGAGTGACGCTCGCCTTGATCGGGATCGTCGCCGTGGCCGCCGTGAGCGCCTGCGCCCCGAGTCCCCAGACGTCATCGCCTCCGTCGCCATCGCCGTCCCGGACGGCCGCCGCGCCCGAGCCGTATGCCGGACCGATCGTGTTCGTCGGCGACGAGCTCGACGCATTCGCGCTCGCCCCCGAGGAGATCGTGGGGATCGTTCCGGACGCCACCGACGTCGGCGATCCGTCGCCGGTCCTCGAACAGATATCGGACGGAGGAAGCCTCCCTGCGGATCCGCCGATCTGCGACGCTCTCTACGCCGAGCAGTCACTCGGCAGCGTCGGGGCGAGGACGATCGAGTGGCAGGTGCCGACGGATTCCACGAACGGCTTCGGCCGGATGACGATCATGCAGTTCGCCGACGAGGCTCACGCCGAGGGCCGCATGGATCAGCTGCTCCAGGCGGCCGAGCAGTGCGCCGAGTTCGTCAAAGAGGGAACCGTCTCCTTCGATGCCGTGATCCCCGAAGCGTCCGAGAACACCCGGGCCTTCGCGGGCTCGCTGATCGATGCGGCGCTGGACTGGCGGTCGTTCAGCGCGTTCGCCTCGACCGGGAACGTGATCGTGCAGCTGTGGCAGCCTTTCAGCGGCGATCGCGACTTCGACGCCGAGGCGGCGGCGCTGCTGCTTCGAGAACGCGCCGAGGAGGCCCGGTCCGGGCTGGTCGAGGAGCTCACCGAGAACCCGCCCGTCGCCGAGACAGACCCGTCCGGCGATCCCGGAACCGCGTGGAGTGACTGGCAGGTCGGAGTCGGCGGCGTGGGTCCGCTCCGACTCGGCGACTCGGTCGAGTCCGCGGTCGCCGCCGCCGGCGAGGACGCGCAGGTCGTCGAACCCGAGTACGACGGCGGCCCGTGGACCCTCATCGCCCCCGCGGAGGCGGGGACGATCCTGGTGCGCCCCGTCGAGGCCGGCGATGCCGTCGGGTCGATCACCGTCGGGAGCGACCGCAGCCTCGGCGACACCGTCGGTGACGGAGCCGCGCTGCCGTCGCGAGGTGATATCCGCCTCGGCGCCCCCGTCGCGGATGCGATGGCTGCTTACCCCGGAGGCACCGTGGTCGAGGTCGTGTCGTCGAGCGATCACTTCTACGCCGTCACGACGCGCGACGGGCAGGTCTTCCGTTTCCAAGCCGATCGCGAGGTGCTCGAGGAGGGGGCGACGATCGTCGGCATCACGGTCGAGGACGCGACGGCACGCACGCCGCTGGTCTTCGGCTGACTGCGGGCCGGTCGGATGACCGACCGGCCCGCAGCATGCCGGGAAGACGATGATCAGGCGTGCAGATCCACGCCCTTGGTCTCCTTCACCATCGACACGGCGATGAGGGAGATCACCGCCGTGATGGCGATGTAGACGCCGATCGTCCAGGCCGCCTGGAACTGGTTCATCAGAGCCTCCGCGATCATCGGTGCGAACGCCCCGCCGAGGATGGCACCCAGCGCGTATCCGATCGAGACGCCCGAGTAGCGGACGTTGGCCGGGAACATCTCGGCATAGAGAGCCGCCTGCGGGCCGTACGAGAGCCCGAGCGCGAACGTCATCACGAACAGCGCCACGAAGTACCAGAAGATGTTCGCCGTGTCGATCAGGAACCACATCGGCACCGCCCACAGCGCGAGCGCGATGTACCCGATCTGGAAGGTGCGGACGCGTCCGAGACGATCGGAGAGGTGGCCGCCCCAGAGCGTGAAGATGAGCCAGCCGAACGACGCGAGCGTCGTCGCCAGCAGCACGGGAGGACGCTCCATGCCGAGGGCGGTGACGGCGTAGGTCGCGAAGAACGCGATGAGCAGGTACCCGGCGGCGTTGTTGCCGATGAAGATCAGGGCAGTGAGCACGACCTGCTTGGTGTTCTTGCGGAACAGGCGACCCAGCGGCGCGGAGGCCTCCTGACGACGACGACGGAGATCCTCGAAGACGGGGCTCTCGTCGACGGCGCGCCTGATCACGTAGCCGACGGCGATCAGCACGATCGACATCAGGAACGGGATCCGCCAGCCCCACTCGAGGAACGCCTCGGGGGACATCGAGCTCGTCAGCACCCAGAGCGTGGCTGTGGCGAGGATCATGCCGATCGGGACGCCGATCTGCGGGAAGGCGCCGAAGAGCCCCCGGCGGGCCGTGGGGGCGTGTTCGACGGCCATCAGTGCCGCTCCGCCCCACTCCCCGCCCGCCGAGAACCCCTGCAGGATGCGGAGCACGATGAGAAGGATCGGAGCGGCGACGCCGATCGCGGCGTACGTCGGCAGTACGCCGATCAGCGAGGTGGAGAGTCCCATCATCACGAGCGTGAAGACGAGCATCTTCTTGCGGCCCAGCTTGTCGCCCAGGTGCCCGGCGACGATGGCTCCCAGGGGACGGAAGAGGAAGGAGATCCCGATCGTGGCGAAGGAGAGGATCTGCGCGAACCCCTTGTTCTCCTCAGCGATCGGGGCGAGGAAGAGCGGCGCGAGCACGAGGCCGGCTGCTTGCGCGTAGATGAAGAAGTCGTACCACTCGATCGAGGTGCCGACCAGGGTGCTGGCGAGGACTCGCCGCTCCTCGGCGGGCATTCGCGCCGTCGAGTTGCGCGCGGATACTGCTGACGTCATGAAGAACTCCATTGTTCTGCGGGTGCGGAGGAGCGACGCTGCGTCACCCCGAGCTACTTACCGAATGATCGGTCAGTAATTGACGAGAGTAGCGCACGGTGGCCGGGCGACCCAAGCCCCACATCTGCGACCGCGCGACTCAGACGCCCTCACACGTTGCCGAACGCGCGCAGCGGATGCTCGATGAGCTCCGTGACGCGGCGGAGGAAGCTCGCCGCATACCCGCCGTCGCACACGCGGTGATCGAACACCAGTGACAGTTGCGCGACGCGGCGGGCGACGATCTGACCGTCGATCACCCACGGGCGCTCGATGATGCGACCGATGCCGAGGATCGCGACGTCGGGGTGGTTGATGATCGCGGCCGAGCCGTCGACCCCGAGCCCGCCGTAGTTGTTGAGGGTGAACGTCGACCCCCGCAGCCGCTCCGGAGGCATCGCCCCCGAACGCGCCGTCGCCGACAGCTCGCGCAGCACGACATCGAGCTGTTCGACGGTGAGCTCGTGCGCCCGCGGGATGACGGGCACCAGGAGGCCGCGCTCGGTGTCGGCGGCGACGCCGAGGTTGAGGCCGTCGAAGGAGATGATCTCCGATCCGTCGTCGCTCAGGCGGGAGGCGAGCACCGGATGCTCCGCGAGCGCGAGCACGACGAAGCGTGCCACGAGGGCAGTGATCGACGGTGCCCTGCCGCCGGCCGGAACCATCTCGGAGCGCAGATTCCAGAGCTCGGTGGCATCGACGTCGACCCAGACCGTGGCCTCGGGGATCTCGGAGCGGCTGCGGGTCAGTCGTGCGCTGACCGCCTTGCGCAGCGGGGACATCCGCTCACGGGAGACGACGGCGAGGCCATCGAGACGTTCGGCGTTCGCGGACTGCGGCTGGTGATCACCGCGGCGATGCTGCGCCGCTGCCCCGTCGACGGCGTCGTCGACAGCGGCCGCCAGCACGTCGGCGCGCGTGACGGCGCCGTCATGGCCGGTCGGGGTGATGGCGTGGACGTCGAGTCCGAGATCGCGGGCGAGTCGTCGCACCAGGGGAGAGCGGACGGCCACGGGCCGCCGTTCCGAAGCGTTCGCGTCCGGCTTCTCGCGTGGCATCTCGGATGTCGCCGTCGCCTTCGGGCGCCGTCGGCCGGTCGCGCCGCGCTCCGTGGTCCCATAGCCGATCAGGACGTTGCCGGACCCTGCGCGCTCCTCTTCGCGGTACGCCTTCTGCTCCGGATCGCCGGCATCCGCACGGAGATCTCCTCCCGCATCCGTGTCCGGAGCGTCTGCCGAGGAAGGATCCGCAGAAGAAGAAGAAGAGGCGCCGTCGGCGACCTCGAGCACCGGCGCTCCGACGTCGATGGTCTCGCCCGGTTCTCCGTGCAGTGCGGTGACGACGCCGGCGAAGGGCGACGGCAGTTCGACCACGCTCTTCGCCGTCTCGACCTCGGCGATCGCCTGGTCGGTGACGATCGTGTCGCCGACGGAGACGAGCCACTGCACGAGTCCGGCCTCGGTGAGTCCCTCGCCGAGGTCCGGCAGCCGGAAGACGTGGGTGGTCAGCGCCGTCATGACTCGTCCTCCCAGTGCAGCGAGTCGATCGCGTCCAGCACGCGGTCGACGTCGGGCAGGTACCAGTGCTCGAGCTTGGGCGGGGCGTAGGGGGTGTCGAATCCGGTGACGCGGCGCACCGGAGCCTCGAGGTACTCGAAGCAGCGCTCGAAGACGCGCGCCTGGATCTCGGAGGCCACGCTGGCGAATCCGGGAGCCTCGGCGATCACGACCGCTCGTCCGGTCGCGCGCACGGCGGCGGTGACCGTGGCGTCGTCGAACGGCGACAGCGAACGGATGTCGATGACCTGCGCGCTTCGCCCCTCGGATGCCGCCACGTCGGCGGCCTCGAGCGCGAGCGGCACCGAGGCGCCGTAGGCGAGCAGGGTGACGTCGGTGCCCTCGCGGGCGATGCGAGCGGAGCCGATGTCCGCCGTCGCCGAGGTGTCGACCTCGCCCTTCGTCCAATACAGCTTCTTCGGCTCGAGGAAGATCACCGGGTCGGGCGAGGCGATCGCCGCCCGGAGCAGCGAATAGGCGTCCTGGGGAGTCGACGGGCTCACGACGGTGAGGCCCGGGGTGTGCGCGTAGTACGCCTCGGAGGAGTCGCAGTGGTGCTCGACCCCGCCGATGCCGCCGCCGAACGGGATGCGGATCACGAGCGGCATCCGCACCGCACCGCGCGTCCGGTTGCCGAGCTTCGCGACGTGACTGACGATCTGCTCGAACGCCGGCAGTGCGAAGGCGTCGAACTGCAGCTCGACGACGGGACGCATGCCGTTCATGGCCATGCCGACGGCTGTGCCGACGATGCCGGATTCGGCGAGCGGGGTGTCGAAGCAGCGGTCCTCGCCGAACCGCGCCGTGAGTCCGTCGGTGATGCGGAACACGCCGCCGAGCGCTCCGACGTCCTCGCCGAAGACGACGACCTCGGGATCGCTCTCGATCGCATCCGCGAGGGCGAGGTTCAGTGCGGCGGCCATGCTCATGGTCGACACGGAAAGTGCGCCGGTGTCGACCCGGATGTCGTCGTGGGCGATGGTCATCGTGCACCTCCGGCTGCTGCGTGGTTGCGTGCGATCTCGTCCCTCAGCATCTGCCACTGCTCCTCGCGCTGCGGAGAGCGGGTCTCTGTGACGAAGCGGAACAGATCCTCGGGATCGATCTCGGCATCGACGTTGAGCGCCTCTCGCATCGCCGCGGCGGTCTTCTCGGCCTCCGCCGCGTACTCGGCTTCACGGTCGGCCGTGAGGACGCCGGCGCTCGTCAGGTGTGCTCGCAGTCGCGTCAGCGGGTCGCGCTCGACCCACGCCTGGACCTCGGCGCGCTCGCGATAGCGTGTGTCGTCGTCGGCGTTCGTGTGCGCCTGCATCCGATAGGTGTGCGCCTCGATGAGCGTCGGCCCGTCGCCCGAGCGGGCATGGGCGATGGCCTCGCCGAGAACGGCCAGCACGGCGGCGACGTCGTTGCCGTCGACGCGCTGCCCCGGCATCCCGTATCCGATCGCCTTGTGGGCCAGCGACGGCGCGGCGGTCTGGCGGCTGAGCGGTACCGAGATCGCGAACTCGTTGTTCTGCACGAGGAAGACGACCGGCACACGGAAGACGGCGGCGAAGTTCAGCGCCTCGTGGAAGTCGCCCTCACTGGTCGCACCGTCGCCGCACAGTGCGAGGACGGCCGTCTGCTCTCCGCGCTTCTTCGCGGCATACGCGAAGCCGACCGCGTGCAGCAGCTGTGTGGCGAGCGGAGTGGCCTGAGGCGCGACGTGGTGCGCTCGCACGTCGTAGCCCGAATGCCAGTCGCCCTTCAGCAGCACCATCGCCTCGGCCGGTGCGACACCCCGGGCGATGACCGCGACCGAGTCCCGATACGTGGGGAAGAGCCAGTCGCCGGCGTCGAGGGCGAGGGCCGCTCCGATCTGGCACGCCTCCTGACCGTGCGACGACGGGTAGACGGCGAGGCGGCCCTGGCGGACGAGAGCGCTGGCCTGATCGTTGATGCGGCGCCCCTCGACGAGACCGCGATAGGCGGCGAGCAGGGTGTCCGTATCCGGCAGCGGGAAGTGCGGGTCGTCGACGACACGGCCCTCTGCGTCGATGAGCTGCACCGCCGTGTCGCGCGGGAGCAGGTGTGCGTGTTCCATCCGTTCGCCCTCCTTGCCGAACTCGATGACGCCAGCATGCTCTCCTCGCGACAGACGTCCAAGAACATTCGGCGCATCGTGGACGAATGCGATCTACTTGCTCACCTCCGTGACGAAATGTCAGAATTCAGGCAGAGGACGAAGGGGTTCCATGATCACGCTGGACGACACCGATCACGCGATTCTCGAGCAGCTGCGCATCGACGCCCGGGCGTCGATGACCGCCATCGCCGAGGCCGTGCACATCTCGAGAGCGGGCGCTCACGCACGGATCAAGCGGCTGACCGATGCGGGCATCATCACCGGCTACTCGGTGCGCACCGACCCCGTGCTGCTCGGCCACCATGCGAGCGCCTACGTGACACTCGCCATCGAGCAGGCCACCTGGCAGGAGGTCAGCGCCAGGCTGCGGATGATTCCCGAGATCGAGCACATGGCGCTCGTCGGCGGTGACTTCGACGTCATCCTGCTCGTGCGGGCGAGCGACGCGCGCGACCTCCGCCGCATCGTCTTGGAGGACATCCAGGCGATCCCCTCGATCCGCTCCACACGCACGACCCTCATCTTCGAGGACTTCACCCTGATCTGAGCGGGTGGGGAGGTCATCCCTTCGCACTCGGACATCTGCGGCGCGCTCCGCGACAAGTGGGCTGTCGCATCGCGTTCGACAATGAGACGACCCGCCAGATCCTTGGCACGCGTCCCGCTCGAAGGAGAGTCCCGATGTCCGAATCCGCCGCATCCGCAGCCGCCGCGCTGCTCGACCGCATCCAGGCGCCGGAGGGCGCGGGGCGAGACATCCCGGATGCCGCCACACGCGAGGTCATGGGTCGTGCGCCTGAGCACTCGGTCAGCGACCTCGACGATGCGATCGCGCGAGCGCGAGCCGCTCAGCCCGGCTGGGAGTCCCTCGGCCACGCGAAGCGCAGCGAGCTGCTGATCGCTGCGGCCGATGCGATCGACGCGAACGCCGAGGCGCTCGCGCACCTGCTCTCGCGCGAGCAGGGCAAGCCGTTGAACGGCCCCAACGCGCGCTTCGAACTGGGTGCGTGCTCGGCCTGGCTGCGCACCAATGCGTCGATCCCGCTCGAGTCGCAGGTGCTCGTCGACGACGAGACCCTGCACGCCGAGCTCGTCTACAAGGCCGCCGGAGTGGTCGGCGCGATCGGTCCGTGGAACTGGCCGCTCATGATCACCATCTGGCAGATCGGTCCGTCGCTGCGGATGGGCAACACCGTCGTCGCGAAGCCGAGCGAGTACACGCCCCTGAGCGTCCTCGCGATGCTGGCGGTGATGAACGACGTGCTGCCCGCCGACGTTCTGATCGGTGTCTCCGGCGATCGCGAGGTGGGTGCGCGCCTCGCCTCGCACCCCGACATCGACAAGATCATGTTCACCGGATCGACCGCCACCGGGCGACGCATCATCGAGAGCTCGGCCGGCAACCTCGCCCGCCTCACCCTCGAGCTCGGCGGGAACGACGCCGGGATCGTGCTGCCGGGCACCGATGTGTCGGCGATCGCGCAGGACCTCTTCTGGGGCGCCTTCATCAACACCGGTCAGACCTGCGCCGCGATGAAGCGCCTCTACGTGCACGACTCCGTCTACGACGAGGTCGTCACCGCGCTCGCCGAGATCGCGGCATCCGTCCCGATGGGCAACGGGCTCGATGAGGACAACGTGCTGGGTCCGCTGCAGAATCGCGCCCAGTTCGACATCGTGTCGCGCCTGGTCGACGAGGCGAAGGGACGCGGCGCCCGTGTCGTCACGGGCGGCGAGGCGGCCCCTGAGCTCGGCGAGCTCTTCTATCGCCCCACGATCGTCGCCGACATCGACAACGACGCGGCCCTCGTGCAGGAGGAGCAGTTCGGCCCGGCGCTGCCGGTGATCCGGTACAGCGACGTCGACGAGGCGTTCGCGTTCGCCAACGCGGTCGACGTCGGTCTCGGCGCATCGGTGTGGTCGAGCGATCCGGACGCCGCCCGCGAGGCCGCGACGCGCATGGAGTCCGGCACGGTGTGGATCAACTCGCACGGCGGGCTGCACCCGATGGTGCCGTTCGGCGGCGTGAAGAGCTCGGGCTACGGCCTGGAGTTCGGTGTCGAGGGGCTCAAGTCCGTCGCCGTGACGCAGGTCGTGTCGGGGCCGGGCCGCAAGGCGCAGGCATGAGGTCCGCGATCGTCGTCGGGGCCGGGACCTCGGGCGCGATCGTCGCGCGACGCCTGGTGGACGCCGGCGTCGAGGTGACGCTGATCGAAGCCGGAGGATACGACGCGAATCCGGCGATCCACGACCCGTCGAGGGCGGGGGAGCTGTGGCACTCCGCCGACGACTGGGACTTCTTCACCGTTCCGCAGAAGCACGCCGGCGGACGCCGACTGCACCTGCCGCGCGGGAAGGTCACCGGAGGCTCGCATGCGCTCAACGCCATGATCTGGGTGCGCGGCGCCGCCTCCGACTACGACGCCTGGGAACGCGCGGGCGCGACGGGGTGGGGTTGGAACACGGTCGAACCCGTCTTCGCCGCGCTCGAGCACGATGTGCTGCCCGTCACCGACGACTACGAGCTCTCGCCGATCCAGGCCTCGATCATCGACGCAGCCGTCGAAGAGGGGCTGCCCCGCAACCCGGACTACAACGGCGGCACCCTCGACGGCGTCTCGCAGCAGCAGGTGACGATCCGCGACGGCCGGCGGGTGAACACGTGGATGGCCTACGCGCAGCCGGTGGTCGACAGGCTCACGATCCTCACCGAGCGCGAGGTGCATTCGGTGATCGTCGAGGAGGGCCGCGCCGTCGGAGTCCGACTCGGCTCGGGCGCCGACTCCGAGGAGGTCTTCGCCGACGAGGTCGTGCTGTCGGCCGGTGCGATCGGATCACCCGTGATCCTCCTGCGCTCGGGCATCGGCCCCGCCGACGAGCTCGCCGCGCTCGGCATCCCCGTCGTGCTGGATGCACCGGGCGTCGGCAAGAACCTGCACGACCATCTGCTCTCACCGGTCATCTTCACGACCGAGAGGCCGGTCGGACCGCCGCGGCCGGGCGTCTCGGTCACGCAGTCGCACCTGTTCTGGCGCAGCCGCGACGACCTCGCCGAGCCCGACACTCAGCCCATCCACTTCTCGGTGCCGATGTGGGGCGAGCTCGAACCTCGAGGGGATGACGGATTCACCCTCATGGCCGGTCTCGTGACGCCGTACAGCCGCGGTGGGCTCACCCTGTCCGGTCCGGATCTCGCGGACCCGCCTCTGATCGACCTCGCCGCGCTCGAAGACGACAGGGATGTGGCAGCGCTCGCGGCATCGGTTCGTCAGTGCCGCCGGATCGGCGCGCAGCCGGCGCTCGCCGAGGAATGGGGAGCGACCGAGGTGTACCCCGGCCCCGACGTGTCGGACGACGGGATCGACGACTGGGTGCGCCGCACGGCCATCACCTACCACCACCAGGTCGGCACCTGCCGGATGGGATCGGATGCCGAGGCGGTGGTCGACCCGCTGCTGCGGGTGCGCGGTCTCGAGGGGCTGAGCGTGATCGACGCGTCGGTGATCCCCACCGTTCCGACGGGCAACACCAACGCCCCCGCGGCGATGATCGGCGAGCTGGGGGCGAGGTTCCTGCTCGGACCCTGACGTCGACGCTCGCGATGCCCCCTCCTGCCGAGTAGGTGGAAGGGGGCATCAGCGTCTCATCCGGCGTGCGAGGTCGAACCTGCGTGTCGTCCCGCATGCGGGGTCACCAACGCATCGGAATCGCTGCTGAGCGGTGCGTCATCGACCCCGCAGGAAAAAGACGCGCACGCCAGGCGACGTGATCAGCCCGCGGAGTACACCTCGCGACCGGCGAACCACGTCGACCGCACGGGAGTGTGCACGATCTCGTCGGCCGGGCCGGCGATCGCATCCCGGGCGAGCACGACGAAGTCCGCGGACTTGCCCGGCGTCAGCGATCCGGTCTCCGCGCCGAGGCCCATCGCGGTCGCGGCATTGATCGTGAAGACCTGCAGGGCCTCCTCCGCCGTGATCGCCTGCTCGGGCCAGAGGACGCCGGGCGCTCGGCCGAGAGGATCGGCGCGCGTGACGAGACCCTGCAGCCCCTCGAGAGTGTTCGGCGATTCGCTCACCGGCCAGTCCGAGCCGCCAGCGACGAGCGCGCCGGCGTCGAGCAGGGCACGGTTGGGCTGCGAATGCTCGGCGCGGTCGCCGAGGACCTCGGCCAACGCCTGCGGGATCACGCCCGGGAACCAGATGAACGGCGAGATGTCGGCCGAGACGTCGAGGGCTCGCAAGCGCGGGATGTCGTCGTCGGCGAGGAACTGGCCGTGCGCGATCTGGATCGGGGTGGTGAAGCCGTCGGACCGGATGCGCTCGGCGACGTCGAGCACGAGACGCGCCGATCCGTCTCCCGTGCAGTGCACCTTGGCGCCGAGTCCGCGCTCGGCCACCGACCGCAGCCAGGTGTGCAGCTCGTCGAAGTCCATCGTCGTCTCGCCGTGGAAGTGCGCACCGTGCACGGCATCCGCGATATACGGCTCGAGGAACGACGCCGTGCGCGCGGGTGGTACTCCGTCGAGGAAGATCTTCACGAAGTCGGGCCGGTGGTGCGGGGTGCGGAACTGCTCACCGAGGTCGATGAGCGGGGCGCCGATCGGATCGAACCCGAAGATCTCATCGTTGATCAGCAGCGACGAGACGACCCAGGCGGTGAGCTCGTGCGACCGGTCGAGGGTCGCTAGGGCGGCGAGGATGTCGGTCGACACTCCGGCATCCTGGAAGGTCGTGATGCCGTAGGAGTTGAGGATCTCGACGCCGCGGCGCGACGCGGCCACGTGCTGCTCGCCCGTCAGCCCACCGCTGCGATCGTAGGCCTCCTGCACCGGGATTCCCGCTGCCTCGAACAGCACCCCGGTCGGCGTGCCGTCATCGGGATCGAGCACGGTGACTCCACCGGAGGGGATGCTGTCGGCGGTGATCCCGGCGAGCTGCAGCGCCCGCGTGCTCGCCCACCTGTTGTGCCTCGAGTCCTCGAACAGGACGACGGGGCGACCGCCGGCCGCCTCATCGAGACGCTGCCTGATCGCGCTGTTCGCGAGGCCGGGCAGCAGAGTGGTCGACACCGGGCCGCCCACGATCCACGCGTCGGGCGGCAGCGCGCTGGCCTTCTCGCGCACGAGTTCGAGGATGTCGTCGAGGCCCAGCGAGGGCGGCAGCGAGAGCTCGAACAGCTCGGTGCGCCCGGCGAGAGCGTGGTGGTTGTGCACGTCGACGAAGCCGGGGTAGACCGCGGCATCGCCGACATCCAGCATCCTCGTGTCCGGGCCGCGGTACGCGTCCATCTCGGCCCGCGTGCCGACGTCGAGGATCCGCCCGTCGCGCACCGCGAACGCCTCGACGGTCGGTGCTCGGTGATCCGCCGTGCGGATCACCGAGCCCGTCACGATGAGCTCGGCCGTCGTCATCTCAGAGGGTTCCGAACAGCGCCGGCTCGAGGCCGTTCGCGTGATGGGTCGTCGAGAGCAGTCGGCCGTGAGCGCCGAACGTGAAGTGCGTGGGCACCTCGCCCGACTCGTCGAGCCCGAAGAGCACGCCGTGCGAGCGGATCGCGTTCACGTCGCGATGGTCGGCGATCGTGACCGATGCGCAGGGGATGACCTTCTCGCGCCACGCGAAGACGTAGATCCCGGGGCGCACCTCCCACACGCTGTTCTCGTCGGTGTCTGCGAGGCCGCGCTCGGGGCCGGCGAGACACTGCCATGAGTACCAGCGCTCCGAGAGGTACACGTGCTCGTAGGCGTGCTCCTCGCTGTAGATCCACTCGACCCGGCGACCGATGAGCGTCGTCGTCGGCGCCGGCTCTGCGCCCGTCACGGTCGCTCCGTCGATGATGCTCGGCGCGAAGACGTGCTGCACGCGAGTGCGTCCCTGCTCGGGCGCGGGCAGGATCACCGAGATGACGGCGAGGGCGCGGCCGTGGCGCAGGTCGACGATCAGAGACACTGCTTCGTTCGGCAGGTAGTCGTGATGGAACTGCACGAAGTACAGGTCGTCGTCGACCTCGAACGCCTCGTAGTCGTCGGTGTCGGAGGCGGGTGCTGTCGTGTCGTCGGCACCGGGCTGGTAGTCCCACGCGACTGTGGTGTCGGCGAACCGGTGCGAGATGCGGGTTCCGCGGGCGTCCACGACGGTGATCTCCCGACCGCTCAATGCGGCCGTGTGCGGAGCCTTGTTCGCGTCGAAGCCGGGAGCCAGGCCCTCGAGCGGGAGCCAGGTGGAGGTGTCTGCGGGGTTCAGGGTCGTCATGTCTCTCCTCAGGTGAGTGGGGTTGCGGGTGCGTCAGCGGTCGCTGAAACGCTCGAGGTCGGATGCGAGGCCCTCGTACACGGCGGGCCGGGAGCGCTTGAGATACGCGCCGTAGACGATGCCGCCGATCAGCGCCACCACGAGCAGCAGCGGCATGAGACGGATGGCGAGCTCCTCGGATCCGGCGACGATGTTGAAGTTCACGATCGCCAGCACCGAGATCGCGGCGATGCCGAGGAATCCGATTCCGGGTGCGATGAACGTGCTCCACCATCGTGGATCGCCGGCACGGCGGAAGTACACGACGATCGAGATCGCGGCGAGTCCCTGCAGGATCAGCACGCTCAGGGTGCCGAAGCCGAGCATCGCCGGCACGAGCGTGAGGATGGGGTCGGCGCCGGCGATCGCGAAGATGATCGCGACGAGCGCCGCGAACGATGCCTGCACGATCCCGGCCAGCTGCGGAGCGCCGTTGCGGCGGGTGCGGGCCAGCGCGTGCGGCAGGATGCGCGAGCGCCCGAGGGAGTAGAGATAGCGCGTCGCGGAGTTGTGGAACGCGAGCATCGCCGCGAACAGACTGACCAGCAGCAGGATCATCATCACGGTCGTCAGCGGGCCCCCGAGGTACTGCTGCGACAGCATGAAGATCAGGTCGCCCGTCGGCAGGTGCTCGAGAGCGGTTGCCTGCGCCTGCGCGACGCCGGTCGCGCTCACCACCGCCCAGGTGGTGACGCCGAGGATCACGCCGATCGCGATGATCGAGGTGTACGTCGCCCGCGGGATCGTGCGCAGCGGCTGCTTCGCCTCTTCGCTGAACAGGGCGGTCGCCTCGAAGCCGAGGAAGCCCGTCGCGGCCAGGAGGAGGCCGATCGGCAGCGACCCCGAGAACACGGCTTCCGGGCTGAACGCGGCCACGTCGTATCCGGTCTGCACGAGCACCGACACGTCGAACACCACGAGCATCAACACCTCGAGCACGAGGCACACACCGAGGATCTTCGACGAGAAGTCCACCCCGACCCGTGCGAGCACGAAGCACACGACGATCGACAGCAGACCCCAGATGAGCCAGTGCACGTCGAGGCCGGTGAGGTCGCGGATGATGTTCTGCATGAAGAAGCCGCTGGTGCCGATCGTGCCGACGACGAAGAAGTTGTAGCCGAGCGTGGCGATGAGGCCGGCGACCAGACCGCCCGTGCGACCGAGGCCCTTCACGACGAAGGCGTAGAAGCCGCCGGCGTTGACCAGCTGCTTCGACATCTGCGCGTATCCCACGGCGAACAGCAGCAGGATCGCGGCCACGATGAAGAAGGCCATCGGCGTGCCGCCGCCGTTTCCGAGGGCGATCGCCAGCGAGGCGACCACGACGATGCCGGTCAGTGGTGCGACGGCGGCGAGCACGAGGAAGACGATCCCGGCGACGCCCAGCGCGCCGGGTCGAAGAGAGGTGTGGTCCTGCTGCGTCGTGGACGCAGATATCGGGTCTGCCACGTCGGCTCCTTTGCTCGGTGACGGCCGTGTCGGCACGGCATCGACGACGAGGGGTTCGTCGATACAGCGAGTCTGCTCGTGCCGGGAGCGCGGCGGTTGACCCTGAGCGAAGGACGATGGTGCCAGCGCGCACAGCCGTCCTGGTCGTGTTCCCGGCCCGGATCCGGCGGAGCAGGATGACGGTGATGACACCGCCGTCCTCGCGGAGCGCCGCCGGCGCCGCGGCGATGTCTCGAGGAGATCATGGACCTGCAGCTGACGGGCACGACCGCGCTGATCACCGGCGCCGCGAGCGGTATCGGCCGCGCGACCGCCCGCGCGCTCGCCGCGGAGGGGGTGCGCGTGGCGCTCCTCGATCGGGATGCCGTTGCGCTCGCAGAGACGGCACGCGGATGCGGTGACGCTGTGGTCCGGGTGGTCGATGTCACCGACGAGACACAGGTCGCGCTGGCGGTCTCCACGTCCGTCGAGGAGCTCGGCGGGGTGGATGCGGTCGTGTGCTGCGCGGGGATCTCGGGTCCGGTCGGATCGACGATCGAGCAGATCTCGCTTCACGACTGGAACGCCGTGTTCGCGGTCAATGTCACGGGGGCGTTCCTGGTTCTCGCGCAGGTCCTTCCCGCGTTGCGGGCGTCGGCTTCGGCATCCGTCGTGCTGCTCGCGAGCGACTCGGCGTTCGTGTCGTCGCCCGGCATGGCGCCCTATTGCGCATCGAAGGCCGCGCTCGTGCAGCTGGGTCGATCGTTGTCGGTGGATCTCGCCGGCACTGATGTCCGGGTGAACACGGTGGCGCCGTCGATCGTCGACACCCCGATGAGCCGTGGAGACCTCGGGGAGCACGCGTTCGTCTCCCCGACTTTCGAGGTGCAGTCGCCCGAGGACGTCGCTTCACACGTGCTGTATCTCGTGTCGCCGCGCAGCAGAGCGATCAACGGCACGACCATCCTCAGCGATTTCGGGTATTCGGCCCGATCAGGATTCCCGGCCTGATGGTCACGGGGACGACGGATCTGCGCACGAGCGCGGCGAGAGCGCGTGAGCGCGGCGAGAACAGGAGCGAACATGGGTAGTGCAGTGGGATCGACGGTCTCCGGGCGGGTCATCGTGATCACCGGCGGAGGTACCGGCATCGGGGCGGCGATCGCCGAACGGTATGCCGCTGAAGGTGCGCACGTCGTGGTCGTGGGGCGTCGGCCCGAGCCGCTGCGCGCCGTGGCCGACGCCGTCGGCGCGCACCCGATCATCGCGGATGCCGCGGACACCGCATCGGCGCAGGCAGCGGTGGCGGAGGTGCTCGCGACATTCGGGCGCCTCGACGTGCTGGTGGCGAATGCCGGCGGACACGGCTTCTCGCCGGTCGCCGACACCGACGACGACAGCTGGGATGCGGCGATCCGCGCGAACCTCACCACGGCGTTCGTCATGGCGCGAGAGGCGTTGCCTGCGCTGATCGAGGCGAAAGGGCAGATCGTGATCGTGTCGTCTCTCGCAGGTCTCTTCGCGGGTCCGTCGGTGGCGGGATACACCGTGGGCAAGCACGCGCTGATCGGGCTGACGCGGACCCTCGCCCGCGACTACGGACGGCAGGGTGTGCGCGTCAACGCGGTGTGCCCAGGGTGGGTGCAGACGCCGATGGCCGACGACGAGATGGACGAGTTCGCCACCCATGCCGGGCTGGGCTCGCGGGAAGAGGCGTATGGGACCGTCACGGCGGATGTGCCGCTGCGGCGCCCGGCTCGGCCGGCGGAGATCGCGTCGGTCGTGCGGTTCCTGGGATCGGGGGAGTCGTCGTACGTCACCGGTGCCGTGATCGTGGCGGATGGCGGGTCACACGTCGTTGATGTGCCGACGATCGCCTTCGACCGGGCGGGGATGTAGGAGGCGGTCGCTCGGGTGCATGGTCGGTCGTCCCCGGCGTGGGCGCTCTCGTTCTGGTTCGGTCGTTAGCGCTCCGATGACGCCTCTGTGTTCTCCGTTCTCACGTGTCCCGTCTTTCGCCTCTTCCCCGCTTCCTCCTGTCGGTCGCGCCTCTTGGGGGTTTCCCCTGCATCTCTCGCGCGATCTGGGCGCCTGCGCTGTGCCATTCCGGGAGATTGGAATACGGATCTGATCTGGGGTAATTCGGGATGGTTTCGGGTCTCGAATGTCGGTGGCCCGGGGTTGACTGGGGGTATGAACAGCACTGCGGAGCTTCTGGATCGGGTCATCGCCGACCTCGACACGGTGCTGTCCGATGACGCGCTGGCGGGGTTGTCCGATGCGGATCGGGTGACTGTTCTGCAGGGTGCGGGTGCTGTCTTCCGCCGGGTCGAGGCGGTGATCGTCGAGACGATCGCGACGGGCGACGCGGCTGACTTTCCGCATTCGGCGGGGTGTCGTGGGCTGAATGAGCTGTTGCAGCGGACGGTGTCGGTGGATGTGCGGGGCGCGTCCCGGGTCGACAGGGTCGTCGATCTGGTGCGGAGGCCGGTGAGTCTGGCGGGGGAGAGGATGCCGGCACGGTGGTCGGAGTTGCGTCTCGCGTTGCTGGATGGGGTGGTCGGGGTGGCCGGGTTTCTCGCGGCGACGGGGCCGATCGAGAAGGTGTGGGATCGGCTGACGGTCGATCAGCGGTTGGCGGCG
Organism: Microbacterium sp. 1.5R; assembly: GCF_001889265.1. Lineage (NCBI taxonomy): Bacteria > Bacillati > Actinomycetota > Actinomycetes > Micrococcales > Microbacteriaceae > Microbacterium > Microbacterium sp. 1.5R. Next base: position 1,056,995 of record NZ_CP018151.1, read on the forward strand.
GATGTCGCGTTGGCGGGGTGTGCTCGCGGCCACGGCGTCGTGGTCGACGCTGATGGTGAGGGCCTGGAGGCTGATGAGCCGGGTCCGGCGCCGACCCCGCAGGACTTGAAGGCCCTTGCCGAGGATCTCGCGTCGATGTTCGACCCCGATGGGGAAGAACCCAAGGATGAGGACTCCCGGCGCCGGCGGGGCATCACGATCGGTCGTCTCACGGACGGCGTGCACGCGATCCGCGGGTATCTGACCCCGGACGTCGCGGCGCAGCTGCAGCTGATCCTGGACGCGATCCTCAACCCCAAAGGTGACGGCCCGCCCATGCCCGGAGTGCACTTCGCCCCGAGCAGGGGCGCTGGTGCCGACGCTGACGCCGACGCTGGTGCTGGTGCGGGTGCGGGTGCTGGTGCGGACGGTGACGATAGGGATCCGTTCAACTCGGATCCGCGGTGTGTGCTCGATGACCGCACCGCGTCGCAGAAGCGTCACGACGCCCTCGCGATGGTGTTCGCCATCGCCGCCCGACACAACGACATGCCCACCCTCGGTGGAGCGGCACCGGTCCTGGTCGTGAACGTCGACGCGAAGGATCTCGTGGGCGGAATGGGCGGAAAGGGTGGGTGGGCGACGGTCGTCGGATCCGGTGCCCACGTCCCGGTTTCCGTCGCCGCGCACGTCGGATGCGCGGGGACGATTCAACGGGTGCTGGTCGATGAGGGCAGGATCATCGGGATCACGACCACAGACCGGGTGTTCACGGTGCATCAGCGCCGGGCGATCATCGCCCGAGACAAAGAATGCCTCATCCCCGGGTGCCACGTTCCCGCATCCTGGTGCGAGATCCACCATGTCGTCGAGCATGCCAGGGGTGGTCCGACTCACACGGATAACGGGGTCCCGTTGTGCTGGTGGCACCACCGATCCCTCGGCACGTCGGGGTGGGAGATCCGCATGGACGACGGGGTCCCGCAGGTACGAGGACCGAGATGGTGGGATCCCGACGAACGATGGCGCACACCGAGGCTCAGCGTGGCCCGACTCACACTCACCGTGCGGCTCGCCCGCACCGGATGACGCGGATGAGCGTCACCGATGCGACCGCAGCACCACGGCACCACAGCAGCGCATCAGCGCATCACCGCATCAGCGAATCGCGAGCTCGAAACCGTCCGCCGTCGGAATCACGGCCACCTGGGAGAGGTCATCGACATGGAAGGTCGGCTGATGAGACGTCGCGTGCGCGCCCACGCCGATGACCCGCATCCCCGCAGCATGCGCGGCCTGGATGCCGGCGCCCGAGTCCTCGAACACCACGCAGTCGGCGGGGTCGACGCCGAGCAGCTCCGCACCCAGCAGGAAGCCCTCGGGGTCGGGCTTGGAGGCCGACACGTTCTCGGCCGTGACCGTCAGTGCGGGCACGGTCAGGCCGGCCTGGCCCATCCGCGCGTTCATCAGCGTCACGTCGGCCGAGGTGACGATCGCGTGGGGGTAGGGGAGCAGTGCGGCGAGCAGGGCATCCGCACCCTCGATCGGGATGACGCCATCGACATCCTTGCTCTCGTTCGCGAGCATCACCGCGTTCTCGCGGATGTTGATCTCGTGGTCGCGCTCCGGCAGCATGATCGCCATGCTCTGATGCCCCTGCCGGCCGTGCACGACGCTCAAGACAGTCTCGGGAGCGATTCCGTGGGGCTCGGCCCACGCCAGCCAGAGCCGTTCCACGACAGCCGTCGAATCGACGAGAGTGCCGTCCATGTCGAGCAGGACGGCGCGGGCGCTGATGGTCTCGGTCATCCCCTCAGGCTACTGCCGCAGCATCTGAAGCCCGACCTGACGGCGCTACCCACCGAGGTACGCGCGGTGCAGCAGCTGCGAATCCTCCTTCAACGCCTCGGCGGTGCCCTGGAAGGAGACGCGGCCGCCGGCCACCACCACGGCCTCGCGAGCGAGGCCCAGCGCGAGCTGCGTGAACTGCTCCACGAGCAGCACCCCGACGCCCGACTCGGCAATCGACTTCACGATCGGCATGAGCCTCATGAACACGACAGGCGCGAGACCGAGCGACATCTCATCGATCAACAGGATCCGCGGCTTCGCGGCGAAGGCACGTGCCAGCACCACCATCTGCTGCTCGCCACCCGACAGCAGCGCGGTGGGGGAGTCGATGCGCTTCTCGAGCTCAGGGAACTGCGCGAGCGCCGCATCCTGTTCCGCAGGCGTCCGCGCGGTGAGCGAGATGTTCTCGCGCACGGTCAGCGACGGGAACACCGCTCGCCCCTGCTCGATGTGCACGATGCCGCGCCGCGCTCTCGACACCCGGGACAGCTTGTCGAGCGGCTCGCCGTCGAGCATCATCGATCCCGCGGAGTGCGGGGTCACCCCCGACACCGATTCGATCAGACTGGTCTTGCCGGCCCCGTTCGGTCCGACGAGCGCCAGCACCTCGCCACCGCGCACGGTCAGCGACACATCCGAGATCACCGGCCCCGCGCCCCGGCTGACCGTCACCCCGTCCAGCACCAGTTCGCTCACTTCAGCAGCTCCGTCTCTCCCATGTACGCCTTCACGACCTCCGGGTTCGCGAGCACCTCGGCCTGCGGACCGCTCGCGAGCACTCGACCGAAGTCGAGCACAGTCAGCGTCGGGCACACCGAGCGCACGAGATCGAGGTCGTGCTCGATGATGATCAATGCCACGCCGAACCGGGCCGGCAGCTCGCGCAGACGCGCGGCGAGAGCCAGGTGCTCATCGTGCGACAGGCCGGCCGCGGGCTCGTCGAGGATCAGCAGCCGCGGACGAGAGATCACGTTCGCCGCGACCTCGACGAGTCGCCGGGTGCCGACGTCGACGCTCGACAGGCGCGCACCCGCCGGCGGGCATCCGAAGAACTCGAGAACCTCATCGATGTCGGATGCGGCGAGTCGACGTCGAGCGACGAACCTCACGTACGCGCCGACCGTGAGCGACGGCGGAACCCTGTCCTGCTGGAAGGTCCTGCGCAGCCCGAGCCGGGCGCGACGCGTCGGAGACAGGCCGGCCAGATCGCGATCTCCGAGCAGTACTCGACCGCCGTGCTTCGGCAGGAACCCGCTGATCGCATCGACGAACGTCGACTTGCCTGCGCCGTTCGGACCGATCAGGCCCATGATCGACGCCGCCGGCACCTGGAACGACACATCGTCCAACGCTGTGAGAGCACCGAACTGCACCGTGAGTCCGTCGACAGTGAGCACCGGTGCACCGTCGAGCGCGCGCTCATCGACCGTCGCGGTGGTCGTTGTCGTGATCGCCCGATCCTCGGCATCCGCATCGGGAGGCAGCGCGGTCAGCTTCGCCGAGGCGGTCCTGCGATCCGCGCGCTTCCAGATGAGATTGCGGATGCCCTGACCGAGGTTGGTCCCGCTGGTGAGCGCCTGCACGCCCAGCACGCCGAAGACCACGAACGCCCAGTCCTGCGGCACGCCCCAGCGCTTCAGCAGCTCGGGCACGAGCACCCAGAGGATGCCGCCGAGGATCGCCATGTCGATCAGATGGGCCCCCGACATGACGGCGAGGACATAGAGCGCCAGCGACTGAAGCGGGGTGAAGCTCGATGCGAACGGAAGCTGCACCTGGCCGGCGAGGAGTCCTCCGGCGATGCCTCCCAGCGCAGCCGAGACGGCGAACGCGGTGAGCTTGGCGCTCTGCACGCTCTGCCCTGCAGCCGCGGTGCCGCGTTCCGAGAAGGCGACCGCCTTCCAGCTCGAGCCCCACCGTCCGCGCTGCAGGAAGAAGACTCCCAGCGCGCAGACGGCGAGCACCACGACCGAGAGGAAGAAGAACTCGCGATCGTTCGAGAACAGCGTCGGGCGCTCGACAGCCGTGCCGTCGGCGGACCCGGGGAACTGGATCTGCACGAGGGTGACATCCGCCGCCGCAGCGAAGCCGAGCGTGACGACGGCGAGATTCACGCCGCGCAGCCGCAGCGCGGGGAGCCCGACGAGGATGCCCACAAGACCGGCGGCAATGCCGCCGAGGAGAAGCCAGACGACGAAGCCGCCCGGCGCCTGCATGACGTTGAGCAGCGAGACGATCCAGGCGCCCACGGCGGCGAACGTGAGCTGGCACAGCGCGATCATGCCGGCGGAGCCCGTGACGATGCCCAGTCCCAGGATCGCGATGGCCGCGACGACTGCGCTGATCGCGAGGAACACGAAGTAGCCCGGAAGCGCCGCGCTCAGAATGGCACCCAGTCCGACCGCCGCGGCGGCGACGGCGAGGGGCCAGGACAGACGGAACCAGGGACGGTCAGCGAGCGGCATCCCACACCTCCTTGCGCTGCGTCCACAGGAGCAGGACGACGATGAACAGGAACGGGAGGAAATTGCGCACGAGCGCGACCTCGTCGATCTGCGCGACGAGCCCTCCCAGAACGCCCAGTACGACTCCGCCGACGACGGCGAGGTCGAGACGGCGGAAGCCGCCGAGCAGCGCAGCGGCTGCGGCGGGGACGATGAGCATCGCGAGGCTGGTCGCGTCGTTCGACTGCGACGGCGCCACGATCATGATGGCGATCGCGCTGATCACACCGGTCACGAACCACACCGCGATGGAGAGCGGACGGGAACGGATGCCGAGCAGCTCGGCGGTGGTGGGGCGCTCGGAGAGCGCGCGCAGCTGCGTGCCCACTCTCGTCCGGCGCAGCACGATCCGCACCACGACCGCCGTGACGACCGCCATGGCGACGGTGGCGACGGTGACCTGGCTGATCACCACGCCCCCGAACGAGAAGGCGGGGCCCGCGATGATCGGGGTGAACGGCTGCGGTTTGTTGCCGAACAGGATGAACGACATCGAGATGAGCAGGAGAAGCGGACCGACGGTCATCGCCGAGCGAGTGGTGGTGGAGGCCTCGGAGAGCCAGGTCGCGGCGATCCACCCGATGGTGGCGGAGAGCGCCCCGCCGACGACGACGCCGAGCACGGAGCCGAGCCAGATCGGCACCCCCAGTTCGCTGACGAACCACACGGCGCTGAAGGCACCGAACATCCCGGTCGCGGCCTGGGCGAAGTTGACGACCCGCACGAGGCGCGACATCAGGGTCAGGCACACTCCGAGGACCGCATAGAGACCGCCGGCGGCGAGACCGGCGATGGCGCCTTGCAGCATGAGGCGTCCTTTCTGGTGTGAGGGGGAGAGGACCTGCCGCCGAGAATGCGCTCGGCGGCAGGTGAAGGGCGGCTACTCGCCGATGCGGAGCCAGTCGTCGGCGACCTTCTCCCAGGCGTTCGTGCCGGATTCGAGGATGATCGGCCATCCCGCGGTGTTCTGCGTGCCGAAGGCGTAGGGCGTTCCGACCATGGGGTTCTCGATGGGATCCATTCCGCGCAGTGCCTCGGTGACCGTCTCGCGGGTGATGTCGCCGTCCATGCCCTCGAGCACCTCGATGAAGTAGGTCGCGGCGAGGTATCCGCCCTGGCTGAATGAGGTGAGGGGGATGTCGTTGGCCTCCATCAGCTCCCGCCAGTCGGTGTTGATCTCGTCGTCGTCCGTGAATGGGTAGAACTCGGCGGGCACGTAGATGCCGGCCCCGGCGTCATCGATCGCATCCGCGAAGTTCTCGCTGTAGACGCTCGTCAGATAGAGCCAGGTCACGTCATCCCAGCCCTGCGCGTTCGCGGCCTTGACCTGGCCGATCGCGTCGGGCTCGACGGGGTTGATCGCGAGCGCCTTACAGCCCTGTTCGCGGGCCTTCACGATGTAGGGCGTATAGTCCGAGGCGCCGTACGGCACGGTGTCGTCGACGTACTTCGGCTCCTTGCCCGTGATCTCGGTCCACTTGTCGATCGCCGCCTGGTAGGTGGGTCGGGTGGATCCTGCGATCTCCAGCAGGATGCAGATGTCGTCGAGTCCGAGCACCTCCGAGCCGTACTGCAGCGTGAGGGTCATGTCGTTGAACGGACCGACGTTGGCGGGGGAGATGTTGTCGCTCGCGAAGCAGCCGGTATCGACTCCGATGCCGGGCAGCGAGAGGATCTCCTCCTGCTCGTAGTACTTCGCGTTGATCTCGCACTCGATCAGGCTCGCTGATCCGACCAGCGCGACGGCCCCGTCGCTGCCGACGAGCTCTCGGGCTGACGCGGTGGCTGTGGCCGGGTCGCCCTTGTCGTCGAGGGTCTTGTACTCGATGGTGCGTCCGTCGAGGCCTCCGGCCTCGTTGAAGGCGTCGAACACCGCGGCCGCCGCCTGCGACGCCTCGGGGAACGTCGCCGGACCGCTGATCGTGTTCACGGAGCCGACGACGATCGGGGCGTCGCCGCCACCTCCGCTGCCGTCTCCGCCGGCGCAACCTGCCAGAGTGAGGGCTGCCACGGCGATGAGCGCCGCAGTGCCGGATACTCGCTTGTTCATGTGATTCCTGCCTCTCGTGTGCTTGTCGTGCTGCGGTCAGTCGCGCAGCGCGCGGTTGACCAGTTCGGTGTCGGTGAACTGCTCGAACGCGACGACCCGGTGATCGGCCAGGCGCCAGACATGCGCGACACGTGCCGCGAAGAATCGGCCGGTCGCGCGGTACGTGCCCGAGTAGGTGCCGATGCCGACGACCACGTCCCCGCCGTCGATGACCTCGTCGATCGCGACCGTGTAGTCGTCCCACTCGTCCTGGATGCGCTGGAAGACGCCTGCCGCGACCGCATCCGGCCCGATGTACGTGCCGGCGTACGGGAAACCGGCGGCCTCGGTCCAGCTCACGTCGTCGGCGAGCGGCGCCAGCATGCCGTCGAGGTCGCCGCGGTCGCTGGCCGCGTAGTGCGCTGCGATGATGTCGGCGTTGCTCATGGGAGGTCCTCTCCTGGATCTCGTCGCAGGGTCAGACGGGCTGGGCGTCGGGGTAGTCGACGGACCCGAGCGGATAGATGTGACCGCCGCCGCGGGAGTGCTCCGCGGCGCCGTCGCCGGTGAGGCCGAGGAAGATCCCCGTCGTCATGAGCTGGTAGCCGAGGTCGTGCAGCCAGACGCTCGCGACCGCGATGCGGAACTCCCGGAAGCAGAAGAGGTAGAGGCCGTCGGCGAACTTCCAGACGGTCGACAGGTCCATGTCGCCGTGGCCCCGCTGCACGCCCTCGAGGCACTGCCAGGCGTAGCGCCGGCTCGAGATGTAGACGTGCTCGTAGAGGTGGTGCGGGCTGTACCGATAGATGTTGCGCTTGCCGATGAGGTCTCGGCTCGGCCCCGGCACCTCGCCCGTCGCGGGACCGGCATCGGTCGTCGCCGCCCAGAAGTCCTGACCGACCTGTGGTGTGCCCTCGACAGCCTCGGCCGCGATGCGTGATCGCACGACGGTGGCCCGGTGGGTCGAGGTCGAATAGACGACGGTGATCGCTTCGCGTTCACGGCTCTCGAGCGGGATGTTCACGAAGATGACGTCGTCGCGCACTGCGACGGCGTCGTACGGGTCGGTGCCCGACTCGCCGAGTCCTGACCAGGTGACAGCGACCGCATCGAACGTCAGCGCCAGCGCGGAGCCATCGTCGAGCGTGAGCGTCAGCGCGGTGCCCGACAGCGAGGCGTTCGGCAGTCGGAAGGTGTCGATCCCGGCGGCGAACTCGTCGTACGTGCGCCATTCGTCGAGTGCGGGATCGGTCGTGACGGGAGCGGTCATGGGAGTCCTGACGTCGCATGCGGCGGAGCGTCCTCGCCCCGGGCACCGCATCCTCGCGGTGTGCTTGCCTCATGCTCCGGCTCGCCCTGGCATCCGCTCAAGTGAAGCGGCGCCATCGCGCGCCGACAGTCAACCGGCGTGCCCTGCAGAGCAAGGACGGGCCTGGGAATCCGCCGTGGCGTCAGCGGCGCGGCTCCGGGCGGGTGTCAGGATGAGTCATGCGAACAGAACCCCGGGCCGCCCTCTCGCCGGCGGTCAAGGCGGTCGCCTGGACGGCATCCGTCTTCTTCGCTCTCCTGTTCTTCGCCGTCGCGTGGGTCTGGTGCGGGATGTCGTACGAGGAGGAGTTCAGCGAGCAGTCGAAGGCCGTCTCCGCAGGGTCGACGATGGAGGGCTGGGGGTTCACCATCGGCCTCGTGCCCGTGCTGGTGCTCCACGCCCTGATCGCGATCGGCGCCTTCTTCGCCGTCCGGGACGGAGGACGCCGCGGGGTGCTTCTCAGTGCGATGCTCGCGCTTGCGCTCGTGGCGGCCGTGTCTCTGCCGGGCTTCGTCGCCGTGCAGATGCTGTACGGCGGCACGATGTTCGCGCCGCCGGTCTACGTCCCCTGACGGACGTTCTCCCGCTGCGCTGCGCTCAGTGCGCCGCGCGGTACTCGCTGGGGGAGATGCCGAACGCCGACTTGAACGCGCGGCTGAAGTGCGCCGCATCCACGAAGCCCCATCGGGCCGCGATCGCGGCGACGGGCCGGTCGGCGAGCATCGGGTCGAGCAGATCGCGACGGCACTGCTCGAGGCGGCGGGTGCGGATCCAGGTCGACACCGTCACGCCCTGCTCCTGGAACAGGCCGTGCAGGTGACGGGTCGAGATGAAGTGCGCCGATGCGATGGTCGCGGGTCCGAGATCCGTCGAGGCGAGGTTGCGGTCGATGTACGAGCGGATGCGCTGCACGAGCGCGCGATGAGGGTCGGCCGACACCTCGTCGAGGCCCAGCTCGCGGGTGAACACCGTCGTGACGAGGTCGAGCGCGCTGTGCGCCAGTCGTGCCCCTGTCGTGCCGGCGAGCTGGTCGAGGTTGCCTGCGAGCTGCGTCAGATACGGCACGACCATTCCGCCGAGGCCACCCTGACCCGAGATGCGCACCGCGGTGAGCTGGCCGATCATGTCGGAGGGCAGGCTGATCAGGTGCTTGGGGAACATCACGACCATCGTGCGGAAGTCGTCGTCGAAGACCAGCGAGTACGGGCGGTCGGTGTCGTAGACGGCGAGATCGCCGGCCTGGAGCACGGCCTCCCGGTCGTCCTGGATCAGCATCCCGGTGCCGGCGAGCATGAGGCTCAGCTTGAAGTACGACCGGTCGCTGCGTGCGATGAGCTCGGGTGTCCGCTCGACGACGTGCGAGGTGGCGCGCACCTCGTTGACGTGCACCTCGTCGACCGAGGCGCCGCGGATGATCCCGCGGAAGTGGTCGGGCCCGGCCGTCGACACCTGGAGCGGCACGAAGGACTCCGAGACGGCGGCCCGGAACTCGCTGATGTTGCGCGCGACGAGCGTCGACACCGATTCGGCGGGGGCGGCGAGTGCACCGTTCATGACTGATCACCTCGGGTGGTGGAACGACGACGTTGTATACGATCCGTGCCGTGATGCTATCACCGGCGCGGTCCGGAGGGCGAGGCTTCTATGATGTGGGCGGAGGCCAGTGATGCGATATCTCGGCGAGAAGGTCATGCAGGTCCTGCGTCAGCTGCGCGGACCCGACACAGCGGATGCGGTCTTCGAGGCCACCGCGCTCATAGTCGGGGCGGTGTTCTTCGTGCTCGGCTTCGCCATCGGGTGGCCGGTCTTCTGGGGTCAGGAGATGGCGATCAGCGGCACCGGCTCGATCGGCGCGTTCGCCGCCTACGGCGGCGCGATCACCGCCGTCCTGGCGTTCGCGCTCGGGCGTCTCGTCGTGCGACCGGCGGCGGTCGCGCCGGACGGCACCCGCGACGGATTCAGCGTCCCCGGGGATCGGCTGCGCTGGTACGACCTGGCCGCCATCGCCTTCGCGCACGCCGCGATCGCGTACCTCGGATGGCTCGGAATCGCCGAACTGCTCGATCGCAGCTTCACCGACGCCCCGGTGTTCGCCTTCCCCGGGGCGATCCTGGTGGCCGTCGCGTTCGCCCTCACCGCCTATGTGACTTTCCTGAGCGCGGTGGCGCTCACGCCGATGGTGCTCTCCCTCGTCCTGGCGGTCTTCCTCGTGGTGGGCGCCTTCGCGGCGATGCTCGCCTCCAGCGATGTGCACTGGTGGCAGGACAACCTGTCGGCGCTGGGGATGAGCAGCAACAGCGCGTCTCTGGCCTTCAACGCGACGTTGATCATCGCCGGGGTCCTGGTGACGACGATCGCCCGCTATGCCACGGCGGGGCTGCCGGTCGACGACCACGTCGATCGTCGCGGACGGCGCGTGGTGCGAGGCGGGCTGATCCTGATCGGGATCTTCCTCGCGTGCGTCGGGATCTTCCCGGTCGACGAGTTCTTCCTCGTGCACAACACCGTCGCCACCGGGATGACCGTCGCGTTCGCAGTGATCGTCGTCGGGCTGCCCTGGTTCGTGCGCACGATCCCACGGGTGTTCGTGGTGCTCGGGTGGATCTACGTGCTCGTGATCGTGCTGCTCGGCGTGTTCTTCGCCGTCGGCTACTACAACCTCACGGCGGTCGAGCTGATCGCGGCGGTGCTGATCTTCAGCTGGATCATCGTGTTCCTCCGGACCGCAGGATCGGTGCACCCCGCCGCATCAGCGCACCCCGCCGGGTCCGTGCACGCGGGGCAGCTGCCCGGTCCGACCCCGGCCTGAGCGTCGGTCCTCAGCGCAGCGGCTGCGTGGCATCCGCCGTGCGCTGCAGCGCATGGATGGTGTGCGCGTGCCGGCGCTGGGCGACGCCGACGAACAGGCAGTCCACCAGTGCGAGCTGCGCGATGCGGCTCACCATCGCGCCCGCGCGGAGGCGAGGCTCACGCGCCCGCGTGAGCAGGGCGTGGTCGCAGTTCTCGGCGAGCGGCGAGGCCGGCCCACCCGTGACGCCGATCGTGGTGCCGGATGCAGCCCGTGCCGTCTGGAGGAAGTGCACGGTCTCGCGGGTCGTTCCCGAGTGGGAGAACCCGATCGCCACGGTCTTCCTCGCTCCGAGCGATGCGGCGGCGCTCGCCTCGTGCGCGTCCGTCAGGACGATCGCCGCATGTCCGATGCGGAGCAGCTTGCGGCCGAGATCCGCAGCCGCCTGTCCGCTCGCGCCGATCCCGAAGAGCAGGACGCGGTCGGCGTCGTCGATCGCCTCGACCGCGGCCGCGAGCTGGTCGTAGTCGAGGTTCGCGACGGTCTCCTCGATGGCCAGCAGCTCGAGTGCGGCGACCTTCGCGGTCGCCTCCCGCAGGGTGTCGGCCGCGGAGATCTCGGATCCGAAACCGGATGCCGCGGGGAACTGCACGGATTCGCGACCGAGCTCTGTGGCCAGCGCCATCCGCAGCGCGGCGTAGCCGTTCACGCCGATGGTGCGGCAGAAGCGGACGACAGAGGCGACCGACGTGTCGCACCTCGCCGCGATCTCGGTGATCGTGCTGTCGACGACGATGGTGGGATCGTCGGCGATCGTCCGAGCGATGCGGGCCAGCGACGGCGGCAGCTTCTCGGCGGCCGAGGCGATCGTCGTCTGGATGCTCATGGCTCTCCTGCGTCAGAGGCGGATTTCGGGCGTGTGAACAATTCTTTCATGATCGGATGCTCGTGCGTAGACTATTTCCATGCCCTCTTCGCATGCTCTCGTCGCCGTCGACCTCGGCAAGTCGCGCTGCCGGGCCGTGATCGCCGAATCATCCGGCGTCGACTCTGGCGTCGTCTCTGCCGCCGATGAGCGTCGAGTGCCCCGGCGTCCCGTGTACGACGGGATCGGGGCTCCCGGGCTCGCGGCCGCAGGCGGCGTCGACGCAGCTCTCGCCGCGATTCTGCCGATGAGAGATCATCTCGATGCACAGATCTCCGTGGTCTCGGTGGGTGCGGCCGGAGCCTGGGCCGCCCCCGAGGCCGCATCAGAGCTCGCCGCCGTCCTCGCCGATGCCTTTCATGTGCCCGTCGCGGTGACCTCCGACGTGGTGTCCGCTCATGCCGGAGCGCTCGGGGGCGGTGCGGGCGTACTGCTGATCGCCGGAACGGGCGCTGCGGCCCTCGGCCTCGACGGCGAGGTGGCGACGCTGGTCGACGGGTGGGGTCCCGAGCTGGGAGACCTCGGCAGCGGATCCTGGTTCGGGCGCGAGGCGCTGCGTGCCGTCCTGCGCGCCTCGGTCGGGCTCGCGGTCGAGACCGTGCTCACCGATGCGGTCGCGGCGACGATCGGCGAGCCCGCCGCGGCTCCCGCCTGGATCTCCATGGACGGGCCGGTGCCTCGCCGTCTCGCGACTCTGGCGCCGCTGCTCCTCGATGCGGCGCAGAGCGGCGACGCCGTCTCCGCGGACATCGCCGCCGAGGGCATCCGCCTGCTCGTCGCGTCGGCGATCGCGGCGTCCTCGAGCAGTCGCGAGGTCGCCCTGCACGGAGGGCTCACCGACCACGTCTGGTTCCGCTCGTCGCTCGCCCAGGCGCTCCGCGCCGCTGACCGCACGGTCGTCGTCTCCTCCGGCGATGCCCTCGACGGTGCGCTCCTGCTCGCGGAGCGCACCGATCTTCCCCACGAAAGGTTCGTGCATCGTGCCGAATGAACACGCCAGACTGACCGCGCTCCTCGACGTCCTCTCGACGCTCGGCACCGAGGCGTCGACGACCGATCGCGGCGACCTCGATCTGCTCGACACCGATGAGCTCGTGCGGCGCATGAACGCGGAAGATCATCGTGTGCCGGCGGCCGTCGGCGAGCGGAGTGCGGAGATCGCCGCGGCGGTCGACGGCATCACCGCCCGCTTCCGCGCCGGCGGACGACTCATCTATCTCGGGGCGGGCACCGCAGGCCGCGTCGGAGTTCTCGACGCGAGCGAATGCCCGCCGACCTTCGGCACCGACCCCTCGATGGTGGTGGGGCTGATCGCCGGAGGCGAGACGGCCATCCGGTCGGCGGTCGAGAATGCCGAGGACGACGACGCGGCGGCAGCGGCCTCGCTGCGCGAGCTCGGCCTCACCGAGCGCGACGCCGTCGTCGGGATCTCGGCGTCGGGTCGCACCCCGTACGTCGTCGGCGGTCTGGAGTTCGCTCGGGGAGTCGGCGCGCTCACCGTGGCGATCGCCTCGAATCCGGCATCCGAGATCGGTGCGGTCGCCGAGATCGCGATCGAGGTGGTCACGGGGCCCGAGTTCATCTCGGGATCGACGCGTCTGAAGTCGGGAACAGCCCAGAAGCTCGTCGTGAACATGCTCACCACGCTGTCGATGATCAAGCTCGGCAAGACCTATCACGGCGTGATGGTCGATCTTCAGGCGACGAACGAGAAGCTGCGCGCGCGCTCGATCCGCACCGTGACGGAGCTCACCGGCGCAGAGGTCGACCAGGCTTCCGCCGCCCTGGATGCGGCGGGGGGATCGGTCAAGCTCGCGATCCTGATGGTCGCCACGGGGGCGTCCGCAGAAGCCTCGGCCCACGCGCTCGACAGCGCCGACGGCATCCTCCGTGTCGCGATCGCCGCACTGTCGTGAGGGGTACCTTCGCCGCGTGCTTCCGCCAGGGCGTTCCCGATGACGACGCGGCGTCGACCGCCGAGGCCGACGCCGCGGCTCAATGGGAGCAGGTGCAGCCTTCGCCACCTCCGCAGCATCCGGCGTCCTCGGTGACGTGCGCCTGAGACGACTCGGGAACATCCATCGCGGGGTTCTGATCGAGGAAGCCGTTCGGCTTGAACCAGAATCCGGCATAGTCGACCGGCATGATCGGCCAGTCCTCGGGGCGGGGGAAGTGCGTGAGTCCGAAGGTGTGCCACAGCACGATGTCCTCGCCGTCGAGCGAACGGTCGCCCGCCGAGTACTCCGGCAGGCCGGAGCCTCCCTGGTGCGCGTTCGGATACCGGCCGGCCGGCCAGATCTGCCCGTGTTCATGGCGGGTGGCCCAGAGATGCTTGGTCGCGAACGCCGCACGCGCGGCGACGGATGACGCGGGGTCGGCCATCAGCAGAGCGGTGGGCTCCGGGATCAGGTGATAGGCCGTGGGGCGGCCGACGTGGTTCGTCCGAGTGGTGCTCTGCACCTCCCACGCGCGCGCGACCGAGGTGTCCGCCTCCCGCTGCGCCCCGCCCTCGGAGAGCAACGGAGTCTCCGACCACGTGAAGGCGTTGCCGAACGGGTTGTCCGGCCCCATCGGGATGCGCTGCGCGTCGATCTCGACCAGACGGTTCTCCTCGCCGTCGACGGCGACATCGAGCCGTGCGCAGAACAGGTGCTGGTGCACCGGCGCGAAGACGCCCGGCGCGAGCTCGGTGGCGTGCTTCTGCCGCACGCCGGGTTCGCCGGCGCCGGCGAACACGATCCCCGTGGCCTTGGCGACGACCTCGATCGAGCCGTCGAGGGAGAAGTGCCAGTAGAACCCGTAGTCGTAGTTGCCGATCGTCGAGAAGTACGACACCACGAAGCGGCGCGAGCGGCGCACGTCCGAGCGGCCGGCGAGGTCGGTGTGCTTCCAGAGGATGCCGTAGTCCTCCTCGTGCATGCACACCACGTTCGGGATGCGCACCGGATGGCCGTGGTCGTCGGCGACATAGCCGTCGAGGTAGCGGATCACCCCCAGGCAGTCGCAGCCGAGCTCGAGGTGGTTCGCGTTCTTGCCGAGAAGGTACTCGCCGGCGTCGAAGTAGCTGATCCAGAAGCGCCCGGGTGCGGTGTCGCCGTAGGGCACGACCATCTCGGGCACGCTCGCCCGACTGAGCACCGACCGTCCGTCGAACCTGACGTCGTGCAGCACGAGACCCTCGCGGGCGTTGAAGCTCACCCGCATCGACCAGTTCTCCCACTCGACGAGCGAGCCGCTGACGGCGAAGCTGGGGCCTTCCGGCTGCGTGATCTCGATCGGCTTGAGCGAGGTGCGCGCGGCGCCCTGCACCTCGGGGTAGTAGTTTCCGTGGCCCGCCGGCACCGGCACGTCGCCCTCGTCGTCGATGCGGATCACGCTGTTCGTCGTGAGGTCGATGTGCACGACCAGCCCTTCGACGGGATGCGCCCAGGGGGAGTCGTGCTCGTCGTATTTGAGGAAGGTGAGAGAGCGGATGACCCGGCGGCCCACCTCATCGGCGCGGCCGGTGTACCCGGGTGCGAGCGGTCCGCAGAACGCGAGGGTCATGTGCGCGGCGAGTCCTCGGCGCGTCATCGCCGACTGCCACTCCGGTGACGCCTTAGCGATCGCCTCAGCGCGCTCGTACTCCTCGAAGAGGTACTGGGGCTGGCCGTAAGGCGGCGCATCGTTGGGGACCCGCTCGGCACGCAGCACCTCGCCTCGGGTGATCGAGACGACGACTTCGCTCGCGACGCCGGTCGCCGTGTCGAGCAGAGTCGCATCGATGCGGCGATCGATGGGGGCGCCCGGCGTCCATGCGGCGAGCTCCTCCTTGGTGGGCTCATCCGGCAGCAACATCGGCACGCGGACGGTCTCGCCGAGCAGTCCGGCGGACTCGAGCACGGCTCGGGCCGCCGCGATCTCCTCGCCGGTGAGGGGGTCGAGCGGGTGCGGCGCGGCGATCCTGTCGATGGTGACGGGCTGGGGGTGGGACATCGGCGTACCTCACTATTTCGAGCGTTCGCTCAATAAACGGATTGGGTCGATGGTACGACGGCGCGACGAGGCGCACAAGAGCGACGGACGAGGATTCCGAGGGGCTCGGGCGGCGGCCGGACGTGGCGGCATCGGCGAACGGCAGGGGAGCGCGGTGTGCTCAGCTGCGCCAGGGGGCGAGGATGCTGTCGTACACCGCGAGGTGCGCTGAGGCCTCCTGCGGCTCGGTGACCTCGATGACCTGCTGTCCGTAGGTGATCGAGCGCAGCAACTCCATCACGGCGCCGGTCGGAGTCGACGGTGACAGCTCGCCGTCGGTGATCGCCTGATCGAGGGCGTCACGGATGCCCTCCTGCCAGGTCGCGACCGTGGGTGCCCCTGCGTTCGGCGCGGGCGCGAGAGTCGCGATGCGCCCCCAGAACCCGACGACGACGTAGGCCTCGGTGCGCGTGCGGTCGTCGATGGGGAGCACTTCATGCATCAGCGCGTCGAGGCGTGCGAGTCCACTGAGTCCATCCGTGGCCGCGGCGATCCGTTCATCGGTGCGGTGGGTCACGATGGTCGCTGCGGCGCGGATCACGTCGTCGAACCCGTCGAAGTAGTGCCAGAGCGAGCCTGTCGCGACACCGAGCTCCTTGGCCACGGCACGAGACGACACCGCCTCATGGCCGTCGCGCGCGGCCACGGCGAGCAGCGCCTCGGCGATCTGCCGGCGGCGCTCATCGTGGTCTACGACGCGGGGCACATGCCCATCCTGACGCATCCACCGCGGGTATCGCTATTTTGAGCAGTTGATCAATATGATGCGAGTGTGGATCACCTCCTCCCCGCAGCACCGTGGCTGATGGCGCTCGCCGCCGTCGTCTCGGCCGCGGCGTGCGTGGCTGCCTGGCGGGCCGTGCCGTGGCAGGGGCGGCAGAGCGCGCTGATCATGGCGGCGGCGATGCTCGTCATCGCAGTGAGCGGCGGTGATCCGCTGATCGGGCTGGTGACCGGACTCGTCCTCATCGTCTCCGCGATGCTGGGCACGGCCGGCGTGCGGGGCACCCCGGCGGCTGCGACCTGCTGCCACCGCGCGCTGGTCTCCCTCGTCATGGCGATCTGCTCTTTCGAGAGCCTGTCGGCGGGTGACTGGCGTGGGGCGACGCAGTCGGTGGTCGAGTCAGGCGGCCACGGCGGGCATGGGCTCGACGGACTCCTCTCGGTGCTCGTGATAGCCGGAGTCATCGGCGTGGTGCTCTGGACGGTCGTCTCCGAGTGGGTGCTCGTGCCCGTGCATCAGGGGCGGACCGCCCGCCTGCTCGCGGTGGAGTCGTGGGCGATGGCGGCGGGAGTCACCGTGATGTGCGTGGGGTTCTGAGGTCACGTCAGTGCGCGCCGCCGAACTCGATCAGCACGACGCCCAGGGTGATCAGTGCGACGCCGATCGCCATCATGACTGAGAAGTGATCCTTGAAGATCACTCGGCCCAGGATCGCCGTGATCGCGACGCCGGCCGCTGACCATACTCCGTAGGCGACGCCCACCGGCATGCCCATGGCGAGGATCGTGCCGAGCAGTGTGAACGCGGCGAGATAGCCGATGACGATCACGGGGATCCACCTCCGGCGACGGAGGCCTTCGGACGCGCGCAGGCTGAGGGTCGCGGTGACCTCGCTCGCGATCGCGAGGGCGAGGAGCAGCCAGGTCATGCTCCGACCTCCGCGGACGCCTCGCGCGGGTGCGACCCGAGCTCGACGAGCAGCACACCGACCACGATCGCGCCGATCCCGATGATCTGCACGGTTCCGAGCATCTCGCCGAAGAGCACCGTGCCCATGATCGCGGTGAGGACGACGCCGATCGCGGCCCAGATGCCGTAGGCCACACCCACGGGCATCCCTCGATCCAGCACGATCGACAGCAGCCAGAGCGAGCCGGTGTAGCCGATCACGACGGGGATCAGCCACAGCGGATGGGTGAAACCCTCGGCGGCCCGCAGCGACAGGGTGGCCGACACCTCGAGGACGATCGCGATCAGCAGCGGTGGCCACGCGGCCGGGCGGGAGGGGGCGGTCATATGGAGCCTTTCGACGCGGGGCGTGCCCGGGGGACAACGCGTCGGATGGTCGCAGGATTCCCTGTCGTGTGGGTGAACGACGGGCGACAGGCCGCGATTTCAGAACCCTGCCGCGCGGCGCGTACCCTGGACGCATCCCCCGAAGCTCACCCGGCAATCTCGCGCGCCGGCGACCTCGGCGCGCTCACACATGCAAGGACGCAGATGAACGTAACCGCCGCACCCCATGACGACTGGACGGCGAGAGAAGAGCTGGCCGAGCGGATGATCCCGCTCATCGGCGCTCTCAAGCGCGAACGCGACGTGGTCACGTCCCTCCACGGGCACCGACTTCTCGGCCTCTCGGCCACCGGCATCGTCGAGGTGCACGACAGGGTGGCGCAGCTCGGGCATGAACAGCTCCCGCTCGACGAGACCCTCGGGGTGCTCGAGGCGGTACACGAACTCGCACCCGGTGCGTCGTCGCTCGACCTCGCGCGCCTCGCCGCGGGCCACGCCGACAGTGACTTGCCCCTCGACGCGTACCTGGCCGAGGTGCTCGCGCCGGCGATGGGTGCGGTCGCGGCAGCGCCCACCGACGTCGTGCTGTACGGCTTCGGTCGCATCGGGCGGCTGCTCGCCCGCATCCTCGTCGCGCACAACGGGGGTGGCAGCGGTCTGCGCCTGCGGGCCATCGTCGTGCGCCGCGGTTCGGAGAACGATCTCGTCAAGCGCGCGTCGCTGCTGCTGCGCGACTCGGTGCACGGCCGCTTCGCAGGCTCCGTGACGGTCGATGAGGACGCCGACCAGATCATCGCGAACGGCACCCGCATCCAGGTGATCTATTCGGACGACCCCTCGACGATCGATTACACGGCGTACGGCATCCACGACGCGATCGTCGTCGACAACACGGGACGCTGGCGCGACGACGCAGGACTCAGCCGGCACCTGGAATCGACCGGCGTCGCTCGCGTGCTGCTCACCGCACCCGGCAAGGGCGCGCTGAAGAACATCGTGCACGGGATCAACGACGACACGATCGAGGCGGACGACCGCATCATCACCGCCGCCTCCTGCACGACGAACGCCATCACCCCCGTGCTCAAGGCGATCGACGAGGCGTACGGGATCGTGCGCGGGCACGTCGAGACCGTGCACTCGTTCACCAACGACCAGAACCTGATCGACAACTTCCACAGCGGCGATCGTCGCGGCCGCTCGGCCGTGCTCAACATGGTGATCACCGAGACGGGGGCGGCCAAGGCCGTCGCGCGCGCGCTGCCCGAGCTCGAGGGCAAGCTCACCGGCTCTGCGATCCGCGTGCCGACCCCCGACGTCTCGCTGGCCGTGCTGCACCTCAGCCTCGAGCGTCCGGCGGTCAAGGACGAGCTCAACGACTACCTGCGCCGCGTCTCGCTGCACTCGAAGCTGCGCCAGCAGATCGACTACGTCGAGAGCCCCGAGGTCGTCTCGACGGACTTCGTCGGCTCGCATCGCGCGGGCATCGTCGACGGCCTCGCCACCATCGCGAACGACCGCGACGTCGTGCTGTACGTCTGGTACGACAACGAGTACGGCTACTCCTGCCAGGTGATCCGCGTGCTCGAGGTCATGGCGGGCTCGCACCCCATCGTGCTGCCGGAACGTCGCGAGGTGACGCTGCACGGGTGAGTGCGCGATGTCGGTCGTGCGCGGCATGATGAGGGCATGAAGACCGCGACTCTGCGCGCCGAGCGGCTCCGCTCGCATCGTCTCAGCGCTCCGGCGCGCACGGTGACGGATGCCGCGTCGCACATGCTCGCGGTGCAGAGCCAGGACTTCACCGCCGGACGGTGGGTCCTGGCTTCGCGCACACGTGGCGAGCCGCCGCTCCGCGCGGTCGACCGGGCCTTCGCCCGGGGCGACCTGGTGCGCGCGTGGACCATGCGCGGCACGCTGCACATCATCCCGGCGCGTGACCTGCGCTGGGTGCTCTCGGTGACCGCCGCGCGGCAGCGTCAGCAGGCGGCGGGCAGGCGTCGCGATCTCGGGATCGATGCGTCGATGGTCGCCGCGGTCGTGGCGGCGGCGGTGCCGCGTCTGCGCGACGGAGGACTCACGCGGGCCGAGATGTTCGAGGTGTTCGCCGGTATCGGCATCGATCCTGCCGGGCAGCGCGGCATCCATCTGCTGAGCGAGCTCACGCTCGACGGGCTGATCTGCCAGGGTCAGGTCGTCGCGCGCGATGGTGTGAGCCGGGAGCAGCGCTTCGTGCTCGTCGAGCAGCACATCAGCGAGCATGCGGCGCCCGAAGATCCGCTCGCCGAGCTCTTCGTGCGCTACATCGACGGGCACGGTCCGGCCGGCGTCGCGGACTTCGCCTGGTGGTCCGGCCTCACGCTGGGGCAGGCGCGCGAGGCGCGGGATCACGCGGCGGCGCGCGTGGTCGAGGTCGACGAGGGTGTGTTCGTCGGCGTCGCTCGTCCGCGGCGGTCATCGAGTGCCCCGGCGGTGCTGGCGCTCGGAGCCTTCGACGAGTACTACATCTCCTACGCCGACCGCACGGACGTCTGCGCCCCTGAGCATCTCGCTCTCGTCGGGCCGGGCAAGAACGGCATGGTGCGGGCGACGCTCGTCGCCGACGGCCGGGTGATCGGATGCTGGACGCACGCGAGCGCCTCGCTCGGTTCTCCGCCGGAGCTCTTCGAGTCAGTGCCCGATTCGCGGCCGGTCGACGACGAGGCGGTGCGGGCGGCGCTCGCTCGGTTCACGCGCTTCCTCGACGTTTGAGTCGCCGAGTCGGTGCGAATCACTCGCTCGCGTGGCGTCCGAGGAAGTTGTAGACCTCGTTGTCATCGACGCCGGGGAACGCGCCACGGGGGAGCGGCGAGAACATGTGGGTGTGCACGCGGGCGCTCGGCCAGGCCTTCCCGTTCCACCGTTCGGTGAGGTCGGCCGAGGGGCGGCGGCAGCACGCCTCATCCGGGCAGGTCGAGACCGCGCGGTCGGCGGTCTCGCGCCCACGCCACCAGCGCGCGTCGTCGAAGGGAACGCCCACCGTGATCGAGAACTCGCCGTCGGTCGAGGCGCCGGTCTGCGTCGAGCACCAGAAGGTGCCGGAGGGTGTGTCGGTGTACTGGTGGTGTTCGTTCGTGCGGTTCTGCTGCGTGAACGCCGCGCGCGCCTGGAACTTCCGGCACACCCGCTGGCCCTCGACAGCGCCCGTGACGTCCATCGGCAGGGGGAGGTCGTCGTTCTCGTAGACCCTCGTGATCGCACCGGTGGCGTCGACACGGAGGAAGTGCAGTGACATGCCCAGGTGCTGGGTGAGGAGGTTCGTCATGCGCATTCCGGCCGCTTCGTGGGTCACGCCGAATGCGTCGCGGAAGTCTTCGACCGCGAGGTTGCGATCCTTCTTCGCCTGCTGCAGGAAGGCGACGGACGCCGTCTCGGGCATCAGGCACGCGGCGGCGAAGTAGTTGATCTCGAGCCGCTGCTGCAGGAAGTCGGCGTAGTCGGTGGGCGGGGTGTGGCCGAGCAGTCGGTGCGCCATCGCCTGCAGTGCCATGGACCGCAGGCCGTGACCCCCGGGGATCGATGCGGGCGGCAGGTAGATGCGCCCGTTCTCGAGGTCGGTGACCGAGCGGGTCGAGTGCGGCAGATCGTTGACGTAGATCAGTTCGAAGCCGAGCTTGTCGGCCATGATGCTCACGGTGCGGTGCGTCAGCGCGCCCTGCACGTGCCCGGCGGACCGCAGCTGCTTCTCAGCGAGTCTCTCGATGTCCGCGAGGTAGTTGTTCTGCTCGCGCATCCGCAGACGCAGCTCGGTGTTCGCTCGTCTGGCCTCTTCGGGCGTGGCGATCGCCTCTCGTTCGCGTCGCTGGAGTTCGCGATGAAGGCCCAGAAGCGACTCGATCGTCTCGTCGCTCATCCCCTTCGTGACGCGCACGGGGGCGATGCCGAGCTGCCGGAACACCGGGCTCTCCTGGGCGCGTTCGAGTTCGATCTCGAGAGCGGCGCGACGGTTCGGCGGCTCGCCCGAGATGAGGTCGGTGACCTCGGTGCCCGTCGCCAGCGCGATGGCCTGCAGCAGCGAGAGCTTCGGTTCGCGCTTGCCGTTCTCGATCAGGCTCAGCTGCGAACCGGCGACGCCGACGAGTGCGCCCAGCTCATCGAGCGTGAAGCCCTTCTCGAGGCGGTGGTGCCTGATGCGGTGGCCGAGAGTCGCGAGGTGGATGCCGGAAGGAGCCATTCCTTGATACTAGCGAAAGAAGCGCGATTCTTATCGCCCGGAATGGCAGAAAGTCGTGCACGAACCGGAAGAAGATGGAACAAACGCCCCTCACTTCAAAGGAGTAGTCATGGCGATCGCCGAAGTCTTCACCCCCCGAGCATCATCTGTCGCACCTGTGCGCACCTTCGGGACGGCTCCGACGTATGACACCCCTGCGATGGCAGAGCTCGCCGCCTGGGTCGATGAGATCGCGGCGCTCACGCAGCCGGCCTCGATCCACTGGGTCGACGGCTCGCGTGCCGAGAACGACTGGCTGCTGCGCGGGCTCGTCGACGAGGGCAAGCTGATCAAGCTGAACCCCGAGTGGCGTCCCGGCTCGTACCTCGCCCGCTCGCACCCCAGCGACGTCGCACGCACGGAGGGCCGCACCTACATCTCGTCCGAGAGTGAAGAGGATGCCGGCCCGACCAACAACTGGGCTCCTCCTGCGCAGATGCGCGAGAAGATGACCGAGATCTTCGAGGGATCCATGCGAGGCCGCACGATGTTCGTCGTGCCCTTCTCGATGGGGCCCGTCGGGGGACCGCTCTCGCACATCGGCGTCCAGGTCACCGACAGCGCCTACGCTGTCGCGTCGATCGGCATCATGACGCGCGTCGGCGATGCGGTCACCCGCCAGATCGCCGACGGCGCTCCGTGGGTCAAGACCGTGCACTCCGTCGGCGCGCCGCTCGCTGCGGGAGAGCCCGACGTCGAGTGGCCCTGCAACGACGACAAGTACATCGTGCACTTCCCCGAGACGCTCGAGGTCTACTCCTTCGGCTCGGGCTACGGCGGCAACGCGATCCTCGCGAAGAAGTGCTTCGCCCTGCGCATCGCCTCGGTCATCGCCCGCGACGAGGGCTGGCTCGCCGAGCACATGCTGCTCATCCGGGTGATCGATCCCACGGGCAAGGCGTACCACGTGGCTGCGGCGTTCCCCTCCGCGTGCGGCAAGACGAACCTCGCGATGCTGCGCCCGACCATCCCGGGATGGCGCGTCGAGACGCTCGGCGACGACATCGCGTGGATCCGTCCCGGTGAAGACGGCCGCCTCTGGGCGATCAACCCGGAAGCCGGATTCTTCGGCGTCGCGCCGGGCACGGGCGAGTCGACGAACGTCACGGCGGTCGAGACCCTCTGGGGCAACACGATCTTCACGAACGTCGCGCTCCGGCCCGACGGAGACGTCTGGTGGGAGGGGCTGACCGATCAGGCGCCCGCCCACCTCACGGACTGGGAGGGCAACGACTGGACGCCGGACTCCGGCCGCCCCGCCGCGCACCCGAACTCGCGCTTCACGGTCTCGGCCGCGCAGTGCCCGCAGATCTCGGAGGACTGGGAGGAGGCGGTGCCGCTCGACGTGATCCTCTTCGGCGGACGTCGGGCGACCAATGTGCCGCTCGTCGTCGAGGCCACCGACTGGACCCACGGCGTGTTCCTCGGCTCCAACATCTCGTCCGAGCGCACCGCGGCCGCCGAGGGCAAGGTCGGCGAGCTGCGTCGCGATCCGTTCGCCATGCTCCCGTTCTGCGGCTACAACATGGCCGACTACTTCGGTCACTGGCTGAAGGTCGGCCGTGGTCTCCGGTTCGACCGCGCACCGCGCATCTTCCAGGTGAACTGGTTCCGTCGTGGCGAGGACGGCCGCTTCCTGTGGCCCGGATTCGGCGACAACTCGCGAGTCGTCGACTGGATCATCCGTCGCGTCTCCGGCGAGGTCTCGACGGTCGACAGCCCGATCGGTCGCCTGCCGCTGATCGAGGACCTCAATCTCGACGGCATCGACGTGCCCGAGGCCGACCTCGAGGAGCTCTTCTCGATCGACACCGACGCCTGGAAGACCGAGGCCGACCTCACCGAGGAGTTCTACGACACCTTCGGCGACAAGGTCCCCGCCGCCCTCCGGGCCGAGCTCGCCTCGCTGCGCTACCGCCTCGACAAGGCGTGACAGACCGGGCGCCGGTTCGGGGGAGCCGGCGCTCCACGGCCCCCGTGGCCCCAGACCCGCGAAGGCGGGACGTCAGAGACGAACCCATGGCTGAGTGGTCTCCGGCATCCCGCCTTCGCGTACTTCTCCCGCGCTGACCGCGTGCGCCCCTGCCGCGACGCTCAGGCGAGCAGCTGGTGCCGAGCCAGGTCGCGATAGAGCGGCGTCGACTCGATCAGCTCGGCGTGAGTGCCCTGACCGACCACTGCGCCGTCCTGCAGCACGACGATGAGATCGCTGTCGACGACGGTCGACAGTCGATGAGCGATCACGATGAGGGTGCGATCGGTCGAGACCGCGTCGATGGCCTCGCGCATGCGCTGCTCGTTCACGCCGTCGAGCGACGAGGTCGACTCGTCGAGCAGCAGGATCGGTGCGTCGGTGAGCAGCGCGCGGGCGATCGCGAGACGCTGGCGTTCTCCTCCCGAGAGCATCACGCCGTCTTCGCCGACGGGGGCATCGAGACGCAGCGGATCGCGATCGAGCACGTCGCCCAGGTTCACCGCGCGCAGCACCTGTTCGCAGGCCGCATCCGAGGCATCCGGCGAGGCGAGACGCAGGTTGTCGCCGAGCGTGCCGGCGAGGGTGGGGGCGTCCTGCTCGACGTAGCCGAACTGCGCGCGCAGCTCGTCGCGCGGGTAGGTGCGCGAGTCGTGGCCGTAGAGGCGGATCGAACCGCCCGTCGGGTCGTAGAAGCGCTCCACGAGCGAGAGGATCGTGCTCTTGCCGGCACCGCTGGGCCCGACGAGTGCGACGCGCGCACCTCGGGGCACCGCGAACGAGACGCCGCGCAGCACCTCGCGCTCGGCCACGGCGGCCGAGTCGTCGGTCGGTTCGAGGTGCGCGTCGGCCAGAAGCGTCTGCGCCTCCTTCGCGGCGGCGAGGCGAGCGGCGACCACGTTCTCGGGATAGCGGAAGCGCACGTCACGGAACTCGATCGCCGGAGCGAGGGGGTCTGCCGCATCGCGGGGGACGGATGCGGCGATCTCGGCGTCGTGCTGGGTCTCCGTCGGCAGGTTCAGCACCTCCTGGATGCGGCCGAGGGCGCCGAGTGCCTGGTTCACCGAGGTGATCGCCCCGAAGGTGGTGGCGAGCGGCATCACGAGCATGAACAGGAACAGGATGAACGTGATCAGCGAGGCGATCGTGATCGTGCCGGCCGCGACCCGGAAGCCGCCGACGCCCAGCACCACCAGGAGCGACACCTGCAGTGCGACTCCGGCGATGGGGACCACGAGCGACGAGATCTTGGCGATCCGCACCCCGATGCCGTAGGCCTCCGAGGCGAGCGCCGACACGGTCTCGGTCTCGCGCTCGGTGGCTCCCGAGGCGCGCACGGTGCGGATCGAGCCGACGGCGCGCTCGACCCCGGAGGCGAGTTCGCCGACCTTCTCCTGCTGAGCGGTGGACGCGGTGCGGATGCGGCCGCTGAGCGCCGTGACGACGACGACCGAGGCTCCGATCACGACGACGATGAGCAGCAGCAGGACCGGGTCGATCACGAGCATGGCGATCAGCGCGCCGAGGAAGAGGATCGCGCTGCCGACGGCATCCGCCAGTCCCTGGGTGAGCACGGCGTAGAGCAGTGTCGTGTCGGTGCCCACGCGCGAGACGAGGTCTCCGGTCCGGCGGGCGTCGAACTCGCTGATGGGCAGGTGAAGGATGCGCGAGATCAGCTTGCGACGGCTCGAGTACACGACCGCGGTGCCGGTGCGCTGCAGCAGATAGTGCTGGTAGCCGGAGATGATCGACGACACGATCACGAGACCGACGAGGACCCACACCAGGATCCCGAGGCCCTGGTCGGACTGCACGGCTTCGATGAGCTGCCCGACCAGCAGCGGTTGCGCGAGCGAGGTGGCCGCCCCGAAGACGCTGAGCACAGCGACGACGATGAGCGTGCGCCTGTGCTCGAAGAGGAAGGGGAGGAGCTGGCGGAAAGTGGCGCGCGGGCCGTCGTAGTGCGCGCCGCGTCCGCGTCGGCGTGATGTCGCCGTGCTGGACATGCGGGACCTCGTTCTGAAAGGGGGTAGTTCGACCGTACTTCGTGTGCGGGCGGATCCTGTGGATGGGCTGTATGAGTGTCAGTGCCTGCCGAAACGGCGGTGCGCCGCCTGCTTCGAGACGCCGAGGGAGCTCGCGATCGCCTGCCAGGAATAGCCGAGATTGCGCGCCCGTCGCACCTGTGTCTCCTCGGCCCTGGCCAGCTCGCTGCGCAGAGCGGCGAGGCGGTGGAGCTCCGAGAGCGGCTCGCCGGCGTCATCCTGTGCGATGGCGGTCTTCATGGTCATGGGGAACCTCCTGCGTCAATACTTGTTGACGATCGCCCCCTTGTCAACATGCATTGACGTTATCTCGGTGCTCAGGATGCGAGACTGGGCCGATGCTGTCCGCATCGAAACCCGTGCCCGGCGACCGCGTCGCCGTCCTGTCGCCCGCCTTCGCCGCGCCCGCGGTCGCGCCCGAGCTCCACGAGCAGGCGCTCAGCCGACTCGAGCAGCTGACCGGACTGATCCCGGTCGAGTATCCGACCACGCGGCAGCTCGATGCGAGTCCTGAAGCCCGGGCCGCCGACGTGAACGCGGCCTTCGCCGACCCGAGCATCCGGGCGATCCTGGCGACGATCGGCGGGGACGACCAGATCCTGGTGGTGCCGCACCTCGACGCCGCGCTCGCCCAGGCCGACCCGAAGCCGTTCCTCGGCTACAGCGACAACACCAACATCCTCAACTGGCTGTGGAGCCTCGGGATCCGCGGCTACTACGGCGGATCCACGGCCGTGCATCTCGGTCCGGGGCCCGCGGTCGACGACGTGCATCTGCGGTCGCTGCGCGCGGCGCTGCTCGACGGCGGCACGGTCGAGATCACGGAGCCCGGAGAGTCGGAAGATGTGGGGAGGCGCTGGACGGACCCGCGCGCTCTCAGCGAATACGGCGATCGGGTCGCGACCGAGGACTGGACCTGGTCGGGTCCGGCTGTCCGCGTCGAAGGTCGCACCTGGGGCGGCTGCCTCGAGGTCGTCGATCAGCTCGCGCTCGCCGACAGGCTGCCCTCGGCATACGACCTGCGCGGCGGGATCCTGCTGCTCGAGACCAGCGAAGAGCGTCCGCCGGCGAGCTGGGTGGCGCGATGGATGCGCGGGCTGGGCGAGCGCGGCATCCTCGATGTGGTCGCGGGAGTGGTCGTCGCGCGTCCGCCCGTGAGCGATTTCGAGTTCCTCCCCTCGTCGACCGAGGCAGACGCGCTGCGCGCCGCGCAACGGGATGCGGTGATCGAGACGGTCTCGCGGTACAACCCCGACGCGGTGGTCTGCGTCGGGGTGCCTTTCGGCCACACGCGGCCGCAGTGGATCGTCCCGTTCGGCGGCACGATGGTGCTCGACGGCTCGACGCGCACCGTCCATGCCGCCTACTGACAGCCGGACGACGAAGGGCGGCACCTCCCGAGGAGATGCCGCCCTTCGTGTGGACGAGCGCGTCAGAGTTCGACGGCGGCCGCGACTCCGAGATCCGATTCGTAGTCGTTGTCCTTGGTCTCCTTCGACAGCAGGAGCGCGATGAAGGTCAGCACGCCCATCGCCGACAGGTACAGTCCCACCAGCCACGGAGCGCCGTCGCCGAGCTCCCAGAGCCAGAGCGCGATGAGCGGAGCGACGGCTGCGCCGAGGATCGACGAGACGTTGTAGGAGATCGCGGATCCCGTGTAGCGGACGTTCGTCGGGAAGAGCTCGGGCAGCAGCGCTCCCATCGGACCGAACGTCGCGCCCATGAGCATGAACCCGAACACGAGGAACGCCTGCGCGAGGGCGCCCGTGAACTTCGGGTCCATCGCGGGGAGCAGGAACGCATTGAACGTGAAGCCGAACACGATGATGAGCCCGGTGACCCACAGCAGCAGCTTGCGACGCCCGATCGTGTCGGCGATGGGACCGGAGAGCAGGGTGAAGATGCCGAAGAACACGACGCCGACGATCTGCATGAGCACGAAGTCCGTGTAGGCGAACCCGAGTCCCGGATAGAACTGCGCGGCGAAAGCCGACGCGTCGAAGTCCTTGCCCGTCGCCTCGGCAGCGGCCTGAGCGGCGGCGGACGCCGTCTCGAGCGTGGCCGGCTTCGTGCCGTACGCCAGGGTGAAGTTGGTCATCAGGTAGAACAGCACGTACGTCGCCAGCATGATGAACGTGCCGAGGATCAGCTGCTTCCAGTGGTGGCGGAACACGGTCGCGAGGGGCAGCTTGCGGATCGCGCCCTTCTTCTCGGCCTTCTTGAAGGTGTCGGACTCGACGAGCTTCAGACGCACCCACAGGCCGATGATGACCATGACGGCCGAGAACAGGAACGGGATGCGCCAGCCCCACGACAGGAAGGCCTCGGACTTCAGTGCGGGGTTGTCGGCGTGGGGAAGCAGCCAGTTGATGCCGAGGAAGAGGAAGTTGGCGATGATGAAGCCGAGCGGCGCGCCCAGCTGCGGGAACGTGCCGTACCAGGCGCGCTTGCCGGCCGGAGCGTTCTCGGTGGCGACCAGCGCGGCACCCGACCACTCGCCGCCGAGGGCGAAGCCCTGAGCGAGGCGCAGGATCAGCAGCAGCAGTGCCGCCCACCAGCCGATCTGCTGGAACGTGGGAAGGAGGCCGATGATGAAGGTCGCGATGCCCATCGTGAGCAGCGAGGCGACGAGCGTCGCCTTGCGTCCGAACTTGTCGCCGAAGTGGCCGAAGACGACCGCGCCGATGGGGCGGGCGACCATGGCGGCGCCGAACACGGCGAACGATGACAGCAGCGACGTGGTGTCGTTGCCGGTGGGGAAGAACAGCACGGGGAACACGAGCACGGCCGCTGTCGCATAGGCGTAGAAGTCGTAGAACTCGATCGTGGTGCCGACCAGGCTCGCCGTGATGACACGCGAACGCGGGTTCGCGGGGGCGGTGGACGTACTCATACAGCTCCTTAGATCCATGGCCCGGTATACCAAGGCACCGAGAGATCCTACGCCTTCCTGAGCGTTTGCTGGGTGCGTGTGACATCCCGCTGGATCGCGTGCGTAGAGTCGGAGGCGGATGCCCGTGCCCACCCGAGACGGAGAACCGTGACGACGAGACTGCTGCTGATCGCCGATACGCATGTGCCCGCCCGTGCGAAGCGATTGCCCGACGCGGTGCTGCGAGCGGTCGACGACGCCGACATCGTCGTGCACGCGGGGGACTGGATCGACCTCGCGACGTTGGATCTGATCGAGTCCCGGTCGCGGCTGCTCGTCGGCGTCCACGGGAACAACGACGGCCCCGCGCTGCGAGAGCGACTGCCCGAGATCGCACGGCTGACGGTCGAGGACGTCGAGGTCGCCGTGGTGCACGAGACCGGACCGAAGCAGCGGCGCGAGGAGCGGATGGATGCGGCGTTCTCGGGCGTCGACCTGCTCGTGTTCGGCCACTCCCACATCCCGTGGGACACCGTCGCCCCATCCGGGATGCGCCTGCTGAACCCGGGGTCGCCGACCGACCGCCGCAGGCAGCCCGTCTGCACGATGATGTCGGTCGCGATCGACGGCGAACGGGTCGACGCCACGCTGGTGCCGCTCGCATGACCACCGCACCTCGCGCGGGTAACGACATCGAGGTTCCCGCGGCGTACCGCGCCCCGATGCGATCGCGCGACGACGGGGTGCGCGAGGGGCTCGCGGTCGAGCGCGCGCTGCGGATCGGGGTCTGCGGAGTGGGAGGTCGCCTCGACCGCATCCCGGAGTCGCCGGCCGACGCGCTCGCCGCAGTCGATGCCGCCTTCGGTGAGCGGGCGGCGCGCAGGCTCGAGAGGTTCTCCTCGGTTTCCGAGGGGTCGTTCGTCTGGACGCGCGACGTCGACGGACTGCTGTGGCTCGGCCGGATCGCCGGGCCCTGGCGCTACGACGCGTCGGGCGAAGCCCGTGCAGTCGACCTCGTGCACGTGCGCGCGTGCGACTGGCTCGATCGTCCGGTGGAGCCGGCCGCGGTGCCGTCCGGCGTGCACGAGTCGTTCGCGCGGGGCGGTCGCAACTGGCAGAGCATCACCCGGGCCGACGCCGCGCACCTCACCGCGGCCGTCTGGAAGTCCCGCCGCAGCGGGTGACGGGCCCGATCAGTCGGTCGGGCGCAGGTCACGGAGAATGGCGTCATACCGGCTGAGGAAAGCGCGCTCGTCGAGTCGCTTGCGTCGGAGCCACGACGTGACCTCGTCGTTGCGCTTGCTCGCGTTGCAGGACCCGCACGCGGGCACCACGTTCTCGACGGTGTAGCGACCGCCGCGGGAGATCGGCATCACGCAGTCGCGTTGGAGCGCGATCTCGCCCGCTCCGCAGTACGCACATCCGCCCCAGGCCTCCTGCAGCGAGGCCCACTGCTCGGCGGTGAGGTCGTTGTCCGCTCTGGCCACCCGGCCCCGGCGCCGCTTCGCATGACGGGCGCGCGCAGCGGGCGTGGGGGTGGAGAATCTTCGGCGCGGCACAGACACACGGTACTGGGCGGATGCCCGTGCCTGTGATCTATTCCTCGGTGTCGCCGAGAGCGAGCGCCGGCACGAAGTCGGCCGTGGGCGCGAGCAGCTGCTCCAACTCGAGCACGATGAGCCGGTTGTCTCCCGCTCGCGTCGCCGGGGCCGGCACGAAGAGGGTGCGCTGCGGCCCGTTGCGCCAGTACCGTCCGAGGAAGAACCCGTTGACGAACGCATAGCCCTTGCTCCAGGCAACGGTGTCGAGGAACAGGTCGGCGGCGGAGTCGAGCGCGAAGTCTGCGACCCACGCAGAGGGTGTGCTTCCCGGGCCGCTCGACGTGTTCCCGCCGCTGAAGCCGATCTCCGCCGCGATCCCTGCGACGTCCAGCGCGGTCGAGTGCCAGTCGGTCAGCGGCGTGCCGTCGAGGGCAGGAGCGCCGATCAGACCCTTCTGCTCGCCGAGTCGGTGGTCGTAGTTCACGCGGCCGCCCTCCTCGACGAGGATGCTGAGCGTCCGTCCCGCGGGAATCCGCAGGGAACGGTCATGACGGGTGCGGGAGAGCGTGCCGACGGGCTGGCCGTCGACGCTCACCCAGGCGAGGTCGCGCACCTCGTCGAGCACGAGCTGACCGCCGCGACCTTCGGGAAGCTCGACGTCGTAGCGGACCAGAGCGCTCAGGTGCTCCAGCTCGTCGAATGTCCGCGGAACTGCGGATGCGGGCGTCGATGCCGCGGCATCCGTCCATGATCCCGCCGGCTTCAGCGGCACGGAGAAGACCGGTGCCGCGGTGGCCGCGGCGGGCAGCTCGTCGGGGACGGGCGCGTACTTCGCGATGACGTCGCGGAAGGCGAAGAACTTCGCGGTCGGGTTGCCGGCCTCGTCGAGAGGCGCGTCGTAGTCGTATGACGTGACGATCGGCAGGTAACGGCCCTTGTGGTTGGCACCGTTCGTGAGACCGAAGTTCGTGCCGCCGTGGAACATGTAGATGTTCACCGAGGCCCCCGCGGCCAGCAGTTCGTCGAGATCGGCGGCGGCGGTGTCCACGTCGGTCGTGTGATGCACGCCGCCCCACCAGTCGAACCAGCCGTCCCAGAACTCGGAGCACATCAGGGGACCGGTGGGCTGGTGGGAGCGCAGGGTGGCGAGGCGCTCGGCGCTGCGCGATCCGAAGGATCCGGTCTTGTGCAGCTCGGGGAGGCTGCCGTCTGCCAGCATCCGATCGGTCGGCTGGTCGACCGTGGTGAGGGGCACGGTGATACCGGCTTCTCGGGTGAGGGCGACGAGCGCCTCGAGGTAGTCCTTGTCCGAGCCGTACGCGCCGTACTCGTTCTCGATCTGCACGAGCACGACCGAGCCGCCACGGTCGATCTGCCGGGGCGCGACGATGTCGTAGACCCGGCGGAGGTAGTCGCTGACATCGGCGAGGAACGTCGGCTCGGAAGAGCGCAGCTCGCGCTCGCCCGCGGTGAGCCAGTTCGGCAGCCCGCCGTTGTGCCACTCGGCGCAGATGTAGGGGCCGGGCCGCACGATCGCATCCATGCCCTCCGCCTGGATCAGGTCGAGGAACCGGCCCAGGTCGTTCCAGCCCGTGGCATCCCACTCGCCGCGCCGAGGCTCGTGAGCGTTCCATGCGACGTAGGTCTCGATCGTGTTGAGTCCCATCAGACGGGCCTTGCGGATGCGGTCCTGCCACTGGTCGGGGTGCACCCGGAAGTAGTGGATGGCACCGGAGATCACCTGGTGGGGGAGCCCGGCGCGGAGGAAGTCTGTCTCGCCGATGGAGAAGGAGGTCACGATGAGGTGCTTTCGATGGGGAGGGCCGGACGGAGAGCGAGTCCCCGTCCGGCCCGGACGTGCGATTACTTGTTGACGGCGAAGCCCTGCGAGTTGCCGTACTCGACCAGCGCGTCCTGCCAGGTCATGAGGCCCTCGTTCAGGTCGGTTCCGTTCTGGTACGACTGGCCCACGGTGTCTCCGAAGATGCTGTTGCCGTAGACCTGGTAGGGCAGGTAGCTCCAGCCCTCGACCACATCGTCGGCCGCTGCGGCGAGGACCTCGTTGATCTTCTGGCCGCCGAAGTACTCGGGCGCGTCGGCGAGGAACTCCTCGCTCGACAGCTCGGCGGTCGTCGACGGGAATCCGCCGGACTCGAGGAACGTCGAGATGCTCTCCTCCGAGTTGTTCAGCCACCACAGGAATCCGGCGGCGAGTGCCGGGTTCTTGCTCTGCGTGGTCACGGCCTGGCCGCCGCCGCCGTTCTCCGCGGTCGCCGGGGTGCCGTCGTAGGTCGGCATCGGAGCGACGCGCCAGTCACCGGCACCGTCGGGGGCGCCCGTGATCAGGTTGCCCGGCATCCAGGCGCCGATCACGAGGGTCGCGAGGCTGCCGTCGCCGAGAGCGCGGAACCACTCGTCGCTCCAGCTGCCGTAGGGCGCGAGCAGGTCCTCCTCGACGAGGCGGTTCCAGTTCTCGGTCCACTTCTTCGATCCGTCGTCCTGCAGGTCGATCGTGACGTCGGTGCCCGACGTCTCGAACGGCTTGCCGCCGGCCTGCCAGATCATCGAGGTCGCGAAGCCGGCGTCGCCGGTGTCGTTCGTGATGTAGGCGTCGGGGTTCGCGGCGTGGATCGCCTTCGCCGCCTCGTAGTACTCGTCCCACGTGGTGGGCACGGCGACGCCGGCGGCGTCGAACACGGCCTTGTTGTAGAAGAGCGCCATGGGGCCGGAGTCCTGCGGCAGGCCGTAGATCGCGTCGCCGTCGGTGACGGAGTTCCAGGTCGAGGCGGTGTAGTCGTCCTCGAAGTCGGCGAAGCCGTACTGCGAGAGGTCGACGAAGGCATCCGTGAGCGCGAACTGCGGGAAGGCGTAGTACTCCATCTGCACGACGTCGGGGGCGCCGGAGCCCGCCTTGATGGCGTTCTGCAGCTTGGTGTACTCCTCGTTGTTGGTGCCCGCGTTGACCACGTTCACCTTGACGTTCGGGTACTCCTTCTCGAACGCCTCGACCTGAGCCTCGGCGGAGGGGGTCCACGACCAGTACGTGATCTCGCCGCCCTTCTCGAGAGCGGCCTCGACGGAGTCGAACGAGCCGTCGCCGGCAGCGCTGCCGCCGGAGCCGGAGTCGCCGGTGCTGCAGCCGGCCAGCGCCAGCGCTACCACGGTTCCGGCCGCGAGCACCGTGAGGGTGCGCCGTGCGGCGGGTGAGGGAAGGTGCTTCATTGCTGTGTCCTTTCGGGGGGTGCGGTCCAGCGTCGGACCGACAGGGGGCGGTGCGGAGGGTGCCGGAGGCTACTGCTTGACGCTTCCGGCGGTGAGACCTGACTGCCAGAACCTCTGCAGCAGCAGGAAGGCGATGACGATCGGGATGATGGTGAGGAGGGAGCCCATGATCACCAGGTTGTAGATCGGCTGAGATCCGGCGCCGATCGCCTGAGCGCTCCACTGGTTCAGGCCGACGGTGAGCGGGTACCAGGCGGGGTCGGACAGCATGATCAGCGGCAGGAAGTAGTTGTTCCACGTCGCGACCACGGTGAACAGGGTCACCGTCACGATGCCCGGTGCGAGCAGTCGCATCGAGATCGTGAAGAAGGTGCGGAACTCTCCGGCGCCGTCGATGCGCGCCGCTTCCAGCAGCTCGGTCGGCACGGACTCCGACGCGAACACCCAGATCAGGTACAGGCCGAACGGGCTGATCAGCGAGGGGATGATCACCGCCCACGGGGTGTTCGTGAGCCCGAGCTCGCTGAAGAGCAGGAAGGTCGGCACGGCGAGGGCGGTGCCCGGCACGGCGACCGCGCCGAGCACGACGGCGAACACCGCGCGCCGGCCGGGGAAGCGGTACTTCGCCAGGCCGTAGCCGGCCATGGTGGCGAGCAGCGTCGCGCCTCCGGCGCCGACCACGACGTAGAGCAGCGTGTTGCCGAGCCAGCGCAGGAAGATGCCGTCCTGATACGAGAAGGTCGCCACCAGGTTGTCGACGAATGCGAAGTCGTCGGAGAACCAGAGCCCGAACGAGCTGAACAGCCCGGACTGCGTCTTGGTCGAGCTGAACAGCAGCCAGACGAGCGGCACCAGTGTGTACAGGGCGTACATCACCATCACGATCAGCAGGATCTTCGACTTGCGCGGATTCATCAGATCGTGGCGCTTCTGCGAGGGACGGGCGAGGGGGAGTGCCATGTCAGCGCACCTCCGACTTCGAGCCGCGCAGCTGCACGACGTAGGCGATCACTGCGGTGATGACGCCCATGATGATGGCGATCGTCGCGGCGTAGTTGAACTGCTGTCCGGCGAACGAGAGGTTGTACGCGTACATGTTGGGGGTGAAGTACGTCGTGATCACGTTCGGAGCCAGGGGCCTCAGGATGTTGGGTTCGTTGAAGAGCTGGAAGCTGCCGATGATCGAGAAGATCGTGGCGATCACGAGAGCACCGCGCACCGAGGGGATCTTGATCGAGAAGATCGTGCGCCAGGCACCCGCGCCGTCGAGCGACGCCGCCTCGTACATGTCGGTGGGGATGGTCTTCAGCGACGAGTAGAAGATCAGCATGTTGTAGCCGACGAACTGCCAGGTCACGATGTTGCCGATCGAGACCAGGATCCACTCCCGGGCGAAGGGCGTGATGAGGTCGCTGCCGAGGAAGTCGTTGAAGTTCGACGTCAGACCGAACTGGTCGCCGTAGATGTACCCCCACATGAGCACCGCGACGACCGCGGGCACCGCGTACGGCAGGAAGATCAGGATGCGGAAGAACGATGCGCCGCGCAGACGTGCGCTGTCGAGGGCGAGCGCCGCGGCCAGCGCCAGGACGAGCATGATCGGCACCTGCACCACGAGGAACAGCACCACGCGGCCGAACGCCTCCCAGAACTGCGGGTCGGTGAGCGCGCGGACGTAGTTGTCGAACCCGACGAACGCCGTGCCGCCGATCAGCTTCTCCTGGAAGAAGCTGAGGTAGAGCGCGTAGGCGAGCGGGGTCAGGAAGACCAGGGCGAAGACGACCATGAACGGGCCGACGAAGGCCCATCCCTTCCAGTCGCGCTTCTCACGCCGGCGGATGCCGTGGTCCGCCAGGGCTGCGGAATCTTGAGTCGTCATTGACGAGAACCTTCTTAGAGATCGGGCGCTCACGGCGCCGTGTGTCAACGTCAACATATTCGATGCACTGCTAGTGTGTCAACGTCAACACATGAATGGATGAGTGCTCGTGACCTCGGTACAGTCGGCAGAGCCGCCGCAGCGGCGGCGAGACCCCTCCATGGAGGACGTGGCCCGCGAGGCCGGCGTCTCCGGACAGACCGTGTCGCGCGTCGTGAACGCGCGCGGCTACGTCGGCGCGGCCACCAGGGAGCGCGTCGAAGACGCCATGCAGCGGCTCGGCTACCGGCCCAACAGTGCGGCTCGTGCGCTGCGATCCGGCCGATTCCGGGCGATCGGCGTCATCATGTTCTCCTTCAGCTCGTACGGCAACCAGCGCACGCTCGATGCGATCGCCGTGCGCGCCTCGCAGATGGGATACGCCCTCACCCTCATCCCCGTCGAGTCGAGTGCCCGCGACACCGTCGCGGGAGCCTTCCGCCGCCTGGAGGAGCACGCCGTCGACGGGATCATCATCGTGATCGAGGCGCATCAGCTCGACGAGGCCGAGGTCGAGATCCCCGACGGTCTGCCCGTCGTGCTCGTCGACTCGAACCGTGGCACGACTCACCCGTTCGTCGACACGGATCAGGCTCAGGGTGCGCGCCTCGCGACCGAGCACCTGCTCGACCTCGGCCATGAGACCGTCTGGCACGTCGCAGGACCGGCGAAGTCCTATTCCGCAGAGCGTCGACGTGAATCCTGGCGCTCGACTCTCATGGAGCGCGGCATCGAGGCACCCGAGCCGCTGCAGGGCGACTGGTCAGCCGAATCCGGCTATCGCGCCGGGCTCCGCCTGCGTGACGACGACGGCGTCACCGCCGTGTTCGCGGCGAACGACCAGATGGCGATCGGCGTCGTGCGGGCATTCCGCGAGGCCGGTCGAGACATTCCCGGCGACGTCAGCGTGGTCGGGTTCGACGGCCTGCCGGATGCCGCCCAACTGTGGCCGCCGCTGACCACGGTGCAGCAGCATCCCGAGAAGGTCGGCGCTCTCGCGGTCGACGCCCTCCTCGCCGAGCTCGATGGGGGAGAGCGCAGTCAGACGCCGCTCGTCGGCACCGAGCTCATCGTGCGCGAGAGCTCGGCCCCGCCGCGCGCCGCGCGCTGACTCCGGCATCCTCTCGCGCGCGCCCCCCGCACCCAGCTCCCCGAGGTCAGAATCCGCTGATCCGGCGGAAGGGAAGGAGAGTCAGCGCCAGATGGCGGCGATGCCCGCGTTGAGGGCGGTCAGGATGCCGACGAGCCAGAACATCGCGGGCGGCACGCTGCCGGACTTGCGCTGCTTCGACGTGCCGATGCCGAGGAGCGCACCGATCGCGAGCAGCACCACGAGCTTCGTGCCGATCTTGGCGTAGTTCATCTCGACGCCCTCCGGCAGACCCCACGGAGCGGCGAGGGCGAGACCCGCGATCGCTGCGATGGTCATGCCGATGCTCATCAGGCGCGTGAACTCGCGCGTGCCGCCGAACGCCTGCACCGCCCAGGCGCCGAACAGCACGGCGAAGCCGATGAGATGGACGAACAGAACGACGTGCCGCAGAGTCTCCATGCCCTCACGGTACGAGCACGCGGGACGTGCGCGCCACCAAGGGGAGGCTGACCTACGGGGCAGGCTGACCTCAGCCCACGCGAGGCCCGGCCTCAGCCGCGCAGCGAGCGCACCAGGAGGGCCGTGCGCAGCGCGGCATCCGCAGCCTCCGCGCCCTTGTCCTCCTTCGAGCCCTCGAGCCCGGCGCGGTCGAGGCCCTGCTTCTCGTCGTCGAGCGTCAGCACGCCGAATCCGACGGGCTTGCCCGCGTCGAGCGAGACTCGCGTCAGTCCGTCGGTCGTGGCTGCCGAGACGTATTCGAAGTGCGGGGTGCCCCCGCGGATGATCACGCCGAGTGCGACGACGGCATCCGCTCCACCTGCGAAGGCGGCTTGGGCGGCGAGGGCGAGTTCGAACGACCCCGGCACGCGGACGAGGCGGTAGTCGGCGTCCGCGTCATCGAGCACACGCTGGGCGCCGGCGATGAGGCCGTTCGTGATGACGTCGTGCCAGGTGCCGGCGACGATGACGACCTTCAGGCCTCGTCCGTCGATCTTCTCGGTCTTGGGTGCTCCTGCGCCGCTCATGCGTCGTCCTTCCGTCCGTCGGCGAGAGCTTCTGCGAGCTCCGCCTCACCGATGATGTGACCCATGCGGTCACGCTTGGTCTCGAGGTATTGATGGTTGTTCGGTCCGACGCCGACGATCAGCGGCACCTGCTCGACGACATCGAGTCCGAGGGTGCGCAGCTGGTTCACCTTGTCGGTGTTGTTGGTCAACAGGCGAACCTTCGAGACGCCGAGATCGGCGAGGATGCCGGCCGCAGCCGCGTAGTCCCGCGCATCCGCGGGAAGCCCGAGTGCGAGATTCGCATCGACCGTGTCGAGCCCCTCCTCCTGCAGGCTGTAGGCACGGAGCTTGTTGATCAGGCCGATTCCGCGACCTTCATGGCCGCGCATGTAGATGACGATGCCGCCGTCCTGCTCGATCGCGTCGAGGGCGGCGTCGAGCTGCGGGCCGCATTCGCATTTGAGCGACCCGAAGGCCTCTCCGGTCAGGCACTCGGAGTGCACGCGCACGAGGGCGGTCTCGCCGGGCTCGCCCGACACGACGGCGATGTGATCGGTGCCGGTCACCCGGTCCTTGTAGGCGAGGAACCGGAAGGTCCCGTGCGTGGTCGGCACGGTCGCGTCGGCCCGCAGGCTGACACGGCGACTGGCGCGTTCGGGCGACCAGCCGGTGGGGTCGACCTGGTTGAGGTGGGCGATGAGCTGCTCGATCGTGATGACCGGCACTCCGTCGCGTGCACCCAGCTCGATGAGTCCGGGCAGTCGCATCATGCTGCCGTCCTCTGCCACGACCTCGGCGATCGCGCCCACGGGCCGCAGGCCCGCGAGCTTCATCAGATCGACCGCGGCCTCGGTGTGGCCGCTGCGCTCGCGCACTCCGCCGTCGACGGCGCGCAGCGGCAGGACGTGACCGGGGCGGATGATGCTCGTCGCGGTCGAATCGGGATTCGCCAGGACGTTCAGCGTGTGCGCGCGGTCGTGCGCGCTGATTCCGGTGGTCACTCCTTCGGCCGCGTCGACACTCACGGTGTAGGCGGTCGAACGGGCGTCCTCGGAGGCGGCCACCATGGGCTGCAGGTTGAGGTTGTCGGCGAGGTCGGCGGGCATCGGCGCGCAGATGAACCCCGACGACCAGCGGACCGTCCATGCCACCCATTCGGGCGTGGCGAGCTCGGCCGACATGATGACGTCGCCCTCGTTCTCGCGGTTCTCGTCGTCTGCGACGAGCACGGGGCGCCCCGCGCGAAGGGCCTCGAGGGCTTCGGTGATGGTGGAAAGGCTCATCGCGAGCCTCCTTCCGGTGCTGCCCGGAACGCCAGCAGGCGCTCGACGTGACGGGCGAGGATGTCGGTCTCGAGGTTGACGCGGTCGCCGACCGCGCGGGAGCCGAGGGTGGTGGCGGCGAGAGTCTCGGGGATGAGCGAGATCTCGAACCAGTGAGCGTCCGCGTCGACAGCGCTGACCGCGCTCACGGTGAGGGAGGTGCCGTCGACCGAGATGGAGCCCTTGTCGACCACGAGCGGCGCGAGGTCGTCGGGCAGCGAGATGCGCAGCACGCTCCACTGCTCGCCGGGTCGCACCTCGAGGACATCGCCGACGCCGTCGACATGTCCCTGCACGATGTGACCGCCGAGCCGCGCGCCGACCGGCATCGCCTTCTCGATGTTCACGCGGGTGCCGACGGATGCGCCGCCCAGAGCGGCCACGTCGAGGGTCTGCCTCATGACGTCGGCGTCGAAGGTGTCGCCGGTCGAGTCGACGACGGTGAGGCAGACTCCCGAGACCGCGATGGACTCGCCGTGCACGGCGTCGGAGACCGCCTTGGGGGCGCGAACCGTCAGCCGCCAGCCGTCTCCGGCGGGCGCGATAGCGGTGATCTCGCCGATCTCCTCGATGATTCCGGTGAACATCAGGCGGCTCCTTCTTCTGTGGTGAGCGCGGGATGAGCGATCGCGAGCAAGTCGGACCCGAGGGGCTGCCACTGGTCGATCGTCAGTCGTCGGGCGGCGTCGATGGATCCGACGCCGATGTCGGTCAGTGCCAGCCGGTCGCCGCCGAGCAGCACCGGCGCGATGTAGACGAGCACGCGATCGGCGAGCCCCGCGGCGACGAAGGCGCTCGCGAGCGTCGGGCCCCCCTCGATGAACACGCTCTGGATGCCGCGAGCGTGCAGGTCGGCGAGCACGGCATGCAGATCATGGGTGTCGTAGAAGAGCGGAGTCTGCGGATGCCGGCGGATCGCCGCATCGTCGGGGGTGATGCGCGAGCCGATCACGACCGGGACGGGCTGGTGTTCATGGAGCGCCTCGCCGTCGCGAGCCGTCAGCGAGGGATCGTCGGAGAGCAGAGTGCCTGTGCCGACGACGATCGCATCGGCCGCAGCGCGACGTCGATGGACGTCCGCGCGGGCTTCAGGTCCGGTGATCCACTGGCTGCTGCCGTCGGATGCCGCCGCGCGGCCGTCGAGGGACTGCGCCCACTTCACGGTGACGTGGGGGCGGCCGAGGCGCTGAGCGGTGAGCCAGCCGTCGATGATGCGGTGTGCGACATCGCTCTGTTCGCCCGCATCGACGCTGACGCCCGCCGAGCGGAGGCGGTCGGCACCGCCGCCCGAGACGGCTCCCGGATCGTCGAGGGCATAGACGACACGCGAGACGCCGGCCTCGATCAGCGCGACGGAGCAGGGGCCGGTGCGACCGGTGTGGTTGCACGGTTCGAGGGTGACGACAGCGGTCGCCCCCTCGGCGGCACCGGCGGAGAGTCGCGAGAGGGCATCGACCTCGGCGTGGGGCGTTCCGGCGCCGTGATGCCACCCTTCGGCGATGATCTCGCCGTCGGGGGAGAGGATGACGGCACCGACCTGCGGGTTCACTCCGCGAGGGCCGAGCGTCGCGAGCTCGAGCGCACGGGTCATCGCCCGGCGTTCCGCCTCGTTCACTGCCATCCGTGGTCCTCTCTGAGGCTCCGGGGGATCTCCTCGAGGGAGACGTCGGCAGAACGCGCGCGCGGCGGCGCACCGTGCTGCCTCCCTTCCGGACTAGCGAGGCTGGGCCTCGCACCACCGTCGGTCCCGGAATTCCACCGGATCGGCATCTCGGAGAACCGAGACGCTCGCGGACTGTCACCGCCGGTTCGGATTCTCACCGACCCCGGAGCACGTTGATGCTCTGAGTGTACTCAACACATCCGGATGCATTTCATTCCGCGTCGAAGTGCTACTTGAGCAGCCGTGACAACCGGCGATCGGCGAGCGGTTTTCCACCGGTCTGGCACGTCGGGCAGTACTCCATCGAGCGATCTGCGAAGAAGACGCTGCGCACCGTGTCGCCGCACACGGGGCAGGCCTCGCCACGACGAGCATGCACCTGCATCCCACGGCGCTTGGCGTCTTTGAGGTCGGCCGGCGGCTTGCCCGAGGCCTCGGCGACCGCATCCGCGATAGTCGTCTGCATGGCGGCATACAGGCGATCGACCTCGTCGTCGTCGAGCTTGTCGGCGATCGCGTACGGCGACATCCGCGCGGCGTGCAGGATCTCGTCGGAGTAGGCATTCCCGATTCCGGCGATCACGCCCTGATCGCGGAGCAGACCCTTGATCTGCGTGCGCCGCCCTTGGAGCAGACCGCCGAAGACCTCCCGCGTGAACGACTCGTCGAGAGGGTCGGGCCCGAGCCGGGCGATCCCCGGGACGTCCTGCGGGTCGCGCACGACATACACGGCGAGCGACTTCTTGGTGCCGGCCTCGGTGAGGTCGAATCCGCTCTCGTCGTCGAGGCCGACACGGACGGCGATGGGCGACTTGCCGGGTTTGATCGGCGTCGTGGGCAGCGTCTCGTACCAGCGCAGCCAGCCCGCCTTGGCCAGGTGGAAGACGAGATGCAGGTCGTCGCCGCACGAGAGCACGACGAACTTTCCCCGTCGAGAGGCCGCAGTGATCTGCTGACCGTGCAGTGCGGAGTTCGGCGGGTCGTATGTCTTGAGCGCGGCGATCGCGCCCACGCTGGTTCGCACGATCGTCCGCCCCACCGCGCGCTGGGTGAGGAATGTGGTCAGGCCCTGTACTTCCGGCATCTCCGGCATGCGTTCATCCTGCCATCGGGGTCGGACACGCGACTAGAGCACCGGCCAGTCGACCGGTGTGCGGTCGTCGGATGCGAGGAGTCCGCCGAACCAGCCGTCGTCGCGGCCGCGCTCGCTCGTGAGCGCCTGGCGTGCGAATCCCTCGTAGCGGAACCCGAGCGCCCTCGCCGACCGTGCCGACGCGATGTTGCCCGCGACCGCCCGCCAGCCCAGCCGTGCGAGACCGAGCTCGTCGAAGCCCCAGTCGACGACGGCGCGCGCGGCCTCGACGAGGTAGCCGTTGCCGCGCGCGGCAGAGGTGACCCAGTATCCGAGTTCCGCGTCCCCGCCGGTGTGGTGCGGCGTGATGTGGTGCAACCCGATCGAGGCGACGAGCTCCTCGTCGCGATACGCGCACCAGATCGTCTCGCTCCCGTCGGCCCACCACTCGCCGATCAGGCGCACATAGTCCGCGGCGTGCTCCCGCGTGTAGGGGCTCGGCACGGTCGTCCACCGCGGGATCTCCGGATCCTGGCAGGCTGCGACGATCGCGTCGATGTCCGACTCGTGCGGCACATGCAGCGTGAGGCGGTCCGTGGTGAGGGTGACCGGTTCCATCCCGGAATCCTACGGGTCGGAGAACGCGTGTGCGGGCGGCTCCCGGTCCCGGTGTCGGCGGCCGCGACTAGGCTTGTCCGGTGACTGTTCCGGGGATTCTGCGCGCCTTGGAAGAGGCGTCTCTTTTTCGTGACGCCCTCGGCTGGGCGCAGACCGATGCCGATCTCGGCCTCGTCGACGGCCTCGACGCGCCGGCGCTCGCCGGCCTGCTCGAGAAGCGCCGCGCCGCGGGTCATCCCGCAGCGCTGCTGACCGTCGTCCCCACGGGGAGGCGCGCCGAGAGCCTCGCCGCGGCGCTCGGCGCCTACATCCCCGACGCCGAGGTCGTGACCTTCCCCGCGTGGGAGACACTGCCGCATGAGCGACTGAGTCCCAGCCCCGACACCGTCGGTCAGCGACTGCAGACCCTCCGTCGCGTCGCCGAGTGGTCGGGTGACCACCCCCTCGTCGTCGTCGCCTCGGTGCGAGCAGCGCTCCAGCCCATCGCCGGCAACCTCGGCGAGATCGCTCCGCTCGAGCTGCGCGCCGGCACGCGCGGTCATGAGCTCGACCGCGTCGTCGAGCAGCTGGTCGAGCGCGCCTACTCGCGCGTCGACATGGTGTCGCGTCGCGGCGAGTTCGCCGTGCGCGGCGGCATCCTCGATGTCTTCCCCGCGATCTCGGAACACCCCTTCCGCGTCGAGTTCTTCGGCGATG
This sequence comes from Microbacterium sp. 1.5R, assembly GCF_001889265.1. Taxonomy (NCBI): domain Bacteria; kingdom Bacillati; phylum Actinomycetota; class Actinomycetes; order Micrococcales; family Microbacteriaceae; genus Microbacterium; species Microbacterium sp. 1.5R. The sequence goes on from NZ_CP018151.1 coordinate 1,099,707, forward strand.
AGGTCGACCAGATCCGCGCGTTCTCCGTCGCCGACCAGCGCTCGCTTCCGGGCGACGTCGACGGCGTCGATCTGCCTCCGAGCCGCGAGCTGCTGCTGACCCCCGATGTGCGCGATCGTGCGCGGGCGCTGATCGGCGGCTTCCCGGCGATCGCCGGCATGCTCGAGAAGATGGCAGAGGGCATTCCGGTCGAGGGAATGGAGTCGCTGCTCCCGGCGGTGTCCGGTCCGCTCAAGTCCCTGGCCGAGTATCTGCCCGAGGGCAGCGCGACCGCGGTCGTCGATCCCGAGCGCTCCAGCGCGCGGGCCATCACGCTGGGCGAGACGAACCGCGAGTTCCTCGATGCGGCCTGGAGCGCGGCGACGTCCGGCGCATCGGCTCCCATCGATCTCGGCGCCGGCGACTTCCTCACCATCGCCCGACTGCGCGAGGTCGTCCGCGACCGTGGCGGCGTGTGGTGGCGGCTGAGCCCGTTCGCGATGGGCGGCGAGGATGCCGAGACCATCGACGCCCAGGTCATCCCGTCGTTCCACGGCAACGTCGACGGCGCGATCTCGTTCGTCGACGCCAAGGTGGCCGAGGGGTGGCGCGTGGTGGTCATCGCCGCCGGTGCCGGACTCGTCGACCGCGCCCGCGACGTGCTCTCCGACCGTGGCATCGCCGCGCGCATCGTCTCCGAGCTCATCGAGGCGCCCGACACCGGCGTCGCGACGCTCGTCACAGGGTCCGTCGAGGCCGGCTTCCAGATCGGCGAGGCGAAGCTCGCCGTCCTCACCGACAACGAGTTCTACGGCCGCACCATCGGCGGCGACCAGCGGGTCGTCAAGAAGCTCGCCTCGCGCCGCAAGAACGTCGTCGACCCGTTGCAGCTCAAACAGGGCGACTTCGTCGTGCACAACACCCACGGCATCGGCCGCTTCGTCGAGATGACGCAGCGCGAGGTCTCCACGGGCGGCCGCAATGCGACCAAGTCGGTGCGCGACTACCTCGTGCTCGAGTACGCGCCGTCGAAGCGCGGCTACCCGGGCGACAAGCTCTACGTGCCGACCGACCAGCTCGACCTGCTCTCGAAGTACGTCGGCGGCGAGGGCCCCACGCTCTCGAAGATGGGCGGCAGTGATTGGTCGCAGGCGAAGGGCAAGGCGCGCAAGGCCGTGCGCGACATCGCCGTCGAGCTCGTCAAGCTGTATTCGGCGCGGATGAGCGCCAAGGGGCACGCCTTCGGTCCGGACACGCCCTGGCAGCGCGAGCTCGAAGAGGCGTTCCCGTTCGCGGAGACCCTCGATCAGCTGCAGACCATCGACGAGATCAAGGCCGACATGGAGCGGCCGATCCCGATGGACCGCCTGCTCTCGGGCGATGTCGGGTTCGGCAAGACCGAGGTCGCCGTGCGTGCGGCGTTCAAGGCGATCCAGGACGGCAAACAGGTCGCGATGCTGGTGCCGACCACGCTTCTCGTGAAGCAGCATCTCGAGACCTTCACCGAGCGCTTCGCCGGATTCCCGGTCAAGGTGCGGCCGCTGTCCCGCTTCCAGACCGACAAGGAGGCTCGTCTCACGCTCGACGGCCTGCTCGACGGCACGGTCGACATGGTGATCGGCACGCATCGCATCCTCACCGACCAGGTCATGTTCAAGGACCTCGGTCTGATGATCATCGACGAGGAGCAGCGCTTCGGCGTCGAGCACAAGGACACCCTCAAGAAGATGAAGACCAACGTCGACATCCTCGCGATGAGTGCGACGCCGATCCCGCGCACGCTCGAGATGGCGGTCACCGGCATCCGCGAGATGTCGACGCTCGCCACCCCGCCGGAGGACCGGCATCCGATCCTCTCGTTCGTCGGCCCCCGCAGCGACAAGCAGATCGCGGCGGCGATCCGGCGCGAGATCCTGCGCGAGGGGCAGGTGTTCTTCGTGCACAACCGTGTGCAGTCGATCCAGCGGGTCGCGGCACAGCTCGCCGAGCTCGTGCCCGAGGCGCGCATCGCGGTCGCACACGGTCAGATGGGCGAGCACGCGCTCGAGCAGGTCGTCGACGACTTCTGGGAGCGCAAGTTCGACGTGCTCGTCTCGACGACGATCATCGAGACCGGCCTCGACATCTCGAACGCGAACACGATCATCATCGACCGCGCCGACAAGTACGGACTCAGCCAGCTGCATCAGCTGCGCGGACGTGTCGGGCGAGGTCGCGAGCGTGCGTACGCCTACTTCCTCTACGACGAGATGAAGCCGCTGAGCGAGACGGCGGCTGACCGACTCCAGACGATCGCCGTGAACAACGACCTCGGCTCCGGCATGCAGGTCGCGCTCAAGGACCTCGAACTGCGCGGCGCGGGCAACCTGCTCGGCGGTGAGCAGGCCGGGCATATCGCCGGCGTCGGATTCGATCTCTACCTTCGGATGATCGGCGAGGCCGTCGCGACGTTCCGCGGCGAGGATGTCGAGTCGGGACAGGAGCTGCGACTCGAGCTGCCTTTGGACGCGCGCATTCCGGAGCACTACATCGACAGCGAGCGACTCCGTCTCGAGGCTTACCAGAAGCTCTCCTCCGCCTCGGCGGCCACGGCGAAGGACGACGCGATCGACCTCGTCATCGACGAGCTCACCGACCGCTACGGCACCCCGCCCGACGAGGTCGAGGGTCTGATCGCCGTCGCACGTCTGCGTCGGCGCGCGGCCAGAGCAGGACTCTCCGACGTGGTGGTCATGGGATCGAACCTGCGCATCGCGCCGGCGCGGCTCGAGGACTCGATCAAGGTGCGTCTGCAGCGGCTGTATCCCAAGGCGAAGCTGGTCGCCGGGGGTGAGGCCCTCGTCGTGCCCATGCCCACCGTGCCGGCCGCCGTGGGAGTCGGCCTCGAACCGCTGCAGGCGGCCGAGCTGCTCGAGTGGGTCGGGCAGCTGTTCACCGCGATCTTCCCCGAGCCCGTCTCGGCCGAGAAGACCGTCGACGCCTAGGCGCGGCGCAGCGACCTCGCGTGCGTCACAGCGAGAACCCGCCGTCCGTGGTCAGCACCTGACCCACCACCCAGGAGCCGGCGTCGGTGCACAGCCAGCCGATCAGCCGCGCCGGGTCGTCCGGTCGACCGACTCGGCCGAACGGCGTGCCGGCGATCCATTCGTCGACGCCCGAGAGATCGCGATCCGTGGTGTCCGCATCGAGGTAGCCCGTGTTCACGGGGCCTGGGTTGACGGTGTTCAGCACGATCCCGACGTCGAGCAGCTCCGCCGCCGTCGACCGCGTGATGCCCGCGAGCGCGGCCTTGCTCGTCGCATAGGAGATCTCTCCGCGCATCGCTCCGTGGCCCTGACCGGAGGTCATCCAGATGACGTGCGCCGTCGGCTTCTCGAACGGGCCGAGTGAGGGGATGCTGTCGCCCGGGCGGGCGACGGGGGTGTCCGCGCCGCCGAGCTCGACCCGGACTCGACGCGCCAGGCCCGCGGTGAGCAGCAGCGATGCGCGCGCGTTCGCCTGCCAGTGCGCGTCCAGCCGGTCGGCGGTCATGTCGAAGATCGTCCCGTCGCCTCCGCTCATCGCCTGATTGCAGACGACGATGTCGAGCCGTCCTGACAGCGAGGACGCCGCATCGAGCAGCGGTTCGATGCTGTCGGGGTCACGGAGATCCGCCTCGGCGTCGCCCATCACCGCTCCGGATGCGAGCGAGTCCCGGATGCCGGTGCGGACGGCGTCGAGATCGTCGCCGCCCCAGGGGTGGTCGAGATCGTGCGGGCGGAAGTGATGGACGAACACGTTCGCGCCGAGGGAGGCGAGCGTCGTGGCGGTCGCGAATCCGATGCCGCGCCTGCGCGAGACGCCGGTCACGAGCGCGGTGCGTCCGAGCAGGGGAAGGTCGGCGGAGTGCATGAGGATGCCTTTCGATCGAGGATGCCGCGGCATGCCGAGGGGCGGCCGGAGGCCGGGGAGAGATCGAGTCACCTGCATTGCATGGGCGTCAGCGTAGCAGAACGCCGCCGTCGGCCTTCTCGTCCCGTGCGCTGCACCACTACGCTGGCGTCATGTTGTACGAGCACCTCGGGGCTCGGCCCCGGATCCATGACACCGCCGTCGTCGCTCCCACCGCCGTGATCTCCGGAGACGTGACGATCGGACCGGACTGCCAAGTGCTGCACGGCGCCGTGATCACCGCCGAGGGCGGGCCCATCACGCTCGGCGAGCACGTGATCGTGATGGAGAACGCGCTCATCAGGGCGACGGCCGCGAACGCCGTGCACATCGGCTCGCACACGCTCGTCGGAACCCTCGCGAGCATCGCGGGTGCGACCGTCGGCGAAGAGGTCTTCCTCGCGTCGGGCGCCCGGATCTTCAACGGCGCGCTGGTCGGGGACCGGTGCGAGGTGCGCGTGAACGCCATCGTGCACCGGCGGGCGGTGCTGCCGTCCGGCACCGTCGTGCCGATCGGCTGGGTCGCGGTCGGGGATCCCGTCCAGCTCCTCTCTCCCGACCGCGAGGAGGAGATCTCCGCGGCCCAGCCCGAGCTCGACTTCCCGGGGCACGTCTTCGGCGTGGACCGCGACACCCCCGACCTGATGGTGCAGCTGACCGAGCGGTACGGCAGTTCCCTGGCCCGGCATGCCGACGACGTGCGTCTCGATGCCGACGGCCACGCGGCGGGCCGAGGGTGAGTGACGGGGCAGGGCTCGTCCGACCGGACATCAGCACGGAGGACGCCGCGCTGATCGCTCGCGACTGCTACGGGGTCGACGCCCAGGCGAGCGAGCTCGGGAGCAACCAGGACCGGAACTTCGTCCTGATCGAGCCGGACGGATCACGCAGCGTGCTGCGCGTCGACAACCCCGTGTTCGGCGACGACGCGAGAGCCGCGCAGCATGCGGCGCTCGACGCCTACCGCGCAGCCGGCGTTCGTGTTCCCACCGTGCTCCCCGGGCTCGACGGTGAGCTCACCCAGCGCTGGCGAGGATTCGCGGTGCGGCGCAGCGAGTTCGCCGAGGGCGAGCCGATGGTCGACGCGGGCTATCTCGCTCCCGTCGTCCTGGGGGAGTTCGGCACGCTGGCTGCGGCATCCGTGAACGCGCTCGCAGGTCTCGTGCATCCGGGGCTCGACCGTGAGCAGATGTGGGACATGCGCGTCGCGTACGAGCAGATCATCGCGCTGGCCCCGGCAGTGACCGAGGCCGAACTGCGCGTGCGCGTGCGCACGGCAGCCGATGAGGCTCACGCCGCTGTCTCGACCGTCGCTGCCGGCCTGCCAGTGCAGCCGATCCATGGCGACCTGACCGACGACAACGCCACCGGAATGCGCGGTGCCGACTCGCGGCTGCACCCCCACACGGTGCTCGATCTGGGAGACCTGGGTCTCGGTTGGCGCGTCGCGGAACTGGCTGTCTGCGTCTCGTCGATGCTGCACCATGAGCCGGAGCGCCCGCTTCGCGCACTCGACACCGTCGCGGCGTTCCACGCCGATGCCCCGCTCACTCGCGACGAGGCGGTCGCGGTGTGGCCCCTCGTCGTGCTGAGAGCAGCGCTGCTCGTCGCGAGCGGCTGGCGTCAGCTCGCGATCGACGGGGACAACGACTACGCCCGCGAGAGGATCGAGGGGGAGCAGGCCATCTTCGACGCGGCGACCGCCGTTCCGCTCGCCGAGATGTCCGAGCACGTGCTCGCGCGGCTCGGGTTCGCGTCTCCGGAGTTCGAGATGTCGGATGCCGAGACTCCGGATGAGACTCCTGATGCGGGGACCCCGGATGCAGGGACTCCGGATGAGACTCCGGATGCAGGGACTCCGGATGCGGGGACTCCGGATGCCGAGATTCCGGGGGACGCTCCCGACGTGCCTGACGCTCCCGACGTACCCGACGCTTCCCGCCGGGAACTGTCGATGCTGCTTCCCGATCTCGACGGCCGAGTCCTCCTGGTCGATCCGGGCATCGAAGCCGAGGGGCTCGATGCAGGGCGCTGGTCGCATCCGGATGCCGAGGCGATTCTCGTGGCCGAGGCCCACGCGGCGGGTGCTCGCGCTGCCGTGGTTCCCTACGGCGTCTTCCGGCTCACCCGGACGACCGTCGACGCCGTGAGTGCGGCCGCCACCTGGCCGGTGGAGACGGAGGTGCATGTCGCCCCCGGTCCGTCGTCGCGACTGGTCGCGCCGACCGCGGGGGAGCTGAAGATCACCGACGACGGGGTGCACATCGAGCTCGACGGCGGGTGGAGGCTCGCGCTCCGTGGCACCGACATCGAGCCGAATCGCAGCGGGAGAGTCGAGAGGGGCGAGAGCATCGGCAGGCTCGCCGCATCCTTCGAGAACCGCACGATGGTCATCGGGCTGACGCGAGGGGATGCTCCGCCGCTCCGCTCCCCGCTGCCGAATCCGCCGATCGCCGCGCGGCTCGTCACCCCGGAACGCGTCGCGGCCTGGCGTCGCTTCACCGCGGACCCCGCTCCGCTGCTGGGCCTCCGGTCCGCCGCGCAGCGCGACGAGGCCGGTCAGGAGCTCGAGCGCCGCGAGCGCATCTTCGCGGCCGCACAGGAGCGCTATTACGTGCACCCGCCGCAGATCGAGCGAGGCTGGCGGCACCACCTCGTCGACACGACCGGTCGCAGCTACATCGACATGGTGAACAACGTCGCCGGGCTCGGCCACGGCCACCCGCGAGTCGCGGCGGCGGCGAACCGCCAGCTGAAGACGCTCGCCACGAACTCCAGGTTCCTGTTCCGCGGCCTCGCCGAGTACAGCGAGCGACTCATCGCGCTGATGCCCGAGGGGAGCGGCCTCGACACCGTGCTGCTCGTGAACAGCGGATCGGAGGCGGTGGACCTCGGCATCCGTCTCGCGCAGGCGGCAACCGGCCGACGAACCGTCGTCGCGCTGCGAGAGGCCTATCACGGGTGGACGATGGCGAGCGATGCGGTCACCACCAGCGCCTATGACAATCCTGATGCGCTCGCGACGCGTCCCGACTGGGTGCACGTCGCCGATGTGCCCAACTCGTTCCGCGGCACGCACCGCGGCCAGGACTCGGCGGACCGGTACCTCGCCGACCTCGCCGCCGACCTCGACCGACTCAGCGTCGAGGGCCGGGATCCGGCCGGGTTCGTGTGCGAGTCCGTGCTCGGCAACGCGGGCGGGGTGGTCCTTCCCGACGGATATCTGACCGGTGCGTACGACCTCGTGCGTTCACACGGTGGCCTGTGCATCGCCGACGAGGTGCAGGTGGGCTTCGGGCGCATGGGATCCACGTTCTGGGGATTCGAGCAGTCCGGAGTGATCCCCGACATCGTCACGATCGCGAAGCCGATGGGCAACGGCTTCCCGATCGGCGGCGTGATCACTTCGAAGAGGATCGCCGACGCGCTGAGCGAGCAGGGCCAGTTCTTCTCCTCGGGCGGTGGCAGCACGCTCAGCAGCAGCGTCGGCCTCGCAGTCCTCGATGCCATGGTCGAGGACGACCTGCAACGCAACGCGCTCGACGTCGGTCGGCATCTGGCGGAGTCGCTCCGTGCGCTCGCGCAACGGCATCCGATCGTCGGGCCCGTGCACGGGCAGGGGCTGTATCTCGGGGTCGAGCTCGTGCGCGACCCCGAGACCCTGCACCCGGCGGCGGCCGAGGCGGCCGCGATCTGCGAGAGGCTTCGCGAGCTCGGCGTGATCGTGCTCACCACCTCGGAGCGCTCGAACGTGCTGAAGATCAAACCCCCGCTCTGTCTGTCGGTCGAGAGCGCCGACCATGTCGTCGCGATGCTCGACCGCGTGCTCACCGAGGGCTGGTGATCGAGCGGGGTCTTCGAATCGAGTCGGTTCTCGGCATGTTAAATGCGTATTTCGAATCAGATCCGCTCTTCCGCTGACGATTCTCCGGGGTACATACTGAGCGTCAGTGTCGGACCGCCCGAAGTCCGGCCCATGCGCTGTTCCCGAAGGAGTACTCATGGTCACGCCCATCAAGACGAAGCCGCTCGCGCAGGGCGGAGGAACCCTCCGCCGCAATCTCGGCCTCTGGGCGATCGTCGGTCTCGGACTCGGCTACATGACACCGACCGTCGTCTTCGACACGTTCGGCATGGTGGCTCGCGACACCGACAACGTCGTCCCTGCGGCCTACCTCGTCGCCCTCGTCGTGATGGTGTTCACCGCCATCAGCTACGGCAAGATCTCCCGCGCCATCCCGAGCGCCGGGTCTGCGTACACGTACGTCCGTGAGTCGATCCACCCGAACCTCGGGTTCATGGTCGGCTGGACCTCGCTCATCGACTATGTGCTGCTCCCGATGGTCAACTGCCTCATCATCCGCAGCTACCTCGAAGCGCTCTTCCCCGACATCCCCGGCTGGATCTGGGTCGTGCTGTACTGCATCCTCGTCACGAGCATCATCTACATGACGATGCGCGGCACCTCGAACATGAACATGATCCTGCTCGTGTTCTCGATCGTCGTGATGGTCGTGTTCGTCGTCATGGTCGTCGCGCAGCTGATGCGCGGCGAAGGAGCGGGCACGATCGCATCGGCCGCGCCTTTCATCCACGACGGTGCGACGATCGGCGCGGTGCTCATGGGCGCGACGATCGTCTGCTTCTCGTTCATCGGGTTCGACGCCGTGACGATGTACGCCGAGGAGGCGAAGGATCCGAAGACGATGCCCAAGGCGATCCTGCTGACCGTGCTGCTCGGCGGCGCGATCTTCCTCGTCGCCGCGTACGTCACGCAGCTGCGCTTCCCCGACTGGAACGAGTTCGCACCCGGTGGCGACATGCAGTACGTCGAGGATTCGACGCTGCCGATCATCGGAAACCTCGTCGGGGGCAACGTGCTCATGGCCGTGCTGACCGCCGCCGGCTTCTGCGCCACGCTCGCCTCGGGTCTCGCCTCGCACGCATCCGTCTCGCGGATGCTGCTCGTGATGGGTCGCAACAACGTCCTTCCGCAGAAGGCCTTCGGCTACATCAACCCGTGCACCCACACGCCCACCTTCAACATCGTGCTGGTCGGCGCGATCTCGCTGCTCGCGATCCCGTTCACCCTCGAGCTGATCGCGGCGTGGATCAACTACGGCGCCCTGATCGCGTTCACCTTCGTCAACATCTCGGTGATCGCCTGGTTCGCTGTGCGCAAGGGGCGGCGCCACACACCGCGCGACATCTTCTCGTACATCGTGATGCCGGGCATCGGCATGCTCCTCACGGGTCTGCTGTGGGTGAACCTGCACTCCGACGCCCTGACAGGGGGACTCATCTGGACCGCTCTCGGCCTGATCTACCTCGCCGTGATCACGAAGGGGTTCCGCAAGAAGGTGGTCGCGTTCGATGAGAACCAGGCGGTGACCGGGTTCAACAAGGTCGTGAAGGTGCCGGTCGACGAGAACTGAGCACCTCAGGCGTAGAGACGCGCAAGAGCCGCCTGCCCGGGAGGGAGGCGGCTCTTGTGTCGTGCGCAGTGGGTGCGACTCCGGTCAGATCACGCCCTGGGCGAGCATCGCGCCCGCGACGCGCTCGAAGCCCGCGATGTTCGCCCCGGCGACATAGTCGCCGGACACGTCGTAGCGCTCCGCGGCATCGAACGCGGCGCGGTGGATGTCCGCCATGATCTCGCGCAGCTTGTTCTCGCTCGCGTCGAAGCTCCACCGCTGGCGAGACGCGTTCTGGCTCATCTCGAGAGCGGAGGTGGCGACGCCTCCCGCGTTCGCGGCCTTGCCCGGCGCGAAGAGGACTCCGGCGCTCTGGAACGCATCGACGGCAGCGGGGACGCAGGGCATGTTCGCGCCTTCCGAGACCGCTCGCACGCCGTTGGCGATCAGGGTCTCGGCGGCGTGGAGATCGAGTTCGTTCTGGGTCGCCGACGGCACGGCGATGTCGACCGGGACCTCCCAGACGCTGCCGCCTTCGATGAATCGGGCGCCGGGGCGACGGTGGGCGTACTCGACGATGCGCGCGCGCTCGACCTCCTTGATCTGGCGCAGCAGGTCGACGTCGATGCCGGCGTCGTCGACGACGTACCCCGACGAGTCGGATGCCGTGACGGCGGTCGCGCCGAGCTGGGATGCCTTCTGGATCGCGTAGATCGCGACGTTGCCCGAGCCCGAGACGCCGACGCGCTTGCCGTCGAGCGAGTCGCTGTGCACGCCGAGCATCTCCTGTGCGAAGAACACCGCGCCGTAGCCGGTCGCCTCGGTGCGCACCTCTGCGCCACCCCAGCCGGTGCCCTTGCCGGTGAACATGCCGGACTCGTGGCGGTTGGTGATCTTGCGGTACTGGCCGAACAGGTAGCCGATCTCGCGACCGCCGACGCCGATGTCGCCGGCGGGGACGTCGGTGTGCTCGCCGAGGTGACGGTAGAGCTCGTTCATGAACGACTGGCAGAAGCGCATGATCTCGGCATCCGACCTGCCGTGCGGGTCGAAGTCGGATCCGCCCTTGCCGCCGCCGATGCCCTGGCCGGTCAGTGCGTTCTTGAAGATCTGCTCGAACCCGAGGAACTTGATGATCGACAGGTTGACCGACGGGTGGAAGCGCAGGCCGCCCTTGTACGGTCCGAGCACCGAGGAGAACTGGATCCGGTACCCGCGGTTGACCTGCAGACGCCCGGCATCGTCGACCCACGGCACGCGGAACAGGATCTGCCGCTCCGGCTCCACCAGACGCTCGAGGATGCCGCCGTCGACGTACTGCGGGTTGCGCGCGAGCACCGGTGCGATCGAGTTCAGCACCTCGTGCACGGCCTGCTGGAACTCGGGCTCGTGCGGGCTGCGGGCGAGCACCGTGTCGAACACGGGCTGCACGTCGTCGGCGAGCGGATGGAAGTCGACGGAAGACGGAGAGGTCACGCGAAAGAGCTTTCTGATCGGGGGATGGTGCTGCGTGCGATCGTGTCGCGTGAGGGTGCGCCGGATACGGCGAAGTTTTCACTCTAGCGGGCACGCCGACGTGAGCACCTTCACACCGGCATGCGCTTGTTCGGGGACGACGACGCGGGGGTCACCCGGTGTTCTGGAGGCCCGCCGCGACGCCGCTCACCGAGAGCAGCAGCAGTCGCCGCTGCTCGTCGTCGGCACCCGAGCCGGTCGCCTCGGCCGGGTCGCGCAGTGCGCGGAGGGCGCGCAGCTGCAGCAGCGACAGGGCGTCGACGTACGGAGTGCGCAGCTGCACGGCGCGCTGCAGGATCGGCTTGTTCTCGAGCAGGCCCACGCCGCCGGTGAGACGGATGACCCACTCGCGCGTCAGCGACAGCTCGTCGAGCACGAGCTGCGCGAGATCGTCCCGATCGCCGAGGGCGAGGTACTGGCGGGCGATGCGCTCATCGGTCTTCGCGAGGCTCATGGCGACGTTGTCGATCATGGTGCGCAGCAGCGGCCAGTCGCGATAGGCCTCGGCGAGACGGGCCTCGTCGCCGACGGCGGCGAGAGCGGTTCCGAGTCCGAACCAGCCGGCGAGGTTGATGCGGGCCTGGGTCCAGGCGAAGACCCACGGGATCGCGCGCAGGTCTTCCAGCGACTCGACCGACAGCCCGCGTCGAGCCGGGCGGGAGCCCAGGGCGAGCAGGCCGATCTCCTCGAGAGGGGTGACCGTGGCGAACCAGGGGGCGAAGCCCTCCGCCTTGACGAGCGAGAAGAAGCGCTCGCGCGACGAGGTGTCCATGACGGCGGCGATGTCGGCGAAGCGTGCGGCGGCGTCGCTCGTGTGCTTCTCGACGGACGGCGACGAGGCGAGCAGCGTCGCCGCGGCGACCTGATCGATGTGGCGCATCGCGATGGCCGGCTCGCCGTAGCGCGCGAAGATGACCTCGCCCTGCTCGGTGAGCTTGAAGCGACCGTCGACCGAGTGCGGTGGCTGAGCGAGGATGGCCGAGTTGGCGGGTCCGCCGCCTCGGCCCAGAGCACCGCCGCGACCATGGAACAGGGTCAATTCGATGTCGGAGTCTTTGGCCCACTGCGCGATCTTCTCCTGCGCCTCGTACAGGGCGAGGTTCGCGGCGACCGGGCCGACGTCCTTCGACGAGTCGGAGTAGCCGAGCATGACCTCGAGCCGGTTGCCCGTCGCGGCGAGGCGTTCCTGGAACTCCGGGAACGTCACGGCCTCCGCGAGGATGGCGGGCGCCGCCTGCAGGTCGGCGAAGGTCTCGAACAGGGGAACGACGTCGAGCACGGGGGCGTCGTCGCCCAGCGCGTGCCTCGCGAGCGCATACACGTTCGCGAGGTCGGACGCCGACTGAGTGAACGACACGACATAGCGGCCGGCAGCCCGCAGGCCGCGGTCGCGCTGGATCTCGGCGATCACGCGGAAGACCTCGAGCACCTCCTCGGTCTGCGCGCTGATCGCGTCGCCGCTGGAGAGCTCCGAGAGCGCCTTGCGGTGCACCTGCGAGTGCTGACGCACCTCGAGCTCGGTCAGATGGAAGCCGTAGGTCTCCACCTGCCAGATGAGGTGCTGCACGCCGCCGAACGCATGGCGCTTCGCGCCCGCATCCGCCAGCGACGACTGCACCGTGCGCAGGTCGTCGAGCAGCTCCTCGGGGCGCGAGTAGCGCTGCTCCTCGCCGCGGCGGGTGGCCGCGACACGGTGGGCGAGGGCGAGCAGCACGCGGCGGTGCGGCTCACCGGGGGAGCGGGCGCCCAGCTCCTCGGCGACGCGCGGCTCAGCGGCGGCGAAGGCCTCCCACAGAGCCGTGACTCCTGCGCTCGCAGGGGTGTCCTCGGCGTCGAGCGTGAGGGCGCGGCCGATGCGCTCGAGTGCGCGCTCCAGTCCGCGCAGCACGTGGTCGGACGCGATCTGCGACGCCTCACGGGTGACGGATGCGGTCACGAACGGGTTGCCGTCGCGGTCGCCGCCGACCCAGGACCCGATGCGCACGAACGCGGGCACGACCGGAGCGCTCGAGCCGGAGTCGTCGCCGCGGAGTGCGTCGTCGATGCGCCGGTACACGTGCGGCACGGTGGTGAACAGGGTCTCGTCGAACACGCCCACGACCGTGCGCACCTCGTCGGTCGGCGAGGGCTTCTCGGCGCGGAGCGGCGCGGTGCGCCAGAGGGTGTCGATCTCCTCCAGCATCCTCCGGCGCGCGCGGTGCTCCTCCGACCCGCCCTCGCTCGCGGCGTCGTGCTGGGTGAGCAGCTCGGAGAGGCGGCGGATGCTCGACGACACCGCGCGACGGCGTGCCTCGGTCGGGTGGGCGGTGAACACCGGGTGGAAGCGCAGGCCCTCGAGACGGCGGAGCGCCTCGTCGTCACCGACCTCCGTCTTCAGACGCGCATAGGCGGTGGCGACGGTGTCGGCCGCATCCTCGCGGCCCGGCTGGCCGGCCCGCTCGCGGAGCACCCGCACGCGCTGGTGCTCCTCGGCGAGATTGACGAGGTGGAAGTAGCAGGTGAACGCCCGGGCGACCTCGTCGGCGCGCGCGATGCTGAACGACTCGGCGATCGCGGCCGCCCGATCGAAGGCGTCGGAGGTCTCTTCGTCATAGGCCTGGATCGTCGCCAGCCGCAGCCGCTCGACGTCCTCGAAGAGGTCGTCACCGCCTGCTTCGCGCAGTACCTGGCCGAGAAGGGCGCCGAGCATTCTGACATCGGTGCGCATGGCATCCGGAATGCCGCGGCCCGCTTCGAAACGGCCGATGATGCGGATGGCCGAGGTGTCAGTGGGCTCGGGGAAGGCGTGTTCGGGGGTCACCGTTCGAGAGTATCCCGGGTCGGGGTCGTGCTCTGAACGCATGACGATGTGAGACGTGCGGGGCGCTCGCAACTACCATGGGGGCGATGCGCATCTCCGCGAACCCTCTCCGTGGCCAGCAGTTCCCTGCTGTCCTGCTCCTCCTCGCGGCAGGGCTCGGCATCCTGCTGGCGAATCTTCCCTCGCATGATGCGCTCGCCGCGGTGCTCGACTTCCACATCGCCGTGCCCGGCACAGTGCTCGACCTCTCGATCGAGCACTGGGTGTCCGACGGTCTTCTCGCCGTGTTCTTCCTCGTGGTGGCGATCGAGCTGCGGCACGAGCTCACCCACGGCGAGCTCGATTCGCCCAGCAAGGCCGTGCAGCCGGCAATCGCCGCCGCCGGCGGTGTGCTGGTGCCGATCGCTGTCTATCTGCTCATCGCGGGCGACTCCGCGACCGCCACCGGCTGGCCCATCCCGACGGCGACCGACATCGCCTTCGCGCTCGGCGTGCTCGCGATGTTCGGACGGGGGCTTCCGTCGAACGTCCGCGTCTTCCTGCTCGCGCTCGCGATCCTCGACGACATCATCGGCATCATCTTCATCGCGGTCCTCTTCGCGCACGACGTGCAGTGGCTGTTCCTCGCGCTCGCCGTCGTCGCCGTCGTCGCGTTCTGGCTGCTCAGCAGACTGCTCCATGCCAAGGGGCATCCGGCGGTGGCCGTCGCGATGATCGTCGTCGGCGTCGTCGCCTGGGGCCTGGTGGCCTCGTCGGGCATCCACGCCACCATCGCCGGCGTGATGCTCGGGCTCGTGATGTCCCCCGTTCCTGCCGCGCGCACCAGGCACGTGCTCGAACCGACCGTGAACGGCGCGATCCTGCCGATCTTCGCGTTCGTCGCCGCCTTCGTGGTGATCCCCGCCCTCGCACCGTCGGAGCTCTCTCCCGCCTTCTGGGGGATCGTCGTGGCGCTGCCCGTCGGAAAGATCATCGGCATCTCCCTGTTCGGGTGGCTCGCGATGCGGATCCGGCCCCGAGGCGCGGCGCCGGCCCTGCCGTTCGCCGACATCTTCGCCGCCGGCGCGCTGGGCGGCATCGGCTTCACCGTCTCGCTTCTGCTCGCCAACCTCGCCTTCGCGGCCGACGCCGGCACCCGCGATCAGGCGATCCTCGGTGTGCTCGTCGGCTCGCTCGTGGCTCTCGTGCTCTCGGGTGTGATCGTGTCACTCCGCGCCCGTACGTACCGACGACGGGGCGCCGTGACCTCGTGACCGCGAGGCGACCCGAGTGGCGTTCGAAGGAGGACCGGTGAGTGCAGAGCCCGCCCGCGACCCGCTGCGCGCCGCAGCCGAGACGATGCGCGAGGTCCGGAATCGCTGCGTCTGGTCGCAGCAGATCACCCATCGTGATCTCGTGCCGTATCTCATCGAGGAGTCGCACGAGGTGATCGACGCCGTCGAGGACGGCTCACGGGCCGACCTGCGTGAGGAGCTCGGCGACCTGCTCTGGCAGGTGCTGTTCCACGCCGCGATCGCCGCGCAGGACCCCGACGACCCGTTCGACATCGACGATGTCGCGGCCACGCTCACCGAGAAGATGGTGCGGCGGCATCCTCACGTCTTCGCGGACGAGGTCGCGACGACCCCTGAAGAGGTCCTGGTGCACTGGAACGCCGCGAAGGCGGCGGAGAAACGCGCGAGACGCAGCGTCCTCGACGGGATCCCGCGCGGTATGCCGGCGCTCGCGCTGGCACAGAAGGTCGCCGGTCGAGCCGAGGGGGCCGGCGTCGTCGTCGCCCGGACCGACGCGGACGGGGCTGGACCGGCGCCCTCCTCGGAAGCAGAGCTCGGCGACGCACTTCTCCGCCTCGTGGCGGTCGCGCGCGCCGAGGGCTGGGATGCCGAACGAGCGCTGCGCGAACGGCTCCGAGCGGTCGAGGCCGAGGTCCGCGAGGCGGAATCCGAAGCCTGAGTCCACGGCCTGGCCCGCCGACCTGGAAAGATGGAGGCGTGGCTACTGTGAACCCGCCGCGCGGAATGCGCGACATCCTCCCCGCCGACAAGGCTCGCCGCGAGCGCGTCCTCTCCGTGATCCGTGATCGTTACCGCTCGCACGGGTTCGACGAGATCGAGACACCGGCGCTCGAGGAGTACTCGCGATTGCACGCCGGCATCGGCGGCGACAACGAGAAGCTCGCCTACAATGTGCTGCGCCGCGGCCTCGATGCGGATGCCATCCGCGACGCCGCCGACGACCAGGGCGCCCTGGCCGACCTCGGTCTGCGATACGACCTCACGGTTCCGCTCGCGCGCTTCTACGCGAGCAATCGCGCTCAGCTCCCCGGTGTGTTCCGCGCGATCCAGATCGGTCCGGTCTGGCGTGCTGAGCGACCGCAGAAGGGGCGCTACCGCCAGTTCGTGCAGTGCGACATCGACATCATCGGCGACGACTCGTCGCGCGCGGAGGCCGAGCTCATGGTCGCCTCGCTCGATGCGGTCGACGCACTGGGTCTCGAGGGCGCCACCGTGCGCATCAACGACCGCCGTGCGCTGGACTGGATGCTCGACAGCTTCGGCTTCACGGGCGACGAACGTCCCGGGGTCCTCATCACGATCGACAAGCTCGACAAGATCGGGCCCGACGGCGTCGCCGCCGAGCTGCGCGAGCGCGGTTCGGCGCCATCGGCCGTCGACGCGTTCGAAGTCTTCCTCCTGCGCCCGCAGACCATGGAGTACAACCCCTTCGGCGAACGTCAGATCCGCAAGGCGCTTCCCGACGGTGCCCCGGACGAGATCGTCGGACACCTCGTCGCGATCGGCGAGGCCGTCGCCGCCGGCCGAGGCGCGACCGACATCCCGCTGGTCTTCGACCCGTTCCTCGTGCGCGGCATGGGCTACTACACGGGCACGATCTTCGAGCTGGCCCACCCTTCGGTGTCGTACTCGCTCGGCGGCGGCGGTCGCTATGACGGCATGATCGGCCGCTTCCTCGGCCAGCAGGTCCCTGCCGTCGGGTTCTCGCTGGGCTTCGAGCGCCTCGTCGACCTCGTGACGGCGGGCGCGGATGCCGGCGAGCGCGCCGTCGTGCTCATCCATGACGCCGACGTGCCGGTCGCCGAGCTCGTCATGCACAAGGCGGGTCTCGTGGGCTCCGGGGCGCGAGTGCGGCTGGAACGGCGCACGAAGAACGTGAAAGCCCTGCTCGAGCGCTCGGCCGCCGACGGATACACGGAGTTCGCGACCGTGTCGTCGGGCACCTCGCAGCTGGAGCTCAAGCCCCTCTTCTGAGTTCGGCGGATGCCGTTCACTCGGCGTTCACGCCGTTCCGGTCGAATCGGGACATGAGCCGACCGTCGTTCGTCGCCGTCGCGGCGGTGGGTGTCGCGACCGCGGTGGCCGCCGCCGGAGTCCAGGTCGTCCTCACCCGACAGGCCGCGATCGCGCGTCGACGCATCGGCAAGCCGCTCGGTGAGGAGTCGATCGACGCCGACCGCGTCTGGCGTCGTTCGCTCGACGGCATGCCGATCGATCTGCTCGTGCTCGGAGACTCGCTGGCGGCGGGCCTCGGCGCCGAGCGGCGCAAGGAGACACTGGGCGGACGACTCGCCAAGGGTCTGGCGCGACGGATGCGACGACCGGTCCATCTGCGCACGGCCGCCGTCGTCGGGTCCGAATCGCCCGACCTCGCCGCCCAGCTCGACGCGCTGCCCGAGGACTACGCCCCGCATGTCGCCGTGATCGTGGTCGGGGGCAACGACGTGACGCACCGCATCCCCGTCGCCGTCTCGACGCAGCACCTGCGGGAGGCCGTCCGACGGCTGCGTGCTCGGGGTACGGAGGTCGTGGTCGGCACCTGTCCCGATCTCGGAGCCCTCCGCCCCGTACCGCAGCCTCTGCGGCGCCTGATGTCGAGCATGTCCCGTCGACTCGCCAGGGTACAGGCCGAGACCGCTCGTGCCGAGGGCGCGCACCCCGTCGACCTCCGCCGCGCCGTCGGCCCGATGTTCTTCGACGACCCGGAGGCGATGTTCAGCCTCGATCGCTTCCACCCGAGTCCGCTCGGCTATCGGCGCACGGCGGAGGCACTGCTCCCGGCCGCGTGTCGGGCTGCCGAGACCGCGCTCAGCTCGCGCCGTCAGACGGGGCAGCACTGAAGGACGCCGCCCAGTCGGCGACCCGCCGTGCGCTCTCCTCGTCCGAGAGGTCTTCGACCCGGGTCATCACCGACCATCGCACGCCGAACGGATCCCGGATGCTGGCGAATCGGTCTCCCGACACGAACGCCGACGGAGCCTCGCGCACGGTTGCGCCCGCGGCGACGGCACGCTCGACGACGGCGTCGACGTCCGAGACATAGAGGCCCATTGAGTAGCAGTCGTCGTCTCCCGACGGCGCAGAAACCAGATGATAGTCGGGGCTCGGCTCGCCCAGCTGCAGGTGGCCGAACCCGAAGTCGAGGTCCGCATGGGCGACGACACCGCCGAACTCCGTGACATCGATGACGCGAGCGCCGAAGACGTCCCGGTAGAACTCGATCGCCTCCCGCGCCCGGGGGACCGCGAGGAAGGGAGTGAGGGAGGTCGCGCTGTTCGGTCGGCCGTCCGTCGTGTGCTCGCCGGTCACGCCGGTCCTGTTCTCGGTGCTCATGCACCCACAATAAGGAGCAGTCGCAGACGCGCGCTTGAACTTGCGCGACACGATCGTGCGCCGGGGTCATAGGGTCGAGGCATGGACGTCGACGACCTCGGACCGACCGTGTCCGCCATGCGGGTCACCGTGGCGATCCTCGCCGGCGGCTAGCGATGCGTGCGACCCGCGGTGTGCTGTATCCGGCCCGGCTGCCGGACTTCCATCGTCTGCCGCCTGCGACCGCCGCGCGGGACCTCGCGGTGTGGTTCTGGATCCCCGAGTGGAGCATCGAGCCCGCTCGATCGTCTCGCCAGGAGATCGTCGGCTACCCGGCGCTGAACCTCGTCGTCGAGAACGGTGACGTGAGTCTGTCCGGGGCGACGACACGGGCTTCGCATCGCGAGCTGACCGGCACGGGCTGGGCAGTGGGCGCCCTGCTGCGACCCGCAGCTGTCGCGGCCCTCATCGACGACCCTGCCGCACTCGTCGATTCCGAGCAGCCGGTCGTCGCTCCCGAGCTCGCGGACGGGGTCAGTGCTGCGATGGCGTCGGGGGAGGGGCATCGCGAACGCGCCGTCGCGGTGTTCTCGGAGTGGCTCGCTCGTCGGGTCGGACCCCTCGACGACAGTGCGAGGCATGCGAACGCGCTGGTCGAGGTGCTCATGGAGGAGGGCGCGGCCGACTCGGTCGAGGAGGCCGCGACCCGACTCGCGGTCTCGCTGCGCACGCTGCAGCGCCTCGCCCATCGTCACGTCGGAGTGTCGCCGGCCGCCATGATCCGGCGCCGCAGGCTGCAGGAGGCCGCGGAGCACCTGCGTCTGCACCCATCGGTCGATCTGGCGGATCTCGCCGCCGACCTGGGGTACGCGGATCACGCCCATCTCACCCGCGACTTCCGGAACGTGCTCGGAATCGCGCCCCGCGCGTACCGGGCGTCCTCCGCGCAGGACGTTCGGAGCGCTGCCGCGCCACCCTGATCAGCGCGCGAGCCGCAGCCGGATCATCCGATAGAGCACACCGACCAGCACGACCGCGGTACCCACCACCGAAGCCACCACCGGCAGCGTGTTCACGAGCACGAGGCACCCGAGCGCACCGACGACCTGCAGCACCCGCGGATAGCGGCGAGCCGCAGTGCGCTGGCGGAATGCCGCCGCATTGGCGATGAGGTAGTACAGCAGCACACCGAACGAGGAGAAGCCGATCGCGTCGCGCAGATCGGCGACGAGCACGATCATCACGATGATGACCGCGATCGTGATCTCGGCCCGACGGGGTACGTGCCAACGCTCGTCGACCTTCGCGAGGAAGCGCGGCAGATCCTCTTCGCGGGCCATCGCCAGTGTCGTGCGACCGATGCCGGTCAGGAGGGCGAGCAGAGCTCCGAGCGAGGCGGCGGCCGCGGCCACGCGGACGACAGGAGTGAGAGCCGTCCACCCCGAGGCCGTGACGACATCGGCGAGAGGGGTGGTGCTCGTGACCGCGTCGCCGCCGAGCACGACGACGACCGTGATCGCGACGAGCGTGTAGACGACGACCGTGCCGCCGAGGGCCAGGGCGATCGCCCGGGGGATCGTCCGGGCGGGGTCGACGACCTCTTCGCCCATCGTCGCGATGCGCGCGTATCCCGCGAACGCGAAGAAGAGCAGGCCTGCGCCCTGCAGCACCCCGTACGCGGAGGCATCCGGAAGGGGAGCCGGGGCGGTAGACGAGGAACCGCCGAGGCCCACCGCGACCACCACGGCGAGTCCGAGCAGCGAGCACACGCCGAGGATGCGCGTGACGAGGGCGGTTCGCGTCACGCCGAAGCAGTTGACCGCCGCGAGAGCGACGACGGCAGCGACGGCGACCGGCACCTCCCAGCCGTCCGGCGCGGCGTAGGCGGCGAAGGTCATGGCCATCGCCGCGCAGCTGGCGATCTTGCCGATCACGAAGCTCCATCCGGCGACGAAGCCCCACCACGGGCCGATCTCGGCGCGGGCGTACGCGTAGGTGCCGCCGGCGACGGGATGCGCGGCGGCGAGCTGCGCCGAGGCGGTCGCGTTGCAGTAGGCGACGATCGCGGCGATCGCCAGGGCGATCAGGATGCCGCTTCCGGCGACTCCCATGGCCGGTGCCCACACGGAGAACACGCCGGCGCCGATCATCGAACCGAGACCGATCGCGACGGCGTCGACCAGCGTCAGGCGGCGGGCGAGGGGCATCCCGTCATCGTGTCACGTCCGGGTGAACGTCCGGTATCGCCGTCGCCGTCAGCTCCGAGCGGCGGTGACGCGCTGCTTCTCGCGGATGTAGACCTGTCGGCGGACTCTGGCGACGACGTCTCCGTCGCGGTCGGTGATGACGGTCTCGAACCACTCGAGCACCTTCGCACCGCCGTGCGCCCGCTCGCGGATCTCCTCGGCCCGCTCGCGGCTGACCTCGAACTCGGCCGTCAGCACCCCGCGCCCGGGCTTGAGGAACTCGATCTCGCCCCGGGTGTCCCAGACGACATAGTCCCGGCCGAGCTGATGCATCACGAGCATGAAGAAGTACGGGTCCGTCATCGCGGACATCGAGCCGCCGAATGCCGTCTTCACGTAATTGCGGGTGAACACGTTGACGTGCAGCTCGACCGTGGCGTGCGTCCAGTCCTCGCTGAAGCGGCGGATGCGGATGCCGCTGAACAGATTGGGGACCCACAGGCTCATGCCCGTGGCGAGACGACGGGGAGTGATGCGCATGAGGTCAGTGTGGCCGACGGCCTGATCCGGACAAAGCTCGCTGGAGGGTTGCGACAGTTGTTATAGTTTATGTAGAACTACTAGAAGATTGGAGGACGGGATGCTGATCCGCATCGACGCCGACAGCGCTCGGCCGCTCTTCGATCAGGTCGCGGCATCCGTTCGCGCCGATGTCCTGGCCGGACGTCTCGTGCCGGGTGACCGGCTGCCGGCCGCCCGTGAACTCGCCGAGGCGCTCGAGATCAACCTGCACACCGTGCTCCGTGCCTATCAGCAGCTGCGCGACGAGGGGCTGATCGATCTGCGCCGTGGCAGGGGAGCGGTGGTGTCCGCTGCTGCATCTCCGCTCGCCGAGCTCTCACAGGACATCGCCGCGCTCGTCGCCCGCGCCGCATCCCTCGGACTCTCTTCCTCGACACTGGCCGCGCTCATTAAGGAGACCGACGCATGACCCCCGAGATCCGCCGCGCCCGCACCGCCTTCTGGTGGGTCGGGGTCATCGTCCCCGCCGCTCTGATCGTGCTCGCCGCCGTCATCGTCCTGGCGTGGCTGCCCGACATCCCCGATCCTGCGGCGATCCACTGGGGCCTCGACGGGGCCGATGGCTTCGCGCCGCGGTGGACGCCACTGGTCATGCTGATCGGCCTGGGCGGAGGGATCGTGGCGATGTTCGCGATCATCGTCCTGGTCTCGCACAGGCTGCCCCCACGGGGCTCGGGCGGGCCGCTTCCTCAGTCGCAGTGGTCGACGACCGCCCGTCTGCTCGGAGCGGCCGGCCTCGCGATGGCGGGCCTGATGTCCATGCTCGCGATCACGACGACCGGCTCCCAGCGAGGGCTCTCCGATGCGAACGAGGCGCCCGACATCACCCTCTGGGTCCCGGTCATCGTCGCGATCGCCGCCGGCCTCGGGGTGATCGGATGGTTCGCGCAGCCGAAGGTGCCCGTCGCGTCCGTCGCGTCCGCGGATCCGGCGGCACCTCTCCCTCTCGCCGACCACGAGCGCGCCGTGTGGATGAAGACCGTGAACGTGGCCCGCAGTGGCCAGGTCGTCCTCGGGATCAGCGTCTTCTTCACGGTCGCCGTGAGCGTGCTGCTGCTCGCCCGGGGCATCGCCGCCGGGTGGATCGTGGCGGGCATCACTGTGGTCCTCGTCATCGTCGTGGCGACGGGGCTGTCGTTCCGGGTGCGGGCGAGCACCGCTGGCCTTCGGGTGCGCTCCGTCGCCGGATGGCCGCGTCTCGAGATCGCCGCGGCCGACATCGCCAGCGCTCGCGCGGTGCAGGTCGACCCGTTCGCGGAGTTCGGCGGCTGGGGCTACCGAATCGGCACCGACGGGCGGCGCGGATTCGTGCTGCGCACCGGCGAGGCCCTCGAGATCACCCGCACAGACGGTCGCGTGTTCGTCGTCACCGTCGACGACGCCTCCACAGCGGCATCCGTCCTCGCTTCCGCAGCATCCCGATGATCGCACCGCACATCGACACCGAACAGCACATCGACACCGAACAGCACATCGACACCGAACCGGGAGTCAATCCATGACCCGCATCAGAGCCGCATCCGTCGTCCTCTTCGTCGCGCTCGCGTGCGGGCTCGCCTGGCTCGTCGCCCTGCCGCTGTGGCTGGGCGACGGCCTCGCCGAGCCCAGCACCTGGTTCCTGCTGCCCGTGATGATGCTGACCCCCGCGCTCGCCGCGCTCGTGGTCACCTTCGCCCTGCGTGTGCCGGCACCGGGGGAGCGACTCCGCTTCCTGGGCATCTGGCCCCTGCGCCCGGCCAGGCGGGTCGTCTGGCTGATGGTGGCGGGCTGGCTCGTCCCTCCGGTTCTCGTCGCGCTCGGCATCGTGGTCGCGGCGGCCTTCGGATGGGTGCAGCTCGACCCGACGTTCTCGGCGTTCTCCGCTGAGATCGCGAGGTCGCTGCCCGCCGGTGCGCCGATGCCCCCGATCGAGCTCATCGTGATCTCGCAGATCGTGATGATCCCTGTCGGCGCCCTGATCAACAGTGTGCTGGCGTTCGGCGAAGAACTCGGCTGGCGCGGGTGGCTCGTCCCGGCCCTGCGACCGCTCGGCACGTGGCCGGCACTCCTCATCAGCGGAGCGATCTGGGGCTTCTGGCACAGCCCGGTGATCCTGCTGGGCTACAACTTCGGGCGCACCGACATCACCGGCGTGCTGTTCATGATCGGCGGCTGCATGGCCTGGGGTGTGCTGCTGGGCTGGCTGCGTCTGCGCTCCGCATCGGTCTGGCCCGCCGTCCTCGCGCACGGCTCGCTGAACGCGGCCGCCGGACTCGTCCTCATCTTCGCCGCATCGCAGCCCGATCTCGCACTCGCCGGACCTCTCGGCGTCGCGGGATGGATCGTCGCGGCGGCGGTGATCGCCGCATTGGCCCTCACGGGCCAGTTCCGTCGTCAGCCCGAGCTCGCGGGCGCGCCCGGGCGGCTGCTGTCCGCTCCCCGAGCCGGGAGGGGTCCGCAACCCTCTTGACGCTCTTCGGGGCTCACGGTTTGCTGAGGGCATGGAATCCACTCCCGCCGCCTGGTCGAATGCCGACGCCTATCTCGCTGATCTCCTCGTCGGCCATGATCCGCAGCTGGAGGCGGCGCTGGCCGCTCAGCACGATGCCGGTCTTCCCGAGATCGAGGTCGCGCCGGTCGGCGGCAAGCTCCTCAACCTCCTGGCCCGCATCAGCGGCGCTCGCCGCGTGCTGGAGATCGGAACGCTCGGCGGCTACTCGACGATCTGGCTCGCACGGGCGGTGGGTCCCGAGGGGCGGGTGATCACCGTCGAGGCCGAAGCGGACAACGCCGCCGTGGCCCGCGCGAGCATCGATGCCGCCGGCGTCGGAGACCGCGTCGACATCCGGATCGGCCGAGGTGCCGACGTGCTCCCCACGCTGGTCGGCGGCTTCGACCTGGTCTTCATCGACGCCGACAAGGAGTCGAACACGGTCTACCTCGACTGGGCCGCGAAGCTGGGCCGTCCCGGAACCGTGATCGTGCTCGACAACATCGGACGGGAGGGTGAGATCGTGCGCGACGATGCGACCGACCCCAAGGTCGTCGGCACCAGGGATGCACTGCGGATGCTGGGCGAGGACCCGCGCTTCGACGCCACCGCGCTGCAGACGGTCGGTGTCAAAGGCTGGGACGGCGTCGCGCTCGCTGTCGTCGTGTGAACCTCCGGCCCCGACCCGGGTGCTGAGGGCCGGGCGGGCTAGACTGGGCGCGGATCGACGACGCTCCACACACCTTTTCTCTGAGCAAGGAGCACATCAGTGGCACTGATCGAGGCTGTAGGCGCACGCGAGATTCTCGACTCGCGCGGAAACCCGACCGTTGAGGTGGAGGTGCTCCTCGACGACGGCGTAGTCCAGCGGGCAGCCGTCCCGTCGGGTGCATCCACCGGCGCATTCGAGGCGTACGAGCTGCGCGACGGCGACAAGAGCCGTTATGGCGGCAAGGGCGTGCTCAAGGCCGTCGACGCCATCATCGACGAGCTCGGACCGGCGCTCGAGGGCATCGAGGCGAGCGAGCAGCGCATCGTCGACGAGATCCTGATCGAGACCGACGGCACCGAGAACAAGCAGCGTACCGGCGCCAACGCGATCCTCGGCGTCAGCCTCGCCGTCGCGAAGGCCGCGGCCGACTCGGCCGATCTGCCCCTGTTCCGCTACCTGGGCGGCCCCAACGCGCACGTGCTGCCCGTGCCGCTCTTCAACGTGATCAACGGCGGCGAGCACGCCGACAACGGCATCGACATGCAGGAGTTCTTCCTCGCGCCGATCGGCGCCGAGACGTACTCCGAGGCGCTCCGCTGGGGTGTCGAGACCTACCACGTGCTGCGCGGCGAGCTGAAGGCCGCCGGCTACGCGACGGGCCTCGGCGACGAGGGCGGCTTCGCCCCCGACCTGCCCAGCAACCGCGAGGGTCTCGACTTCCTCGTCAAGGCGATCGAGAAGGCCGGCTTCAAGCCGGGCACCGAGATCGCGCTCGGCCTCGACGTCGCAGCGACCGAGTTCTTCAGCGACGGCGTGTACCGCCTCGACAACAAGGACTGGACCGGCCCCGAGCTGATCGAGTACTACCAGGGTCTGGTCAACGACTTCCCGATCGTCACGATCGAGGACGCCCTCGCCGAGGACGACTGGGACAACTGGAAGCTCCTCACCGACGCTCTCGGCTCGAAGGTCCAGCTCGTCGGAGACGACCTGTTCGTCACCAACCCGACGCGTCTGGCTGACGGCATCAAGCGCGGCGTCGCCAACTCGCTGCTCGTGAAGGTCAACCAGATCGGAACGCTCACCGAGACGTTCGACGCGGTCAGCCTGGCGCAGCGCTCGGGTTACACCGCCATGCTGTCGCACCGCTCGGGTGAGACCGAGGACACGACGATCGCCGACCTCGTGGTCGCGACGAACGCGGGTCAGATCAAGGCGGGTGCGCCTGCTCGCAGCGAGCGCGTCGCGAAGTACAATCAGCTTCTGCGCATCGAGGAAGAGCTGGGCGACGCGGCTGTCTTCGCCGGCCGCTCCGCGTTCCCGCGCTACCAGGGCTGAACACAGCTGAGACAGACAGAAGCCGCCTGAGCGGCTCGAACGGAGGAGGAGCCGTGGCACGACGACCGGCTCCTCCTTCGGCGTCTCCGGGGGCGACCCGGCCCGCCTCAGCGCCGCCGTCGCCCGCACAGCGCACCGCGGGTCGGACGCCCCGGGGTGCGGCGAGCAGAGGCGCGCAGGACCGCAGGGTCGATGTGCGCGAGTGGGCCTCCGGCATCCGCCTGTCGGCCTTCTCGGTCATCATGCTGTCTCTCGTGGTCCTCGGCGCATGGGTGCTGGTGCCGACCCTCGGCACCTTCATCGATCAGAGGCAGAAGATCTCGGCTCTGGAGCAGTCGATCCAGGTCTCCGAAGACCAGATCGCCGCGCTCGAGAAAGAGCGTGAACGCTGGAACGACCCGGCGTACATCACCACCCAGGCGCGTGAGCGCCTGTATTACGTCAAGCCCGGCGAGGTCGTGTACCTGATCGACAACGACCTCGACCCCGCCGCGCTTCCGCAGCAGCAGGGCCCGGTCAGCGACACGCTCGAGGAGACGCCCTCCGACTGGATGCCGCAGCTCCTGCGCACTCTGACGTCCGCCGGACTCAGCGACACGGCCGCAGTCGCCCGCTGACCTGCGCCGCCGCCGCACGGGGCGTGTGCTCCGAGCATCCTCCCGGTCGGCTCCCGTACGCTGGTCGGGTGACCACGCCGCCATTCCCCGCCCCCACGACCGCCGAACTCGCCGTGGTGTCGGCCCAGTTGGGGAGAACCGCTCGCGGCGTCGTCGGCATCGCAGCCCGTTGCGTCTGCGGCAACCCCACGGTCGTCGCCACCACGCCGAGGCTGCCGGACGGAACGCCGTTCCCCACCTTCTACTACCTCACCCACCCTGCCGCGACTGCGGCCATGTCGACTCTCGAGGCCGCGCAGGTCATGCCGGAGCTCGCGGCGCTCCTCGCCGAGGACGACGGGGTCGCGGCGGCCTACCTCGCGGCGCACGAGGCCTACCTCGCCGACCGTGCGCAGTTCGGCGAGGTCACCGAGATCGACGGCATCTCGGCCGGCGGCATGCCCACGCGCGTCAAGTGCCTGCACGCTCTGGCCGGTCACGCTCTCGCGGCCGGCCCCGGCGTGAACCCGATCGGCGACGTGGCGCTCGAGCGTTCGACGTGGTCTCCCGAGAAGTGCCGGTGCGACGCCCCGGGCGCGGCGCTGCGCGACGTCGAGGCGTCGACCGAATGAGGCCGCAGCGGATGCTGCGCAACGGCGTCGCGGTGGCGACGATCGTGGCATCCGTCCTGCTCCTCGGCGCAGCGGCGACGCCGCCGCCGGTGCCTGATGATCCTGCCGATCCGGTGCGCGCCGCCGAATACTGGCTCGATGGCGCCGGGATCCGAGACGCCTGGCAGACCACCCGCGGCGACGGAGTGACCATCGCCGTCATCGACACCGGGATCGCCAAGGTCCCGGGAGTGTTCGACGGGGCCGTCGTCGGCGGCACGGACGTGTCCGGCACCGGGACACCCGACGGGCGCACCCCGGTGGGTGCCATCGACGGCAATCACGGCTCGTGGGTCGCATCCCTCGCCGCCGGGCGCGGCGCGGCCGACGGCAAGGGCATGATCGGCGTTGCCCCCGAAGCCGATCTGCTCTCGATCTCCGTGGGGTTCGGCGCAGCTGCCGCCGTGCCGTTCACCGAGCAGGTGGCGAAGGCGATGCGCTGGGCGGTCGATCACGGGGCGGACATCATCAACCTCTCGTTCACCACGAACACGCTGGACTGGGACAAGAGTTGGGACGACGCGTTCCTCTACGCCTTCGAGAACGACGTCGTGGTCGTGGTCGCGGCGGGCAATCGGGGGAGCGGCACCGACATCATCGGCGCCCCCGCGACGATCCCCGGCGTGCTCACGGTCGGCGGAGTCGATCAGACGGGCACGGCGAGCATCGAGGCCTCGACGCAGGGGATCACCATCGGCATCGCGGCACCCAGCGAGGGCCTGCGCGGCGTCTCGGCGGACGGCACGGTCGTGCCCTGGAGCGGCACCAGCGGTGCGGCGCCCATCGTCGCGGGCATCGCGGCCCTCGTCCGGTCCGCGCATCCCGAGCTCGATGCCGCCAACGTCATCAACCGCATCATCAAGACGGCGATCGAGGTCCCCGGCATGGCGGATCCTCCCGACCCCCTCTACGGCTACGGTCTGGTGGATGCCGAGGCGGCGATCAGCGGGGACGTGCCCAAGGTCTCCGAGAACCCCATGGGAGACCTCGCCGAGTGGGTCCGCCTGTTCCGTCGGGCGGAGACCGTCCCGCAGCCGGAACCCACCGCCGCGCCGGTCGAGGTCCCGCCTCTGCCGGATGCGGACGCGCCGACGGAAGCCGGTTCACCGCTGCTTCCCAGCGCTGAATCGCTGCGCTACGGTACCCTGCCGCTCATCGCGCTCACAGTCCCTGGTATCCTGATAGCGCTTGGCGTCACCGCAGCTGCCCGGCGCATCCGATCGGCGCGCGCACGCACGCCACATTCCTGACTCCCGAGGAGTTGTCCCCCTGTGCCTCAGAACAGCACTGTGCCCAAGATTCTGATCGTCGGTGGAGGCTATGCAGGCTTCTACACGGCGTGGAAGCTGGAGAAGCACCTTCGCAAGGGTGAAGCAGACGTCACCATGGTCGACCCGCTGCCGTACATGACGTACCAGCCGTTCCTCCCCGAGGTGGCCGCCGGCTCGATCGAAGCCCGACACTCCGTCGTCGCCCACCGCCGTCACCTCAAGCGCACGAACGTGCTCACCGCCAAGGTGACCGGAATCAACCACGCCGAGAAGGTCGCGACGATCACGCCTCCCGTGGGTGAGCCGTACGAGTTCGCGTACGACCAGATCGTGGTGACCGCGGGTGCCGTCTCGCGCACCTTCCCGATCCCGGGCATCGCAGACAACGCGATCGGCCTGAAGACGATCGAGGAGGCCGTCGCGATCCGTGACCGCCTGATGTCGAACTTCGACAAGGCGGCGTCGCTGCCTGCGGGCCTCGCGCGTGATCGCCTGCTCTCCGTCGTCGTCGTCGGCGGTGGCTTCGCCGGCATCGAGGTGTTCGCCGAGCTGCGCTCGCTCGCCTCGTCGCTGGTCAGCAAGTACCCGCAGCTGACCTTCGACGACACCCACTTCCACCTCATCGAGGCGATGGGGCGCATCATGCCCGAGGTCTCGCTGCAGACGAGCGAGTGGGTGCTCAAGGACCTCGCGAAGCGCGGCGCCAACGTGCACCTCGACACGCAGCTCACCAGCGCGGTCGACGGCAACGTCGAGCTGTCGACGGGTGAGGTCATCCCCACCGATCTGATCGTCTGGACCGCCGGTGTCATGGCGAACCCGACGGTGGTGCGCGGTGGCGACCTCCCGATCGAGGAGCGCGGCCGCATCCAGACCCGTGCAGACCTCCGTGTCGGCACCCCCAAGGCCTTCGTTCCCGGGGCCTGGGCCGCCGGTGACGTCTCTGCCGTCCCCGACCTGTCCGGTGGTGGCGTCGGCGGCTTCTGCGTGCCGAACGCCCAGCACGCCGTCCGTCAGGCGAAGCTCCTCGCGAAGAACATCGTCGCCGTGCTGCGTGGCGAGGACCCGAAGGAGTACTTCCACAAGAACCTCGGCGCCGTCGCGGGCCTCGGGCTCTACAACGGTGTCTTCCAGTCCGGCAAGATCGCCCTCAAGGGGTTCGTCGCCTGGGTCGCCCACCGTGGATACCACGGCCTCGCGATGCCCACGTGGGAGCGCAAGTTCCGCGTGGTGTGGGGCTGGTGGAACAACCTGTGGCTCGGTCGCGACCTGGTGAACCTCGAGACGGTCCAGAACCCGCGCTATGTCTTCGAGGAGTTCGCCGCTCGCCCGCGTCCGGCCGCCGATGCGCCGGCTCCCGCCGTCACGGCTCCGGCCGCGCAGGCGACCGCCGTCGACAAGGCTGCTGACGAGAAGCCCGCCGGCCAGAAGACCGGTGCCAAGAAGCCGGCCGCCAAGAAGACCGCCGAGACGGCTGCCGCCAAGTAGTCCTCTCCTCGAACGCCCCGATTCCTCCGGAGTCGGGGCGTTCGTCGTCTCCGCCGACGGGGCGTGTCTCGCACCCCGTTCATAGGCGCGCTTGCTACCGTCGGCAGCGCAAGGGGAGTACTCCCGTCTGCGGTGGTGTCGTCATTACGGATACGAGGTCGTGTCCCGGCCCACCGGCCCGTGAGGGTGGAGGAGACCTGGCGTCCGTATCCGCGGACGGCCAAGGACCCCTCACCGCACCGCTGTCGAGACCCGTGGTCGTCCACACCACGAAGGAATCGTCACCATGGGAAAACTCAACCGACTGCTCGGGATGGCCGCTCGCGCCCTCGATCTCGACGAGAGCGGATCCCGCACGGATCGCGACGGCTCGCGGGGGCAGACGCCTCCCGCGCCCGGACGGCGTCACCCGGAGAATGATCGATACTCTCCTCCGCCGGTGCACCGGACGTCGCGTGACCCGTACTCTCCGCCTCCTGCCGGTGCCGCCTCCGCCTCCCGTGCAGCCGGATCGGGGTCGGACGCCGACCGGGCCGCGATCGCACGGTACGACTACCTGCTCGAGACCGCCGATCCGCACCGCGTCGAGCAGATCCATCGCGAGGCGTTCGCGCGGCTGACGCCGGCGCAGCGCGCGCAGGTGCAGGAGCGCATGAACACGGAGCTCGCGCCCGGCGAACGCCCGACCTCGTCCTCGCCGGAGGATCTCGCACGCGCGGCCGGGCGCTCCGAGGCGGCGCACCCCGGACGCATGCGCGGCATCCTGTCGCGGGTGCGCGGGTTCGGCGCTGCCGGTGCCGTCGGCGGCGCCGCCGTGGGCGCGTTGGGCATCGTGGCGGTCGGCGCCGTCGGCAGTGCCGTCGCCGCCCCCCTTCTCGAGCAGGCGGCCGGGCTCGGTGTCGACTTCGACGCGCTCGCGCAGGGTGTCGACGTCGAGGCGATCGCGAGCGGACTCGGCGGCGAGGAGCTCGCGGGAGCCGCTGAGGGTGTTCTCGGATCGGCCGGTGAGACCGTCTCGGGCCTCGGCGACGCCGCGAGCGAATGGGGTCAGCGGCTCGGCGACCTGGGCATCCCCGGAATCGGCGATCTGTTCGGCCGATGAGCGGCGCGATCATGGCGGCCGCCGAGTCATCGCCGTCGGATCACGGATTCTCCGGCCTCACCGGGTTCGCCGCCGACGTCCTCACCCAGCTCGGCGACATCGGGGTGGGCGTGCTGGTGTTCCTCGAGGTGCTCGTCCCGCCCATTCCGAGCGAGGTGATTCTCCCGTTCGCCGGCTACCTGAGTCAGAGCGGCGACCTCACGCTCGGCTGGCTGATCGTGTGGAGCACCCTCGCCTCATGGATCGGGGCGCTCCTGCTCTACTGGCTCGGGGCGGCCATCGGCATCGAGCGGGCCGTGCGGCTTCTCGCGGCCACCAAGCTGGTCAGCCGCGGCGATCTGGACCGGGGAGTGGCCTGGTTCCAACGAAGCGGAGGGTGGACGGTGCTCGTGGGGCGGATGGTCCCCGGAGTCCGCAGCCTGATCTCGATCCCTGCGGGTGCCACGCGGATGAACCTGGCGCGATTCAGCGTCTACACCATCGTGGGCAGCGGCCTGTGGAACACTCTGCTCATCGGGGTGGGTGCCCTGCTGGGAACCCAGCACGAGCAGCTCGAGCACCTGCTCGGGTATCTCGACTACGCCGTGTATTCAGCGCTGGCGATCGCCGTCGGTGTGCTGGTCCTGCGCCGAATCCGTGAGGCGCGCGGGTCGGCATCCGCGAACGGACAGACCCGCGGCGCGGCAGATGGACGCGCGGATGGCTGAGAAGCGCGCTGTGCCCCCGCTGGGACTCGAACCCAGACTGAAGCGATTTTAAGTCGCCTGCCTCTGCCATTGGGCTACGGGGGCTCCATGTGACTGGCTCAGATTACACGGGTATATCGGCCGCTCCGGCGCCGCATCCCGCACGGACAGGGCGAAGGGAGACGGGCGTCCCAGCGCCCGTCTCCCTGTGATGCTGCTGAGACAGCATCGCTACCCCCCGGCAACCGGCCGGGCACGGCCGGTGAGCCGCCACGAATGACGGCCTCAGTGATAGAGACGGCGACCGTGGATGTTCATTACGAGCATTGCGGCTAAAGTACCGGGATTCCGGACGTGGCCGTACGACTGCGCTGCGACTCGATCTCAGAAAGCATGAATCCGCGTCCGCGCTGGTCATAGGGTGGGGGAGTGCTCGACCTCATCGCCGATATGAGCCCCGATCAGGGACGAAACGCAGTCTCCCCCGAGTGGCACGACCCGTCACGGTACTGGCCGCGCCTGTCTGCGGCGACCGGCCACCTCTCTGCTCCCGTGGCGGTGATCGACAGAGAAGCGCTCCGGCACAACGCCCTGGATCTGCTGGTCCGTGCGGGCGGACTGCCGATCCGCGTCGCCTCGAAGTCGGTGCGCGTGCGCTCGGTGCTCGACGCGGTGCTGCAGCTTCCCGGCTACCGGGGGATTCTCGCGTTCACCCTCGCCGAAGCGCTCTGGCTCGCCGAGACCCATGACGACATCGTGATCGGCTACCCGACGGTCGATCGCGCGGGACTCGCGCAGCTCTTCGAATCCGAAGAGGCGGCGCGGCGCATCACGCTCATGGTCGACGACCCGGCGCATCTCGACATCGTCGACAGCGTCGCGCCTGCCGGCCATCGCCCCGACATCCGTGTCGCGATCGACGCGGACGCCTCACTGCGATCGGCGGCGCTCGGTCATATCGGCGTCCGCAGGTCCGCGCTGTTCACTCCGGGAGAGGTGGCGGCCTTCGCTCGCACGATCGTCCGCCGCCCCGGCTTCACGCTCGTCGGCCTGCAGATGTACGAGGCCCAGATCGCCGGGCAGGGCGACAACGCGGGACCGGACGCGCCGGTGATCCGTCTGATGCAGGCGCGCTCGCGGTCAGAGCTGCGAGACCGACGAGCCGCGATCGTCGGCGCACTCTCGGAGATCGCCCCTCTCGAGTTCCTCAACGGCGGAGGGACCGGCTCCCTCGAGTTCACCGGCAGCGACGAATCGCTGACCGAGGCGAGTGCCGGCAGCGGACTGCTCGGAGGGCACCTCTTCGACGGGTATCGATCCTTCCGCCCGGCACCGGCGTCCGCGTTCGCGTTCGACGTGGTGCGGCGGCCGGCCGCCGACATCGCGACCGTGCTCGGTGGCGGATGGATCGCCTCGGGCCCCGCCGTGGCGTCGCGACAGCCGTCGCCCGTCTGGCCGCAGGGACTGCGCACTCTGTCGCGCGAGGCCGCGGGCGAGGTGCAGACACCGCTGCAGGGGCGAGAGGCCCAGCACCTCGGAGTGGGCGATCGGGTCTGGTTCCGCCACGCGAAGAGCGGCGAGCCTGCCGAGCGCATCGACAGCTACCAGCTCGTCTCCGGCGACGAGATCGTCGACGAGCTTCCCACGTATCGCGGCGAGGGGAAGGCGTTCCTGTGACCCGGATCGGCGGAACCTGGCAGAACTGGGGGCGGTCGGCGCAGGTGAAGCCGCTCCGCGTCGAGCGCCCGCGCACGCCGGAAGGCGTGCAGCGCGCCGTCCGGGCGGCTGTGTCGCAAGGTCTCACCGTGAAGGCGGTCGGAGCGGGGCACAGCTTCACGGGCATCGCCGTCGCCCCCGGGGTGCTCCTGGAACTCGACGACATGCAAGGACTCGTATCGGCCGACGCGTCCACCGGCCGCGCGACCCTGCTCGCGGGAACCCGGCTGCACCGCATCCCCTCACTGCTTGCGCCGTTCGGTCTCGCCATGGAGAACCTCGGCGACATCGACCGTCAGTCCATCTCCGGCGCGATCTCGACAGGGACGCATGGCACCGGGTCCGGGTTCGGGGGACTCGCCACACAGGTCGTCGCGGCGACCATGGTGACCGCAGCCGGCGAGTTCCTGAGAGTGGACGAGAGGCAGAACACCGATCTGCTGCCCGCGGTCACGCTGGGGCTCGGCGCACTCGGGATCCTGGTCGACATCACGCTGCAGTGCGTGCCGAACCTCCTCATGGAGGCAGTCGACGAGCCAGCGCCTCTCGACGACGTTCTCGAGACCCTGCACAGTCGGGTCGAGGAATCGGACCACTTCGAGTTCTACTGGTTCCCGCACACGGACATCGCTCTGACCAAGAGACAGACCAGACTGCCGGAGTCGACACGGCGGCAGCCTCTCCCCGTCGTAGGGCGCTGGATCGATGAGACCCTGCTCTCGAACGGCGTGTACCGGGCGGTATGCGCCGCCGGGCAGGTGGCACCCGTCATCACTCCGCCGTTCAACAGGCTCGCGGTGAAGCTCACGGGCGACCGGCGCTACACCGAGCTGTCGCACCGCGTCCTGACACAGAGCCGCACGGTGCGGTTCCGCGAGATGGAGTACGCGCTGCCCGTCGAGAACGTCGTGCCGGCCTTCCGCGCTGTGCGCGAGCTCATCGAGCGACGAGGATACCGCATCGAATTCCCTATCGAGGTGCGCTTCGCGGCGGGCGACGACAGGTGGCTGTCGACGGCGTACGGCAGGGCCACGGGGTACATCGCGGTCCACCGCTACTGGCGCGCCGATCCGTCGGTGTACTTTGAGGCCGTGGAGCAGATCATGCTCGAGCACGGCGGACGGCCCCACTGGGGCAAGCTGCACACGCTGAACGCCGAGCAGCTGCGAGAGCGCTATCCGCGGTTCGACGACTTCACCGCCGTGCGCGACCGGCTCGACCCGGATCGCCGATTCACGAACCGATACCTGGATCGCGTTCTCGGCGCATGACGGGGCTGCAGCTGACCGTCGCACACCCAGTCGACGCGCAGGCTGCGCCGATAGGATGAGACAAACACGAGGAAGGGTGGGCCTCTGATGGAATGGCTCGTGCCGGTACTGATCGTCGTCGGTGTGATTCTGCTCATCGGAATCTACCTCTGGGCGACCTACAACTCGCTGGTGCAGCTCAACGTCCGCGTCGACGAGGCCTGGAGCGGCATCACGGTTCAGCTGAAGCGCAGAGCGGATCTGATACCCAACCTCATCGAGACGGTGAAGGGCTACGCCTCGCACGAGAAGGCGGTGTTCGAGAACGTCACGCGTGCGCGAGCGGAAACGCTGTCTGCCGGCAGCCCCGGCGAGGCGGGCATCGCCGAAGGTCATCTGCAGCAGGCGCTCCGCAGCCTGTTCGCGGTCGCCGAGGCCTATCCGCAGCTGCAGGCGAGCCAGAACTTCCTTCAGGTGCAGCAGGCCCTCGTCGACACCGAGGACAAGATCCAGGCTGCGCGCCGCTTCTACAACGGCGGGGTCCGCGAGCTGAACACCAAGATCAAGGTCTTCCCCAACAATCTCTTCGCCAAGGGACTCGGATTCACCGAGCGCGAGTTCTTCGAGGTCGCCGACAGCGGCGCGATCTCCGAACCGCCACGCGTGCAGTTCTGATGTGTCACAAGGCCCGATGCGCACCAGCGCATCGGGCCTTCTGCATGTCCGGCTGCCCGTGGCGAGTCGATCGCGGGGCCTGAGCGACGCTCACCAGACGTCGAGCTCCACAGCGTCACCCTCGACGGTCACGCCACCGCGGAGCGTCCAGGAGTCCGTGCGATACGTCTCGGTCCTCGGACTGCCGTCCTGACCTGTGCCAGACACGGTGGCGACGAGGACGCCCCCGTCGGCGACGAATCCACCGTCCGTGAGCTCCAGGACCGGCAGCTGCTCTATGCGGAACCGGACGTCGTCGACCGAGGCGAACTCGGTGCCCCAGGGGATCCTGATCCCGCATCCGTCGGGAACGGCGTCATCGGAGGCCTCCGCAGACGTGCACTCCTCGAGGTGGTCGTCCAGCGCCTGCTGTGCGGTCGTGCGCACATCGATCTCAGGCGTCGGTGCGCTGCTCGTCGCCGGGGGACCGGCAGCAGGGGACACATCGCCGGATGACAGCCACAGCCATGATGCCGCCACCACGACGACGAGAGCGGCACCGACGCCGCCGATCGCCCATGCCCTGCGGCGGTTCACGAGGGCACCTCTCTCGCGTGCACATGGCGACGCACGGACGTGTCCGGGCGAACCGAGAGTGCGGCGTGAAGAGCCTCTGCCGCGGTGCCCCACCGCGAGACCGAGACATGCGCGAGGCCCTGCCATTCCGCTGCGAGGGCCAGCTCTGCGGCGATCCGCTCAGCGTCGGCGTCAGGCCTGGCCTGAGGTTCCCACCAGGCCGACTGCACCTGAAGCGTCGACGTCGCGCGGTCGGCCTTCAGATCGACGCGGGCCACGATCCGGTCGCCGACGAGCACGGGCAGCGAGTAGTAGCCGTATCGCCGCTTGTCGGCGGGGACGTAGATCTCGATCCTGTAGTCGAGCTCGAAGGCGCGCAGCGCTCTGTCGCGGAACCAGACGACGGGATCGAACGGTGTCAGCAGCGCTGACGCGTCGATGCGGCGCGGCAGCACGGCATCCCGATGTCGCCAGCTCGGGAGCGGGCGCCCACCGCGGTCCCAGCCCCGCACCGACACCGGGAGCAGCTCGCCCGTGTCGACCAGATCGGCGATCGACTGCGAGACCGCCGCGCGATCGCGGATGCGGTGGTAGTCGGCGAGATCCGACTGCGTCGCGACTCCCGACGAGCGCGCCGCCCGACGTGTGAGCTCGCGGATCGCATCGTCCCGCGGCACGTGGCGCGACAGGATGGCGTCGGGGATCACCTGCTCGGCGAGAGCGTAGCTGCGCTCGAAACCCTTCCGACCGCTGATCGCGACGTCCCCGGTGCGCCACAGGTGCTCGAGCGCGAGCTTGACGTCATCCCAGTCCCACCATGTGCCGCGCTCGCGGGGCGCATCTTCTCGGAGATCCGCCGGTCGCAGTGGGCCCCGCGCCCTGAGCTCGTCCTGCACCCAGCGCAGCGTCCGCGTGTTCAGGCTCATCCACGAGTCGGCCGCCGCCCATCGAGCGCGGAAGCGATCCATCCGGAATCGCCACAGCGGCCAATCCTCGATGGGGATGAACGTCGCCTCATGAGCCATGTACTCGACGTAGTGGGTGGTCCGGGAGTGGAACACCCGATCGAACAGCGCCGGATCGTAGGCTCCCAGACGCGAGAACAGCGGCATGTAGTGCGACCTCGCGAACACGTTGACCGAGTCGATCTGCAGCACGCCCAGCCGATCCATCACCCGGTGGATGTGCCGGGCCGACACCGATGCGGGGCGTGCGCGGGAGAAGCCCTGCGCGGCCAGCGCGATGCGACGGGCCTGGGCGGAGCTGAGGGTCTCGGTCACCTCGTCAGGGTATCTCCGAGCGCCGACATCCGGGCCTCGTACGTCCGGACGCGCGGCGCCCGCGCCGTAGACTTGGGCGATGAGCGAAGAGCTGCGTCCACGGCTGAGAGACCTCTTCCGTCCGCGCCCGGTCTCGCCGGATCGCACGGTGACCACCGAGGCCGATGAAGCCGTCCCGCGAGGACTCCGCATCACGGCCGCATATTCCTGGCGCATCCTGCTGATCGCAGCGGTGGTGGCCGGATTCATCTGGCTCGTGATCGAGCTGAAGCTCCTCGTGATCCCGCTCATGGTCGGCATCCTCATCACGGCTCTGCTGTGGCCGGGATTCCAGTGGATGCTGCGCCACCGGTTCCCGCGCTGGCTGGCAGTGGCGCTGTCGATCATCGGCACGCTCGCGATCGTCTCCCTACTGCTCTGGCTCGTCATCTGGCAGGTCCGCGCCCAGCTGCCCGACGTGCAGGCGCGGAGTTCCCAGGCGATCGAGGAATTCCGGCAGTTCCTTCTCAACGGACCGCTGCACCTGAGTGAGACGCAGATCCAGGACTACATCGATCAGGGCCTCGGCATCATCAACGAGCAGACGCAGACGCTCCTCAACGGGGCTCTCGCGGTCGGCACGACCGCCGCGCATGTGGTGACCGGAGCGGTCCTCTCACTGTTCATCCTGATCTGCCTGCTCGCCGACGGTCGGGGGATCTGGCGCTGGACGCTGCGCCTGTTCCCGCGCGCGGCGCGACCTGCCGCCGACGCGGCCGCGAGCAACGGCTTCGCGACGATCGTCAACTACGCCCGCACGCAGCTGCTGGTGGCCGCGATCGACGCGGTCGGCATCGGCGTGGGTGCCGCTCTGCTCGGCGTCCCGCTGGCGATACCGGTCGCCGTGCTCGTCTTCCTCGGATCCTTCGTGCCGATCGTCGGTGCGGTCGTGACCGGCGCGATCGCGGTCCTGCTGGCCCTCGTCTACAACGGGCCGTGGATCGCTCTGGCGATGCTGGCCGTCGTGCTCGGCGTGCAGCAGCTCGAGGGGCACATCCTGCAGCCGATCCTGATGGGCTCCGCGGTGAAGGTGCACCCGCTCGCGGTCGTGCTCGTCGTCGCCGGCGGCTCGATGGTCGGCGGCATCCCCGGAGCGCTGTTCGCGGTGCCTCTCGCAGCGTTCGTCAACGTCGCAGCGGTGACCGTCAGCACGGGGTCGTGGAAGACCGGCGACGTCCCGAACGCAGACCTAATCTGGAGCACAGTTCCGCGCGAGCGGAGACGGAGGAATCGATGAGCGCAGTCCCCAGCCTGGACGAGTTCGAGAAGGCAGCTCAGAGTCTGGCTGAGGTGATCACGCGGACGCCGACGTTGCCTTCGCGCGCTCTGTCGGATGTCCTCGGAGCGCCGGTCGTACTCAAGATGGAGAACCTGCAGCGAACGGGGTCCTTCAAGATCCGGGGATCCGCATATCGCCTCTCCCAGCTGAGTGCCGAAGAGCGCGCGCGCGGCGTGGTCGCGGCCTCCGCCGGCAATCACGCGCAGGGCGTCGCCCTCGCGGCGCAGACCCTCGGAATCCCGGCGACCATCTTCGTGCCGATCGGCATCCCGGTGCCCAAGCTGCTGGCGACCAGGAGCTACGGCGCCGAGGTCGTGCTCGAGGGAGAGACGGTCGCGACGTCGCTGCGGCTCGCCGCCGAGTTCGCCGAGCGCACGGGAGCGGTGATCATCCATCCGTTCGACCACCGCGATGTCGTCATCGGCCAGGGCACGCTCGGACTCGAGCTGCTCGAGGATGCTCCGGACGTCGACACGATCGTGCTGGGGATCGGCGGGGGAGGCCTGATCGCCGGTGTCGCCGCTGCGGTGAAGGCGAAGGCCGCCGAGATGGGCCGCACCGTCCGCATCATCGGCGTCCAGGCCGAGAACGCCGCGGCGATGCTTCCCTCGCTCGAAGCGGGATACCCGGTCGACATCGAGACGAAGCCCACGATCGCTGACGGCATCCTGGTCGCGCGCCCCGGCGCCATCCCGTTCGAGATCATCAAGGACCTCGTCGACGAGGTCGTCACGGTGACGGACGACGACCTCGCACGCGCCATCCTCGTGCTGCTCGAGCAGTCCAAGGTGATCGCGGAGCCGGCGGGTGCCGTCGGAGTCGCCGCGATCCTCGCCGGTAAGGTGAAGGCCAGCGGCAAGACCATGGCCGTGGTCTCCGGTGGCAACATCGACCCGCTGCTGCTGCAGCGCGTGGTCTCTCACGGTCTGGCGGCATCCGGCCGGTACCTGACGATCCGCATCCCGCTGCCCGACCGTCCCGGTCAGCTGGCGCGGGTGTCCGAGCTGATCGCGGAGGCCGGCGCCAACGTGATCGAGGCGATGCACACCCGTCACGGGCACGGGCTGCAGATCAGCGAGGTCTTCCTCGAGCTCAGCGTCGAGACGCGGGGCACCGAGCATTCCGAGCACACCCTCGACACCCTCCGTCGTGCCGGCTTCCAGCCGATGATCGTTCCGGACTGACCCGCGACGACAGAAGGCCCCGTCCATTCGGACGGGGCCTTCTGTCGTCGCGGAACGCGCGCGTGATCGGAGCGCGTCAGCCGGTGTAGGTCTCGACGTTCACGATCTCGACCGAGATCGCGCGGCCGTTCGGCGCCTCGTACGAGGACTTCTCGCCGACCTTGAGTCCGAGGATCGCCTGTCCGAGCGGGCTGGCCTCGCTGTACACGTCGAGGTCGCTGCCCACGGCGATCTCACGGCTGCCGAGGAGGAAGACCTCTTCGCCACCGGCGACCACGGCGGTCACGACCGTGCCGGGCTCGACGATGCCGCGGCTCGCGGGCGCCTCGCCGACCTTGGCGGTCTTGAGAAGGTTCTCGAGGGTGCGGATCCGCGCCTCCTGCTTGCCCTGCTCGTCCTTGGCGGCGTGGTACCCGCCGTTCTCCTTGAGGTCGCCCTCTTCGCGTGCCGCTTCGATGCGCTTGGCGATCTCTTCGCGACCGGTGGTGGAGAGGTGCTCGAGCTCGGCGACGAGCCGGTCATACGCTTCCTGCGTGAGGAAGGGAACCTGAGCGTCAGTAGACATGACGAAGCTCCTTCGTTAGGTACCCGGCGACGTTCCGCGGGGGATATGCCAAGACGCCCCGGCACGGTGCCAGGGCGTCATCTGTCTGGCTCGAGTCTAAGCGACCCAGCAGCTGTTCACCAAACCTGTCGTGGCGCTCGAGACGGTGGGAACCGTGGCAGAGAGCGCCTGCGAATGGGCATCTCCGGCGGGGATCTCGACGACCTTCCAGCCGACGACCCCGAACTCCTCGTCCAGCGCCTCGACGATGCAGGCAACGTCCTTGCCCTGCACCCCGGTGATCTGGAAGCGCACGGTGACGCTGTGCTCATCCACCAGATCGAAGCCGAGATCGTCCGAGTCGACCGCGTTCATCTGCGCCGCGACGATCATCCAGCCGAACGCGCCGACGAGAAGTGCCGCGATGGCGATCAGGACGATCCATGGCCCCCGGCGGGAGCGGGCGCGACCGTAGCGGTCATCGAGCTGTTGTGCGGTCGTCACGGGGTGGGTCTTCCGGTCGTTAGGCTGGTAACTCCAGGTTATGCGACCTGCGCATGAAAGGCAGACTCCATGCTCGCTCTGACCGAGACACCGATGCCGACGCCCACGATGACGGTGGCACCGGAGCTGGTCACGCCCGGATTCGTCGGCTTCGCCGCCGTCGTGATCATCCTGATCGCGGTGATCCTGCTGATCCTCGACATGAACCGTCGCATCCGTCGGGTCCGCTACCGCGAAGAGGTCAGGGATGAGCTCGACGCCGAAGAGGCCGCGCGGGCGGCTGACGAGGCGACCGAGACGGATGCCGACCTGCCGATCGTGCGCGAGGGCGACGACGACCCCGAGAAGCGCTGACCGAGCCTTCGGCGGGTCAGGCCCCGAGTGACGGGGACAGCGGTGCGAGGGCGATGAGCAGACACGCGACCCAGTGGCACAGGAAAGCGAGCACCGTGCATACGTGGAAGATCTCGTGGAACCCGAAATGGCCGGGCCACGGGTTGGGCTTCTTGATCGCGTAGACGACCGCGCCGCCCGTATAGAGGAGCCCTCCGACGATGACGAGCACCATCATCGTGGCGTTCGCGACGAAGAGGTCGGCGAGGTACATCACCGCAGCCCAGCCCAGAAGCAGGTAGAGGGCGACGTACAGCCACCGCGGAGCATTGATCCAGAACACCCGGAACAGGATGCCGAGAAGCGCCCCGCTCCACACGAACACGAGCAGCAGGGCGCCCTTCTGAGGGGGCAGAGCGAGCACGGCGAGCGGCGTATAGGTGCCGGCGATCAGCAGCAGGATGTTCGCGTGGTCGATCCGCTTGAGGATCACCTTGACCTTCGGGCTCCAGTCGATCCGGTGATAGAGAGCGGAGTTGCCGAAGAGCAGGAGCGAGGTGGCCATGAACACGGCGGCGGCCCACTTGGCCGCGCCGCCCTGCGCGACGGTGATCAGCACCACCCCGGCGACGATCGCGACGGGGAACGTGGCCGCGTGGATCCAGCCGCGCCAGGTCGGCTTGATCTCGACGGCGGCGTCGTGCGCCGCCTCCTCCAGGAGGGGCAGCTGGGGGACGTCAGGTACCGAGGAGTCGGGAGTGCTCACGCCTTCACTCTATGCGGGCGCCCATGCAGGCGAGCGTACATATCCTGAGCGTCGGCCCTGGGTCCGCCGACGCCGACGCGATAGCGTAGGGAGGTGATGACACGCGATGGTCAGGGGCGGGGGCCGCTGTACCGCCTCTACACCAGCCGGCTGCGCCGCCATCTCGATCCGGCGACCGTTCCCCATCACGTCGCCATGATGATCGACGGCAATCGGCGCTGGGCCAGGCAGCTCGGCTACGAGACTCCCGCGGAGGGACACAGGGCGGGTGCCGCCAAGATGCGCGAGTTCCTCGGCTGGTGCGACGAACTCGGGGTTCGGGTCGTGTCGCTGTATCTCCTGTCCAGCGACAACCTGCGAAAGCGCGACTCCGCCGAGCTCGCCGATCTGATCGAGATCATCGCCGAGCTCGCCGAGGCACTGTCGCGCGAGGGCAATTGGCGTGTGAAGCACGTCGGACGCTCCGACATCCTTCCCGCGGAGCTCGCGAAGGTGCTGGACGACGCACAGGAGCGCACGCGCGACCACACCGGCCTCCACGTCAACCTCGCGGTCGGCTACGGCGGACGCAACGAGATCGTCGATGCGGTGCGCAGCATCGTCACGGCGCATCAGGCGTCCGGCGGCACGATCGAGGACCTCGCCGCTCATCTGACCCCCGAGATGATCGGGGAGCATCTGTACACCGGCGGCCAGCCGGACCCCGATCTCGTCATCCGCACGAGCGGCGAGCAGCGTCTGAGCGACTTCCTGCTCTGGCAGAGCGCCCACAGCGAGTTCTACTTCGTGGAGGCGCTCGGGCCGGACCTGCGACAGGTCGACTTCCTCCGCGCGATCCGCGACTTCGCCGACCGTGACCGGCGCTTCGGCCGCTGACCTCGCCGACGACGCCACCCCGCGTTAACCAACACGTAACGAACTCGTGGCGTGTCGAGTCCGTCAAATGTCGGCGGCTGGTCGTAGCTTCTAGGCATCGGGCAAGGTGCCCGTCGGGTCGGCCTCAGGATGACGACTCGTGACCCCCTGGTCGACTCGTTCGAATAACCGGGAGTTCCCCGGGTCGGGAGTGGGTCGTGACCTCACGTACAGCGCAGCAGTCCACCAGCACCGCGCAGCAGTCCACCCGTAAGACGACGATGCGAGCGGGGGCGGAGGGTCCTGATCAGGATCTTCGGACCTATGTGCTCGACACGTCCGTCCTGCTGAGCGATCCGCAGGCGTTCTTCCGGTTCGCCGAGCACTCGGTCGTCCTTCCGGTGGTGGTCATCACCGAACTCGAAGGCAAGCGGCACGACCCGGAGATCGGATACTTCGCCCGTCAGGCGCTTCGCCACCTCGATGACCTTCGTGTCGAGCACGGACGGCTGGACTTCCCCGTCGAGGTCGGCGAGGGCGGCACGCTTCGGGTCGAGCTGGCCAACACGGACTCCTCGGTGCTCCCGGCCGGCATCCGGCTGAGCGACAACGACACCCGCATCCTCTCGGTCGCGATGAACCTCGCGCAGGACGGTCAGGACGTCACGATCGTCTCGAAGGACCTCCCGATGCGCGTCAAGGCGGCCTCGCTCGGTCTGCGTGCCGAGGAGTACCTCGCCGAGCAGGCCGTCGATTCGGGATGGACCGGAATCACCACCCTCGACCTGTCCGGTGACGAGATCAGCGATCTCTACGAGAGCGAGGTGGGCATCAGCGAAGATGCGAGGGGCCTGCCGGTGAACACCGGGCTCATCATCCACTCCGAGCGCGGTTCCGCACTCGGCAGGATCACGGGAGACGGCGAGTACAAGCTCGTCCGCGGCGACCGCGACATCTTCGGCATGCACGGGCGGTCCGCCGAGCAGCGGATCGCGATCGACCTGCTCACCGACCCGGACATCGGCATCGTCTCGCTGGGCGGGCGCGCGGGCACCGGAAAGTCCGCCCTGGCTCTCTGCGCCGGCCTCGAGGCGGTGCTCGAACGACAGCAGCAGAAGAAGATCATCGTCTTCCGCCCGCTGTTCGCCGTCGGAGGCCAGGAGCTCGGCTACCTGCCCGGCGATCAGGGCGAGAAGATGGGCCCGTGGGGGCAGGCGGTGTTCGACACGCTCGGTTCGGTCGTGTCAGGCAACGTCATGGAGGAGGTCGTCGAACGGGGCATTCTCGAGGTGCTCCCGCTCACGCACATCCGCGGTCGGTCGCTGCACGACGCGTTCGTGATCGTCGACGAGGCGCAGTCGCTCGAGCGCAACGTGCTGCTGACCGTCCTCAGCCGCATGGGGCAGAACTCGCGCGTGATCCTGACCCACGACGTCGGCCAGCGCGACAACCTCCGTGTCGGCCGTCATGACGGCATCGCCAGTGTGATCGAGACGCTCAAGGGGCATGACCTGTTCGCCCACGTGACGCTGATGCGGTCCGAGCG
Organism: Microbacterium sp. 1.5R; assembly: GCF_001889265.1. Lineage (NCBI taxonomy): Bacteria > Bacillati > Actinomycetota > Actinomycetes > Micrococcales > Microbacteriaceae > Microbacterium > Microbacterium sp. 1.5R. The sequence goes on from NZ_CP018151.1 coordinate 1,143,580, forward strand.
CTCCGCGATCGCCGCCCTGGTGACCGAGCTTCTCGAAGGGGGCGAACTCAGCTGACCTGAGTGGTCCGACAGCGGATGCCGTGGTGTCACGGCATCCGCTGTCGCATGTTCCGGCGGATGCGTCGGCGATTCGCTTCCGTCGACGTGGTCGTCGGATTACGCTCGTGGCACCGAACGCAGACGATGGAGTGATGCGCCATGAGTGACACAACGAAGACTGTCGAAGACCACTCGCTTCCCCCGGTGGCTGTCGATGAGAAGCCGCGCTGGACACCGCTGAAGATCGTCCTCTGGGCGGCGATCGCGCTACTGGGCGGTGTCGCCTGGACGATGCTCGCCATCGTCAGAGGCGAGACGGTGAACGCGATCTGGTTCGTGTTCGCGGCGGTCTGCACCTATCTCGTCTTCTACCGTTTCTACTCGAAGTTCATCGAGCGCAACCTCGTCAAGCCGAACGACCGACGCGCGACACCCGCCGAGTACAAGGCGGACGGCAAGGACTACGTCGCGACCGACCGTCGAGTGCTGTTCGGACACCACTTCGCCGCGATCGCGGGTGCCGGCCCTCTCGTGGGACCCGTGCTCGCCGCGCAGATGGGCTACCTGCCGGGCACGATCTGGATCATCGTCGGAGTCGTCCTGGCGGGTGCCGTGCAGGACTACCTCGTGATGTTCTTCTCGATGCGCCGGGGCGGGCGCTCTCTCGGCCAGATGGCCCGCGACGAGCTCGGTCGATTCGGCGGCACGGCGGCCATCGTCGCCACACTCCTCATCATGATCATCATCACGGCGATCCTCGCTCTCGTCGTGGTGAACGCCCTCGGCGAGAGCCCCTGGGGCGTGTTCTCCGTGGCCATGACGATCCCGATCGCCCTGTTCATGGGTGCGTACCTCCGGTGGATCCGACCAGGCAAGATCACCGAGGTGTCGCTCATCGGGTTCGTGCTCCTGATGGCGGCGATCATCGGCGGCGGGATGGTCGCCGAGACCGACTGGGGTCAGGCGGTCTTCACCCTCGACCGCACGACGATCGCGTGGGGGATCATCATCTACGGCTTCATCGCCGCGGTGCTGCCGGTGTGGATGCTGCTCGCTCCGCGCGACTACCTCTCGACCTTCATGAAGATCGGCGTGATCGTGGCACTCGCCGTCGCGATTCTTTTCGTGCGGCCCGAGATCACCGTCCCGGCCTTCAGTGAATTCGCTGCGGGGGAGACGGGGCCGGTCTGGGCGGGTTCCCTCTTCCCGTTCCTGTTCGTGACGATCGCCTGCGGGGCGCTGAGCGGATTCCATGCGCTCATCGCGTCGGGCACCACGCCGAAGATGATCGAGAAGGAGAAGCAGACCCGCTTCATCGGCTACGGCGGCATGCTCATGGAGTCGTTCGTCGCGATCATGGCGCTCGTCGCCGCGATCTCGATCGACCGTGGTCTGTACTTCGCGATGAACTCCTCGCCGGCCGCGACCCTCGGCACCGTCGAAGGCGCCGTGCAGTTCGTCAACAGCCTCGGGCTGACGGGGGTGAACCTGACCCCCGAGATGCTCACGAGCACGGCCGAGGCTGTGGGGGAGGAGTCGATCGTCTCCCGGACCGGCGGTGCGCCGACCCTCGCTCTCGGCCTCGCGCACATCATGCAGCAGTGGATCGGCGGCACCGGGATGATGGCGTTCTGGTATCACTTCGCAATCATGTTCGAGGCGCTGTTCATCCTGACCGCGGTGGATGCCGGCACCCGTGTCGCGCGATTCATGCTGCAGGACTCGGTCGGCAACGTCATCCCCCGTTTCAAGGACACGTCGTGGCGGGCCGGGGCCTGGATCTGCACGGCGGTGATGGTCGCGGGCTGGGGCGCGGTGCTGATCATGGGCGTCACGGACCCTCTCGGCGGCATCAACACCCTGTTCCCGTTGTTCGGCATCGCCAATCAGCTGCTGGCGGCCATCGCGCTCGCCGTGGTGCTCACCATCGTCGCCCGCAGGCGCACGTTCACGGTTCTCTGGGTGGTCGCTCTGCCGCTGGCATTCGTGACGGTCGTCACCGTCACGGCGTCGCTGCAGAAGATCTTCTCGAGCGTGCCGCAGGTCGGCTACTTCGCCAATCACGTCGCCTTCCGCGACGCGCTGGCTGCGGGCGAGACGTCGTTCGGCACGGCGACCAGCGTCGCCGCGATGGAGGCGGTGGTGCGCAACACGATGATCCAGGGCATCCTGTCGGTGACTTTCCTCGTGCTGTCTGTGATCGTCATCACGATCTCGATCGTCAAGGTCATCCAGGCGGTGCGACCCGGGCCGATCATCGATCACGAAGACCCGGAGGTGCCGTCGCGTCGGTTCGCTCCGGCAGGACTCATCGCCTCACCGGAGGAGCGCGCGGTCGAGAAGGAGTGGAACGCGCTGCCCTCGTCCGCCCAGCCGACGAGGGGGCACTGATGTCTGCGGCGGTGGCCGAGGCGGCGCGCAGGATCTGGCACTCCGTCGCCTGGTACATGAACGGCGTGACAGGGCAGTCGCGGTACACGGCCTACGTCGCGCACGAACGGGAGCGGCATCCCGAGCGAGAGCCGCTCACCGAACGCGAGTTCTGGCGGGCGCACTACGCCCAGCAGGATGCCGACCCCGGAGCCCGCTGCTGCTGAGGGGCAGAGACGACGGATGCCGCAGGGAACCAGTCCCTGCGGCATCCGTCGTGTCAGCGTCCGGTGATCAACCCGGGTGGGTCATCGACAGCAGGTCGAGCTTCTCGTCGAGCTGCTCGAGCGTCAGGTCTCCGCGCTCGACATAGCCGAGGTCGATCACGGCGTCGCGCACCGTGATGCCCTTCGCGACCGAGTGCTTGGCGATCTTCGCCGCAGCCTCGTAGCCGATGAGCTTGTTGAGCGGGGTGACGATCGACGGGCTCATTCCGGCGAAAGCCGCCGCGCGGTCGAGGTTCGCCTGCAGTCCGTCGACGGTCTTGTCGGCGAGCACGCGCGAGGCGTTGGCGAGCAGACGGATCGACTCGAGAACGGCGGTGCCCATGACCGGGATCGCGACGTTGAGCTCGAACGAGCCGGATGCTCCGGCCCAGGCGACGGTCGCGTCGTTGCCGATCACTCGTGCGCACACCATCAGCACGGCCTCGGGGACGACCGGGTTCACCTTTCCGGGCATGATCGAGGAACCCGGCTGCAGGTCGGGGATGTGCAGTTCGCCGAGTCCGGTGTTGGGGCCGGAGCCCATCCAGCGCAGGTCGTTGTTGATCTTGGTCAGCGAGACGGCGATCGTGCGCAGCGCGCCGGACGCCTCGACGAGACCGTCGCGGTTGGCCTGTGCCTCGAAGTGATCCTTGGCCTCGGTGATCGGAAGCTCGGTCTCGGCTGCGAGCAGCTCGATGACCTTCTGCGGGAATCCGAGCGGGGTGTTGATGCCGGTGCCGGTGGCGGTGCCGCCGAGCGGGACCTCGGCGACGCGGGGGAGCGCCGACTGCACGCGCTCGATGCCGAGGCGCATCTGACGGGCGTAGCCGCCGAACTCCTGGCCCAGGGTGACGGGCGTGGCGTCCATGAGGTGCGTGCGACCCGACTTCACCGCGTCCTTCCACAGCTCGGCCTTCGCCTCGAAGGCGACGGCGAGGTGGTCGAGCGCGGGGATGAGGGTGTCGATGAGCGCCTGCGTGACAGCGATGTGCACCGAGGTCGGGAACACGTCGTTCGACGACTGCGAGGCGTTCACATGGTCGTTCGGGTGCACATCCGCACCGAGGATGCGCGTCGCGAGCGTCGCGAGCACCTCGTTCATGTTCATGTTCGACGACGTGCCGGAGCCCGTCTGGTAGGTGTCGACGGGGAACTCGCCGTCATGTGCACCGGATGCGACCTCGTCGGCGGCCTGGGCGATCGCGTCCGCGATGGCCCCATCGAGCGTGCCCAGCTCCTTGTTCGCGAGCGCGGCGGCCTTCTTGATGCGCGCGAGGGCGGCGATCTGCGTGGATTCGAGGCCCTTGCCCGAGATCGGGAAGTTCTCGACGGCGCGCTGCGTCTGTGCGCCGTAGAGCGCGTTCACGGGAACACGCACCTCGCCCATCGTGTCGTGCTCGATGCGGTAGCCCTGCGCGTCTGCGCCGCTGTGCTGGTCGGTCATTCCGAACCCTCCTTGGTTGCGGGGCTGTGCCCCTCGGTGTCGTTTCCGTCTGTGTCGAGTCCGACCGTGATGACGGGAATCGCGGTTCCCTCGGCCAGACGGTAGTTGGCGCCGACGATGCCCAGACGACCCTCGGCGACGGCGTGGGAGATCACCTCGGACGACTGCAGCAGGTCGCGGACCGTGTTGCGCAGGTGCTCCTGGCCGACCAGGTCGGCGTCGATCTCGGCGACCGTGGTCCCGCCGCTCTCGACGAGCACCTTCCGGGCCGCAGGCACGATCGGTGCGATGAGCTTCCAGATGTGCGGCGGCAGCGGCGCCGCGTCGATCGCGGTGCCGTCGATGGCGGCGCGCACAGCACCGCACGAGTCGTGTGCGAGCACGACGATCAGGGGGACGTTCAGCACCGCGACCGCGTACTCGAGGCTCGCGACGATCGACTCGCCGATCACCTGACCGGCATTGCGGACGACGAACAGGTCGCCGAGCCCCAGGTCGAAGATGATCTCCGCGGCCAGCCGGGAGTCGGAGCATCCGAACAGGGTGGCGACAGGATGCTGCGCCGCAGCCAGGTGCTTGCGTCGGGCGACATCCTGATTCGGGTGCCGCGGGGCGTCATCGACGAATCGCTGGTTGCCCTCCTGCATCTGCTTCCAGGCGGCGGCGGGCGTGAGCGTGTCTGTCATGAGGGCTACTCCGAGAGGTCGCGGATCTGGGGGACGAGGGACTCGGCGAGCTCGGCGGTGGAGTCGGCGGAGCGTGAGCCGTAGAGCAGCAGGTAGTCGTCACCCGCCTGGGTGCCGATCGCATAGGTGATGTTCTGCTTCGCACCGGCATCGCCGAGGTCGTAGACGTCCCACTCCAGCCCGCCGATCGACGTCGTGTCCGTCGGCGCGGTTCCGTTGAGGCGCTGCGGGGCCCAGGCTGCGTCAGCATCGAAGGCCTGTGCCAGCTTGATGAATCCGCGCTCATCCTCGGCTGACGGGGCGAGGGTGACATCCCAGACCGTCGTCGCGCCGCTCGTGAGCTCGGCCGTGTTGACTCTCCAGAAGTCGGCCAGGTCGGGCACGATCACCGGGCGATCCATGGTGGACTCCACGTCCGCGGCTACGCCGACCACGTCGATCTTCTGGGCGGTCGCGGGTTCGCCACGGGGAACTGCGAGCACGATCACCGTGACGATGGCCAGCGTGACGATCAGAGCGGCCACCAGGCTGCGCACCGTCTGGCTCGAGCGATAGGCCTTGCTCGACGCGGCCTTGCGGGCCGCCGTCTCTTCGGGGGTCTCCGGCCGGCCCAGTTCGGCGACGATGGGAGCGGGCTTGCTCATGAGTCGTCTCCGTCGGCGGCACCGGTCGACGTCGCACGGGCGGCCTCGAGGCGACGCTTGGCGCCGAGCAGCCATTCCTCACAGCGGGCCGCCAGGGCCTCGCCGCGCTCCCAGAGAGCGAGCGACTGCTCGAGGGTCGGAGCGCCCTGTTCGAGCTCGGAGACGACCTTCACGAGCTCATCGCGAGCGGCCTCGAATGACAGCGTGTCCACAGGGGTGTCGTTCGGCGCACTCACGCCTCCATCCTACGCGGTACGCGGGACCCGCTCATCCGGAGCGGGGCACCGGTGCTTCCGCGATCTCGCCCTCGGAACGGGCCGCGACGGAGCCGCGGTCGACCGTGATCGTCAGGCTGCTGCCGGCCGGAGCGTCGGCGGCGTCGCGGAGGATCACTCCGCCCTCGAGATGGGCGATCGCATAGCCGCGCGACAGCGTGGCCGCGGGGGAGAGCGCCCGCAGTGAGGCTCGCAGCTCGCTCGTCGCACGGCCGGCCGCATCGTGCTGACGGGTGATCGTGTCGCGTCCCCGCGAAAGCAGCAGCCACACGTCCTGAGAACGCGACTCGATGATCGGGTCGGGGGAGCGCAGCGAGGGACGGGACCGCAGCTGCTCGAGCTGTGCGATGTCGTGCGACAGCCGCTGCGTCAGTCGGGTCGTGGCTCGGGATCGCAGCTGCGCGATCAGCGCCCGCTGCTCGCTGACGTCGGGTACGACGCGCTTCGCGGCATCCGTCGGAGTCGATGCGCGCAGGTCGGCCACGTCGTCCAGAAGCGGATGATCGTTCTCGTGTCCGATCGCGCTGACGATCGGAGTCGTTGCCGCGGCCACAGCCCGGACGAGTCGTTCGTCACTGAATCCGAGCAGCGTCTGCGGATCGCCGCCGCCGCGGGCGATGACGATCACGTCGACATCCGGGTCGGCGTCCAGTCGTGCCAGAGCGGCGAGGGTCTCGGGGACGCACCGGTCGCCCTGAACAGCCGCATACTCCGTGCGGAAGCGCACCTGGGGCCAACGCAACTCGGCGTTGCGGTGCACGTCCTTCTCGGCATCCGACTTCTCTCCCGTGATCAGGCCGATCACATGGGGGAGGAACGGGAGGCGCTTCTTGCGCGAGGCGTCGAACAGGCCCTCCTGGCGCAGCTGCAGTCGCAGCTTCTCCAGCTTCTCCAGCTGATCGCCGAGGCCCACGTGCTTCATCGCCGAGACGGCGAAGCTGAAATCGCCGGCCTTGACGAAGTAGTCGGCCTTGACGGCGGCGACGACATGGTCGCCGACAGCCAGATCGCCGGGGATCCGCGGGCGCACACTCGACCAGATCCTGATGGAGATCTGCGCGTCGGAGCGGGTGTCCTTGAGCCGGGCGAAGATGTTGCCCCCGCGCACGTTCCAGGAGGTGATCTCGCCTTCGACCCACACCGTGTTCCAGCGCGCCACGAAGTCGCGGATCGTCGCGTTCAGGCGTGCGACCGAGGTCGGTGCGTCGGCCGAGGAGTCGCGCGGGGCGACCGCATCCGCCGGCGGAGTCTCGCCAGGACGCGTCGATGCTTCGAAGACCGTCATGCGCTCGGTGCCCCTTCCCGCTCCTGCTCAGGTTCTCGGCGGTAGAATTCAAGGGTGACCTCGACTGCCGTTCATCTGCCTCTGCCGCGCATCCCCCGAGTACGTGGGGCGGCCGGGCGGCTTCAGGATAACCCGGTCGTCGGCAACAAGCGTGTTCTGCTCGCCGCTCCGCGCGGATACTGCGCCGGCGTCGACCGGGCTGTGGTCGCCGTCGAGAAGGCGCTCGAGCGCTACGGCGCGCCGGTCTACGTGCGCAAGCAGATCGTGCACAACATCCACGTCGTCACCGAGCTCGAGGAGAAGGGCGCGATCTTCGTCGAGGAGGTCGACGAGGTTCCCGAGGGCGCTCACGTCGTCTTCAGTGCGCACGGAGTCTCGCCCGCGGTCGTCGAGGCGGCGTCGGACCGCGGCCTGCACGCCATCGACGCGACCTGCCCGCTGGTCACCAAGGTTCACCGCGAGGCAGTGCGTTTCGCCCGCGACGATTTCGAGATCCTGCTCATCGGTCACGAGGGGCACGAGGAGGTCGAGGGCACCGCGGGAGAGGCTCCCGAGCACGTGACCATCGTGAACTCGCCCGCCGAAGCCGACACCGTGCAGGTGAAGGACCCCTCGAAGGTGGTCTGGCTCTCGCAGACCACGCTCTCGGTCGACGAGACCATGGAGACCGTGAACCGACTGCGGGCCCGGTTCCCCGAGATGCACAATCCGCCGTCCGATGACATCTGCTACGCCACGCAGAACCGCCAGGTCGCCATCAAGAAGGTCGCGGCGAACGCCGACCTCGTGATCGTCGTCGGTTCCTCGAACTCGTCGAATTCGGTGCGCCTCGTCGAGGTCGCGCTCGAATACGGCGCGAAGGCCGCCTATCGCGTGGACTACGCCGAAGAGGTCAAGCAGGAGTGGCTCGACGGCGTTGCGACTGTCGGTGTCACCAGCGGCGCCTCCGTGCCCGAGGTGCTGGTTCGCGAGGTCCTCGACGCACTCGACGGAGCGGGTTACCGCGACGTCGAAGAGGTCAAGACGGCGGAGGAGGACCTCATGTTCTCCCTGCCCAAGGAGCTGCGACAGGATGCCGCGGGTCAGCGAGATGCGCGTGCGCTGGGAGGCCGTTCCTCCAGCGGGAACGCCTGACGGTGGCCGCCACAGAGGCGGCGCCGACGCTGATCGGCTCGGTGCAGCGCGCGCTCCGACTCGTCGACATGGTCGCGAACTCTCCGCGCCCGGTGCCGGTCAAGACTCTCGCCATGCGAACCGGCCTCACCCCGGGCACGACCTACAACCTCGTGCGCACACTGGTGCATGAGGGGTATCTCGTGAGCGAGCCCGACGGTCTGGTCCTCGGCGAGAACTTCCCCGCTTTCCGGCTGCAGTCCGACGCCGGGGGCGTGTTCTTCGCGCATGTCCGCATGGCCCTGCGTCAGACCGCCGACGAGGTGGGTGCTTCCGCATACCTGTCCCGCTATCAGGACGGCGAAGTGCACCTCATCGACATCGTGGATGCCCCGCGCAGTCCTCGGCTCGATCTGTGGGTGGGTCTGGATTCGAGCGCGCATGCCACGGCGCTCGGCAAGCAGATCCTCAGCGATCTGAGCGGAGAGGAGCGTGACGACTATCTCTCGCGGCATCCGCTGGAGGAACTCACGTCTCGCACGATCAGTGACCGGCGTGCGCTGATCGCGGAGCTCGACCGCTCTCCGGGATTCGCCGTGGACCGCGAGGAGTATGCCATCGGCAACACCTGCATCGCCGTTCCCGTGATCGCCCCGAGCGTCAGAGCCTCACTCGCCGTCTCGCTTCCTGTGGGACACCCGCGCTTCGATCGCGGCCTGCTCGGGAAGCTCAAGCTCGTGGCGAGGCGGTTGTCCATGCAGTTGGGGGCGGACGCTCTGGGCGGCGGCGCAGCCCGTCTGGCGACGCCGATCTGACGCAGCACGTGTCGCCCGTCTGATGCTCTTCACTATCTGAAGAAGTGCCTCTGGTGCTCGGGCACGCGCTTTCCTAACATGTGAGGTGTAGTCGTCTGTGCAATCGGCGCTACAGGTGGAGGAATGTCCCCAGCGTTCCTCACCCCACTTGGATGACGAGCGTCCCCAGCGTTCCGAGTCCGCGGCCCCGAGGAGTCCCCACTCCTCCGGGGCCGCCATTCTTTTGACGCCCGCAGTCTGTGAGTCGTGCAGAGACCGGGCGGATACCATGGCCGAATGACCGATCAGCGTCCTCAGTACGGCGAAATCGCGACCCTCGAAGAGCAGCGGAGGGCAGCAGGGCTGCCGCCGCTGGGCGAGGTGCCGGCTGTGGATGTGAGCGGGACCGAGAACGCGCCCGCTCCCGGTGACCGAGTCCCGTCCGCATCGGCAGCGGCTCGTCCGCGTCCCGTCGATCGCTTCGTGACCATCGCACTGCTCGCCTACGGGCTGATCAATGTCGTGATGACAGGACTGTCATACCTCGACTTCTCCACCGCGATGAATCAGATGATGACGGTGCTCGGCGTGGACGGCGAGTTCACCAACTTCGCTGAGGGCCGGATCTGGGGAACCGTCGCGGCGATAGTGCTCGCCGTGGGCTGGTCGCTCACCGCTTTCCTGTCGATCCGCCGCCTGCGCGCCGGCAAGCTCTCGTGGTGGGTTCCGCTGGTCGGTGCGGCCGTGACCCTGCTCGTGGCGTCTGTATGCGCCGCGATTCCGCTGATGAACGACCCGGCGTTCATCGACTTCGTCGCCAAGACGGCGGGTGGATGACCCCGTGAAACAGGAGATGCCCCCGGCCGTTCGGTCGGGGGCATCTGCGTTGTCAGGCTGGATCAGCTCTGGGACTGGCCGTACGAGCCGAGCTGGCGCGTGGACTCGACGACGCGAGCGGCCATGGCCGTCTCCGCGATCTTGCCCCAGGCGCGCGGGTCATACTGCTTCTTGTTGCCGACCTCGCCGTCGACCTTGAGCACACCGTCGTAGTTCTTGAACATGTAGTCCGCGATGGCACGCGTGTAGGCGTACTGCGTGTCGGTGTCGATGTTCATCTTGATGACGCCGTTGGCAACCGCGAGGGCGATCTCCTCATCGGTCGAACCAGAACCGCCGTGGAAGACGAGGTCGAGCGGCTTCGCGCCGGTGTTGTACTTCTCGGCGACCTGCTGCTGGATCTCTCCGAGGAGCTCGGGACGCAGCTTCACTCCGCCCGGCTTGTAGACGCCGTGGACGTTGCCGAACGTGAGGGCTGCGATGTAGCGCCCCTGCTCGCCGAGACCGAGCGCCTGTACGGCCTGGTCGACGTCCGCGAACGTCGTGTAGAGGGCATCGTTGGATCCCTCGTGCGCCACACCGTCTTCCTCGCCGCCGACGACGCCGATCTCGACCTCGAGGATGGCGTTGATGTTCTTCATGCGGGGCAGGAGATCCTTGGCGATCTCGATGTTCTCCGCGAGCGGCACGGCCGAGCCGTCCCACATGTGGGACTGGAAGATCGGGTTGCGTCCCGCCTTGACCTCGTCTTCGGAGGCGGAGATCAGCGGCTCGACGAAGCCGGCGAGAGCATCCTTCGGGCAGTGGTCGGTGTGCAGCGCGACGGTGATCGGGTAGTTCTTCGCGACCTCGGTCGCGAAGCGCGCGAAGGCGAGTGCGCCGGTCGCGCGGGCCTTGACCGTGTGGCCGGCGAAGTAGTCGGCGCCGCCGGTGGTGACCTGGATGATTCCGTCGGAACCTGCCTCGGTCAGGCCCTGGAGGACGGAGTTGATGGTCTGCGAGCTCGAGACGTTGAAAGCCGGGTACGCGAAGCCGCCGGCCTTCGCGCGGTCGAGCATTTCGGCGTACTGATCCGGGGTGGCGACGGGCATGAGAACTCCTGCGATTTGGGGAAGCCGGGACAGCAGTCACTCTATCGGGGCTGACTGCCGGATGCTGTCGGCGGCGACGGGGCGAGCACGCCCTCCTACCCGTATGTTAAGAATCGGGATTCCTTCGTCGTCACTTGACCGAAAACTGCCGTTTCAGACGTTCACGCTGGTTAGGCTGACCGCATGGTTAGTCTTACAGCGGATCTCAGCCCCCTTCGTCCCGATCGAAACCTCGCGATGGAGCTGGTGCGGGCCACTGAAGCAGCCGCCATCCGGGCCGTTCCGTTCATCGGTCGTGGCGCGAAGGAGGCGGCGGACGGCGCCGCCGTCGATGCGATGCGTGCCTTCCTCGGGACAGTGGCCTTTCAGGGGCGAGTGGTCATCGGTGAGGGCGAGAAGGACAATGCTCCGATGCTCTTCAACGGCGAAGAGGTCGGCACCGGCAGCGGCCCGGAGTGCGACATCGCGGTCGACCCGATCGATGGCACCTCGCTGACCGCAGCAGGACGTCAGAATGCGCTCTCCGTCATCGCCGTCTCCGATCGCGGATCGATGCTCGACGCGTCCAGCGTCTTCTATATGGACAAGCTCGTCACGGGCCCTGCCGGTGTCGGAGTGGTCGACATCCGCCTGCCGATCGGCGAGAACATCCGCAAGCTCGCGGGGGCTCTCGGCAAGCCGGTGGACGAGATCGTCGTCTCGGTGCTGAACCGTCCGCGTCACGAGCAGCTGATCCAGGAGATCCGGGATGCCGGTGCCGGGACGCGACTCATGAGCGACGGCGACGTCGCCGGCGGGATCAACGCGGCGCGTCACGCGGCCCGAACCGACATGTGCGTCGGGGTGGGCGGCAGCCCCGAGGGAATCGTGACGGCGTGTGCGATCAAGGCTCTCGGCGGTCACATCCAGGGGCGGCTCTGGCCTCGCGACGACGATGAGCGCCAGCGCGGAATCGACGCCGGCCTCGACATGGACAAGGTCTACGAGGCCGACGATCTCGTGCGCGGGGACAACACGATCTTCGTCGCCACCGGCGTCACGGACGGCCAGCTGGTGGCCGGCGTCCGACGCGAGGGCGGCTACATCTACACCGAGAGCGTCGTGCTGCGCGGTGCCTCGGGAACCCTTCGCCGGATCGCCTCGGAGCACCTCGTCTCGAAGTGGCTCTGACTGCCGTGACCTGAGAGCGCGAGTCGGGAACGGGCCCCTCATCGTTACCGACCCGGTACCGCCTGTGCGGTGCTGAGCCGAGCTTTCTCGTGCGTTCGTGTGACAATTGACACTGGATTTGTCGCCGTCGACGGAGCCGCCAGGCACCGCAGGCACAGGAGGGCAGACCGATGACAACGCAGCACACGAATGGTTCCCAGGCCACGCCGACCAAGATCGTGACGACGCCGACCGGCCGGATCATGCGGATCAACGTCGACGAGGCCGGAGTGCCTCTGCCGATCGCGACTCCGGCGGCGCCTGTCGTCAAGACAGCTGTCTCAGATCCCGCTCGACGTGCGGACGTGCTGTTCCGCAAGCGCCTCGACGAGGGGCACGAGATCAGCTCCTGGTGGATGGTCGGAGCTTTCGTCGTGACCAGTGGCCTCGTGATCCTGCTGCTCAGCGGCGTACCGGGCGTCGCCTGATCTCAGCGGCGGGGCTCTTCCGCCTCGACCTGTCGGGATGCCGAATCCAAGTTCGCCGATTCGTCGTCGCTGACCCGGCCGCGAACGTCTCCGACATCGGCCTGGATCGACGTACCCGGCGCAGCGGACGCATCGTCAGCAGCATGGGGGATGCGGAGCTCGGAGCCGATCTCCGCACCGGAGCCGCTCATGAGCTCTGCCGAGGTGAAGCGTCGCGTCTGCGCGGTGATCGCCGGTGGGGCGGAGTCGAGCGTCGACGCGCTGATTCCGGGGAACTGCCTGGCCGTCACGAGCACACGGCTCTCGAGCGAACCCGCGAATCTGTTGTAGCTGTCGACCGTGCGTTCGAGTGCGCGGCGCAGATCGTCGGCGTGCCCTGCGAGGACGCCGAGTCGGTCGTAGAGCTGGGTGCCGAGATTCAGCAGTGCGCGCGCCTCGGTCGACACCTCTTGCTGCGTCCAGCTGTAGGCCACGGTCTTGAGCACGGCCCACAGATTCACTGGGGAAGCGAGCGCCACCTTCTTCGTGAACGCGTAGTCCAGCAGCGTCGGGTCTTCGTCGATGGCTGCGGCGAGCAGCGACTCGCTCGGCAGGAAGCAGATGACGAACTCAGGACTGGCGTCGAGGCCCGTCCAGTACGCCTTCTTCGCGAGTGCGTCGACGTGCGCGCGAACGGCCTTCACGTGCTTCTGCATGTGGGAGCGACGCTGGGTCTCATGCGCGTCCCCGATCGGCAGTGCCGATGCCTCGAGGTAGGCATCGAGCGGAACCTTGGCGTCGACCGCGATCGATGTGCCGCCGGCAAGACGGATCACCATGTCGGGCCGTCCCTGACCCCGGTCTGACGAGATGCTGGACTGCAGATCGAAGTCGACGTGTCGGATCAGCCCTGCGGCCTCGACGACCCGTCGCAGCTGCGTCTCACCCCAGACCCCTCGCGTGGCGGTCGAGCGCAGTGCTCCGGCGAGCGACTCGGTCGTCGAGCGCAACGCCTCGTCGGACTCCTGCGCGCGCCTGAGCTGCTCCGCGAGCGATCCGAACTGCGCATGACGCTCCTGCTCGATCGCCGAGACCTTCTGCTGCATCTGCTGGAGACTCTCGCGCACGGGCGCGAGCGCGGTGAGCACGGCATTCTGCTGCTGCACCCGCTGGGCTTCGGCGCGCTGCTCGAGCCGTGCGTGCTCGACGGCATCCCGATACAGGTCGTACTGTCGGTCGCGATCGTCTCGAGCTGCGGCGAGCTCTGCCTCGGCGCGAGCGAGGTCTGCTGCTCCGCGCGATCCGCGGAGGAACCACCCCGCGGCGGCGCCGGCCGCGAGCGCGACCAGGAGAAGAACGAGCGTGAGAGCATCCATGTGCTCCATGATGCGCTCGGCCACGGACATCCGTCCGGTGCGACTCAGGCGACCGCGCGCTCCGGGGTGGCGAGGACCGGCTCGGTCACTCGCAGCGACAATGCATCCGCCAGGGAGAAGACGTCAGACGCGCCGTGTCGGCGAGTGGCGTCGATGATGATGTGGGCGCACGCGAGCGCGTCCGCAAGCGCGTCATGGTGCGAGAAGCCGGTGAAGCCCGCAGCCTCTGCGGCTTTCGGGAGTCGGTACGACTCGAGGTCGTAGGTCTTGCGAGCCACCTGCAGGCTGCACAGCGAGCGATACGGCGGGCAGTCGCCGCCGGTGGCCTCGGACGCCCGGCGGAGCACATTGAGGTCGAAGCCCGCGTTGTGCGCCACGAGCACGTCGGCGCCGGCGAAGGCGCACAGGCGGTCGAACTGATCGGCCCAGGTGGCCGCGTCGATCACGTCGTGGGCGCGGATGCCGTGGATCTTGGTGTTCCACTCCTGGAACTCGTCGTGACCGGCGGGCGGGCGGATCAACCATCCGGCGGTGGCGACGATCCTGCCGTCGCGCACCCGTACGAGGCCGACGGAGCAGGCCGAGGCGGGGCTGGAGTTCGCCGTCTCGAAGTCGATTGCGGTGAAATCCAGTGGCACATCCCCACTCTCTCCCGGCATCCGAGACGCTCCAGGATGACGCGCCGTAGGCTGGCGACATGAGTACCGACCGAGCGACATCCTTCGGCGCCGAGGCCGCGAACTACGAGGCGGGAAGACCCGAGTATCCCTTCGAGGCCGTGTCGTGGATGCTCGATCCGATGCCTCACGGCTCCCGTCGCATCGCCGACGTGGGCGCGGGCACCGGAAAGCTCACACGTGTGCTCGCGCAGGCCCCGGATGCCGAGGTCGTCGCCGTGGATCCGGACGCCGCCATGCTCGCGACACTGCGGCGGAGCGTTCCCGGTGTTCCGACTTTCCAGGGAACAGCCGAACGGATGCCGCTGCCCGACGCCAGCCTCGACGCCGCCGTGCTGGGTCAGGCCTGGCACTGGGTCGAGCCGTCTGCGGCGTCCCTCGAACTCGGACGAGTCGTCCGCACCGGGGGAGTGCTGGGGCTGATCTGGAACATCCGCGACGAACGCGCGGACTGGGTGCGCCGTCTCACTGACATCATGCACAGCAGTCCGGCGGAGGACATGGTCAACGGACCCGGCTCCGACGGCCCGCGCATCGAGGCCCCGTTCACGGGGATCGAGAAGCAGCAGTGGGAGTGGACCCGGGCGATGAACCGGACGCAGTTGCATCAGATGGCGCGCTCGCGCAGCTACCTGATCGCGGCGTCGGACGACGAACGCTCAGAGATCACACGGCAGATGGACGAGCTGTTCGACGAGCTCGGACTCGACGGTGAGGGGACGATCGACCTGCCCTACGTGACGCACGCATTCCGCGCCGTGCGAGCCTGACGCCGACACCCGCAGGGGCTGCGCATCTGCGACCGGTAGACTCGACCCCCGTGGCTCTCACTATCGGAATCGTCGGCCTGCCCAATGTCGGCAAGTCCACCCTCTTCAACGCTCTGACCAAGAACGACGTGCTCGCGGCGAACTATCCGTTCGCGACGATCGAGCCGAACGTCGGGGTGGTGAACCTGCCCGATCCTCGTCTCGACAAGCTCGCCGAGATCTTCGGCAGCGAGCGCATCCTGCCCGCCGCGGTGTCGTTCGTCGACATCGCCGGCATCGTGCGCGGCGCGAGCGAGGGAGAGGGACTCGGCAACAAGTTCCTCGCGAACATCCGCGAGGCGGATGCCATCGCCCAGGTCGTGCGCGGGTTCGCGGATGACGATGTCGTGCACGTGGACGGTGCGGTCAATCCGGCATCCGACATGGAGACCATCAACGCCGAGCTCATGCTGGCCGACCTCGAGACCGTCGACAAGGCGATCACGCGGTACGAGAAGGAGGTGCGCGGTAAGAAGATCGAGCCCGTCGTCCTCGAGACCGCCAACGCGGCGAAGGATGCGCTCGAGCGTGGTGTGCTGCTGTCCGTCGCGGGCATCGATCTGACGCCGATCCGCGAGCTCGGACTCCTCACCGCCAAGCCGGTCATCTTCGTCTTCAACGTCGACGAGGGCGTGCTCACCGACGACGCCCGCAAGGCGGAGCTCGCCGCGCTGGTCGCCCCGGCGAAGGCCATCTTCCTCGACGCCAAGATCGAGTCCGAGCTGATCGACCTCGACCCCGAGGATGCCGCAGAGCTGCTCGCGTCGACCGGGCAGGACGAGTCCGGTCTCGACCAGCTCGCCCGCATCGGCTTCGACACTCTCGGACTGCAGACCTACCTCACGGCTGGCCCGAAAGAGGCGCGCGCGTGGACGATCCCCAAGGGATCCAAGGCGCCGCAGGCCGCCGGAGTCATCCACACCGACTTCGAGAAGGGCTTCATCAAGGCTGAGATCGTCTCGTTCGACGACCTCGTCGAGACCGGGTCCGTCGTCGAAGCCCGCTCCAAGGGCAAGGCCCGCCTCGAGGGCAAGGACTACGTCATGCAGGACGGCGACGTCGTGGAGTTCCGTTTCAACAACTGAGCGACGTTCTGCCCGAGTGCTGAGGAGATCGGCACCGGCGCGTGCGAAGCCGCGGGGTGCGAATCAGATGTCGTCGCTACGTCGAGCACGCACGGTCCAGCCGACCTGCGTCAGTGCCTCCGTGAGGCGGTCGGCGGCAGCGCTCGCGACTTCGACGCTTGCGTCAGAGCAGACGTCGATGGCGATCGGCGGCGGATCGGCGAAGCGTGGGATCTGCACCTCTGCCCAGGCGTCGGGCGACAGCGGTACCCGAGGGGACGCGGTGCGGGCGTCTCGGATGGCGCTGTCCGCCGCGAAAGCGATGACGTCCAGCGCATGGAGCTTGGTGATCGGCATGTCCACCACGAGGGTGACGGCGAAAGTCGCGTCTGCGGTATCCCCGAATTCTGGCCTCACCGCATGAAGATATCACTGCGCGGTCGGTGCGGATACGAGCGTGACAGCGACGGGCGATGATCGCCATGCCGCGGAGTCGCGAGCGAACTCGGCGCGCACAGCCGGTCTAGCTGCGACGCTCGACATCCTGACTCAAGAGCTCGGGCCAGGCTTCGACATCTTCAGGAGTGCGGGCGACCGCCAGGGTCGCGTGCGGGAGCAGCTCGGCAAGGGATTCTGCGGTCGACAGCGGGTGGCCGGGGTCGTCCACCCAGGCCAATATCGTCGTCGGCACATCGATCCCTGCGACCGCCTCAGGGGCGGGCAAGTCGCTGAGCGCTGCACCGCGAAGCAACGACGGCAGAAGGGCATCGGCGACGTCGGGCCATGTCTCCGGTGCCGAGACGGTGGCCGGGGGTGGCGTCGATCCGCGCGTGCCGGCGAGGTACGCCTCCACACCATCGGCTTCGATCAGCGCAGCCGCGGCTCGGTAGATGTCCGCTTGAGCGGGTCTGGTCTTCCACCCGGTGGGCGGCACCATGAGTGTGAGTCCCGTGAAGCGGTCCGGCTCGAGCGACGCAGCGTGCAGAAGGGTCGCGGCACCCATCGAGGGGCCGACCCCGTGGACGCGCTCGCCGGGGAACCAATGATCGAGCAACCGCAGAAGATCATCCGCCAGGTTCGGCCAGCGATAGTCGTCGGCAACCTTCCGCCCGGTCGAACGGCCATGGCCGCGTGCGTCGTACCGCAGGAGTCGAGTTCCGCTCAGTCCGCGACCGAGGTCGAGATTGAGCACCCGGTCGCGGGCCCGACTCGACGTGAGGCCATGCAGCTGGACGACGGGGTGCCCGCCTTCATCGCTCAGGGCGACAGCCAGCTCGGCTCCGGGTACCTCGAAGGTGGGCATCAGGCTCCTCGATCGATGACTGAGCGAGTCTGCTCGGACAGTCGTGTTGAGTGATCAGGTTATCCGGACGATATGGTGCTACCCATGCGACTGACCAACGTCACGCACCTCCGCCTCCCCTTCGGACGGCTCTGGGGGTACGACGTCAGCGCGTCCGCGCTCGGACGACCCCTGCCCGTGTCGTTCGACCAGCGACTGCATGTCGGGGCGGGTGACCGACCCGGCTCCTGGATGGCTCTGTCGTTCCGGTTGCCCGCGCAGACCGATCGTGAATCGATCGCGGATGCGTGGCTGGCTGTCGTCGCTCGACATGGCACGCTGCGATCGGCCTTCGCACGTGGTGCGGACGGCGATCCGACGCTTCACGAGATCGAGATCAGCCCCGGAAGCTGGGTCGAGCATCAGGTGGGCCCTGGTCAGGCGGTCAATGACGCGCTGCGCGATATCCTCGACGCGGAGTGCTCCCCGTACGGACGTCCGTCCCATCGGCTGTGCGTGCTGGAGACCGCTGCGGGGCTCACGGTCGTGATCGCGGCGGACCACGCGCACGTCGACATGTGGTCGATGCTCGTGATCGTGCGCGATCTGCTGTCCGCGCTGGACGCGGGCAAGACGGGCGCGAAACCGATGTCGACGCCGAGGTCGGCGCCGGCATTCGTCGAACACACGCAGGCGCTGCTGGACAAGGACCCTGCACCGGACCACGTGCGGCGGCGATGGGAAGCGATCATCGCGGACAGCGGCGGTGTGATGCCGCAGTTCCCCCTGTCGCTCGGCGCACCCGAGCCGCATCGCGAGCGCGTGGAAGTGCGCGATGTGTTCGATGTCGACGACGCCGCGGCATTCGCCGCGCAGGCCCGTGACGATGGCGTCTCCACGCTCGCATCTGCGGTGGTCGCGATGACTGCGGTGACGCGCGAAGTCGCGGGTACTGCGCTGCGAGCCGTGTTCCCCGTGCACAGTCGCTTCGAGGACGACTGGCATGACTCGGTCGGCTGGTTCATCACGAATTCCGTCCTCGAATCGGAGCTCGCCGAACCGCACGCTGCGGCAGCGGCCGTCAAGGAAGCAGTGCAACTCGGTGCGTGGCCGCTCGCAGATGTGCTCGCACCGTGGGGTGGGATGCCGGTGGCTCCAGGGATGTTCGCGATCTCGTGGCTGGATCTGCGCAGGCTGCCCGTGCGGATCGACTCCGTGGGGCTCGACGCCCAGTACGTCAGCGCGGCAACCGACACCGACGGCGTCATGCTGTGGTTCATCCTGGACGAGTCCGGTCTGCACCTGAGATGCCGCTATCCCGACACCGCAGAGGCTCGCACCAATGTCGGCGGATGGCTCGACCTACTCGTAGCCAGGATGCAGGCCGACGCGCGGTCCTCGGTGCGGGGACGACTGCAGGTGGCGGGCCGAACCTTCCGTGTCGAGCGGGCGACTCGGGATGACATCGAGGCGATCGCAGCGCTGCTGTCGGACGATCGATTCGGTGCAGACCGTGAGCGTGTCGAACTCGACCGATACGAGGCGGGCTTCCGCGCCGTCATCCGCGACGCATCCAACTACCTGGGGGTCGTCCGGGACAGCGCCGACCGCATCGTCGCCACCATGCAGTTGACCGTCATCCCGGGGCTCTCTCGCGGCGGGTCGACCCGACTGCAGATCGAGGGACTGCGTGTCGCGACGGCGGAGCGATCACGGGGCCTGGGCGCGGCGATGCTGGAGTGGGCGCACGAGTTCGGTCGTGCGCGGGGGGCGACGCTGTCACAGATCACCACAGACGAGGCTCGGGATCGCACCCGCGCGTTCTACACCCGGCTCGGCTACCAGACGGCCCACGTCGGGCTCAAACGGAACATCTAGCGCGCGTCACACCGCCAGGGCGTACGGGTAATCCGTCGATCGTCCCTGGAAGCTCAGGATGCTCGGGTTCTGGATCATTCCGTCGCGGATCTCGATCGCGCGTGTGAGCGTCGAGCTCTCGGCCCACGCGTCGGGGCCTTCGAGAACAGTGCGGAGGAAAGGCAGGAGAGCTTCGCTGATGTCCCACGTGGCCGAGTTCCAGAGATACGACGGGCTGTGGTCGACGGCGTAGTAGTTCACGCCCTGACCCACCGTGAACATCGGCTCGTCGAAGGTCGTCGGGGTCGCCCACTCGAAGCCCATGCCCTCGTCGCACGACACATCGATGATCAGGCTGCTCGAGGCGAAACGGGACAGGTCCTCGGTGCGCAGATACGTCAACGGCGCCGCGACATCCTGCAGGGTGCAGTTCACGACGATGTCGTACGTCGCCAGGAAGTCGGGGAGCAGCACGGAGCCGTCCTCCGTCTCGACCTCGCTGAGGTGCGTGGGTCCGTCGTCGGTGTTCAGCTGAGTGAGGTGCGAATTGTGGATGGGGGAGCCCACGGCGGCCGCCCCGCGCTGAGTGAGGACTTCGATGTCGTGCACCCCGTGAGCATTCAATGCCGTCACCGCGCCGCGTGCCGTCGCCCCGAAGCCGATGACGACTGCGCGCAGGCGCGGGCCGTAGTCCCCGGTCGAGCCGACGAGGCTCATCGCATGGATGACCGAGCAGTAGCCGGCCAGCTCGTTGTTCTTGTGGAAGACGTGCAGGCTCATGTCTCCCTGCGGGGTCCAGTGGTTCATGGCCTCGAAGGCGATCAGCGTGAGGCGGCTGTCGATCGCGGTCTGCGTGAGAGCGACGTCCTGCACGCAGTGCGGCCAGCCCCACAGAATGCCGCCAGCGCTGATCTCGGCGACATCCGCGAGCTGCGGCTTGGGCAGCAGCAGCACGTCAGCGGAGGCGAGCACGTCAGACCGCGCGGCGACCCGGCCGACGCGGGACTCCACATAGCCGGGCTCCAGCTGGAAGTCGGCGCCGTACCCGTGCTCGACGATCATGCGAGCGCGCACATCCGCGTCGATGCGGTCGAGATGGCGGGGATGGATCGGGAGGCGCCGTTCGTTCTCCATCGAGGAGTTCGCCAGCAGGCCGAGGGTCAGAAGCTCCGGGCCGGAGGTCTGGGTATGGACGGACGAGCGTGTCGTGTCTGACAACGGGTTCCCATCTTCGGGGAACCAGAGTCAGCTCCTGGCCTGACTCTACGCCCCTGCGCGCCTGAGGTGGGGCGGGGCCGATCTCCGCCGACGGGCTCGACTACGCTGGAAAGCGATCCCTGACATCCGAACGAGGAGCCGCGCGCCCATGACCGATACCCAGATCTTCGAGCCAGAGGGCCGCGCGATCCCCTTCGTGGATGAGGGAGACGGTCCGGTCAAGCTGGTTCTGATCCAGGAGCAGGGACTCGCCGCCGACGTGCTGGGCGTCGCCGCGCACTATCTCGCCGAAGAGGCGGGTTTCCATGTGCTGCGGATCGGCCACCGCGCGGCATCCGATGCCTCGCTCGACGAGCGCGTCGACGACGTCATCGACGTGATCGATCACGTCGGAATCGAGGACACCTGGGTCGGCGGTCATGGCTTCGGCGGGACGATCGCACGCGCCCTCGTGGCAGCGCACAGCGACCGGGCAAACGGTCTGCTGCTGCTCGGCGTCGAGGACGTCGACATCGCCGTCGCACCGGCGATCCCCGTGCTGATCGTGCAGGGAACCGAAGACACCGACACCCCCGCCGCCACTGCCGAGGCGTTGCAGGCCACGATGCCCGACCGTTCCAGCATCAAGACGATCGCCGGCGACCACCTGTTCCCGATGCACCACCCGATCGAGACCGGCGTGATCATCGAGGAATACCTGGACTGGGACTGACTCGGATGCCATCATCTGGCCGCACTGTCGTCCTCGCGATCGACCTGCAGGCCGGGGTGATGCCGGGATGCTTCGACGAGCACAGTGTGCTCGCGCGTGCCGCAAGCCTCGTCGAGCGCGCTCGCGACGGTGGGGTTCCCGTGGTCTGGGTCCACCACGACCCCGTCGGAGTGGGCACACCCGAGTGGGAGCTCGCCGTGCCGCTGCGGCGGGACGAAGGAGAGCCGTTGGTTCGCAAGAGCTACCGCGACTCCTTCGCCGACACGAACCTGCGCGAGACCCTGGACGCCCTCGGCGCGACACGACTGGTGATCACCGGCGCGCAGTCCGACTTCTGCGTACGCACCACGATGCAGCGCGCGGCGGCGGAAGGCTATGACGTGACCCTCGTGAGTGACGCGCACACGACGGTCGACACGGAGTGGGACGGCGTGCCGATCTCAGGTGAGCAGATCGTCGCGCACACGAACATGTACTTCTCGGGACTGCGGTATCCCGGGCAGGAGTTCGCGATCGCGACGCATGATCAGGTCGCGCTCTGACGAGAGTCGCGCTCTATAGTGATCTCGTGACCCAGTATGCCGCTCAGGCCAAGACGAACCTGCTCGCCCTGGTGGGCTTCATCGCCGCGTTCGTGATCCCTCTTGCGGGTGTGATCCTGTCGATCTTCGCGCGCCGACAGCTGGACGCTCCCGGGAACACCGAGTCCGGCCGGGGCCTCGCTCGGTGGGCGATGGTGATCGGCATCCTCGGCACGCTCGCTCAGGTCACCTTCTTCATCCTCTGGTTCTCGCTCTTCTTCCGCGCCGTGGCCTGACGGTCACCGGGCCGGGGCGGGCGTGGACCAGCCGTGAGCCTGACAGACTGGTCTGATGACCGCCACCCTCGTCGCCCAGAACCTGGCAGGCGGCTACGGCCACCGCATCCTCTTCGAGGGCCTCGACCTGACTGTCGCTCCCGGTGACGTCATCGGCGTGGTAGGTGCGAACGGCGCAGGGAAATCGACTCTGCTCCGCCTGCTCGCCGGTGTGGATGCGCCGATGGGCGGGTCGATCTCGCTCGCGCCCACCGACGCTTTCGTCGGCTGGCTGCCTCAGGAGCATGAGCGCGTCGACGGCGAGACGGTGGCGGGATACATCGCGCGCCGCACGGGCTGCGCGACGGCGACGAGTGAGATGGATGCCGCTGCAGCGGCGCTCGGCGATCCCACGCTCGCCCCGGCGGGCACGGACCCCGCCGACACCTATTCTCAGGCGCTCGATCGGTGGCTCGCGAGCGGTGCCGCCGATCTCGAGGAGCGCATCCCTGCGGTGCTCGCCGACCTCGGACTCCCGAGCACGAGCGGCGTCGCGGAGGACGCGCTCATGACCGGCCTGTCCGGCGGCCAGGCGGCTCGCGTCGGACTCGCCGCACTGCTGCTGTCGCGGTTCGACATCGTCTTCCTCGACGAGCCGACCAACGACCTCGACCTCGATGGGTTGGAGCGCCTCGAGGCGTTCGTACGCGGTCTCCGCGGCGGCGTCGTTCTCGTCAGCCACGACCGCGAGTTCCTGGCTCGCAGCGTCACCCGCGTGCTCGAACTCGATCTCGCCCAGGGATCGAATCGTCTCTACGGGGGCGGCTACGACGCCTACATCGAGGAACGCGCCGTCGTGCGTCGGCACCTGCGGGAGAAGTATGACGAGTTCGCCGACAAGAAGGCGGACCTCGTCGCGCGGGCGCGCACCCAGCGAGAATGGTCGAGCCAGGGCGTCCGGAACGCGATGAAGAAGGCTCCGGACAACGACAAGATCAGGCGCAAGGCGTCGACGGAGTCGAGTGAGAAGCAGGCGCAGAAGGTGCGTCAGATGGAAAGCCGGATCGCACGACTGGACGAGGTCGAGGAGCCGCGCAAGGAATGGCAGCTGGAGTTCACGATCGGCTCTGCGCCCCGATCGAGCAGCGTGGTCTCGACACTCAACGGGGCGGTCTTCCAGCAGGGCGCGTTCACGCTGGGGCCGCTGTCTCTGCAGGTGGACGTCGGCGACCGCATCGGAATCACCGGTCCCAACGGCGCCGGCAAGTCGACTCTGCTCCGTGGGCTCCTCGGACGACAGCAACCCGTCGAGGGGACCGCGGCGCTCGGGAGCAGCGTGCAGATCGGCGAGATCGACCAGGCTCGGTCGCTGCTGATCGGCGATTCTGCGCTCGCCGATGCGTTCGAGGCTCTCGTGCCCGAGATGTCGTCGGCCGAGGTGCGCACTCTGCTGGCGAAGTTCGGTCTGAGGGCAGACCACGTCACGCGTTCCGTCGAAGCCCTGTCACCCGGTGAACGCACGCGGGCGGCACTGGCGCTGCTGCAGGCGCGGGGAGTCAATCTGCTCGTCCTCGACGAGCCGACCAACCACCTCGACCTGCCGGCGATCGAACAGCTCGAGCAGGCGCTCCAGTCGTACACCGGAACTCTGCTGCTGGTCACGCACGACCGACGGATGCTGGAGGCTGTCCAGACCGATCGGCGGTGGTCCGTCGAGAGCGGCCAGGTCACCGAACGCTGAGGCTCAGCGACCCTGACGCTTCTTGTAGGGCTTCGGCTGACCCTTCACGATGGGCGCGCGACCTTTGCCCTTGGACGCCTTGGCCTTGCCGCCCGCCGGGCCCGCCGTCTTCGGCGCGGGCGGGGGAGCGGCGGCCACGGTCGCCTGCGCTTCAGCGAGGAACAGCTCTCCCACGTTCGTGAGTCGCGGCGTCCCTTCGCGATTGATCAGCGTGTGTCCGACCTCGTCCTCGAGCTTGTCGAGAGAGGTGTACAGGGAGGCCAGGGGAATGCCCAGCTGGGAAGCGGCTCGGGGGAAGTGCAGCGTCTCAGCGAGGACGACGTAGCGACGGAGCAATGCCAGCTTCATGCGGGGGAACGGTCCTTCTGGATCCGCGACGATCACGGGTCTCCGTCTAACCTACGCGAGGCGGATGCGCGTCAGTCCCAGACGCACGGATGCCGCGGCTCGATGAGCCGCGGCATCCGGTGGCGGATCTCCTCAGGAGACCTGCGGAAGCACGGCGAAGGACACGGATCCCTCGTCATCGACGCCGGCGTCGAGCACCTTGTCATCGAGCGCGGCTGCGGCGGTCTCATCGAGGAAGAGTCGGGTGCCCGACACCTCGACGACCTGGTCGTCGGGTTCCGGGTCCGGCGTCACGAGGACGGCGAGGCGCGCACCCCCATCCGGTCCAGGGGCGGGCGTGGAGTGGATGCGAAGCCCGGCGTCGTCAGCGTCGGTCTGACGGCTGACGAGGGTGTTCACGATTGCGGTGGCGTTATCGGTGAGGGTGAGCACAAGACTCTCCTTCCGGTTGCGGTCACGACGCGGGTGCGGCGTGACGGGCCACGATTCCGCACTCGGCGGGACGATTCAACCCGACGCGCCCGTTCAGAGGGGTCTCACACCTGATGCAGAGGTTTTCTCAGGAACACCTGCTCGGTTCCGTCGCCCTGCGGCACGCGCTCGGCCTCCTCGTATCCGCATGACTCGTACAGGCGGATGTTGGCCTCGCTCAGACTGCCGGTGAAGAGCTCGGCCACATCCGCGCTCGACGCGCGTTCGGCCGCGTCGAGCAGCGTGCGCCCGATGCCCTCTCCCTGCATGTCGGGCGCGATCGCGATCCTGCCGATCAGTAGCACGCCGTCGTCCTCGACGAACCGGATGACCCCGACCAGCCGTCCGTCCTTCCGCGCCGCGAGGCCGCTGCTGGAACGCAGCTCGGCCTCCACTTCGGGGAGCGTCTGGGTCAGCGGGGGCATATCGGCGCTGCCATAGATCTGCGCCTCCGACACGAACGCCGCGCGTTGCAGGGTGAGCACCTCACCCGCATCCGACTCCGAGGTCGGGCCGATCACCACATCCGATGCGTGGTCGTCGATCTCGGTCTGTGCTCTCTCTGATTTCGTCACTGCGCCACGATCTGATGAGACCGGGGGGACTGTCAACCCCCTCGATACGGGCCGCGAGCGGAGCTAATCTCGCAGTTTCCAACCCCAGGAGGACTCATGGCTGAGAAGAGCACGTCCAAGAGCGCGTCCAAGACCGGCACCGCATCCAAGCGCGGAGCGAAGACGACGAGAAGGCAGAACGCCGAGAAGGGATTCACGGCGTCGCCCACCCTCGCCGCGAACCTGCAGCTCGTGCTGGTCGACCTGATCGAGCTCTCACTACAGGGCAAGCAGGCACACTGGAACGTCGTCGGACGCAACTTCCGGGACACCCACCGTCAGCTCGACGAGATCATCGACGCCGCGCGCACGTTCAGCGACACGGTCGCTGAGCGGATGCGGGCACTGCACGCGGTGCCCGACGGACGCACGGACACGATCGCGGAATCGACCTCTCTTCCCGCGTTCCCGATGGGCGAGGTCTCGACGACCGACACGATCGACCTCATCACCGCGCGCCTCGAGGCGACGATCGGGACGATCCGCGACGTGCACGATGCCGTCGACGAGGAAGACCCCACGTCGGCCGACATCCTGCACGCGGTGCTCGAGAGCCTGGAGCAGTTCGCGTGGATGGTGAGTGCCGAGAACCGCACTCCCGCGACCAGCTGAGCTGACGTCTCACTCTCGTTCGTCCTCCCGCGTACGTTCGGCCTCTCGCCGGACCAGGCGCGGGAGGACGAGCCAGAGGAGGAGGACGGCGACCAGTGAGGAGACGAGCGCGATGAGCCCGGCGGCGCGATCGACGGTGAAGTCGATGATGAGGGTGGTCACACCGATCGTCAGCGCGGAGATCGCCACGAGGTCGATCTTCACGATCCGAGCGGCCACCCGGACGAGTTCGGGTTTGCGGCGGCGACCGAACAGCGCCCGGTGCATGCCCACCGGCGCGAGCGCCAGGATCGTCGCCAGCGCGGCGAGTGCCACCAGCACCACGTACAGATCCCTCTGGACCTCGTCCATGTCCTCGAAGCGGGGAGTGAAGGCGACGGCCAGCAGGAATCCGGTGAGGATCTGCGTACCGGTCTGCATCACTCGCAGCTCCTGCAGGAGCTCCTCCCAGTTGCGGTCGGCGCGCTCGTTCCGAGTCTCGTCGCGTCCGTCTCGTCGGTCGTCGAGCTCGCTCGACGGTGCAGATCGGTGGTCGGGTTCCATGCAGTCAGTTTTGCGGCACCGCTCGGAGTCTGTCCAGACTCTTGCGCAGATGCACTCGAGGAGCAGGGGATGACGCTTCCACCGATCCGCGAGTGGTGGCCCGGGCTGTCGCTCGAGGCGCGAGTCGAGGTGCTCGGAGATACCGCGCCGCACCTCGGCGAGCGAACGCGGGATGAGATCAGGACGATCACCGGGGCTGTGGTCGGCATGGCCGAGACGCTGTCCGACGACGATCTGGAGTACGCCCGTTCCGAGGCCCGGTCGGAGATCGAGCAGGAGGACTCGGCCTGAGACGGCGTTGTCAGCTGTCGCCGTTCGCGTGCTCCTCGCGCAGCCGCGGCACGGTGCGGCGTTCGGGACGGAGACCGGCCTTGTCTGCGTAGAACGCCCGGATCCTGTCCATGTCAGCGGCGACGTCCCCCGTCAGCTCGATCGTGGGGCCGAGTCCGGTGGTCATCGTGGTGCGGTCGACGAAACCGAGAGTCACCGGCATCCCGGTCTCTCGTGCGATCCGATAGAAGCCGGACTTCCAGTACTCTTTGCCCCCGCGAGTGCCGTCGGGCGTGATCACGAGGCCGAAGACGCCGCCGGAATGGACCTGCTCCACGACGTCGTTGACGACCCGCGCCGGGTCGGCGCGGTCGACGGCGATGCCGCCGAGACGACGCATGATCGGACCCCGCCACCCGCGGAACAGGCTGTTCTTGCCGAGCCAGTGCACCTCGATGCCCAGTCTCCACGCGATCGCCAGCATGAGCACGAAGTCCCAATTGGACGTGTGCGGCGCACCGATGAGGATGGTGGGTCTCTGAGGAGTGGCCTCGGCGGTGAGGGTCCAGCGGCTGACTGCCCAGAAGAAGCGGGCGAGGAGTCGTTTGAGCACTCGTCCACCGTAGGGCAGAACGTCCGATGATCAGCCGCCCCCCGGCCGCCGCCGCATTTCCGCGCCATGCCGTCGCCACAGGCGTACGATCGAATGATGGCCAAGACACAGGACTCCGCCGAGCAGGACGCACCGACCGTGCTTCAGCCGCTGACCGGAACTCCGAACCTGCTTGATGACGACGCCGCCGGGTACTGCAGCGGCGGCGTCTGCCACTTCCCTGCGCCGAAGACGCAGTAGCAGGAGACGCCGCCGCAGCGGGACGATCAGTGCCCGCCGTGCGCTCCGCCGGAGACATCGTCTGCCGGCTTGCGGACGAAGGGGCTCAGCGCCACCGCAGCCAGCGAGATGATCGCGGCGATGAGGAATGCCATGCGGGCACCCGGCGCACCGGCGACCGCCGTGGGGAGCCCTTCGGCTTCT
This sequence comes from Microbacterium sp. 1.5R, assembly GCF_001889265.1. Taxonomy (NCBI): domain Bacteria; kingdom Bacillati; phylum Actinomycetota; class Actinomycetes; order Micrococcales; family Microbacteriaceae; genus Microbacterium; species Microbacterium sp. 1.5R. The sequence continues at coordinate 1,171,466 of NZ_CP018151.1, forward strand.
CCGGCGTGCAGGATGGCGGAGTACGTCACCGTCAGCACCGCCACGCCCGCCGCGCCACCGACCTGCTGGAGGGTGTTCAGCACAGCGGAGCCGTGTGAGTACAGCGAACGCTGCAGCGACCCGAGCGACGCGGAGAACAACGGCGTGAACGACATCGCGAGTCCGACCGACATGGCCGCCTGCACGATGATGAGGACCCACCACACGGTGTGCTCGCCGACGGTCGAGTAGTAGAACAGCGCGGCCGACACGAGGATCGTTCCGGGGATCAGCAGCGGGCGAGTGCCGCGTGCGTCGTACACCCGACCCATGATGGGGCCGAGCAGACCCATCAGCACCGAACCGGGAAGGAGGATGAGGCCGGACTCGAGGGCGTTGAGGCCGGCGACGTTCTGCAGGTACTGCGGCAGAAGGGTCAGCGTCCCGAACATCGACAGCGCGAGGATCGTCATGATGACGACCGAGAACGTGAAGTTCGCCGAGCGGAACACGCGCAGGTCGAGCAGTGCGTCGTCGACCCGCTGCAGCACCAGCTGGCGCCACACGAACAGCGCGAGTGCGACGGCACCCACGACGAGAGCGACGACACCGGCGGTCTCGCCGGATCCGCCTTCGCCGCCGAACTGGCTGAGACCGAAGACGATGCCGCCGAATCCGAGAGCGGCGAGCGGGATGGAGACGACATCGAGGGGGACCACGCGGGTCTCACCCAGGTTGGTCATCCACTTGACGCCGATGAGCAGCGAAACGAGCGCGATGGGCAGGATGATCGCGAACAGCGCACGCCAGTGGAGCGTCTCGAGGACCGCACCGGCGAGCGTCGGTCCGATCGCGGGAGCGAGCGAGATGACGAGTCCGACGCGCCCCATCATGCGTCCGCGCGACTGGGCGGGGACGACGTTCATGATGGTGGTCATGAGGAGCGGCATCATGATGCCCGTGCCGGCGGCCTGGATGACGCGGCCGGCGAGGAGGATCTCGAATCCGGGCGCCACGAGGGCGACCAGGGTTCCGAGCGAGAACGAGATCATCGCGGCGATGAAGACCTGACGGGTCGTGAAGCGCTGCAGGATGAACCCGGTCGTCGGGATGACGACCGCCATGGTGAGCATGAATGCGCTCGTCAGCCACTGGCCGAGCTCGGGCGGGATGCCCAGATCGACGTTCAGATGGGGGATCGCGATGCCCATCGTGGTCTCGTTGAGGATCGCGACGAACGCGGCGACGAGCAGGAGCCAAATCACGCGCATGTCGCTGCGGGCGATCTCGCCGCTGCGCGCGGGAGGGGGCGTGGTGATCGACCCGGTGTCGACGGCAGACATACGGCCTCCAAGGCACTGAAGAGAGGGGGAGATCGCGCGAGTGCGCGGGGACCACTCAGCGTAACCACAGGTTCGGACATTTCATTCCGGATCCCTCTGAATCCGCTCTCAGCGGACGGACGCCCGCGCTGAGCGCGTCCCGGGGTCATGCGTGCTGACTACGCTGGCGACATGAGCATGGGTGGTGGACGCGGGGGATTCCGCGGTGTGGACGAGAGCGCACAGCGTCGGCTCAACGCCGAGGCACCGCGCATCAGCGGGCTCGGATCCAGGGTGATCGCGCTGTTCCGTCCGTACCGCTGGCGCATCTTCTGGACCGGCGTATTGGTTGTGATCGGCGCCGCCATCGCCGTGATCCCGCCGCTGATCGTGCAGCGGATCTTCGACGACGCGCTCTTCCCCGTCGACGGCGGTGGCCCCCAGCTGCAGCTCCTGATCTGGCTGGTCTCGGCGATGGTCGGGCTCTTCCTCCTCTCCGCCGTCCTCGGCGTCGCGCAGACCTGGCTGACCTCGACCGTCGGCAACAGCGTCACGGGCGACCTGCGGGTCCGGCTGTTCGAGCATCTGCAGGCCATGGAGCTCGGATTCTTCACCCGGACGAAGACCGGCGTCATCCAGTCGCGTCTGCAGAACGACGTCGGCGGCGTCTCGGGCGTCCTGACCAACACCGTGACCAGCATCCTCGGCAATGTCGTGACGGTCATCGCCTCCCTCGTCGCGATGATCCTGATCGATTGGCGGCTCACGCTGATCGCTGTCGTGCTCATGCCGTTCCTCATCATCGTGCAGCGACGCGTGGGGCAGGTCCGTGCGCGCATCGCCGGCGAGACCCAGGAGTCGCTGTCCGAGCTCACCTCCATCACGCAGGAGACTCTGAGCGTGTCGGGGATGCTCCTGTCGAAGGCGTTCAACCGACAGCGCACCGAATCGCAGCGGTACCAGGCCGAGAACCGCAACCAGGTGAGGCTGCAGGTACGGCGGGCGATGAGCGGGCAGGGCTTCTTCGCGGTCGTCCAGGTGCTGATGGCGAGCGTCCCCGCGGTCATCTACCTCGTCTCGGGCTACCTGATCGCCGGCGGCACCGGCGCGATCACCGCGGGAACCGTCGTCGCCTTCACGACCGTCCAGGCCCGTCTGCTGCAGCCGCTGATGGGCCTCATGCGGGTGTCGCTCGACCTCCAGACGTCGTCTGCGCTGTTCGCGCGCATCTTCGAGTACCTCGACCTGGTGCCCGAGATCCAGGACGCCCCGGATGCGATCACGGTCGCTGAAGCGCCGGGGCCACGGGGACGGATCGAGTTCGCCGACGTCGTCTTCCGCTATCCGGACGCGGCACCCGATGTTCGCCCCACCCTGCAGGGCGTATCCTTCGTGGCCGAGCCCGGTCAGCACGTCGCATTCGTCGGTCCCTCGGGTGCGGGCAAGACGACGGTGCTGTATCTGGCGCCGAGACTGTACGAGGCGCATGCCGGCGCGGTGCTGTTCGCGGGAGCGGACGTGAAGACCCTCACGCAGGAGTCGATCATCGACCAGGTCGGCATCGTCTCGCAGGAGACGTACCTGTTCCACGCGACGATCCGCGAGAACCTGCTGTACGCCAGACCCGACGCGACGGACGAGGAGATGATCGCCGCCTGCACCGCAGCAAACATCCATCACATCATCAGCGGGTTCGAAGACGGCTATGACACCGTGGTCGGAGAACGGGGATACCGTCTCTCGGGCGGTGAGAAGCAGCGCATCGCGATCGCCCGAGTGCTGTTGAAGGATCCGCCCGTGCTGCTGCTCGACGAAGCGACGTCCGCTCTCGACACGGTGTCGGAGCGCGTCGTGCAGGAGGCGTTGGACGAAGCGGCCAAGGGGCGCACGACGCTGACGATCGCGCATCGACTCTCGACGATCATGGGTGCCGACGTCATCCATGTCGTCGAAGCCGGCCTGATCGTGGAGTCGGGCACTCACGCCGAGCTCCTCGCGCGGGGCGGCCTCTATGCCGAGCTCGCCGCGCAGCAGGTGGCCGCTTCGCGAGTGCTCGATACGGAGAGGGCCGTCGAGACGGCCGTCTCGGGAGGCGTGCGCGCCGCCCTCGCCCACCGTCGGGCCGACCGGGCTCCGGAGGATTCCGCCGGGGCCGATGCGGTCGACGCGCTCACCGCTCCGGTTCCGCTGCTCGACGTGTCCCGTGCCGACGAGCGGGTCTACCCGGCCGAGGGGTGAGACGTGCTCAGTGCACCGACAGGCCGCCGTCGATGAACAGCGACTGCCCGGTGACGTAGCTCGAGCCGGCGCCGGCGAGGAACACGGCCGCGGCCGCGAAATCCGACGGCAGTCCGTTGCGTCCGATCATGGTCCGTGCGGCGAGGGCGGCGATCTGCTCGGGGTCCTCCTGCAGCCGGGCGTTGAGCGGGGTGAGCACGAACCCGGGGACGAGACTGTTGCTCGTGACTCCGGTGCCTCCCCATGCCTCGGCCTCCGAGCGCATCAGCGACTCCACGGCTCCCTTCGAGGCGCCGTAGACGCCGCTGCCGACGAACGCGCGGTGCGCCTGCTGTGAGCTGATGTGGATCAGGCGCCCGTAGCCCCGCTCGGCCATGCCGGTGGCATAGCGCTGGCCGAGCAGGAAAGGGGCGAGCGCATTCACGGTCATCGTCGCGTCCCAGTCGTCCTCGGTGATCTCGGAGAACGGCGGGCGGATGTTGATCCCTGCGGAGTTCACCAGGATGTCCGGCTCGCCGAACGGCGCGACGGCCGCTTCAGCGAGGGCTCGGATTCCCTCCCGCGTGCCGAGGTCTCCGACGACTCCTGCCGCCCGGCATCCGGCGCGGGTGAGCTCCGCCACGGTCTCGGCAATCCGCGCTTCACCGCGCGCCACGATCACGGTCGAGGCGCCTGCGCTCGCGAGTGCCGTCGCGATGCCGCGTCCGATGCCCGAGCTGCCACCGGTGACGACGGCGGTGCGCCCCTCGAGCGAGAAGAGGTCGGCGAGGTACTGGTTCATCGGTCTCCAGAGTGCGGGTCTCACCACGCCAGCGCGGCGGTGAGGGCGGGATCGGGGCGGGCGGCGGCGTGCTCGGGGAGTGCTTCGATCTCGGCGACGAACGCGTCGACCTCGTCTGAGTAGTCCGGTTCGGTGTGCGTGCGCGCGATCTCGAGCAGCGGCGGAATGTCCATGGCCAGGATCAGCTCGAGACGGGCGGTGACGGCGGCCTGTGCCCCCGCCTCGTGCAGCACGCGGATTCCTCCGCGCAGAGCCGTGAGATAGTCGCGCAGCACGGGGAGCTTCGCACGCCCCTGCGTGATCGAGGTGCCGTCCGCGCGCAGGCGCCAGCGCACCACGGTGTCGGGGATGACATCGAAGCTGCGCGCCCGTGTGTACATCAGCTGGGCGACCACCTGATCCTCGTAGGCGACGCCCTCGGGGAACCTCAAGTCGTTCCAGAACTCGGTGCGGCTGACCTTCGACCAAGCCACGATGTTCGCGCTCGCTCGAGGGTGCTCCGCGATCGTGGTGGCGAGTCGTTCGGGCGACGTCGCTGCCGACACCCACGGCTGCACGCGCCCCGCGACGTAGCGCTCGCCGTCGAAGCGCGACCGCACGTAGGCGCCGGCGACGAAATCGCTGCCGGTCTCGGCGAGCGTCCCCACGAGTCGTTCGAGGGCAGAGGGCGTGAGTTCGTCGTCTCCGTCGAGGAAGCCGATCAGGGGAGTGTCGACGAGGTCGATGCCGGCGTTCCGCGCGGCACCCAGGCCGCGGGACGCCTCGTGCTGCACCGCCCGGAACCGAGGATCCGATGCGGCTGCCGCGGCGAAGATCTCCGCCGTGTCGTCTGTGGATCCGTCGTCGATGAGGATCGCGTTCCACCGCGTCTCGGTCTGCGAGCGCAGCGACTCGAGTGCGGCAGGAGCGAAGGCGCCGATGTCGCGGCCGGGGACGATCAGGGTCACGATCGGGGCGGAGGCGGTCACGAGCCGAGTCTATGGCCGGCCGGTCGGGCTCGTCGTTCAGGGGTGGGTGACCGCGCGCACCGATTCGGCGACCAGCCCGGCGAGCCGTTCGGCCAGGTCGTGCGGGAGCGCCTCGCGTCCGAAGGTGAACCGCACAGAGGTCTGCGCGACCGCGGGGGAGATCCCGCATGCGAGAAGCACATGCGAGGGCTCGTCGCTTCCGGCGGCGCAGGCAGAACCGCTCGACGACACCACGCCCCGACGCTCGAGCTCGAGCAGGACAGCCTCCCCGCTGACTCCGGCGAACGTGAAGCTCGCTGTGCCGGGCAGCCGTGTCACGGGGTCGCCGGTGAGGGCCGCCTGCGGCACGAGTGCGTGCACCGCGGCGATGAAGCGCCCCGTCGACTCAGCGACCCGGGCGCTCGCCTCCTCGCGCTCCGCGTCGGCGAGCTCCAGCGCTGTCGCGAGGGCCACCGCGCCGGCGACGTTCTCGGTGCCCGAACGGCGTCCTCGTTCCTGGCCGCCCCCGTGCATGAGCGGCTCGAGCGCGACGCGCCCTCGCACGGCGAGCGCTCCGACCCCCTTCGGAGCTCCGAGCTTGTGCCCGGCGATCGCGACGGCATCCGCTCCGAGGCCGCTGAGCGGCAGCCACCCCGCAGACTGCACGGCGTCGACATGCACCGGGACGCCTGCCTCCCTCGCGGCTGCTGCGAGGGAGGCGACGTCCTGGACCGTGCCGATCTCGTTGTTGGCGTGTCCGAAGGCGACCAGTGCGGTGTCATCGCGCAGGGCCTGCGTCAGAGCGGCGACGGAGATCCTGCCGAGGCCGTCGACGGGGATCGGCGTCACCTCGACGTCGTGGAAGCGCCGCAGGTGGTCGGCGGATTCGAGGATCGACTCGTGCTCGATCGGCGAGACGACCAGATGCCGGCGACCGCGTGCGAGGGCTGCCAGCACGATGCCCTTCACCGCGAGATTGTTCGATTCCGTTCCACCGGATGTGAAGATTACATCGCCCGCGCGCATGCCCAGCACTCGGGCCACCCGCGACCGTGCGTCGTCGAGTGCGCTCGCCGCGGCCTCACCGTACGTGTGGTGGCTCGACGGATTGCCGAAGACCCCGGTCAGGAACGGGCGCATGGCCTCGACGACCTCCGGTCGCACCGGAGCCGTTGCGGCGTGATCGAGATAGAGCATCCCCGTCAGTCGATCCGCACGTCGAGACCGAGATCGAGCGCCCGGGCGGAGTGCGTCAGGGCGCCGACCGAGATGACGTCGACCCCGGTCGCCGCGATCGCCCCGACCGTGTCGAGAGCGACCCCGCCCGAGGCTTCGACCTGCGCGCGATCGCCGATCATCGAGACCCCGGCGCGCAGGTCGTCGAGAGTGAAGTTGTCGAGCAGCACCGTGTGCGCGCCCCCGTCGAGCACGGCGGGGATCTGATCGAGCCGGTCGACCTCGACGACCACGTGCGTCGTGTGGGGCAGTCGGGAGAGCGCATCCCGCAGAGCCGAGGCGAGGTCGACGCCCGAGCGCTTCAGCACCGCGAGATGGTTGTCCTTGGCCATCACCGCATCGGACAGCGAGAACCGGTGGTTGTGACCACCGCCCGAGAGCACCGCATGCCGTTCGAACGCTCGCATGCCCGGGGTCGTCTTCCGCGTGTCGGCGATCCGCGCCGATGTCCCCTCGACCGCGCGCACGTAGGCGGCGGTGGCTGTCGCGACACCGCTCATCCGCTGGGTGAAGTTCAGAGCGATGCGCTCGGCGGTGAGGATGCCGCGGGCCGAGCCGGATACCGAGGCGAGCACGTCGCCCGCATCGAAGGCGTCTCCGTCGCCCACATGCACGTCGACCGCGATCGCCGGATCGGTGAGGTGGAACGCGGCCGCGAACACCTCGCCGCCGCTGAAGGTGCCCGCTTCGCGGGCGACGAGGTCGGCAGTGGCGGTGGCATCCGCGGGAAGCAGGGTCGCGCTCGTCAGGTCGCCCCAGGGGGCGTCTTCCTCGAGGGCTGCGCTGACGACGCGGGTGATGTGGGCGGCGGTGAGCATCAGACTGTCTCCAGGAGAGGTGAGGCGAGGGGTTCGCGGAAGTGCGCACCGACGGAATCGGTGCGACCGAGCGCGGCAGACGCGGTCGCGCGGGCGAGCAGGAGGAGGTTCGCATCCTCGCGCTCGGCGACGGTGGCCGGCTCGGGAACCGCGCTGAGCCAGCGGCCGACAGTGGCTGCGACGTGTCGCAGACCCTCTTCCGAGCGCAGCAGGCCGACGTGGTCCCACATCAGGCGCTGCAGGGCGGCGCGGCTGAAGTCGTCGCCGACAGCGGTTTCGCCGGTAGATTCCGACTCCTCGGACAGAGGTGCGCGAGGCGCCGAGCCGCGCTGCGAGCTGACGGGAGGATGCTGCCAGGGCGTGCCGAGCGCGGCTGCCGCGCGGGCTCCGAAGACCGCGCCTTCGAGCAGCGAGTTCGAGGCGAGACGATTCGCGCCGTGCACGCCGGTGCGCGCGACCTCGCCCACGGCGAAGAGCCCGGGGACGGAGGTGCGCCCGTCGAGGTCGGTGACGACGCCTCCCATCAGATAGTGGGCGGCGGGTGTCACCGGGATCGGAGTGGAGGCCCAGTCGAGACCGCGTTCCCGCGTCACGCGATCAATCGTCGGGAATCGCTGCGCGAGTCTGAGTCCGCCGATCATGGTCGCGTCGAGACGCACCGGGGAGCCCTGTCGGGCGGACTGGCGGGCGATCGCCCGCGCGACGACGTCGCGCGGGGCGAGCTCGCCGTCCGGGTGGCTGTCGAAGACGAATTGCCGGCCGTCGGCGTCCACCAGCGTCGCCCCTTCGCCGCGGACCGCTTCCGAGACGAGGAAGGCGGGACCCTCGGCCAGGATCGTCGGATGGAACTGCACGAACTCGAGGTCGGCCACCGCGGCCCCGATCCGCACGGCGGCGGCGATGCCGTCGCCCGTGGTGCCGAGGGGATTCGTGGTGTGCGCATACAGGTGCCCTGCGCCGCCCGTGGCGAGCACGACCGCGTCGGCGGAGAGCTCCGAGACCGCCCCGCCGACCTGGACCCGCACGCCGCGCACGACGCCGTCCTCGGCGATCACGTCGGCCAGAAAGGCGCCCTCCACGACGGTGACATCCGCGTCGCGGACCGAGGCCACCATCGCCCGGGTGATCTCTGCTCCCGTGGCATCCCCTCCGGCGTGCACGATGCGTGCGTGACGGTGCGCCGCCTCCCGCCCGAGCAGCAGCCGCCCGTCGAGTGAGCGGTCGAACGCGACGCCTCGGGCGATCAGCTCCGCGATCCTGGTCGCGCCCTGGTGCACGAGAACATCGACCGCGGCGGGATCCGAGAGTCCTGCTCCGGCATCGATGGTGTCTGCGGCGTGCTGTGCCGCCGAGTCGCCGACGCCGTAGATTCCGGCGACGCCGCCCTGCGCGTACCCCGTGCAGCCGTCGCCCAGCGCACCCTTCGTCACGACCGTGACCGAGTGACCGGTCTCGTGCGCGTGCAGGGCCGTCGTGAGTCCGGCGATGCCCGAGCCGACGACGACGACGTTCATCGGGCGCTCGCCGCCACGGGCGGCTTCGCCGCCAGCATCCGTTCGAGGGCGATGCGGGCGGGGTCGGCCACGTCCGCCGTCACCGTGATCCGATTCGGCGTGCGGCCCGCGACGAGCTCTTCGAGCACCCAGGCGAGATACCCGGGGTGGATGCGGTACATCGTCGAGCAGGGGCACACCACCGGGTCCAGGCAGAAGATCTCGTGCTGGGGGAACTGCGCCGCGAGGCGACGGACGAGGTTGATCTCGGTGCCGATCGCGAAGGTGGTCGGCGTGGTCGCCGCGGCGATCGCCCGACGGATGTAGTCGGTCGATCCCGCCTCGTCCGCCGCGTCCACGACGGCCATCGGGCACTCAGGGTGCACGATCACCCGGACCCCGGGGTGCTCGGCCCGCGCCTGGTCGATCTGATCCACGGTGAAACGGCGGTGCACCGAGCAGAACCCGTGCCAGAGGATCACCTGCGAGTCGACGAGCTGTGCCGCGGAGGATCCGCCGAGCGCCTGGCGCGGGTTCCACATCGGCATCCGCTCGAGCGGTATGCCCATCGCCTTCGCGGTGTTGCGGCCGAGGTGCTGGTCGGGGAAGAAGAGCACGCGCTGACCGCGCTCGAACGCCCACTCGAGTACGGTCTGCGCATTCGAGGAGGTGCACACGATTCCTCCGTGGCGCCCGACGAAGCCCTTGATCGCGGCCGACGAGTTCATATATGTGACGGGGATCACCGGCACTCGTCCACCCGCATCGGGTGTGTCGAGGTCGCCCAGCACGTCCGCGAGCTGCTCCCAGCAGTCCTCGACCTGATCGATGTCCGCCATGTCGGCCATCGAGCATCCGGCCGCCAGATTGGGCAGGATCACGGCCTGGTCGGGTCCCGAGAGCAGGTCAGCCGTCTCGGCCATGAAGTGCACTCCGCAGAACACGATCGCCTCGGCGTTCGGACGCTCCTTCGCCGCGGTCGCGAGCTGGAACGAGTCGCCCACGTAGTCGGCGTGCCGCACGACCTCTTCGCGCTGGTAGAAGTGCCCGAGCACGACGGCGCGGTCACCGAGGGTGGCCTTCGCGATGCGGATGCGCTCGTCGAGGTCGGCCTCGCCGGCCTCTCGGTACTCGGCGGGGAGCTCTCCCTGCCGCGGAGCGCCGGTGGGGATGACGTCGCCCATCGACGACCCGGGGCCGTATCCGGGGCGGGAGTCGAAGTCCCAGGGGCCGGCGGCGAGGTCGGTCGCGCACGTCGCGTCGGTCGAGGCGCCGGACACGATCGACTGGATCGCGTGATCGACAGAGGCGTCGATCGGCTGGACGACCGGTGTGGGAACGAAGGTGATGCTCATCGGGTGCTCGTCTCCTCGGGGCCGAGGGGGCCGTGATCGGCCAGCTCGACGTCGGTGTTGTAGCGGTACAGGCGGGCGGGTCGGTGGTTGCCGGTGCGGAACCGGTCGGTGGGAAGGAGGTTGCCGGCGGATTCGACCTGGCGGCGGAAGTTGGCCGGATCCAGGTGCTTGCCGAGAATGGCCTCGTACGCCTCGCGGAGATCCGCCAGGGTGAACTCGGCAGGAAGGAAGCCGTGGGCGACGCGGCTGTAGCCGACCTTGTTCCGCAGTCGCCACAGGGCGTACTCGACGATCTTCGTGTGATCGAAGGCCAGCGCCGGGAGCTCATCGAGGTCGACCCAGCGCACGTTCTCCGGAGCCTTGCCGGATGCCCGATGCGCCGCGCTCTGCGCGTCGACGTCATCCTGGCGGAGCAGTGCCCAGTACACGATCGACACGACGCGGGTGGGGGAGCGGTCGACGGCCCCGAAGGCGTAGAGCTGCTCGAGATAGCTCGGCGTCAGTCCCGTCGTCTCGGCCAGAGTCCTGGCTGCGGCGTCGACAGCCGATTCGGTCTCGGTGAGCCAGCCGCCGGGGAGGGCCCACTGGCCGGCGAACGGCTCGCGCGTGCGCAGCACGAGTGGCAGCGCGAGCACCGCCGAGCCGTCCTCGGCGCGTCGAAGGGTGAGGATCACGGTCGACACGGCGACGTCGATGCCTCTGCTTTGGGTCATATGTACCTTAACCTCCTGCTCCGATCTTAGTGTCATCTCGACTGTTAGTGCATCTTCATGACGCCACCGCCCCTGAGGCCGAAACGTTATATACCAGCGTTCTGGACTCTTGTCGCTATGAAAGGGATTTGTTAGGTTACTGTCCTAACAAATCCCTTTCGGGATCTGTTGCGAACTCCGTCCGGAGTTCGACTCCACCCGGAGAAATCCCTCCTGCAGTGCAGCACCGAGAGGAAATACAGAATGATCCGTAACGGAAGGCGCAAGATCGCGCTCACCGCTGTGGCGGGGGCATCCGTCCTCGCCCTGGGCCTGACGGCCTGTGGCGCAGGCGGAGGCAACGAGGGGAGCGGTGGCGATGGCGACCGTGCTCTTCGTGTCTGGGCCGGCAGCCAGACCCCCATCACCGCGAACTACAACCCGTTCGCCCCGACCGTGCTCCACGGTGCGCTCGGGCCGATCTACGAGCCGCTGTTCTTCTTCAACAAGACGGCGGATTCCGAGCCCGTCGGTCTGATCGGAGACTCGTACGAATACAACGAGGACGGCACGGTGATCACGATCGCCATCAAGCCCGATCTCAAGTGGAGCGACGGAGAGCCGCTGACCGCCGCGGACGTCGCGTTCTCCTTCACCTACGAGGCCAACAACCCTGAGGGCAACGGTCTCGTCTCGGCGGAGGCGACCGACGACACCACGGTCGTCCTCACGTACACGACCGCGCAGTACACGACCGAGTTCCAGCGCCTCGGTTCGACCTACATCCTCCCCGAGCACGTGTGGGCGGAGGTCACCGACTTCGCGAACTTCGCCAACGAAGAGCCTGTCGGCTCCGGCGCCTACGTGGTCGACAAGACGACGAGCGAGTCGTACACGCTCGTCGCGAACGAGAACTTCCGCGACGCCGACGAGCTCGGAGTCAAGAAGGTCCAGTACATCGCGGTCGACAACAACCAGACCGCACAGGACCTGCTCGCCGCCGGCAAGCTCGACTGGACGGGCATGTTCATCCCGAACCCGGACGACGTCACGGGCAACGGAGCGATCGATTGGATCAACACGCCGCAGGACCCGACCGTCCTGTACACGTGCTCGAACGCCGAGCTCGGCTGCACGGGTCCCCAGACCGACGTCGCGGTTCGACAGGCGCTCAACGTCGCGATCGACCGCGCGGCCATCAAGGACAAGGCGTTCGTCGGTCTGACCGGCGACATCTCGCCGACCTTCGCGCTGCTGCCCCGTGACGAGAAGTGGGTCGCGGACTCCGCCAACGAGATCAGCCCCCAGGAGGCGAACGCCGACGAGGCTGGCGAGATCCTCGAGGCCGCCGGCTACACGAAGGACGGCGACTTCTACGCGAAGGACGGCGTGCCGCTCGAGCTCAGCCTGATCTCGGTCGACGGCTGGACCGACTACAACGATGCGGCGAAGCTGATCGCCGAGCAGGCAGAGGCTGCCGGCATCAAGATCACGGCATCCACGGTGCAGTGGCAGGAATTCTCGGACGCCCGTCAGGGCGGTGACTTCCAGCTGATCGTCGGCGGTGTGGTCGGAACCTCGGTGGCCGACCCGTTCCAGATCTACCGCGACTGGTTCGGCGGCACGACCGTCGGTTCGACCGCAGCGGTGGGCTCGGAGGTGCCCGCGGGGCGTTGGAACTTCAGCCGATACAGCAACCCCGTCGTCGACACGGCCGTCCAGGCCGCGATCAGCACGAACGACGAGGCAGAGAAGAAGGAGCTGTACGGCACGATCCAGACCGAGATCGTCCGTGATCTGCCCTATATCCCGCTCGTGATCAACGCGACGCAGACCTTCTACAACACGAAGGACTTCACGGGATGGCCGACGGAGGAGGACCTCTACGCCTTCCCGCCGTCCTGGGGTGCGATCGCGGCGGGCTACGTCCTGACGCAGCTCGAGCCGGCGAACTAAGCACATGGAGTCGGGGGAGCAGGAAGCACGGTCAGTGACATGAAGTTCTATGCACGAAGAATCGGGTTCTACGCGTTCACGCTATGGGCCGCGATCTCACTCAACTTCCTGCTTCCCCGGCTCATGCCGGGGAACCCGGCGGACATCATGATCGCCAAGATGCAGCGAGCGGGCGGCGAGGTCTCCGAGACCACGATCCGCAACATCAAGCTGCTTCTCGGCGGTGATGACTCGTCCCTCTGGGATCAGTACATCGCGTACTGGGGGCGCATGTTCCAGGGCGACCTGGGCATCTCCGTCACCAAGTTCCCCGCGCCGGTGAGCGAGCTGATCGGGCAGGCGCTGCCCTGGACGCTCATCCTCGTCGGCACGGTGACCGTGATCTCCTTCATCCTCGGCGTCGTCCTCGGCGCCTGGGCGGGATGGAAGCGCGGAACGTGGGTCGACCACCTCATCCCGGCGACCACCGTGCTGCAGTCCATCCCGTACTTCTGGATGGCGCTGCTGCTCGTCTCGGTGTTCGCGGTCGGGCTCGGCTGGTTCCCGATCTTCGGCGGCTACGACGTGTTCGACTTCCCGGACGGTCCCGAGCCGACCTGGGCGTTCTTCATGGATGCGCTCTCGCACGCCATCCTGCCCGCACTGACGATCGTGATCTCGTCGGTGGGCGGCTGGATGTTCGGGATGCGCAACATGATGGTGCAGACCATGGCCGAGGACTACGTGCTCACGGCCGAGGCCAAGGGGCTCCGTCCGCGTCGCATCATGACGACGTACGCCGCCCGCAATGCCGCGATCCCGTCGATCGCCGGCTTCTCGATCACCCTGGGATTCGTGGTCGCCGGCTCCATCGTCATGGAGCAGGTGTTCACCTACCCGGGCATCGGGAAGCTGATGTTCCAGGCGGTCACGAACAACGACTACGCGCTGATGCAGGGACTCTTCCTCGTCATCACGATCACGGTGCTCGCCGCCAACTTCATCATGGACCTCGTCTATGGCTTCATCGACCCGAGGGCTCGCCAGAATGTCTGACACCGAGAACACAGTGCTGATCACGAAGGATCAGCCCATGACCCAGCCTGCGAGCACGATCTCTCTCGCCACCCAGCGGGGCCGCAGACGCCGCCGCGTCCTTCCCACCTCATCGACGAAATTCATCATCGGCGCGAGCATCGTGATCGCGATCGTGCTGTTCGCGATCATCGCGCCGATCTTCTCGCAGGACCCTCGAAGCACCGACAACCCCGCACTGCTCCCGCCCTCGCCGGAGCACTGGTTGGGCACCACCAAGCTCGGCAACGACATGTTCGCCCAGCTCGCCATCGGCGCCCAGGGCTCGCTCCTCGTGGGCGTGGTAGCGGGCGGAATCGCCATCATCCTGTCGCTTGTCTTCGGAGTCCTCGCGGGGTACCTCGGCGGATGGCGCGAGGACACCCTGGCGCTGCTGACCAACGTGATGATCGTGATCCCCGGCCTGCCGCTGGTGATGGTGATCTCCTCCTTCGTCCCGCAGCGCAGTTGGCAGCTCGTCGCGTTCGTGCTCGGCATCACGTCCTGGGCCGGTGCCGCCTACGTGCTCAGGCTGCAGACCCGATCTCTGCGCACGCGTGACTACGTCTACGCGTCCAAGGTCGCGGGAGAGCGATCCTTCCGCGTCATCCTGGTCGAGATCATGCCGAACCTGCTGCCGTTGCTCACCGCGCAGTTCCTGTTCGCGATCATCTTCGCGATCCTCGGCGAGGCCGGACTCTCATACCTCGGTCTCGGCCCCAACTCCTCCATCACCTGGGGGACGATCCTCAACGACGCGCAGTCAGGGCAGGCGCTCGGACGAGGCGCCTGGTGGTGGTTCGTCCCACCGGGAATCATGATCGCCATGCTCGGCGCGGGACTCTCGCTCATCAACTTCGCGATCGACGAGGTCATCAACCCCAAGCTCCGCAATGCACCCGACGCCGCTCGGCGCGTGCGCAAGGCCGCCAAGACGAAGGGGGTCGCCGCATGAGCGCTCCGGATGCCGTGCTGACCGCACGCGACGTGTCGATCGAGTACGAGGTGGATCCGCCCGTGAAGGCGGTCCGCAACGTCTCTCTCACACTCAACCGAGGCGAGATCCTCGGCCTCGCCGGTGAGTCCGGCTGCGGCAAGACGACGCTCGCCTACGGCATGAATCGGCTGCTCAAGGCTCCTGCGCTCATGACCAGCGGCGAGATCGTGTTCCATGACCGCGACGGCCACGACATCGACATCGTCGCTCTCGACGGCGATGGGCTGCGGGCCTTCCGCTGGGACAAGATCTCGATGGTGTTCCAGGGAGCGATGAACTCGCTCAATCCGGTCATCAGCGTCAAGGCGCAGATCTTCGACATCTTCGAGACCCATCGCCCCGGCATATCCAAGAAGGACAAGCAGGCGCGGGCCGAAGAGCTGCTGACCCTGGTCGGGGTCGACCCGTCGAGACTGACGAGCTTCCCCCATGAGCTGTCCGGTGGCATGCGTCAGCGCATGATGATCGCGATGGCGCTCGCGCTGGACCCTCAGGTGATGATCATGGACGAGCCGACCACGGCGCTCGACGTGGTCGTGCAGCGCGGGATCATCCGCGAGATCATGAGGTTGCGTGAGCGGCTGGGCTTCGCGGTGATCTTCATCACGCACGACCTGCCCATGCTGATCGAGATCAGCGACCGCATCGCCGTGATGCTGCAGGGGCAGATCGTCGAGGAGGGCACCGCGGAGGAGATCTACCGCACGCCCCAGCATGAATACACCAAGAAGCTGTTGTCGAGCTTCCCGAGTCTGACCGGCGAGCGCGGAGATTTCGTCCGCACCGGCAACCAGCCCAGTCAGGAGGAGGTCCGATGAGTGCTCCCACCCTCGAAGCCCGCAACCTGGTGAAGGACTTCACGCTGCGATCCGGCCTCAAGACGTCGGTCCTGCACGCGGTGAAGGACGTCTCGTTCACCATCGAAGCGGGGAAGACGGTCGCTCTCGTCGGCGAGTCCGGGTCGGGCAAGTCGACGATCGCCCGGATGCTGATGAAGCTCGAGACGCCGACGGGCGGGCAGATCCTGCTCGACGGCAAGGACTCGGGCATGCGCGGCCGCGCCGTGGAGGACTACCGCTCCCAGGTGCAGATGGTCTTCCAGGACCCCTTCGCGTCACTCAACCCGTTCCACACGATCATCCATCACCTGGAGCGGCCGATCCGGCTCCACCACCCCAAGCTGTCTGGCTCCCAGGTGCGGGCGCGGGCGATCGAGCTGCTCGAGCGCGTGCGGCTGTCGCCCGGCGAGAGCTTCGCGGAACGTCGCCCGCATGAGCTGTCCGGTGGTCAGCGGCAGCGGGTGGCGATCGCTCGTGCGCTCGCCCCGGGCGCGCGGTTCATCGTCGCGGATGAGCCGGTCTCGATGCTCGATGTCTCGATCCGACTGGGAGTGCTCAACCTGCTGGCAGACCTGCAGCGGGAGGAGAACCTCGGCGTGCTCTACATCACGCACGATCTCGCGACGGCACGTCACTTCAGCGACGAGATCATGGTGCTCTACAAGGGTGATGTCGTCGAGCGCGGCCCAGCCGACGAGGTCATCCTCAATCCGCAGCACGAGTACACCAGGACATTGCTGGGCGCCGCGCCCGAGCCCGAGAACCTCGGGCGTCTGCGAGACGAGGTCAGAGCCGAGCTGGCGGGTCGCTGACCTTCAGTGGATGACGCCGCGCTCGCCTGGCGCCCCTCCTTCGGGGCGTCGGGGGAGCGCGGCTTTCTGCGGCCTGTGCCGACGACGTCGACCCGCTAGACTGAGGCCACAAGTGAAGACAGGCCGAATGACCCACGCGGGAGAGCCCCGGCGAATGCAGCCGGGCACCGAAGGAGCAAGCCTCCCCGCCAATCTCTCAGGTACGCGTACCGCGCGGTTCCGGCCACTCTGAAAAGCGATCTCGAGCGACGCCGCGTCAGCTCGGATCCGCCGACGGTGAAAGCCCAGTCTCTGGGCGAAGCTCTCAGGCTCATGACAGAGGGGGAGTTCCCAGGAGCAGCGTCGCTGTTCCGCCCGATCCAGCCCGGGAGAACTCCATGTCCGACCCCCGCTACACCCCGCTGCGTGAGCGCCACGAGGCGCTCGGTGCATCGTTCACCGACTTCGGCGGTTGGCAGATGCCGGTGCGATACACGTCCGACCTCGCCGAGCACCACGCCGTGCGGCAGGCGGCCGGCATCTTCGACATCTCCCATATGGCGGAGTTCCTCGTCACCGGCGACTTCGCCGGGGAGTTCCTCGACTACTCGCTCGCGGGCCGGCTGTCGGCGATGGCGGTCGGCAAGGCGAAGTACTCCCTGATGCTCGCCGACGACGGCGGGATCATCGACGACGTCATCGTCTACCGGCTCGCAGACGACCGCTTCCTGGTGATCGCGAACGCGGGGAACCGCGGATTCGTCGACCAGGCGTTCGCATCGCGCGTCCGTTCGTTCCCATCGCGGATCGAACGCGAGATGCCCGCCAGGGCCGAGGGAGAGGACCGCAGCTTCGCGGGGTTCATCGGCGACAGGGGCGTGGACGTCGAAGACGTCTCCGACGACTATGCCCTGCTCGCGGTCCAGGGCCCCGCCTCCGAGGCGATCGTCTCGTCGACGCCGGGCATCACCGATCTCGGCACCCCATGGGCGGAACAGAAGTACTACGCCTGGGCCGATGCGCTGTTCCAGGGTGCACCGCTGCTGCTCGCCCGCACGGGCTACACGGGTGAGGACGGATTCGAGCTTCTGGTGATAGCCGCCGACGCACCCGCCCTGTGGGATGCCCTCGTCGAGGCGGGTCAGCCGCACGGGCTCGTCCCCGCGGGCCTCGCCGCGCGCGACACCCTCCGGCTCGAAGCGGGGATGCCTCTCTACGGTCACGAGCTCTCGCGCGAGACGAAGCCGTCTCAGGCCGGTCTCGGGCGAGTGGTGGTGTCCGACAAAGATGACTTCATCGGCAAGGGAGCGGTGGATGCCGCATCCGACGCTCCGGTGCTCGTCGGCCTGGTCGCCGAGGGCAAGCGTGCCGGACGCGCGGGCTACTCGGTGGTCGACGCGGACGGCATCGTGCTGGGCGAGGTCACCAGCGGTGCACTGAGCCCGACGCTCGGCCACCCGATCGCGATGGCCTACGTGGCACCTTCTTCCGCTGCCGCGGGAACCGCAGTATTCCTTGATGTGCGGGGGACCAGGATCCCCGCGACCGTGACCGCCCTGCCTTTCTACCGGAGGACCAAATGACCGATCTCAACGCACTCAGCTATACCGACGAGCACGAGTGGATCGCCGCTGACGGTGACACCGTGACCATCGGGATCACCGACTACGCGGCCGACAAGCTGGGAGACGTCGTGTTTGTCGAACTCCCCGCCGTCGGCACCGAGATCACCGCAGGGTCGGTCGTCGGTGAGATCGAGTCGACCAAGTCGGTCGGCGAGCTCTACGCCCCGGTCACCGGCACGGTCGTCGAGATCAACGACGCCGTCGTCGACGACCCGTCGCTCGTGAACGCCGAGCCGTTCGACGGAGGCTGGCTCATCAAGGTCTCCGTCGCCGCCGGTGCGCTCGAGGGCCTGATGGACCGCGACGCGTACGTCGCTCTCACGGAGGGCTGATCGTCCAGTGGTCTCGTTCGCCGATCGTCATATCGGAACCACCGCCGCCGCCCAGCGCCAGATGCTCGACACGCTGGGCGTCGAGTCGAAGCTCGAGGACTGGAGCCCGGTCGAGGCGCTGATGCGTCAGGCCGTGCCCGCTTCGATCTTCACCCCCGCCTCCACGGAGTCCGTGATCCCGCGCGCAGCGAGCGAGACCGAGGCGCTCGCCGAGCTGCGAGCGCTCGCGTCCCGCAACACGGTGAACCGGCCGATGATCGGTCTCGGGTACTACGGCACGATCACCCCTCAGGTGATCCAGCGCAACGTGCTCGAGAATCCGTCGTGGTACACCGCGTACACGCCGTACCAGCCCGAGATCTCGCAGGGTCGCCTCGAAGCACTCATCAACTTCCAGACGATGGTCGCCGAACTGACCGGCCTGACCACCGCGAACGCGTCGATGCTCGACGAATCGACCGCTGTGGTCGAGGGGATGCTGCTGGCACGCCGCGCGTCGAAGAAGGCGTCGAACGTCTTCGCCGTCGACGCCGACGCGTTCCCGCAGACGAAGGCACTGCTCGAGACCCGTGCCGAGGCCGTGGGCATCGAACTGGTGTCCGTCGACTTCGCGGCGGGTGAAGAGCTGCCCGCCGAGCTGTTCGGAGTCTTCGTGCAGTACCCGGGGGCCTCCGGGCGAGTCTGGAACCCGGCGGCCGTGATCGATGCGGCGCACCTCGCGGGCGGGCTCGCCGTCGTCGCGGCCGACCTCCTCGCGCTCACCCTCATCGCGTCGCCGGGCTCGCTCGGGGCCGATGTCGCGGTCGGGACGACGCAGCGCTTCGGCGTGCCGATCGGCTTCGGAGGCCCGCACGCGGGCTACATGGCTGTGCGCGCAGGGCTCGAACGTCAGCTGCCCGGCCGTCTCGTCGGCGTCTCTGTCGATGCCGACGGCAAGCCGGCGTATCGGCTGTCGCTGCAGACCCGCGAGCAGCACATCCGCCGCGAGAAGGCGACGAGCAACATCTGCACGGCTCAGGTGCTGCTCGCCGTGATGGCGTCGATGTACGCCGTCTACCACGGTCCCGATGGACTGAAGGCGATCGCCCGGGAGGTCGCGGCCAAGACCGCGATGCTGCGCGACTGGCTCGCCGATGCGGGTGCGGACGTCGTGCACGACTCGTTCTTCGACACCCTCCAGGTGCGGGTGCCGGGGCGCGCTGCCGAGTTCGTGGAGCAGGCCCATCACGGTTTCGGCATCCTGCTGCACGCCGCGGATGCCGACACGATCGGCATCTCGATCGACGAGACCACGACGGTCGCCGAGCTCCATCAGGTCGCTCAGGTCTTCGGCGGTGCCCGGGAGCGCGCATTCGGATTCTTCGGCTCCGGTTCGCAGGGCGGCCTCCCCGGCGATCTGCTCCGTCAGGACGAGTACCTCACGCACCCCGTCTTCCACGCGCACCGCAGCGAGACGGCGATGATGCGCTATCTCAAGAGCCTCGCCGATCGTGACTATGCGCTCGACCGCGGCATGATCCCGCTCGGGTCCTGCACGATGAAGCTCAACGCGGCGACCGAGATGGCATCGATCACGTGGCCGGAGTTCGCGGGCATCCACCCGTTCGCGCCGGCATCCGATGTCGCGGGGTATCTCGACATGATCACGCAGCTCGAAGCGTGGCTCGCCGAGGTCACGGGGTACGACGCCGTCTCGCTGCAGCCGAACGCCGGCTCGCAGGGCGAGCTGGCCGGCCTCCTCGCCATCCGCGGATACCACCTCGCGAACGGCGACACGCAGCGCACGGTGTGCCTGATCCCGTCGTCCGCGCACGGCACCAACGCGGCCTCCGCGGTGCTCGCCGGAATGAAGGTCGTCGTCGTGGCGTGCGATGAGCTCGGGAACGTCGACCTCGACGACCTGCGGGCGAAGATCGCGGCGCACGCCGACGAGCTCTCGGCGCTGATGATCACCTACCCGTCGACGCATGGCGTCTACGAGCAGGACGTGGTCGAGATCACGACCGCGGTGCACGACGCCGGCGGCCAGGTGTACGTGGACGGTGCGAACCTCAACGCGCTGCTCGGCTACGCCCGGTTCGGCGATCTCGGCGGCGACGTCTCGCACCTCAACCTGCACAAGACGTTCGCGATCCCGCACGGCGGCGGCGGCCCCGGTGTGGGCCCCGTCGCAGCCAAGGCGCACCTCGCGGCCCACCTGCCGTCGCACCCGCTCGCGCAGCGGGCGGAGCATGCGGGCGGATTCGTCTTCGAAGGCGGCGCGGTGTCGGCGGCACCGTACGGATCTGCGGGCATTCTGCCGATCTCGTGGTCCTATGTGCGAATGATGGGCGCCGACGGCCTCCGTCACGCGACCGCGGCCGCGGTGCTGTCCGCGAACTACATCGCCGCGCGCCTGGGCGAGCACTTCCCCGTGCTGTACGCGGGGGAGGACGGCCGGGTGGCGCACGAGTGCATCCTCGACCTGCGTCCGCTTCGCGAGGAGACCGGGATCACCGTCGACGACGTCGCCAAGCGACTGATCGACTTCGGCTTCCACGCACCGACCATGTCGTTCCCGGTCGCGGGGACTCTGATGGTCGAACCCACCGAGTCCGAGGACCTCGGCGAGATCGAGCGGTTCATCGAGGCCATGATCATGATCAAGGCCGAAGCGGATGCCGTCGCCGCCGGGCGCTGGCCCGCGGACGACAACCCTCTCGTCAACGCTCCGCACACCGCAGTCTCGCTGATCGCGGGGGAGTGGGAGCACGCCTACAGCCGTGAAGACGCCGCCTATCCGGTGCACGCCCTGGTGGCAGGCAAGTACTGGCCGCCCGTGCGCCGCATCGACCAGGCGTACGGTGACCGCAACCTCGTGTGCGCCTGCCCGCCGATCGAGGCGTTCGCCTGAACCGAATCCTGAGGGGTGACGGCGTCGTGTCCATGCGGACACGACGCCGTCACTCGTTTCCGTGCATTTCCGCGTGTTTCGGGGATGTTTCAGTTGGTCACCACTCAGTAACGGTTCATTAGCCGAGAGCGGCGTCCACGAAACCGCGGGTTACAGTCAACTATCCCTACGCGTTCGACGATGAGCGCGCAGTCTGATGAATACCCGTCCACAGGAGGACACAAAGTGAAGCGCAACAAGATCGCCCTTGCGGGCACTGCGCTGTTCGCGATCGGCGCCCTGGCGCTCGCGGGCTGCGCGAGCGGTGGAAGCGGCAATGAAGGCGACGGCGGCTCCGGTGCGAACACCGACGCCGACGCCATCATCACCACGAACGGCTCGGAGCCCGAGAACCCGCTGATCCCCACCAACACCAACGAGGTGGGCGGCGGAAAGATCCTCGACGAGATCTTCGCCGGTCTGATCTACTACGACGCCGACGGCAAGCCCGTCAACGACGTGGCTGAGGAGATCACCACGGAGGACCCGCAGAACCTCACCGTCAAGATCAAGGAAGGCCTGACCTTCACCGACGGTGAAGAAGTCACCGCCGACAACTTCATCAAGGCGTGGAACGAGGGCGCCAAGGCGTCGAACGCTCACCTCTCCAGCTACTTCTTCGAGGACATCGAGGGCTTCAGCTACGACACCGACTCCGAGCTCACGGGTCTCAAGCAGGTCGATGACTACACCTTCACGATCGCGCTGAACAAGCCGGCATCCGACTTCGCTCTGCGTCTCGGCTACTCGGCCTTCTACCCGCTCCCCGACGTCGCGTTCGAGGACATGGAAGCGTTCGGTCAGAACCCGATCGGCAACGGTCCGTACATGATCGACGGCGAAGACGCGTGGCAGCACGACGTCCAGATCGACCTCGTCCGCAACGACGACTACGACGGTGGCCGTCAGGCCGCCAACGGCGGTCTGACCATCAAGTTCTACGCCACGCAGGAGGCCGCATACGCCGACCTGCTGTCGAACGAGGTCGACGTCATCGACGCGATCCCGACGAACTCGCTCCCGGTCTTCACCGACGAGCTCGGCGACCGTGCTGTGAACCAGCCCTCCGCTGTGTTCCAGTCCTTCACCATCGGCCAGTTCCTCCCGCACTTCAGCGGCGAAGAGGGCCAGCTGCGTCGTCAGGCGCTGTCGATGGCGATCAACCGCGAGGAGATCACCGAGACGATCTTCTCGGGCACCCGCACCCCGGCATCCGACTTCACCTCTCCGGTCATCGACGGCTGGTCCGACTCGGTTCCCGGCAGCGAGGTCCTCGACTTCGACCCCGAGAAGGCGAAGGAGCTGTGGGCTGAGGCCGACGCCATCGCACCGTGGGACGGCGAGTTCAAGATCGCGTACAACTCCGACGGCGGCCACGACGCCTGGGTCGACGCGGTGAGCAACAGCATCAAGAACACGCTCGGCATCGAGGCATCGGGTGACCCGTACCCGACCTTCCAGGACCTTCGCACGAAGATCAACGACCGCACCATCACCACGGCTGCGCGCTCGGGCTGGCAGGCCGACTACCCGGGTCTGTACAACTTCCTCGGACCGCTCTACGCCACCGGCGCAGGCTCCAACGACGGTGACTACACGAACCCCGAGTTCGACGAGCTCATCTCCGCCGGCATCAGCAACCCCGACGCCGAGGCTCAGATCGAGGACTTCACCAAGGCGCAGGAGGTCCTGTTCCAGGACCTTCCCGCGATCCCGCTGTGGTACTCGAACGTGACCGGTGGCTTCAGCGAGAACGTCGACAACGTCACGTTCGGCTGGAACTCGGTTCCGCTGTACTACGAGATCACGAAGGCCGGCGAGTAAGTCTGACGGCACTTCACCTGTGAGGCGGTGACGATTCTTCGTCACCGCCTCACAGGCTTGTGTTCACGTAGCTTTCTTTCCCCTCAAGAAGGGACAAGCGGATGCTCGGTTACATTCTGAGACGTCTCCTGCAGGTGATCCCGGTCTTCTTCGGAGCCACCCTGCTCATTTACTTCCTCGTGTTCGCCATGCCCGGCGACCCGATCCTCGCCCTGTTCGGCGACAAGACGCCCAACCCGGCGGTCGTCGAGCAGCTGCGCGCGCAGTACCACCTGGACCAGCCGTTCATCGTGCAGTACTGGTACTACATCACCGGCGTCTTCCAGGGCGACCTGGGCACGACCTACTCGGGCCGCCCGGTCTCGGCTGTGCTCGCCGCCACGCTTCCGGTCACCGGCCGACTCGCAGTCATGGCCATCGCCATCGAGTTCGTGCTCGCCATCGTCATCGGCACCATCTCGGCGCTGCGCAAGGGCAAGCTGTTCGACAACGTCTCGCTCGTCGTGGCGCTGGTCGCGATCGCGATCCCGATCTTCGTGGTGGCGTTCCTCGCGCAGTACTTCCTCGCGATCCAGCTCGGCTGGTTCAAACCCACGGTGGGTGCGGACAACGACTGGGGCGGGTTGTGGCTGCCGGCGATCGTGCTCGGTTTCAGCCTCTATGCGGTGAGCATGCGTCTCATGCGCAGCTCGGTCATCGAGACCCTGAACCAGGACTGGGTGCGCACGGCGTACAGCAAGGGCCTCTCGCGCAACCGCGTGCTGCCCGTGCACGTGCTGCGCAACTCCCTGATCCCGGTGATCACGAACTCCGCCACGAACTTCGGCGTGCTGCTCGTGGGCGCCACCGTCACCGAGGGCATCTTCAACGTCCCCGGTGTGGGAAACACGCTCTTCCAGGCGATCCAGCGCGGCGAGGGACCCACGGTCGTCTCGTTCGTGACCGTGTTCGTCATCCTGTACGTGTTGGTGAACCTTCTCATCGACCTGCTCTACGGTCTGCTCGACCCGAGGATTCGCTATGCCTGATCCCACATCTCAGAAGCACTACGTCGCTCCGATCGAGACGGAGTCGATCGCGGTCGACGCCGTTCGGATCTCGGACAAGCCCAGCAACCTCTGGCGTGACGCCTGGTTCGACCTGCGTCGTCGTCCGCTGTTCTGGTTCTCGGTCGTCCTCGCGCTGTTCTTCCTCGTGATGGCGCTGTGGCCGACTCTGTTCACCGCGACGCCGCCGAACAACGACTGCCAGCTGTCGAACAGCAACGGCGGTCCGACGGACGGACACCCGCTCGGGTTCACGTTCCAGGGCTGCGACATCTATGCGCGCATCGTCTGGGGCGCGCAGACGTCGCTGGCCGTCGGCCTCATCGCGACGCTGATCTCGTCCGTTCTCGGCCTGATCATGGGAGCTCTCGCGGGCTTCTACGGCGGATGGCTCGACTCGGTGCTCTCGCGCATCGGCGACATCTTCTTCGCCATCCCGTACATCCTCGCGGCCGTCGTCGTGATGACCGTGTTCCGGGATTCCCGTTCGGTGTGGACGCTCGCGTTCGCCATCGGAGCGTTCGCCTGGGCGTCCACGGCTCGCGTCGTGCGGGCCGAGGTGCTCCGTGTGCGGCAGGCGGACTTCGTGATGGCGTCGCAGGCGCTCGGTCAGTCGAAGTTCAAGATCCTCCTGAACCACGTGGTCCCGAACGCCATCGCTCCGCTGCTCGTCGTCTCGACGCTCGGCCTCGCCGCCGCGATCGTCGCGGAAGCGACGCTCTCGTTCCTCGGGGTGGGTCTCGGCAGCGACGTGATGTCGTGGGGAAATGACATCGCGAAGGCTCAGGCATCGCTGCGTGTCGCGCCGATGGCGCTCATCTATCCGTCGATCGCCCTCACCCTCGCGGTGCTGGCGTTCGTCACCCTGGGCGAGCTCATCCGAGACGCCCTCGACCCGAAGGCGAGGGCACGCCGATGAGCGAGCGAATCACCGAACAGGTCCCGCTGCTGAGCATCCGCGACCTGAGCGTCGCGTTCCGCACGCAGGAGGGTCTGCGCGAAGTGCTCCACGGAGTGAGCTTCGACGTCATGCCCGGAGAGACCGTCGCGATCGTGGGCGAGTCGGGCTCGGGCAAGTCCACGACGGCCACGGCCATCGTGAACCTGCTGCCCGGCACCGGCCAGGTCACCGCGGGATCGATCACCCTCGAGGGGCGCGAGCTCACGACGCTCAACCGTCGCGAGATCGAGGCCGTCCGAGGCCGGGACATCGGCTTCGTGCCGCAGGACCCGATGTCGAACCTCAACCCCGTCTGGAGCATCGGCTTCCAGGTGAAAGAGGCGATCCGTGCGAACGGCATCGCCCAGGGGCGCGATGCGGCCAAGGCGCGCACCGTCGAGGTGCTGCAGCAGGCCGGACTCGCCGACGCCGAGAAGCGTCTGCACCAGTTCCCGCACCAGTTCTCGGGAGGCATGCGCCAGCGCGCGCTCATCGGGATGGGCCTCGCGGCCGACCCCAAGCTGCTCATCGCCGACGAGCCGACCTCGGCTCTCGACGTCACCGTGCAGCGCGTGATCCTCGACCACATGGCGTCGCTCACCCGTGACAAGGGCACCTCGGTGCTCCTGATCACACACGATCTCGGTCTCGCAGCCGAGCGGGCGGACAAGATCATCGTGATGAACGGCGGCAACATCGTCGAGTCCGGTCCCAGCCGCGAGATCCTCGAGAACCCGCAGCACCCGTACACGAAGCGACTGGTCGCCGCGGCGCCCAGCGTCGCATCGCAGCGCATCCAGGCGGTGGTGGAGGACCGGGGGATCGAGACGCTCGACGACCTCGCCGACATCCCGCCGACGGTGCGCGTCGCCGGACTCACGAAGGACTACCGGATCCGCCAGGGGAACTTCCGCAGTGAAGCGTTCCGCGCTGTCGACGACGTGTCCTTCGAGATCCCTCGCGGCAAGACGCTCGCGCTCGTGGGCGAGTCGGGCTCTGGCAAGTCCACGGTCGCCAAGATGGTGCTGAAGCTCGAAGAGCCGACCAGCGGAACCATCGAGATCGACGGGCAGGATGTGTCGAGGCTGTCGAATGCGCAGGCGTTCGGTCTGCGTCGGCGCATGCAGCCGGTCTTCCAGGACCCGTACGGCTCGCTCGATCCACTGCGCAACATCGGCAACACCATCGCCGAGCCGATGCAGATCCACGGCGTCGGCGATCGCGCCTCGCAGCGCGAGCGGGTCGAGGAGCTGCTCGACCAGGTCTCGCTTCCGCGCGTCCTCGCGACCCGGTATCCGAACGAGCTCTCGGGCGGTCAGCGTCAGCGTGTCGCGATCGCACGCGCTCTCGCGCTCAAGCCCGACATCATCGTCCTCGACGAGGCGGTGTCGGCGCTCGACGTGCTGGTGCAGGATCAGGTGCTGCAGCTGCTGGCCGAGCTCCAGTCGGAGCTCGGGCTCACCTACCTGTTCATCACTCACGACCTCGCGGTCGTCCGAGTGTCGAGCGATCTGGTGTGCGTCATGGAGAAGGGCAAGATCGTCGAGCAGGGCACTGTCGACGAGATCTTCGCGAATCCCCAGCAGGAGTACACCGATCGTCTGCTCAAGGCGATCCCCGGGGCGACCATCACCCTCGGCGGTCACTGAGAGTGAGCATCGACCCTCGACCGGAGGCCGCACGGACTTTCCGTGCGGCCTCCGGGCCTGTCTCCCTCGTGCTGTGCTCGCTGCTCGCGATCTTCCTGCTCGGTGACGCCGTCGTACGCGCCGGCTGGGGCCAGATGCTCCTGCTCGCACCCTGGGTGCTGCTCGGACTCTGGGTGGTCTACGAGATCGCTTTCGTCTCGGTCGTCCGCATCGACGACCAGGGAGCGATGGTGCAGAACATGCTGCGTCGCACCTCGTTCGGCTGGAGCCGCGTGCGCGACGTCGACCTGCGCTGGCAGCTTGTCTTCTCGCTCGACGACGGCACCGACCTGTCGAGCTACGGAGGGCCGGCTCGAGCGCGGCCCGTGCGACGCGCGACCGGCGACGACGAGGCCAAGGCCCCCGTCGCGCTCCGCGACCTCACCGACGTCCGTGACCGCTGGCAGGCTGCTCTCTCCGGTGCGGAAGCGCCGATCCGCCGCACGTGGGACTATCGGGCGCTCATCGCCCTCGGTGTCATCGTGCTCTGGGCCGTGGCGTCGATCCTGATCGCGAACGGCTGACCCCGCCTCGGCTCTCAGCCGGGCAGCCCGAACAGCGCCGGCCAGGTCGCCGCAGCCCACGGGTAGCCGACGAACACGGTCGCGTCGATCAGGAAGTGCGCGACGAGGAACGGCATGAGCCGTCCGCTGCGCTGGAACAGCCATCCGAAGAGCAGCCCCATCGCCAGGTTCCCGATGAAGGCTCCCGGCCCCTGATAGAGGTGGTAGCTCGCGCGCAGCAGCGATGTGGCGACGATGATGGCCCACGGACCCCAGCCGAGCTGCCTGAGCCGGGCGAAGAGATATCCGAGCACGACGAACTCCTCCTGCAGCGATGCGCGCGCTGCAGCGAGGAGAAGCACCGGGATGGTCCACCAGTGGCTGTCGAGCCCCGCGGGATTCACCGCGACGAACAGCCCGAGTGCGCGGCCGGCGAGATACAGCCCGATGCCCGGGATGCCGATGGCTGCCACCAGGAGGATCCCGCGACCGACGTCCGGACCCACCCGGGTGCCGTCGAGACCCAGGCGCGCGAGGTGCGGCCTCGAGGATTGCCAGAGAAGGAAGCACACCAGCAGCACCGGGACGAGGGAGAAGCCGATCGACAGGATCTGGTAGATCAGGTCGAAGATCTCCCGATCGCTCCGGGAGGGGTTCAGGGTCGCGGTCTGGTCGGCGAGCGGCGTCTCGTCGGTGAGGCGGTACGCCAGCTGAACGACCGCATACACCGCTGACTGACCGAGGCCGAGCGCGAGGACGATCGCCACCTCCCACCACAGACGACTGCGTGAGGGAGCGGGGGAGAGGTCGGCGACGGTCACGATCACGATGCTACTTCGAGAGCGCTCAGGAACGACTCGCCCGAATACGATAGTCTGGAACGTCGGCTTCTCGGCAAAACCCCACACTCTTTAGGACATCTGCATGGCGCACGCCCTTCGCTCTGACCTCCGCAACGTCGCAATCGTCGCGCACGTCGACCACGGCAAGACCACTCTCGTCGACGCCATGCTGCGTCAGACCGGCTCGTTCGGCGAACACGCCCACGTCGATGAGCGCGCGATGGACTCGAACGACCTCGAGCGCGAGAAGGGCATCACGATCCTCGCCAAGAACACGGCGATCACCTACAAGGGCAAGCATGCTCAGGGCAAGGAGATCACGATCAACGTGATCGACACCCCCGGCCACGCCGACTTCGGTGGTGAGGTCGAGCGCGGCCTGTCGATGGTCGACGGCGTCGTGCTGCTCGTCGACGCCAGCGAGGGCCCGCTCCCGCAGACCCGTTTCGTGCTGCGCAAGGCTCTCGAGGCCAAGCTGCCCGTCATCCTCCTGGTCAACAAGACCGACCGTCCCGACGCTCGTATCGCCGAGGTCGAGGAAGAGGCCCACGACCTGCTGCTCGGCCTCGCGTCCGACCTCGTCGACGACGTGCCCGACCTCGATGTCGACGCCCTGCTCGACGTTCCCGTCGTCTACGCGTCCGGCCGTGCCGGCGCGGCCTCGCAGAACCGCCCCGCCGACGGATCGCTGCCCGACAACGACGACCTCGAGCCGCTGTTCGAGGCGATCCTCGAGCACGTCCCCGCTCCCGCCTACGACGACGAGCACCCGCTGCAGGCCTGGGTCACCAACCTCGACTCCAGCCCCTTCCTCGGTCGTCTCGCTCTGCTGCGCGTCTTCAACGGCACGCTGAAGAAGGGCCAGACGGTCGCCTGGGTCCGCGCTGACGGCACGCACCAGAACGCACGCATCACCGAGCTGCTCAAGACGCGGGCGCTCGAGCGCTACCCGGCCGATTCGGCGGGCCCGGGCGACATCGTCGCCATCGCCGGCTTCGAGAACATCACGATCGGCGAGACGATCGCCGACCCCGAGGATGTCCGGCCGCTTCCCGCGATCACCGTCGACGACCCGGCCATCTCGATGACGATCGGCACCAACACCTCGCCGCTCATGGGCAAGGTCAAGGGTCACAAGCTCACCGCTCGCATGGTCAAGGACCGTCTCGACAAGGAGCTGATCGGCAACGTCTCGCTCAAGGTCGTCGACATCGGACGCCCGGACGCCTGGGAGGTGCAGGGCCGCGGAGAGCTGGCGCTGGCCATCCTCGTCGAGAACATGCGCCGTGAGGGCTTCGAGCTCACCGTCGGCAAGCCGCAGGTGGTCACGAAGAAGATCGACGGCAAGACGTACGAGCCGTTCGAGCACCTCACGATCGACACGCCGGAGGAGCACCTCGGCGCGATCACGCAGCTCCTGGCGAACCGCAAGGGCCGCATGGAGAACATGACGAACCACGGCACCGGCTGGGTGCGCATGGAGTTCATCGTCCCGTCGCGCGGTCTCATCGGGTTCCGCAGCGAGTTCCTCACGACGACCCGAGGCACCGGCATCGCGAACGCGATCTCGCACGGCTACGAGCCGTGGGCCGGTTCCATCACGACCCGTCAGAACGGCTCGATCGTGGCCGACCGTCAGGGCGTCGTGACTCCGTTCGCGATGATCGCCCTGCAGGAGCGCATGTCGTTCTTCGTGCAGCCCACGCAGGAGGTCTACGAGGGCATGGTCATCGGCGAGAACTCCCGCGCCGACGACATGGACGTCAACATCACGAAGGAGAAGAAGCTCACCAACATGCGTGCGGCGAGCTCCGACACCTTCGAGTCGATGACGCCCCCGCGCCAGCTGACGCTCGAGGAGAGCCTCGAGTTCGCCCGTGACGACGAATGCGTCGAGGTCACGCCCGAGGTCGTCCGCATCCGCAAGGTGAACCTCGACGCGAACACTCGTGCGCGTGAGACCGCTCGCCTGAAGCGCCAGGACGCGAACGTCTGAGAATCGTCTGAGAGAAGGGGCCCTGTACCGCCGGAAACGGCGGTACAGGGCCCCTTTCTCACGAAACGTCCAGGAGTGCCGTTGCAGAATCGTTACCTTGCGCCTGGGGCGATCTCCCGATGAGTGTCCTGTGACGGGCGTACGACGACCCGAAAGTCGAACCCAATGCTTCACACCACCCGTGCGCTTCGGCGCGCCCACGCGGCGGCGACAGCTCGTAACGCCATCACGGCGCGTCGCCCGAAACTGATTCTCGGAACGATCACCGGAGGCGTGCTCGGCCTCGCTCTGACGGTCGGCATCGTGTCCGCCCCCGCGGCCGGCGCCGAGCTGCCGGACGCCGTCGCAGGCGTCACCTCGTTCGTCACCGGCGAGCCGGACGCCCCGGCCAAGAGCGCGGATGACTCGGCGCTCACGATGGTCGCCGCTCAGGATGCCGTCGCGGCAGCGGAGGCGCTGAACGCAGAGGTCGCGGCATCGGGCCTCGATCTGGGCGCCGCACCCTCGAGCGTCGACACCGCTGACGTGACCACGTGGGTCGATCAGCTGGCGGACCGTGATGACTTCTCGAACAGGGAGCTCTCGAGCCTGACCGCGTACGCAGTCACCGGAACGGACGAGATCGTCGCGGAGACCGCTGCGCTGCAGGCGTCCTATGTCGCAGCCCAGGAGGCGAAGGCCGCTGCGGACGCGGCTGCGGCCCAGGCGGCGGCTGAAGCCGCGGCGCTCGCTCAGACGAACACCGTCGACGGCGCGAAGGCCGCGGCTCGCGACATCGCGTCGAGCGAGTACGGCTGGGGCGAGGACCAGTTCTCCTGCCTGAACTCGCTGTGGACCAAGGAGTCCGGCTGGAACTACAAGGCGTACAACGCCTCGGGTGGCGCGACGGGGATCCCGCAGGCTCTGCCCGGAAGCAAGATGGCGTCAGCCGGTTCCGACTGGCAGACCAACGCGGCCACTCAGATCCGCTGGGGCCTCGGATACATCTCGTCGGTCTACGGCACCCCCTGCAGTGCGTGGGGCCACTCCCAGTCGGTGAACTGGTACTGAGTCGCAGCTCCGCACACCCTCCCTCCGAGACCCACCCCGCCTGCGTGCGGCGGTGGGTCTCGGTGTCTCCGGACATGTGTCGCAACAGGGCACTGCCTGCCCTAGGCAGCGCGACGCATTGGCACTACGGTGAGCGATGACGGCTGGGGGGTCGTGGACTCGAAGGAGAACGCATGGACGTCGCGGCGCTGGCAGGCATCCCGCAGCAGGTCTCGACGGGTGGGCTGCCCGGGTGGGACAGGGTCGACCAGCTCGTGCGTGAGGCTCATCGCCTGTATGCGCAGGACCACGGCGGCGCGGTCGCCGACTACATCCCGGTGCTCGCCGACGCCGACCCCGAGCTGTTCGGTCTCGCGGTCATCGAGGTCGACGGCGGCCTGCATGACGCCGGGGATGCGCAGCATCCGTTCTCGATCCAGTCGATCTCGAAGATGTTCGTCTACGCCCTGGCGATCCAGGAGCACGGCCATGAGCGGGTGCGCGACATCGTCGGCGTCAACAACACCGGCCTCGCCTTCAACTCCCTGATGGCGCTCGAGCTCAACGGCGGACACCCCATGAATCCGATGGTCAACGCCGGTGCGATCGCGACGACGGCACTGATGCCGGGGCAGACGGCTGTCGAGCAGTGGGAGCGCGTGCGCGAGGGGCTCTCTGCTTTCGCCGGCCGCGCGCTGAGCCTCGACGGCGTGGTGTACGCCTCGGAAGCCGCGACCAACGAGCGCAACCGGGCGATGGGCTGGCTGCTCCGCAGCTACGGACGGCTGGTCGGCGACCCCGACGAGGTCGTCGACGTCTACACGCGTCAGTGCGCTCTCAGCGTCACGGCCCACGACCTCGCGGTGATGGGGGCGACGCTCGCCGACGGCGGCGTGAATCCGATCACGGGCGAGCGGGTGGTCTCTGCGGACGTCTGCCGCGACACTCTCGCAGTGGTGGCATCCACGGGCCTCTACGAGGCCTCGGGTGAGTGGCTGTTCGAGATCGGGCTGCCCGCCAAGTCGGGTGTGGCAGGAGGGATCGTCGCCGTCGCGCCGGGCAAGGGTGCCGTCGCCGGATTCTCACCGCGCCTCGACGCGGCGGGAAACTCCGTGCGATCGCAGCTCGCCATCGGTCACCTCTCCCGCGCTCTCGGACTGAACCTGTTCGCCTCCGCGCCCGCGCCGACCGCTCGGTCGACGGACTGACCTCCTTCCCCGCTCAGAGGACCCTGCCATGACACTCACTGCTCCGGCATCCACGAAGACCTCCTGGATGCCGCTCGTCAGTCTCTTCCTCGCCCAGGTGCTCATGTCGTTCAACGTGGCAGCCCTGCCGATATCCCTCGGTGGCATGGTCAGTGAGTTCGGCGTGCCGCCGACGGTCGCCAGCACCACCATCGTGATGTACGGCCTCGCCGTGGCCGCCCTCGTGATGACCGGCGCGAAGCTCGGGCAGCGGGTCGGCTGGGTCCTCATCTTCCGGATCGTGATCGGCTTGTTCGCCGCGTCGTCGGTGCTGATGATCGTGTCCCCGAGTGTGGGCTGGGCCATCGCGGGGCAGGCGGTCGCCGGCGCCGCCGCAGCGATCATCGTCCCCTCGATCGTGGCGCTGATCGCCGAGAACTATCGGGGCGCGCAGCAGGCGACGGCGATCGGTGCGATCGGGTCCGCCCGAGCCATTTCGGGAGTCACCGCGTTCCTCATCGGCGGCACGCTCGGCACCCTGGTCGGATGGCGGCCGATGTTCTTCATCGTGTTCGGCATCGCCGTGGTCGTCTTCGCGTTCAGCTTCACGCTGCGAGGTGATGGGGGAGACGCGTCGATCCGCATCGACCTCGTGGCGTCGCTCCTCATCGGCGCGGCCATCGTGCTTCTGACCCTGGGTTTCAACAACCTCAACGGGTGGGGTGCCGTCGCTGCGACCGAGGCCGCACCGTTCAACATCCTCGGGCTCTCGCCTGCGCCCGCCTTCGTCGTCGTCGGGATCGTGCTCGGTCAATGCTTCTTCGTCTGGACTCGCCGTCGGATGGCCGAGGGCAAGGTGCCGCTGATCGACCTCAGCATCCTCGACTCGTCGAAGGAGCGCGCTGCCGTGTACGCGATGTTCATCGTCGTGGCGCTCGAGGCGTGCGTGAACTTCACCATCCCCCTGTACATCCAGATCGTGCAGGGAAGGACGCCCTTCGACACGTCGCTCGCGATGATGCCTTTCAACCTGACCGTGTTCATCACCGCCACACTCGTCGTCCGGTTCTACAAGCGCTACCCGCCGCGGGTCATCGGCGTCTTCGGCTTCATCCTCACCACGGTCGCGCTCGTCTGGCTGTCCTTCGTGGTGAACAACAACTGGGAGACGCTTCCGACGATCCTCGGGCTGGTCGTGTTCGGCATCGGTCAGGGTGCGCTCGTGACCCTCGTCTTCAACGTGCTCGTCACCGCGGCGCCGGCTGAGCTCGCGGGTGATGTCGGCTCGTTGCGCGGCACCACGCAGAATCTCGCCTCGGCGGTCGGGACCGCTCTGGCCGGCGCACTCCTCGTCTCGCTCCTCGGGGTGAGCATCGGCCGCGCGGTCGTCGAGCACCCCGAGCTGCCGCCGTCGCTCGTCGCGCAGGTCGACATGGACAACCTGAACTTCGTCAGCAACGACGACCTGCGCGCAGCACTCGAGCAGACGGATGCGACGCCCGAGCAGGTCGACGCGGCGGTGGCCGTCAACGAGGAGTCGCGTCTGGGGACGCTGCGACTCGGCCTGCTGCTGCTCGCGGGACTCAGTGCCGTGGCGATCCTGCCTGCATCCCGGCTGCCGAAGTACAAGCCGGACGAGATCCCGGACCCGTCACCGGTCTCGGGCTCCGCGCCGAAGTGATGCTCAGCGCAGCTCCGAGATGAGCACCGCACTGGTCGAGGCGACGGTCGCCTCGAACACGTGGGGCGCGTCTCCGGCGTACGAGAGATAGTCGCCCGGGTTCAGCAGCACGGGGGCGTCCGACGGACCGATCCGAGCCTGGCCGGAGAGGAGGATCACGTGTTCGGTCGTTCCCACGTGATGCGGATCGGAGCGGCGTGGATCCCCGGGATCCGCGTGGATCAGGTACACATCCCGCCTCGCACCCGGCGGGCTCGCTGAGAGCAGGGTCGCGCTGTACGCGGCGACCGACGACGGGACGCCCGTGAGGTCATCGGCGCGGATGAGCGTCGGCGCGTTGCTCTGCTGATCGACGAGGACGGCGAACGGCACCCCGAGCGCGACGCCGAGCGCCCAGAGCGTCTCGACGCTGGGGTTGCCGGCACCGGACTCCAGCTGGGAGACGGTCGCCTTCGAGATTCCCGCTCGACGCGCCAACTCCGACACGGACAGTCCGGCTCTCTCCCTCTCTCTGCGCAGAGTGCGGGCGATGCGCGTTCGGAGTTCCTCCATGTGTTCATCATGTCAAACGATCGTTCGCTTGACTATCCCGGACACCGCGTTCAGAATGATGGTCATGTGTTCACCGCAGCGAACGATCGTGCGATGAGCGCCGACCGCGAGGTCTGGCGTGAAGCGCTGGGAGTCGTGCTCGCCACCAGCGCCTATGGCATCTCGTTCGGCGCGCTGGCCGTGGCATCCGGACTCGACGTCTGGCAGGCGTGCGTGCTGAGCCTGCTGATGTTCACGGGCGGGTCGCAGTTCGCCTTCGTCGGAGTCTTCGCCGCCGGAGGAGTGTCCGCACTGCCGTCGGCGATCGCGTCGGCCGCGCTGCTGGGAGTGCGCAATGTCGCATACGGCATGCGGATGTCACCCGTCGTCGGCACGACCACCGGACGGCGGATAGCGGCGGCGCACTTCACGATCGACGAGTCGACCGCCGTGGCCATCTCGCAGACTGATCCGCGGCTGAGGCAGGTCGGCTTCTGGGTCACCGGGATCGGCATCTTCATCGGCTGGAACATCACGACCCTGATCGGGGCACTCGTCGGCGACGTGCTCGGTGACCCCAAGACCTGGGGGCTGGATGCTGCGGCGGCCGCGGCGTTCCTGGCTCTGCTCTGGCCGCGCCTGAAGGAACGTCAG